>NZ_CP121017.1:4127500-4727500 GCF_041468085.1 Tistrella mobilis | reverse complement strand
GCGGGCCGCCGCCGCGGCGGCTCTGCCCGAGTTCGAGACGCTGCGCGACCAGGCGCGCGACATCAAGAACCACGTGCTCGGCCATCTCGACATCTATCTGGAACGTTTCGCCGAGGCGGTGGAGGCCCGCGGCGGCAAGGTCCATTGGGCCGAAACCGCGGCCGATGCCCGGCGGATCATCCTGGACCTGGCGCGCGCCGGCAATGCCCGCACCATCACCAAGTCCAAGTCGATGGTGACGGAAGAGATCGCGCTCAACGACGCGCTGGAGAAGGCCGGGATCGAGCCGATCGAAACGGATCTCGGCGAATACATCATCCAGCTGGCCAAGGAGCCGCCGAGCCACATCATCGCGCCGGCGATCCACAAGACCAAGGAACAGGTGGCGGAGCTGTTCCTGCGCCATCACGGCCGCTATGGCAAAACCGAGCGTCTGACCGAGCCGACCGACATGGTCCGCGAGGCGCGCGAGGTGCTGCGCCAGAAATATCTGGACGCCGATGTCGGCATCACCGGCGCCAATTTTCTGGTCGCCGAGACCGGATCGATCATCCTGGTGACCAACGAGGGCAATGCCGACCTGACCCTGTCGCTGCCGAAGCGCCATATCGTGCTGGCCGGCATCGAGAAACTGGTGCCGACGCTGGAAGATGCCTCGACCATGCTGAGGGTGCTGGCGCGGTCGGCCACGGGGCAGGAGTTTTCGTCCTACACCACGCTGGTCACCGGCCCGAAGCGCGAGGGCGATCTGGACGGGCCCGAGGAGTTCCATGTGGTGCTGCTGGACAACGGCCGCTCGGGCATGGTCGGCACCGAGTTTCAGGACATGCTGCGCTGCATCCGCTGCGGCGCCTGCATGAACCACTGCCCGGTCTATGGCACCGTCGGCGGCCATGCCTATGGCTGGGTCTATCCGGGGCCGATGGGGGCCGTGCTGACCCCGGCGCTGATCGGCGTGGAAGAGGCCGGCCACCTGCCCAATGCCTCAACCTTCTGCGGGCGCTGCGAACAGGTCTGCCCGGTGCGGATCCCGCTGCCGCGGATGATGCGTGCCTGGCGCACCCGGGAATTCGAACGCCATCTCAGCCCCGCCTCGCAGCGCTGGGGGCTTGGGGTCTGGGCCTGGTTCGCGAAGCGGCCCCGGGCCTATCGCCTCGTCGCGCGCACCGCGGCCGCCCTGCTCGGGCGGATGGGCCGGTCTCAGGGTCGGCTGAAGCGGCTGCCGCTGGCGGGTGGCTGGACCCGTGTCCGCGACATGCCGGCGCCTGAAGGCCGCAGCTTCGTGGCCGCCTGGAAGGCCGATGGCCGCCCGACCGAGGCGCCGGGGGCCGCCACCGCCCGCCGCCATCGCGGGTCTGCGAAGGAGCAGGGCCGATGACCATGTCCCATGGCGACGATGCCCGCGCCCGCATTCTGGGCGCGGTGCGCGCCGGCATCCGCCGCGATCCGGCGAACGAGGCCGAGGCACGGGCGCGCGTTGCCGCGCGCATCGAGGCTCACCGCCCCAACACCATCCCGGCCCGGGCCGATCTGGACCCGGCCGGACGCGTGTCGCTGTTCATCGACCAGCTGCAGAAGGTAGCGGGCACGGTGACCCGGGTCGCCCGTCTGGACGAGGTGCCGGCGGCGGTGGTCGACTACATGGCGGCCTGCAACCTGCCGATGGCTGCCGGCCGTGCGCCGGATCCGCTGCTCGATCGCATCGACTGGGCGGGGTCGGCACCAATGCTGACCCTGCGTGCCGGCCCGGCCGAGGCGGCCGACGAGGTGTCGGTGACCGCGGCTTTCGCCGGCATCGCCGAAACCGGCACGCTGGCGCTGGCATCGGGGCCCGAGCATCCGACCACGCTGAACTTCCTGCCCGAGACCCATATCGTGGTGCTGCCCGCCTCCAGGGTAGAGCGTGCCTACGAGGATGTCTGGGCCAGGCTGCGCATCGAACGGGGCACCCCGCCCCGCACCTTCAACCTGATCACCGGCCCCAGCCGCACCGGCGACATCGAGCAGCAGATCGAGCTTGGTGCCCACGGCCCGCGGCGGCTGCATGTGGTGATCGTCGACGAGGTCTGACCCTGCCCATGCCCGCACGTCCTCCCCGAACCGGCGACCAGGACGCGCTTCGGCCCGATCCCGAGGCCGAGGCGCGGTTGTTCGAACGGGCGATGCGCTCGGAAGACGTCGCCGAACGCTCGTCGCTGCGCGGTCCCGACCTGCCCTCGGTCCATGCGACCGCGGCGGCGGGGGACGAACAGGGCGTGGCGCCGGCCACCCGCCGGCGCACGGCCGCCGTACCGCCACCTGCCCCCCAGGCGAAGCCGGTGCCACGCTCCGCCCGCGGCATCAGCCGGCGGGAGCTGGAGCTGTTCGGATCGGCCATGAGCGATGTGAAGCCGCTCTCGGGCCATGCACCGGTGGTGCCGCTCCCGCCACCACCGCCGCCGCCCGTGCCCGAACTGCCGGCGGGCGGGGGTGCCGCGGCCGGCCCCGCCCCGGCATCCCCGGGCCGGCGGCCGGCGGCGCCCGAGCCGCTTCAGGCGTTGACCGGCAAGGCCTTCGACGGGCTGGACCGTCGCAGCCAGGCCCGGCTGCGCCGCGGCGCGATGCCGGTGGAGGCGATGCTGGATCTTCACGGCCATGGTCGCGAGGTGGCCCGCGGCATGCTGGTGGATTTCATTGCCCGCTCCCACGCCCGCGGCCTGCGCTGCGTGCTGGTGATCACCGGCAAGGGAGGACCCAGACCGCAGCCGGTGGTGCGCCGGCGCGGCATGGCCGGCCCCGAGACCCCCGAGCCGCCACGCGAGCCCTGGGCGACCAATCCGGCCGGCGTGATCCGCAGCGAACTGCCGCGCTGGCTGAACGAGCCCGAAACCCGGTCGAAGGTGCTGGCCTTCACCCAGGCCCGGCAGATACATGGCGGTTTCGGCGCCGCCTATATCCTGCTCAAGCGCGAACGGTGACGCCTTTCGGGGAGCGCCTGCGCCAGCTTCGGGCCGCGCGCGGGATCAGCCAGAAGCAGATGGCCCGTGACCTGCAGATCTCCAACGCCTATCTCTCGGCCCTGGAACACGGGCGGCGCGGCGTGCCGACCCGGTCGCTGCTGATCCAGATCTGCACCTATTTCAACATCATCTGGGACGAGGCCGAGGAACTGGAGCGGCTGGCCGGGCTTTCCGACCCGAAGGTGACGGTGGAGACCGGCGGTCTCGACCCCCGGGCCACCCGCCTCGCCAATCTGGTGGCGCAGCGGATCGCAACCCTCGACGGGCCGACCCTCGACCGGCTGCTCGCGATCCTCGACGCGACGCGTTCCGGTGGTCAGACTGATCAGACCGAAGACCGGTCACCCGATTGACCCGACCTCAGGAGGATGTCCTGCCCATGGTTGCCCCCTTCCCTGCCCGTATCGCCGTCGTCGGCAGCCTGAATGCCGATCGGGTGATCCGTCTGGACCGGCCCATCGTTTCGGGCGGGCGGCCGCGCGGGGTGGATGAAGGGCCGCGCATCGGCGGGTCGGGCGCCAATGTCGGCGCCGCCCTGGCCCTTGCCGGCCATCACGCCCAGCTGATCACCCGCGTCGCCCATGATGCGCTGGGCGACCGGCTGGTGGCGGATGTCACCGCCTGCGGGCTGGATGTGTCGAAGCTCGACCGCAATCTCGACCGCTCGCCCGAAACCATGCTTCTGCTCGATCCCGAAGGCGAGCGCACCATCCTGAAGATCGGCCACCATCTGGCCTGGGTACCGCCCGAAAGCGTGCTCGACGGCGTGGATGCCCTGTTCCTGAACAGCCGCAATCCGGCTGCCGGGCAGTTGCTGGTGGCTGCTGCCGCCCGTGGCCTGCCGGCGATCGCCCAGATTCCGCCGGCGGAACACGAGCCGGCCCTGCCCGCCGGCAGCTGGCCGGCACAGGTTTTCGTGGCCTCGATCGACGATCTGGCGCCGGCTGCGGCGGCGGATCCGCTCGCCGCAGCCAGGCGGCTTGCCGGCGACCGGCTGGACTGGGTGGTGGTCACCCACGGTGCCGAGGGCTCGGAAGCCTTTGCCGCCGATGGCCGGCGGATCCGCTGCCCGGCCCGGATGGTCGACCACGTGATCGACACCACCGGCGCCGGCGACGCCTTTGCCGGCGGGCTGACCGATGCCTGGCTGCGTGGGCTGGACATGGGCCAGGCGCTGGCGCGGGGCAGTGCCTTCGGTGCGCAGGCGGTGCAGACCGAAGGCAGCGTGCTCAGATCCCTGCCTGCGGACTGACCCCGGCCCGCGGACCGATCCTGACCCGGGTCAGGATCAGCAGGGCGGCGGCGGCCAGAACCAGGGTCGCCGCCAGGAAGACCCCCGGTGCGCCGTTCAGGTCGAAGATCACCCCGCCCGCGGCGGCACCGGTGGCGATGGCGAGCTGGATGGCGGCCACGATCAGCCCGCCGCCGCTTTCGGCCTCGTCGGGGGCTGCCCGGGTCAGCCAGGTGGACCAGGCAACCGGCACCGCGCCGAAGGCCATGCCCCAGAGGGCCAGCATCACCGCATCGCCGAAGACGGTGCCGCCGGCCAGCACCAGCCCCAGGCCCAACACGATCATCAGCACCGGCATCGCCACCAGCACCGCCTTCAGGTTGCGGGCGATGGCCGGCCCCGCGAGGCCGGTGCCGAGGAAGTTGGCGAGGCCGAAGCCGAGCAGGATGGCCGACACGCCTTCGATGCCCACGCCGGTGACCGTCTCCAGGAAGGGCCGGATATAGGTGAAGACGGCGAAATGGCCGGTGAAGACCATCAGCACCGCGATCATCCCGGCCCCGACCCGGGGCCGGCGCAGCACCAGCATCAGGGTGCCGAGCCGGGTGGTCGCCGAGGCGGCCATGCGCGGCAGGGTGGCGTACTGGACCAGAAAGGCGGCGAGGCCGAGGGCGGCGGCCATCAGGAAGACCGCCCGCCAGCCCAGCTGATCGCCCAGGAAACTGCCGAGCGGGGCCGCGGCGACGGTGGCGGCAGAAACGCCGCCGAAGACCATCGACAGCGCCTTCGGGATCGCGGCTTCCGGTACCAGCCGCATCACGGTCGCGGTCGACATGGCCCAGAACCCGCCGAGTGCCACGCCCAGCACCAGACGGGCCGCGATCAGCACGGGCAGGGTCGAGGCCATCGCCGCAAGCAGGTTGGAGGCGACGAGCAGGGCTGAGAAGGCGAGCAGCACCACCCGCCGGTCCAGCCCGCGGGTCGCGGCCGGAACCAGCAGGCTGGCGATGAGGCCGATGGCGGCGGTGGCGGTGACCGCCTGCCCGGCCAGGCCCTCGGTCACGCCCAGTTCGGCGGCCATGGGCGTCAGCAGGCTGGCGGGCAGGAATTCGGCGGTCACCAGTCCGAAGACGCCGAGCGCCATGGAGAACACGGCCCCCCAGGCGGGGGCAGCGCTGCCGGCCCGGTCGGCCGTCGCTGCAGCCTCGTTCATCATCTGATCCTCGTCGACGGGGAGAGGTTGGGAAGGGAGATCGGAAGGTAGGCTGGACTCTCCGGACGATCCATGCCATCTCCTCCGGAAGATTTGATCGAAAGTCCGGAACCATGGCCGACCTTCTGTCCGACCCGATAAGCGAGCTGCTGATGGGCATGCGGCTCGACGGCATCCGCTATCGGCGGATCCAGATCGCCCGCCCGCGCGGGGTGCGGTTCGGGCCGCCGGAGAAAAACCTCTCTGATGATGGCCGCAGCGAAGAGGGGCGGGCGCAGTTCCATTTCGTCGCCCGCGGCGAGGTCTTCCTGCAAAGCCCCTCGGGCGAGCTGCTGCGGCTGGGGCCCGGCGATGCGGCCCTGCTGCCCCGCGGCGGCATCCATGCCCTGCTCTCCGATCCCGGCCAGCCTGGACAGGATCTCGACGATTTCGCCGCCCGGACGCTCTGTGCGCAGGTGGAGGCGGTGCGCGCCTGCGACGCGGAGTGCTGCCCCACCGCCGGGGCGGTGGTGTTCAGCGGCTGCATGAGCTTCGATCTGGGCGGTATGCAGCCGCTGGTGGCGCTGATGCCCGAGGTGATGTTGGTCGCCACCCTGATCGACCGCACGCCCGAAATCCTGGCGATGCTGGAGGCGATGGAGCGCGAGGCCTGCGCCGAACGGGCCGGCTTTGCCGCCATCCTGGCGCGGCTGGCCGATGTGGTCGCGGCCTCGATCCTGCGCGGCTGGGTGGAGAACGGCTGTGGCGAGGCCTCGGGCTGGGTGCAGGCGCTGCGCGATCCGCGGCTGGGCCGGGCGCTGACGGCCCTGCATCGCGATCCCGGTCGCGACTGGACGGTGGCGGAGCTGGCCGGTCTTGCCGGCGCCTCGCGCTCGGTGTTCGCCGAACGTTTCCTGGCCGCCACCGGCACCACGCCGCTGCGCTATCTGGCCGGCCTGCGCATGCGCCTTGCCATCCGCTGGATCGGCCGCGACCGGCTGCCGATCGATACGGTCGCCGACCGGCTGGGCTATGCCTCGCAGGCGGCGTTCAGCCGGGCGTTCAAGCGGGTGACGGGGCAGTCGCCGGGGGCGGTGCGGAGTACGCCGCCAGTGGCTTGACATCCCTACAATTATTTGATAAATAAAAATTTAAATCTTATAGTTGAATATCATCAAATGAACTTGATGTTCGCGATCCGTTTACGGAGACTGCCCCTCGTAGATCCTGAGGGGAGGCGAGCTTGGACTCGATCGAGGCGGCTGCCGGTGCCGTTCTGCGCAGTGCACCCCAGTTCAGTTCGGTGGAGACCGCCACCATCGTCATGACCGCGGCGACCATCGTGCTTGGGGCGGTGGCGCTTCTGATAGCGGTGGTGGCGCTGTTCGGTGCCACCTATATTACTCGTAAGGCGGCACGCCAGGCGGAGATGGTTGCCGAGAAGGCCCTGGGCAGCGCCGTCAGGGCCTATCTTGACGGTCCCGAATTCCAGGCGCGCATGGCAGCTCTGATCGACCGCGGAATCGCGGGAGTTGCCTCGGCCAATGTCGTTGCCGCAGAAGAACAGAGACCGGGCGCGCCCGGACCTCAGGAGACCACGTCGGATGATTGAAGATGCCGTGCGGGAGTGGCCTGCCGCCTTGGATGCGCCGGTCACTGCGGACGTGGCGGTGCCTGACGTCGTGTCCCGCCATCAGCAGTCGGCACCGGTCAAGATCGTTGCGCTGGCACGGGATCTTGGGCTGCGGGTCTGGACCGAGCCATTGCCGGAGTCGCTTTCGGGCAAGCTGGTGCGGGATGCCGAACGGGGCGGCCCCTCTGGCTGGGCGATCGTGGTCAATGCGCGGCATGTCAAAGTCCGACGCCGTTTCACCATTGCCCATGAAATCGCGCATTTCCTGCTGCATCGGGACGTCGCGACAGGAGGTGTTCAGGACGATGCCTTCTATCGCAGCCATCTCTCAGGGGCGATCGAAACCGAGGCCAACCGTTTCGCGGCACAGCTGCTGATGCCCTGGCCGTTGATCCGGGCGCTCAACAGCGAGGGCGTGACGGAGATCCGTGATCTGGCGACCCGGCTGGAGGTTTCCGAAACCGCCATGCGCATCCGCCTGGGCCTGCCCACCTGAGGGGTGCCATCTGCGACGATGGGTCGCATGATGCAAAAGCCCTGTGCGCAGGACGCGAGCCGGTGTAGCGTCATCGGATGCAGCATCGCCGGGTTTCATATCCTCATCGGAGCACGGGGCCGCGCGGTCGGCTTCGGGAGCGGCTGCGCCGGGCGGGGCTGCTCGCGGGCGCGCTCGCCTTCCTGTTCCAGATGATGATCTGGTCGATCTATGCCCCGGCCATGGCCTTCGGGCTGCTGACGCCGATCTGCACCGCCGAAGGCGTGCGGCTGGTTCTGGCCGATCAGGCCGGGGACGACCAGGCCGCGGATAGCGATGCCGATGGCCGGCCCGATCAGGCGCTGCCATCGGCCGATGACTGCCCGCTCTGCCTGCTGGTGCAGGGCAGTTCCACGCCGCCGCTGCCGATCCTGGCGCCGGCACCACGGCTGGTGCGGCTTCACGATGCCACGCGCCTGCCCGGCGGGCTGATCGCGGCCGGCTGGTATCTGGCCACACTCAAGGCCAGGGCACCCCCGATCGGGGCCTGATCCGACCTCCAAGAGCCGCCCCTGTCGGCCGCTTGTCCGGCGGCTGGACGGGGCGTCCGGTCCGGCAGGCCCATGGGCTGCGCACAGATCCGCGCCCGGGCTGCCGCACGCCCGCTGCCCTTCGGATCCGCACCCCATGACCCGACCTGCCGCATGTTCGATGCGCGGCCGACTGCCGCTTGCCGGCACCACCGCCGCCACCCTTCTGCTCGGCCTGGCCGTCCAGCCCGCTCCTGCCCGTGCCGAAGAGACCGCCGCTCCGGTCAGCCGGCTTGAGGCGATCACCGTCACCGCCACCCGCACCGAAGCCTCGGCCTTCGATCTGCCGGCTTCCGTCTCTCAGGTCGATCGTGCGGCGCTGGATGATGCCCAGGCGGCTGACCTCACCATCCTGCGCCGCCTGCCCAATGTCGACATGGGCGGCGGCCCGCGCCCTGCCGCGCAGAACCCGTCGATCCGCGGCTTCATCGGCCCACGGATCATTCTGTCGGTCGACGGGGTGCGGCGGAACAACGAGGGCGGCGTGTTCTCGCCGCTGCTGATCGATCCCGACATGATCGGCGCCATCGACGTGGTGCGCGGCCCGGTTTCCGCGAGCTATGGCAGCGGCGGGCTGGGCGGCGTGATGGCGATCCGCACCCTGGAGCCCGAGGATCTGCTGGCACCGGGGGAAACCACCGGCGGCCGGGCGAGCCTGGGCTGGCGGAGCGGCAATCACGCATTTTCGAGCCATGTGGCCGGCACCACCCGCACGGCGGATGGCGACCTGCTGGCCGCGCTGACCTATCGCAGCACCGACAACATCCGCACCGGCACCGGCGAGAAGCTGGAGAACGAAGGCGATCTGCTCTCGGGCCTGTTCAAGGGCGGGGTCGATCTTGGCCCCGACCATCGGATCGACATCTCGTATCAGCGTTTCGACGACGATCTGACCGGGCCGAACAATCCCGGCGGCAGCGCCCTTTTCCCCTATGCGCAGCTGCTGGAGCGTCGCCAGGATCAGTATTCCGGCCGCTGGTCCTTCGCCGACCCGGATCGCAGCTGGCTGGACGGCAGCCTGCAGCTCTATTACACGAAACTGCGCTTCGACACGACGAGCCGCGAAACCCCGCCCTTCGACGCCACCTCGACCGAAACCGAGACCCGCGGCCTGTCGCTTCAGAACACCAGCCGGTTCGAGACCGGGGCGGCGCTGGCGCATAAGCTGACCTATGGTGTGGACCATTATGTCGACACCAGCACCAACCGGACGGCGGGTTCGGCGAATGTGGTGCTGCCGGACGGCGATCTGACCGCCACCGGCGTCTTCATCCAGGACGAGCTGACGATCTTCGAGGACTGGACCCTGATCGGGGCCCTGCGGCACGACCGCTATGAAATCGACCCGGAAGGCCAGGCATCCTCGTCCCACGACCGGCTGTCGCCCAAGCTGGCGCTGCACTGGCAGGCGACGCCGGCGCTGGGCCTGTTCGTCGGCTATGGCGAGGCCTTCCGCGCCCCGACCCTGGCCGAGATGTATCCGAACCTGACGGCCACCCGGGCGCTGTTCAATTTCATCCCCAATCCCCAACTTCAGCCCGAGACTGCCCATACCACCGAGGCCGGTTTCACGCTCGCCTTCGACGATCTCGCCTGGCCTGGCGATGCGCTGCGCTTCAAGGCGACCGTGTTTCACGAGCGGGTCGACGATCTGATCGACAGCCAGGTGGTCGGCACCTTCACCCGCACCCCGCCCTTCTCGGGCACCGGGTTGATCTTCCAGCGCCGCAACGTCGCCGAAGCCAGGCGCCGCGGCATCGAGGCCGAGGCCAGCTATCAGGCCGGGCCGGTGGATGTCTCCCTCGCCTATTCGAAGCTGCGTGCCAAGGATGCCGATACCGGCGCCCAGCTCTACGCGCCGCCGGACAAGGTCGCGGCCGGGATCGGCTATGCCGTGAACCAGGACTGGCGGCTCTGGTATGCCGGCATCTATGCGGCGGCCCAGGATTACGACTCGACCCCGCTCCGGCGGCGCAGCGGCTATGCCGTGCACGACCTGGGCGTGGCCTTCGATCGCGACTGGTACCGCGTGGATGTGGCGGTGACCAACCTCTTCGACGAGGCCTATGTCACCTACCGCCAGTCGCTGGCCGAAACCTATGCCTACGAGGAAGGCCGCAGCATCAATCTGCGCCTGACCGCACGGTTCTGAGGCGGGGGCTCATGATGACCTGCCGCCTTACCCGCCTTGCCATCCTTCTGCTTCTGCTCGCCGCCGGGCCTGTCCTGGCGGCGGAGCGGAGCGTCACCATCGGCTTCGGCATCGTCGCCGGGGCGGCGCCGGTCGGCTGCGCCCCCCCTGCCGCAGCGCTGGGCAGGCCTGCGGTTGCAGCCGGCCTGCGCGATGCCCGCTTTTATCTCCACGACCTGGCCCTGATCGATGCGGCCGGCAAAGCCTGGCCGGTCATGCTGGACGAAACGCTCTGGCAGCATGACGGCGTTGCCCTGATCGATGCCGAAGACGCCACCGGCGCGTGCCGCGAGGGCACGCCCGAGACCAATACCGTCGTGACCGGCCGGGTGGACGACGGGGCCGGGGCCGGCCCCTGGCAGCTGGCCTTCACCCTGGGCGTGCCGCCGGGGCTGAACCATACCGCCACCGACCTGGCGCCGCCGCCGCTTGATCTGGCGGCCATGGGCTGGGGATGGCAGGCCGGGCGCAAATACGTGAAGCTGGAACTTCTGCCCGAGGGCGGGGTGGCGCGGCCGGATGGCGGCCGCGCCACCACCTGGTTCCTGCATCTGGGCGCCACCGGCTGCACCGGCAACCCGGTCACGGGTGAGATCGTCCGCTGCGACCGGCCCAACCGATCGGCGGTAACGACAAGGCCCTTCGATCCCGCCCGTGCGCGCGTGGTGCTGGATCTGGCCGTGCTGTTCGCCGCCACCGATCTGACCCGCGACCAGGGGGGCGCGGTGGGCTGCATGAGCGCCCCCGACGATGCCGACTGCCCGGCGCTTTTTGAACGGCTGGGGCTGGCCGGGAGCGCCGCCGCCGCCTTTCGGGTGGCGGAGAAATGATCCGGCGGCTGCTGGCCCTGGCCGCGCTTTCGCTGGCGGTGGCCGGCGGCGCCCGGGCGGAGGGCTGGGTCTGGGATCTGCCGTCCCATGTCCCGCCGCCGCGTGTGCCGGCCGACAACCCCATGACCCCGGCCAAGGTGGAGCTTGGCCGGCGGCTGTTCCACGACCCCAGACTGTCGGGCAATGGCCGGCTCGCCTGTTCGGGCTGTCATCTCCAGGCGCTGGGCTTCGCCGATGGCCGTGCCCATCCGGTGGGGTCTGCCGGTGATGTCGTGCGGCGCAATGCCCAGGGGCTGGCCAATGTCGCCTGGAATGCCAGCCTGACCTGGGCCAACCCGGCCCTGGTCACGCTGGAGGCGCAGATGGCCGTACCGCTGTTCGGCACCGACCCGGTCGAGATGGGCCTGACCGATGCCAATCGCGAGACGGTGCTGAACCGCTTCCGGTCCGACCCTGAGATGGTCGCCGCCTTCCGGACCGCTTTTCCGGAGGTCGCGGCACCGGTGAGCCTGACATCGATCATCCGCGCGATCGCCGCCTACGAACGCAGCCTGGTCTCGTTCTCGTCGCGCTATGACCGCTGGCTGGCGGGCGAGGAGCGCTTCACCGAGGCCGAGCGGCGCGGCCATGACCTGTTCTTCGGCGAAAAGGCCGAATGCCATCACTGCCATGGCAGCTTCAACTTCAACGATCAGGTGGTGCACGCGCGCAGCCGCGTGGTCGACCGCGCCTTCCACAACACCGGACTCTATGACCTGGACGGGGCCGGCGCCTATCCGGCCACGGATCGCGGGCTGATCGAGATGACCGGCCGCGCCGGGGATATGGGCGCCTTTCGGGCGCCATCGCTGCGCAATGTCGCGGTCACCGCCCCCTATATGCATGACGGCAGCGTCGGCACGCTGGAAGAGGTGCTGGAGATCTATGCCGCCGGCGGCCGGCAGATCACCGGCGGCCCCGACCGGGGCGACGGCCGGCGCAATCCGTGGAAGAGCGATCTGATCGTCCGCATCGATCTGGACGCACGCGACCGCGCCGACATCGTCGCCTTCCTGAAGACCCTGACCGATGCGCAGTTTCTGACCGACCCACGGCATGCCGCGCCCCAGGATTGAATTAATTTTGAAGACTCACCGCATGACGAAAATACGAGTCGACTCAAAAGCAGGATGAACATAGAGTCCAGGAAGCATCAAAAGACGATTCAGCGTCTGATGCAGATGAAAGTCCCGGATGAATACATCATCCGGATCCAATTATTATTGCCAAGAAGGAGACAATCCGATGTCGATCAAGATCAACGCCCGCAAGACCCTGCAGGTTACCGGTCGCGCCGGTGCCCGCTGCGCCACCATCTGTGCCGTTGCCGGCTGATCGGACATGACCGGGCGGGGAGCGGCCGGATGCCGCTCCCCGTCCCTGACGATGGAGGTGCCGCCTTGCGGATCGGCTTCAACTTCACCCTGGGGGCAACCGCACCGATGGTGCGGCGGCTGATTGCGGCCGGGCGGATCGACTATGTCGAGCTGCTGGTCGACAATTTCCTGGCGGTGCCGCCGGCGCAGATCGCGGCCGCCTTCGATGCCCCGGTGGGGCTGCACATCATGTTCTCGAAATTCATGGAACGGCCCGAGGCGGAGCTGGACGAGCTGGCCATGCGGCTGACGGCGATCATCCGCGAAACCCGGCCGATCTATGTGTCGGACCACATCGCCCGCTTCACCCATCGGGGCCGGCATCTGCTGCATCTGGCCGAGATCGACTATCCGGGCGCGTTCGAGCGGGTGGCGGACCGGGTGGCGCGCTGGCAGGACCGGCTGGGCTGCACCATCGCTTTTGAAAACTATCCCTCGATCATGGATGGCGGGCGGGATGCGCCGGATTTCTTCCGGCGCCTGACCGCACGGACCGGCTGCACGGTGCTGTTCGACGTCTCGAACGCGGTCTGTGCGACCCATAATTGCGGCCTGCCGTTCGAGGCCTGGACAGAGGTGATCCGCAGTGCCCGGCAGTTTCATGTCGCCGGCTATGACCACTCGGTCGGCCAGCCGCCGATCGTGCTCGACACCCATGACCGGGCGCTGGCGGCCGATACCCGCGCGGCCCTGGCCCTTTGCCGTGCGCTGGTGACCGACCCCGAAGCCACCATCACCTATGAGCGCGACGACGACCTGGACGAGGATCGGATCATCGCCGATATCGATACGCTGCGTGCGGTGATGGGGCGGGAGCCGGCCCATGTCTGAGCGGCGGATCGACAGCGACCTGCTCGACCATCTGACCGTGCCGGCGCGGCATGACGAACTGGGCGTCGGCTCGCGGGCCTGGGTCAGGGTGGATACCAGCCTCAGGATCTACTGGCACACCCTGTTCGACATCTGCCCGGGACTGTTGAGGCTGGACGGCGAGGATGGCCAACCGTCGGACGGCATGAGTATCTTCCGCCCCTTCATGGCCTTTGCGGCCGAGCGCGGGCTGAGTTTCGACTGGACGTATTATCTCTGGGTGGATGTCTGGCTGCAGGGCTCAGGGTTTCGCGACCGGGTGGACGACGACCTGCGCCTGACCCTGATCGGGGCCGCGGCGGCACGCTGGGCGGTGACCGATCGCAGCCCGGCCGTGGGGCTGGTGATCGGCACCCGGAGCGCCGATCGCGGGCCATTGCCGCTGGTGGCCGGCTGGAAGCCCGCCGATCTTGAAGGCGGGCGCGAGATCGAGACCCTGGAGCTGGAAGACCCCCTGCCCGACCCGGCAACCCCCTTCGGCTGGTTCACGACCACCACCTGGTCGCTGGACCATTTCCCCGGCTGGCGGGATCTGCCGCTGTGATCAACCGCCGCGGCAGGCGTCGTAGGCGGCGATGGTGGCATCGGCACGGGCGCGGACATCCGCCGCCGTCATGCCCGGCCTGTAGAGGCTGGTGCCAAGGCCGAAGGCGGTGATGCCGGCCGACATGTAATCGGCGAAATTGCGGTCGGAGACGCCACCCACCGCGGCGATCACCAGTTCCGGCGGCAGGATCGCGCGGATGGCGTTGATGCCCTGAGGGCCGAGCACGCTGGCCGGGAAGAATTTGAGGCCGGTGGCGCCGGCGGCCGCGGCAGCGAGCGCCTCGGTGGCGGTGAACACGCCCGGCATCGAGACCATGCCGAGACCATGGGCGGTGCGGATCACCACCGGGTCGCTGTTGGGGGTGACCAGCAGCCGGCCGCCGGCCGCGTGCAGGCGGGCGACATCGGCCGGGGTGAGGACCGTGCCGCCACCGACGATCACATGGTCGGGCGCCAGCCGCGCCGCGATCCCGATCGAGCGGAAGGGATCGGGCGAGTTCAGCGGGATCTCGATCGCGGTCAGCCCGGCCTCGATCAGCTCTGTCACCACCGCTTCGGTTTCGTGGGGCTGGATGCCGCGCAGGATGGCGATCAGCGGCCGATCCATCGGCGGAAAGGGAATGCGGTCCATCAGGCAGATCTCCGTCGGTGGGGGCCGGTCAGATTTTCGACCGTCAGATACGCGATGGCCAGAGGCTGCGGGCGGCAAGCGAGAGGCCGCCCAGCACGGCGGCATCGGCATCGATCACCCGATGGGGCAGGCCCGCCACGCCGAGCGCCACGCCATAGAGCCGGGCGAGGTGCCCAGAGGCGATCAGCACCAGATCGCTGCCATCGGCCGTGTGGCCGCCGGCGATTTCGAGCCCGATCAGGCTGCCCGAGATCGTCTCCCGCGCAGCTGCGGCCCCCCGGCCGAACAACAACTGGCCGCTGCGGACCTGGAACAGCAGGTTGGCGATCCGCGCCGGTGCGGCGAGGGCCGTGGCGACGGCCTGGCGAAAGGCCTCCATATCCTCGTCCTCGGGGGCGCCGGCCACCGCATGGGCGAGGATGGTGTGGCCGGTGACGGCGGCAAAAAGCTCGCCGGTCATGAAGGTGCTGAAGGCGTTGAGCCGGCCGTCCGCGACCCGGCCCCATTTCGAATGGGTGCCGGGCATGCAGACGGTGGCGTCATCCAGGCCGTGGGCAGAGAGGGCGCCCAGGATCTGGGTCTCCTCGCCACGGATCACGTCGGGTGCGGCCGGATCGCGCCGGGCGATGCCGGGCAGGATGCGGACATCGCGGGCGATGCCGGGTACGCGCACCGCACCGGCCGCCAATCCGGCCAGCCGGGCGGGCGTGTCGATATAGCCGGCCTCCACCCAGCCCTGGCGGGCACCGACCATGCCGCAGGCGAGCGCCGGCACCGCGGCGGGCACGCCCAGATCGGCGAGGTGGCCTTCAAGCACCGCCTCGAAACCGGTTGCGGCGGCCGTGGTCATGCCCTCGGCGCTGCGGCGTCCGGCGAGCACCCGGCCGTCATGGCCGATCAGCCAGAGCCGGAAACTGCTGGTGCCCCAGTCGAGGGCGATGAAGGCTGTATCGTGCATCTGGTCACCATGCCGCTGGGTCAGGCAGGCAGGGCACGCGCCCCGACCCCCGGATGCTGACCGGTCCGGCCGCTCAACGGAAGCGGAAATCCTCGGCGATGATCCGGTCGGGGGCTAAGCCCTCGGCCAGGAACTGGCGGGTCATGTCGCGGACGAAATCGGGCGTGCCGCAGAGCATGACGGCGATGCCGTCATCGAGCGGCCGCACGGTTTCCAGCACCCGGGCGGCGGTCAGCCGGCCGCGATCGGCGGTGGTCCAGAGGTCGTAGTCGATCCAGGACTCCGCCTTGGGGACGGTCTCGCGGATCTCGGCGTCATAGGGGGCGTGTGCCGCATCGCGGGCCAGATACCACAGCCAGACCCGGCGGAAATCGTCGTTGACGGTTTCGAAGCGCAGCATGCCGAGAAAGGGCGTGATGCCGATGCCGGCGCCGATCCAGATCATCCGCCGGTGCCGGCCGTAGCGATGGGGAGAGAAGCCGCCGAAGGGACCGAAGACGTCGATCGGATCGTCGGGGGCGAGCGTGACCAGCCCGCGGGTGAAATCGCCCGCCATGCGGATCGAGACCCGGAGATCGCGTTCGGCCGGCGAGGAAGAGATCGAGAACGGGTGCAGTTCCGCCAGGCCGGGCCGGGCGATGAACACGAAGGTACCCGGCTCGTAGATCATCCGTCGGGCGGTGGGGCGCAGCACCAGATCGAGCGTGTCGTCGGAGACCTGCCGCAGGGCCCGCAGCCGATGGGGGTAGCGCGGTGCCAGCCGCCGGTAGAGCAGCACCCGCCAGACCCAGGCCCCGGCGCCGGTCAGCACCAGCGCCCACATCCAGAAGCGCAGCGGTTCATAGGCGGTGATGGTCGGCCCGCTGCCCAGGGCATGGGCCGAGGTGGCGAT
Source organism: Tistrella mobilis (assembly GCF_041468085.1). Lineage (NCBI taxonomy): Bacteria > Pseudomonadati > Pseudomonadota > Alphaproteobacteria > Geminicoccales > Geminicoccaceae > Tistrella > Tistrella mobilis. The sequence continues at coordinate 4,711,047 of NZ_CP121017.1, read as the reverse complement.
GAAGATCGGCCCCAGCAGGCCATGCAGCGACAGCCAGTGTTCGTAGCGCAGCCGGCCGCTATAGGCGAGCCCGGTCCAGAGGATCACCGCCCAGAGGATCAGGGCGTTAAAGCCTGCAGCCCCCGCAGACCAGAACGGGATCAGCAGCCCGGCGACCGAGCCGCCGGGGCGCAGTTCGAACGGGATGTAGAGGGCGACGTGCACCAGCACCAGACCGATGGCGAGCGGACCGAGCTGCCGGTGCAGCCGGACCGCGCGGTCCAGACCGCCGAACAGCGGCTCTATGCTGCGGGCGCGAGCGGTCGAGAGCAGCAGCACCGCCATCAGGGTGATCGACCAGGCAGAGAGCAGCAGGCTCGGTGGCCGCCAGTCGGGAAGAGGGCCGGCAGGCAGAGGATCGGCATCGGGGATGGACGCATGCCCCAGTCCCCAGAGCAGGGTGGTGACGGCGAGAGCCGCCAATGTCAGCCACCATCCCGGTGCCATGGCGGCCAGACGGCGTCGGACCTTCTTCAATCTGTCCCCCATCTCCCCTCGCCCCCCATCTCTCCGCCCTGCCAACGGAAAACGGCGGATACCGGGGTATCCGCCGTTGCGTCAGGCCGGTCGCACCGTCAGCCGCGTGCGTCGGGCAGCATCCGGCCCAGCGGCCGGCCGCCGATCACATGCACATGGAGGTGCGGTACCTCCTGATGGCCATGGGCGCCGATATTGGAGATGATCCGGTAGCCGGTTTCGGCGACGCCGGTGATACGGGCGATCTCGCCCACCACCTTGAAGAAGTGGCCGACCACCTCGGCCCCGGCCCCGGCGGTGAAATCGTCGAGCGAGACATAGGCGCCCTTCGGGATCACCAGCACATGGACATCGGCGAGCGGCCGGATGTCGCTGAAGGCGAGCACATGCTCGTCTTCATAGACGGTCTTGCAGGGCAGCTCGCCGCGCAGGATGCGGGCGAAGATGTTGTTCGGATCATAGGCCATGGGAGGACGGCTCCGGATGGACGGTCTGAGGTCGGCCGCCATGTTCCGGCGCACCGCCCCGATTCGTCAACCCTGGCCGTCGCCCCTGGCGGCCCATGCCGGCCCTGACGTCTTCAGTTCTTGCGGTTCTTCTTTTCCTCGATGCCCGAGCGGCCCTCGCGGCGGCCGAGCGTTGCCATCACCTCGGCCGGGTCCAGGCCGGCATCGGCCCAGAGCACCATCAGGTGGAAGAGCAGGTCGGCACTTTCGTCGACCAGCGCATCCTTGTCCTGGGCGACCGCGGCGATGGCGACTTCGACCGCTTCTTCACCTACCTTCTGGGCCATCTTCAACCGGCCCTTGCCCAGCAGCTTGGCGACATACGAACTGGACGGGTCGGCGCCCTTGCGCGACCGGATGGTCGTCACCAGGCGGTCGAGCACGTCCCAGTCGGTCTGGCCGGCGGTGTCGTTCTTGGTCTTGATGGGTTCAGTCCGTCCGTCGGCCATACAGCGTCTCCGGGTCGATCTCTGGGGTCATGATGGTGGTGATGTCGCCGGTCTCCGGGTTCACCTCGTCGAAAAAACAGCTGCGCCGGCCGGTGTGGCAGGCGACGCCATGCTGGTCCACCAGCAGCAGCACCGTATCGCCGTCGCAGTCGATGCGGAACGCCTTCAGATGTTGCATCTGGCCCGAGCTTTCGCCCTTGCGCCACAGCCCCTTGCGGGACCGGGACCAGTAGACGCCGCGGCGGGTGGCCAGAGTCTCGCGCACCGCCGCTTCGTTCATCCACGCCATCATCAGCACCTCGCCGGTCGCGGCATCCTGGGCGATGGCCGGCACCAGACCGTCGGCGTTGAAATGGATGCGTGCCACCGCCGCGTCGAAACGGTCTGCAGCGCCGGTTCCGGCCGGCACAGTCGCATCGGTGTCGTGGGTGGAGCACATGGGATGCGGTTCCTTGGAACAACAGGGGGAAAATTATGACAGTTGCGATCTGGTTCCAACCAGATACGCCACCGTCATGGGATATTCATCAAAGGCGGGAGGTTCAGGCGCGCGTGTGACGCGGAGGGCTCACTGGCCCGGCAGGCGGACCGGGATGCCGGCTGCCGCCATGTGCAGCTTGGCCTCTGCGATGGTGTGCTGGCCGAAATGGAAGATCGAGGCGGCCAGCACCGCCGAGGCATGACCCTCGCGCACCCCGTCGACCAGATGGTCGAGCGTGCCGACACCGCCGCTCGCGATCACCGGCACCGGCACCGCATCGGCCATGGCCCGGGTCAGCGGCAGATCGAAGCCCGCCCGGGTGCCGTCACGGTCCATGGAGGTCACCAGCAGCTCGCCGGCGCCGTATTCCGCCATCCGGACCGCCCATTCCACCGCATCGATGCCGGTGGGCCTGCGGCCGCCATGAGTGAAGATCTCGAACCGGCCGCTGTCGCCCAGCTTGGCGTCGATCGCGACCACGATGCACTGGCTGCCGAACTTGCCGGCGGCTTCCGCGACCAGTTCGGGGCGGGCGACCGCGGCCGAGTTGATCGAGACCTTGTCGGCGCCGGCCAGCAGCAGGGCGCGGATATCCTCAAGCGCCCGTACGCCGCCGCCCACCGTCACCGGCATGAAGCAGTGTTCGGCCGTGCGGGCGACGACATCCAGGATGGTGCCGCGGTTCTCGTGCGAGGCGGTGATGTCGAGGAAGGTGAGTTCGTCGGCGCCGGCCGCATCGTAAAGCCGGGCCTGTTCGACCGGATCACCGGCATCGCGCAGCCCGACGAAGTTGACGCCCTTGACCACGCGGCCGTCCTTCACGTCCAGGCAGGGAATGATGCGGGTCTTCAGCATGGCCGGGTCCTCGGCAGGAAAGGGACGTCCGCTTGGGAAGAAGGCAGGGTCGGATCAGGCGCGGCCGGCAGCGACGGCCAGGGCCGCGGCGGGATCCAGCCGGCCGTCATAGAGCGCGCGGCCGGTAACGACACCGGCGACACCGCGGGATTCCACCGCCTTGATCGCGCGGATGTCGTCGATCGAGGCGACGCCGCCGCTGGCGATCACCGGGGTGGTCAGCCGCTCGGCCAGACGCGCGGTCTGTTCGGCATCATGGCCCTGAAGCGTGCCGTCGCGGCCGATATCGGTGTAGATGATCGCGGCGGCACCGGCATCCTCGAAGGCGAGGCCCAGATCCACCGCGCTCATGGTCGAGGTCTCGGCCCAGCCTTCGACCGCGACCATGCCGTCGCGGGCATCGATGCCCACCGCGACCTTGCCCGGAAACAGCCGGCAGGCCTCGCGCACCAGCGCCGGATCACGCACCGCGATCGTGCCCAGGATGACGCGGGCGAGACCCCGGGACAGCCAGTCCTCGACCGTGGCGAGATCGCGGATGCCGCCGCCCAGCTGCACCGGCAGATCCACCGCCTTCACGATCGCCTCCACCGCGGCCGCGTTCACCGGCCGGCCGGCGAAGGCGCCGTTCAGATCCACCACATGCAGCCATGCGAAGCCCTGATCGCGGAAACGGGCGGCCTGGGCGCCGGGATCGTCGGCGAAGACCGTGGCACGGTCCATGTCGCCCTGCACCAGGCGCACGCAGGCGCCGTCCTTCAGATCGATGGCGGGATAGATGATCACGGGGCTCTGGTCCTGTCGAAGTCGCGGAAGTCGCAAGGAAGGGATCTTTGACCGGTGCGGACCGGGCTGCTCATGCCCGGACCGCTCAGGGCCGCCAGCGCAGGAAGCCGGCGATCAGCCGCTGGCCCACCGCCTGGCTCTTTTCCGGGTGGAACTGGGTGCCGATCAGGTTGTCGCGGCCGACGATCGCGGTCACGCGGCCGCCGTAATCGGCGGTGGCGAGCAGATGCGCCGGATCATCGACGGTCATGGCGTAGGAGTGCACGAAATAGACATGCGCGCCGGGCTCCACCCCCTCCAGAACCGGATGGCGGCCCGGTTCGAAGTCGAGCGCATTCCAGCCCATATGGGGGATCTTGAGCGACGGATCCGACGGCGCCAGCGCCTCCACCCGGCCGCCGATCCAGTCGAGCCCCGGGGTGATGCGGTGCTCGAAGCCGCTGGTGGCGAGCAGCTGCATGCCGACGCAGATGCCGAAAAAGGGCGTGCCGCGGGTGGTGACCGCCTCGGTCAGCGCCTCGGCGAGGCCGTCGGCGCCATCCAGCCCGGCACGACAGTCGGCGAAGGCACCCTGGCCGGGCAGGACCAGCCGGTCGGCCGCCAGGATGCGGGCGGGATCGGCACTTACCAGCACCTCGGCGGCGATCCCGGCCTCGTCTGCGGCATGGGCGAAGGCCTTGGCGGCAGACCTGAGGTTGCCGGAGCCGTAATCGATGACGACGATGTTCATGGGTGCTTCCGGGTAGGGGCCAGACTTGGTCGTGGCCGGGTCAGACAGCCGGGCGGGGGACCGGCACAGAGGCCGTGGTCGCTTCCTGCGGGCGCGACCGGTCTGGTTTCGGGGCCCGGGCGCCGGGACCGTCAGGCCCTCAGGCGCCAAGGCCCCCGGCGTGGCCGAAGGCACCGGGAGCGGGACCCCGCCCTCCCTGGTCGTAGCCGCGCGCATCACGGCGGATGGCGGCGTCGCGATGCAGGATCGCGGCCTTATAGAGCGCCTCGTCCGCATCATCGGCGGCGATCGGGCCGATCTCGCGCCAGCCCAGACGGTCATAGCGCCGGCGGCGAAGGTCGTTGGCGACGACGCCGTAAATCGCCTGCACCGCCACGGTCGCGATGGTGACGGTGGCCTCTCCGGCGCCGAGCGCCCCCAGAATGCCTGCCAGCACCATGCCGCCGACCAGGATCACCGCCGCCGCCGCCCATTGCCGGTGCCAGAGCGCCCAGAGCACACCCAGCACGAAGGCCGCCCACGAAAAGCCTTCTGCGACGACGCGGGCGCGGTCGACCGGGCTGACCAGAGGGGGGACGTGAACCGAATAGATGCGCATGGGCTTCGGGATGAGGGAAGGGTGTGACGGACGGAAGAGGTCAGAGCGAGCCGCCGAGCACGCCCTTGGTCGAGGGCACCGAGCCGGCGGCACGCGGGTCGATCGAGATCGCCTGGCGCAACGCCCGGGCCAGACCCTTATAGCACGACTCGACGATGTGGTGATTGTTCTCGCCGTAGAGATTTTCCACGTGCAGCGTTACACCGGCCGCCTGGGCGAAGGCCTGGAACCACTCCTTGAAGAGTTCGGTATCCATCTCCCCCAGCTTGTCGCGGGTGAAATTCACCTTCCAGATCAGATAGGGCCGGTTGGAAAGGTCCAGCGCCACCCGGGTCAGGGTCTCGTCCATCGGGATATAGGCATGGGCGTAGCGGGTGATGCCGCGCCGGTCACCCAGCGCCTTGGCCACCGCCTCGCCGATGGCGATGCCGGTATCCTCGGTGGTGTGGTGGAAATCGATGTGCAGGTCGCCTTCGGCACGCACGGTGAGGTCGATCAGGCCATGGCGCGAAAGCTGCTCCAGCATGTGGTCGAGAAAGCCGATGCCGGTCTTCACGTCATAGCGGCCCTGGCCGTCGAGATCGACGGTCACGGAAATCTGCGTCTCACGGGTGTTGCGCGTGATCGTGGCGGTGCGCTGGCTCATCTCGTCTCCACTGGGGTCGTCGCCGCAGGTGCGGTGTAGATGTATGAAATTCCGCGGGAAAACCCAATTGAAATTCGTTGCGGTGCAAATTCACAGGCAGCCGCAGGGCGCGCTATGATGCGGGTGACCCGTCTGCGATGCGAGACCCGCTCTTGAACGACCCGCTGAAAAAACTGTCCTGGGACGATCTGCGCATCGTGAAGGTGATCGGGGAAGCCGGCAACCTGGCGGCGGCGGCCAGCCGGATCGGCATCAACACCTCCACCGCCTTCCGCCGCCTGGGCGAAATCGAGGCCGTGCTCGACCGGCCGCTGTTCGAACGCCGGCGCAGCGGCTATGTCGCAACCCCGGCGGGTGAAGAGCTGGTGGCGCTGGCCCAGCGGCTGGAGGTCGACATCGTCGCTGTCACCCGGCGGATCACCGGTCAGGACCAGGACGAGGCCGGCGAGATCCGGATCGCGACCAGCGATACCTTCGCCACCTGGCTGCTGCCGCCGGTGCTGGCCGGCTTCACCGCCCTGCATCCGGGGGCGCGGGTCGAGGTGGTGGTCGGCAACAGCGCGCTCAACCTCGCCCGCGGCGAAAGCGATGTCGCGATCCGGGCGACCGACGATCCGCCCGAAAATCTGGTCGGCCGGCGCGTGGCCCGGATCGCCTGGGCACCCTATCGCCAGCGCCGGGCCCATGACGAGGCGGGCGGTTGCGTGCCCGAGGATCTGGCCTGGACCGCCTATTGCGACGAACTGGTCGGGCTGAAGGCCAATCGCCATCTGCAGGCGCAGGTGCCGGCGGAACGGATCGTGTTCCGGACCAACACGGTGCAGGGCATGGCGGCCACGCTGGTCGCGGGGCTGGGGGCCGGCTGGCTGCCCTGCCTGGTGGGCGATGCCCTGCCCGATCTTGCCCGCCTCGCCCCTGCCGAGGACAGCCTGTCGGACGGGCTCTGGCTGCTGACCCATCCGGATCTGCGCAAATCCGGCCGGGTGCATGTCTTTCTGGAGTATTGCGCGGCAGCGCTGACGAAGCGCCGGCCGTTCATTGAAGGGCGTGGCATCGAAGGGCATGGCGGCAGCTAGCGGCGTTCCAGGATGGCCGCGATGCGGGCCATGGCGGCATCGATGCGGGCGGGGTCGACATCGGCGATGCCGAACAGCAGGCCCGGCCGTGGCGGGCCCAGATGGAAGCCCGACATCGGCTCAGGGCCGTAGCCTTCGGCGGCGAGCCGGCGGGCGGCGGCGGCATCGTCGGTGGCGGGGTCGCGGAACCAGCTGGCGAGCTGCAACCCGCCCTCCGCCGTGGGGCCGGTTGTCAGCAGATGGCCGAGGCGGGCCTCCAGCGCCGTCGTGACCGCGGCCCGGCGTTCGGCATAGGCCGGGATCATCCGTCTGAGATGGGCACGCAGCCTTCCGTCGCGCATGAAGCGGGCGAGGGCCGCCTGAACATGGCCCGAGACCGCGGCACCGCCCCGGCGATGGGCCTCTGCCAGCGTCGGCAGCAGGGCGGGCGGAGCGATCAGGTAGGCGACGCGAAGCCCCGGGGCCAGGGTTTTGGAGAAAGTGCCGAGATAGACCACCACCCCGGCCCGGTCGATGCCCTGCAGGGCGGCGATCGGCCGGCCGGCATAGTGGAATTCGCTGTCGTAATCGTCTTCCACCACCACGGCCCCCGATATGCGTGCCAGATCGAGCAGGGCCAGCCGGCGCGGCAGGGTCATGGTGACCCCGGTCGGATACTGGTGCGAGGGGGTGGTGTAGATCAGCCCGGGCGGCGGTGCCCCTGCGGCCGCGGCGACATCGATCCCCTGGGCATCGCAGGCGACCGGCACCAGCCGGGCACCTGCCGCCTGAAACACCGCACGCGCCGAGGCATAGCCCGGTTCCTCCATCCACACCGTGCCGCCCGGCGGCAGCAGCACCCGCGCAAGAAGATCGACGGCCGCCCGGGTGGAGGGCAGGACCAGCACACGTTCAGGGGTGGCCGAGACACCGCGCATCGCCGCGACATGGTCGACGATCGCCGCGCGCAGTTCCGGCAGGCCGGCGGTGCCGGCATAGCCCAGATCGGCGGCGCGGACCGATCGCGCCGCCGATCTGAGACAGGCCGCCCAGTCGGCATAGGGGAAGGATCCGAGATCGGGCACGCCCGGTGAGAAGCGGTGGCGTGGCGCGCCGGCCCCGGGTGCCGGTGCGATGGCGGCGGCGGCCGCCGGTGCCGTCGGGCGCGGCACCACTGCGGCCACCCGGGTGGCGGAGCCGGGGCGCCCCTCCAGATAGCCCTCGGCCTTCAGCCGGTCATAGGCATTGACCACGGTGGAGCGGGCGACACCCAGCGCCGCGGCGAGCGCGCGGCTGGGCGGCAGGCTTTGCGGCGCAGTCAGCCGGCCGTCGAGGATCCGGTCGCGGAGGCTGCGATAGATCTGCCCTTCCAGATCACCGGCCGCACGGTCCAGCGCCAGCCAGGCCGGAATCGCCGCCATTGCCCGCCCCCTTCACAATTGGTCTGCCTGATATCCTGGAAGTGGACGTTTACATCGGACCTGTCGACGGCGCAATTTTCAGAAACCGGATCATTCTGTGGAACGCTTGCGCCATGACCGCCACCGACCAGCCTGCCTCCCGTGATTTTTCCGGCGCCCGCGATCTGTCGACCTGGACGGGCGTGCCGCGCCCGGACCGGGCACCGATCGAAGGGCGCTATGCCCGGCTCGAACCGCTCGATGCCGACATCCATGCGGCGGCGCTGTTCGAGGCCTCGGCCGCTCCGGGAGCGGAGGCGCGCTTCCGCTATCTGTTCGAGGAACCACCCGTGGACGCGGCATCCTTTCAGGCCTGGGCAGAGGCGGCGCAGGCGAAGACCGATCCGCTGTTCTTTGCGGTGATCGACCGCGCGACCGGCCGTGCCGAAGGCCGCCAGGCCCTGATGCGGATCGACACCACCCATGGCGTGATCGAGATCGGCAGCATCCTGTGGGGACCGGCGATCGCGCGGAGCCGGGTTGCGACCGAGGCGCTGTTCCTGTTCGCCGATCTGATCTTCCGGATGGGCTATCGCCGCTTCGAATGGAAGTGCAATGCCGACAACGCCCCGTCCCGGCGGGCGGCCGAGCGCTTCGGCTTCAGTTTCGAGGGTATCTTCCGCCAGCACATGGTGGTGAAGGGCGCCAATCGCGACACGGCCTGGTTCGGCATGACCGATGGTGACTGGTCGCGGCTGAAGCCCGGCTATCTGGCCTGGCTCGACCCGGCAAATTTCGATGCGGAGGGCCGGCAGCGCACGCGGCTGAACGTTTCGTGACCACCGCTGCCAGGGCGGAGGGCCCGCGCACCGATCTTGCCGCCCGTGCCTCGATGCTGCTGGTGACGGTGGTCTGGGGCTTGAACTGGCCGGCCGGCCGGCTGGCGCTTCAGGATCTGTCGCCCTGGGCGCTGCGCGTGGTGTCGTTCGGCTGTGCCGCCGCGGTGCTGATGGCGGTGGCCCGCAGGCGTGGCGTCAGCCTGCGGATCGAGGGTCGCCGCCAGCGGCTGGATCTGGCCATCGCCGGCCTGCTCAACACCGGCGGCTTCGGCATCCTGGCGGCCTTCGCCCAGCTCGGCACCTCCACCAGCCGCACGGCGATCTGCGCCTATACGATGCCGATCTGGGCAACGGCCCTCGCCTGCCTGTTCCTGGGCGAGCGGCTGGACCGGCGGCGGATCGCAGCCCTTGTGCTCGGGATCGCCGGCCTCGCCGTGCTGATGCAGCCGCTGATGGCGGAAGGCCTGCCGCTGGGCGTGGTCTTTGCGCTCGGTTCCGCCGTCAGCTGGGCGGCGGGTACGGTCTGGCTCAAACGGGCAGGAATCCAGGGTCATCCGATTGCCATCGCCGCCTGGCAGCTGGTGGCGGGGACGGTGGCGGTGACGATCGGTTTCCTGCTCGACGGCGCCGAGACGGGTGACGGGTTGCATCTGCTGCCGGCGCTGGGTCTTGCCTACAACACCCTGATCGGCTCGGCCCTCGCCTATCTGCTCTGGTTTCAGGCGGTCGCCCGGCTGCCGGCCAGCGTTGCCGGCCTCGGCACCTTGCTGGTGCCGGCGGTGGGCGTCGTGGCCTCGGTTCTGCTGCTGGGCGAGCGGCCCGATGCCACCGATCTTGCCGGCTTTGCCCTCATCTCGCTCGCGGCCCTGGCCGCCCTTGCCCCTGCAACCCTCTTCTCACGCTTCCGTTCGAGGCCCTGACCCCATGACCGCCACCGATATCGTCATCCGGCCGCTCGGGCCGGCCGACCACGCCGCCTGGATGCCGCTCTGGCGCGGCTATCAGAGTTTCTATCAGACCGACATCCCCGACGAGGTCTCGGCCGTCACCTGGGCGCGGCTGCTGGATCCGACCGAACCCATGGGCGGGGCGCTCGCCTGGCAGGGCGATCGTGCGGTCGGGCTGGTGCATCACATCCGCCACCGCTCCTGCTGGACGACCGGCGATTATTGCTACCTCCAGGACCTGTTCGTCGCAGCCGACATCCGCGGCGGTGGCGTCGGGCGCCGGCTGATCGGGCATGTCTACGACATCGCCCACGCGGCCGGCTGCGCCCGCGTCTACTGGCTGACGCACGAGACCAACACCACCGCCATGCAGCTTTACGACAAGGTCGCGGACCGGTCGGGCTTCGTGCAGTACCGGAAGAGTCTTTGATTTTGGCCCTCGCCGGGCGGGCGCTGCCGCGCCCTTGGCCGCCGCCGCAATGGCGGCTTGCACCCGCACGGGTGTGCGGGTGCGGGGCTTGTCTCTGACGTCTGACCCTGTGGCCCTCGCCGGGCGGGCGCTGCCGCGCCCTTGGCCGCCGCCGCAATGGCGGCTTGCACCCGCACGGGTGTGCGGGTGCGGGGCTTGTCTCTGACGTCTGACCCTGTGACCCTCGCCGGGCGGGCGCTGCCGCGCCCTTGGCCGCCGCCGCAATGGCGGCTTGCACCCGCACGGGTGTGCGGGTGCGGGGCTTGTCTCTGACGTCTGATCCCGTAGCCCTCGCCGGGCGGGTGCGGCCTCTTCGGGAGGCTTCTGAACAGACGGCCCGTGCCTCGGATTTCGGGGGGCGGGCCGTTTGCGTTCGGGCATGCGGGAACACGGTTCAACGGCATTTCTGCAAGGATTGTCTTGCAGCATCGCAATTTGCAGTTCGGGCTTATCCGGCTATTCTGAAGACACGGAACAACGACGAGACAGACCCGAAGACGAAACAGAATTGGGTTACACTTCTTCCGGGACTGCCTCTCACAGAGAAATTTTCCGATCCCGATCGGCCGGGAATATGGCCGTGACTTCAGGGATCCCGGCCTCTCCGCTCAACGAAACATCACCGCGATCACGCCTCCGGCCGCAAAATCTTCACGGCCGCAACGGGACCGGTTTGCGCTTCTTCAGAGGGAAACGTGTCATGCCCAGCATCCTGACCCGCGACAATGTCGAGATCCACTACAAGGATTGGGGCCCGAAGGACGGCCCGGTGGTGATCCTCAGCCATGGCTGGCCGCTGAATGCGGACAGCTGGGACCGCCAGGCGATGTTCCTGGCCGATGCCGGCTACCGGGTCATCGCCCATGACCGCCGCGGCCATGGCCGGTCCAGCCAGCCCTGGGACGGCAACGATATGGACCACTATGCCGACGACCTTGCCCAGCTGATCCAGGCCCTGGACCTGCACGACGTGTCGCTCTTCGGCTTCTCGACCGGCGGTGGTGAAATCACCCGCTATGTCGGCCGTCACGGCACCGGCCGGGTTGCAAAGCTGGGCCTGATCTCGGCGGTGCCGCCGCTGATGCTCAAGACCGAGGCCAATCCCGGCGGCCTGCCGATCGAGGTCTTCGACGGGATCCGCGCCGGCAGCCTGGCCGACCGGTCGAAGCTCTACCAGGACATCGCCTCGGGCCCCTTCTTCGGCTTCAACCGCCCGGGCGTCACGCCCTCTCAGGGCATGATCGATGCCTTCTGGTTCCAGGGCATGACCGGCGGCCACAAGAACACCTTCGACTCGATCAAGGCCTTCTCGGAAACCGACTTCACCGAAGACCTGAAGAAGTTCGACCGGCCGACGCTCATCGTCCATGGCGATGACGACCAGATCGTGCCGATCGACGCCGCCGGCCGGGCCTCGAAGCGTCTGGTGCCCCATGCGGAGCTCAAGGTCTACGAAGGCGGCCCCCACGGCATCACCGACACCCATGCCGACCGCCTGAACCAGGACATGCTCGCCTTCCTGCAGAGCTGATCCCGCTCCTGTCTTTCCCACCCCCACCAACAGAAAAACTCAGGAGACGACGGTCATGTCGAACGCGAAGCTCGAAGTCCTCACCCCCCAGAACAGCCAGCTCATCTTCATCGACCAGCAGCCGCAGATGGCCTTCGGCGTGCAGTCCATCGACCGCCAGGTTCTGAAGAACAATGTCGTCGGCCTGGCCAAGGCGGCGAAGGTCTTCGGGGTGCCGACCACTATCACCTCGGTCGAGACGCTGGGCTTCTCGGGCCACACCTATCCGGAACTGCTCTCGGTCTTCCCCGAACAGCCGATCCTGGAACGGACCTCGATGAATTCCTGGGACGACCAGAAGGTCCGTGACGCGCTGGCCGCTGCCGGTCGCCGCAAGATCGTGGTCTCGGGGCTCTGGACCGAGGTCTGCAACACCACCTTCGCGCTTTCGGCGATGCTCGACGGCGGCTACGAGATCTACATGGTCGAGGATGCCTCGGGCGGCACCAGCAAGGCGGCTCACGACTATGCCATGCAGCGGCTGATCCAGGCCGGTGTGGTGCCGGTGACCTGGCAGCAGGTCCTGCTGGAATGGCAGCGCGATTGGGCCCGCAAGGAGACCTATGACGCGGTCATCTCGATCGTGAAGGAGCATTCCGGTGCCTATGGCATGGGCGTCGACTACGCCTACACCATGGTCCATGGCGCGCCTGAGCGGGTGACCCACGGCCCCACCCTCGATCCGGTGCCGGCGACCCATGTCCCCGCCACCCCCTTCAAGCCGGCGTGACGCCCCCCTCGCCCGACGCCGCCTGATCCACCCCGGGCCGGCCGGAGCCTCCAGGCCCCGGCCGGCCCGTCTTCTTTCCGAAGGGAGACCGAGCCCATGGCCACCACCCGGACCGACCCATCCGATGCCTCCCCCGGATCGGGCGCCGCCGGATCGGCCGCCCCCGGTGCCTGGGCGCCGCTGCGCAACCGGGTGTTCCTCGCCATCTGGCTGGCGGCGCTGGTCTCCAACACCGGCACCTGGGTGCGCGATGTCGCCTCGGGCTGGCTGATGACCGACCTCTCGCCCTCGCCGCTGCTGGTCTCGCTGGTTCAGGCCGCCACCACCCTGCCGGTCTTCCTGCTCTCGGTCCCGGCGGGTGCGCTCGCCGACATCGTCGACCGGCGACGGCTGCTCATCACGGTGCAGTCGGGCCTGCTGGTGGTCGGTGCCGCGCTGACCCTCTCGGCCCATCTGGGGCTGATGTCGCCGGGGCTGCTGCTGGTGCTGATCCTGGTGGCCGGCGCCGGCGCCGCCCTGTCGGGCCCCGCCTTTCAGGCGATCGTGCCCGAGGTGGTCGGCCGCGGCGAACTGCGCTCTGCCGTCGCCCTGAACTCTTTGGGGCTCAACATCTCGCGGGCGATCGGCCCGGCGCTGGGCGGGTTGATCGTCGCCACCGCCGGCGTTGCCGCCGCCTATCTGTTCGATGCCATCTCTTATCTGGCGGTGGTCGGGGTGTTCCTGCTCTGGCGGCGCCCGGCCCGGACATCGGACCTGCCGCCCGAAAGCTTTCTGCCGGCAATGCGGGCGGGGCTGCGCTATGCCGCGGGCTCCCGCGCGCTCGGCCGGGTGCTGCTCCGGGCCGGCGGCTTCTTCCTCTTCGCCTCGGCCTATTGGGCGCTGCTGCCGCTGATCGCCCGGGAGCGGCTGATGGTCGATGCCGCGGGCTATGGCGTGCTGCTGGCCGCAATCGGCGCCGGTGCGGTGGCGGGTGCTGTCGCCCTGCCCAAGCTGAAACTGCCGGGCCATGTTCTGGTTCCGGGCGGTACGCTGGTGACTGCGCTGGTCACCCTTGTCCTGGCGCTGGTTCAGGATCGCTGGGCGGCGACCGGCGCGCTGGCGGTGGCGGGTGCCGCCTGGATCGCGGTGCTGACCACGCTCAACGTCGCGGCCCAGTCCACCCTGCCCGACTGGGTGCGGGCCCGCGGTCTTGCGGTCTATCTGATGGTGTTCTTCGGCGCCATGACCGCCGGCTCCACGGTCTGGGGCCTGGTTGCCCAGAGCGCCGGGATCGAGGTGGCGCTGGTCATCGCCGCCATCGGTGGCAGCCTTGCCGGCCTTGCCCTCGCCCGGCTGGTGAAGCTGCCAGCGGGCACCGACGATCTAACCCCCTCGCGCCACTGGCCGGATCCGGTCTCGGCGGCGCCGGTTCCGGGCGATCGCGGCCCGGTGCTGGTCAGCATCGCCTACCGGATCGATCCGGCCGATCGCCGCGCCTTCCTCGAAGCGGTCCACGAACTCGCCCGCATCCGCCGCCGCGACGGTGCTTTCGGCTGGCGGGTGCTGGAAGATGCGGAAGATCCGACCCGTTTCGAAGAGATCTTCTTCGCCGCCTCGTGGCTGGAACATCTGCGCCATCACCGCCGGGTCACCCGTGCCGATGCCGACCTTCAGGCCGGGGTGAACCGGTTCCACAAGGGCGACACTCCACCTGCGGTGCGGCATCTGGTGGGGGCGGATTCCCGCGACGAGCCCCTGCCCGCCATGGGCCATGACCATCACGACTGACGCCTCCCGGGCGGTTGCTCTTGACCGCCCGGCCGATCTCGACCACATGAGCGGGCATTCCGGCGGTGATCGATCCCGCCGGCCTCCCATCGAGGACAGGCTCTGCAGACGATGAGCAACGGCGAGACGACGACGACATGGCACGGCACCACGATCCTCTCGGTGCGCAGGGGCGGCCGGGTGGTGATCGCGGGTGACGGGCAGGTGTCGCTCGGTCAGACGGTGATGAAGGCCAATGCCCGCAAGGTGCGGCGCATCGGCGACGGCAGCGTGATCGTGGGCTTCGCAGGCGCCACGGCGGATGCCTTCACGCTGGTCGAGCGGCTGGAAGCGAAGCTCGAACGGCACCCGAAGCAGCTGGCGCGTGCCTGCGTGGAACTGGCCAAGGACTGGCGCACCGACCGCTATCTGCGCCGGCTGGAGGCGATGATGGCCGTGGCCGATGCCAAAGTCTCGCTGGTGCTGACCGGCAATGGCGACGTGCTGGAGCCGCAGGACGGCATCATCGGCATCGGCTCCGGCGGCACCTATGCCCTGGCCGCCGCCCGGGCGCTGGCCGATATCGAAGGTCTGGACGCCGAGACCATCGCCCGCAAGTCGATGAAGGTTGCGGCCGACATCTGCGTCTACACCAACCACGAAGTCGTCGTCGAGACGCTGGAGACCGCGTGATGGACACCCCCGCCTTTACCCCGCGCGAGATCGTCTCGGAACTCGACCGCTATATCGTCGGCCAGGGCCAGGCCAAGCGGGCCGTGGCCGTGGCGCTGCGTAACCGCTGGCGCCGCCAGCAGCTGCCGGAAGGTCTGCGCGAGGAGGTTCTGCCCAAGAACATCCTGATGATCGGCCCGACCGGTGTCGGCAAGACCGAAATCGCCCGCCGGCTGGCCAAGCTCGCCAACGCGCCCTTCCTGAAGGTCGAGGCGACCAAGTTCACCGAGGTCGGCTATGTCGGCCGCGATGTCGAACAGATCGTCCGCGATCTGGTCGAGGTGGCGCTGGTCCAGGTGCGCGAGCAGCGCCGGCGCGATGTCCGCGCCCGGGCCGAACTCGGCGCCGAAGAGCGGCTGCTGAACGCGCTGGTCGGCGAGAACGCCAATGCCGACACCCGGCAGAAATTCCGCAAGATGCTGCGCGAAGGCACGCTCGACGATCGCGAGATCGAGATCGAGGTCGCCGAGGCCTCGGTCGCGGCGCCGGCCTTCGAGGTGCCCGGCATGCCGCCCGGCCAGATGGGCATGGTCAACCTGTCGGACATGATGTCGAAGATGTTCGGCGGCCGTCAGGCACGACGCAAGCTGGCGGTGAAGCGGGCCATGGAGCTGCTGCTGACCGAAGAGAGCGACAAGCTGCTCGACCAGGAAGACATCACCCGCACCGCGCTGGCCCAGGTTGAGCAGAATGGCATCGTCTTCCTGGACGAGATCGACAAGATCTGCGCCCGCGAAGGCCGCAGCGGGGCCGATGTCAGCCGCGAAGGCGTGCAGCGCGACCTGCTGCCGCTGATCGAGGGCACCTCGGTCGCCACCAAGCACGGCGCGGTCAAGACCGACCATATCCTGTTCATCGCCTCGGGCGCTTTCCATGTCGCCAAGCCCTCGGACCTTCTGCCCGAACTTCAGGGCCGTCTGCCGATCCGGGTGGAGCTGGAAGCGCTGTCGCGCGACGATCTGGTCCGGATCCTGACCGAGCCCGAGGCGAGCCTGGTGCGCCAGTATGCCGCCCTGCTCGGCACCGAAGGCGTCACGCTCGACTTCCAGGCCGATGGCATCGCCGCCATCGCCGACATCGCCGCCGAGATCAATCGCGGTGTCGAGAATATCGGGGCCCGCCGGCTGCATACGGTGATGGAACGGCTGCTCGACGAGGTGAGCTTCGGCGCAACCGACCATTCCGGCCAGACGGTCGCGATCGACGCGGCCTATGTCGAGAAGCAGCTGGGCGGCATCTCGCGCGATGCCGATCTGTCGAAGTTCATCCTCTGATACCAGGGATGGCGCCGGTCGCAACCGGCGGGTAATATTCTGGATCCAAACGGCGCCCGCATCGAAAGGATCGATGCGGGTGCTGTCATATAACTGTCATATTTTTGCAGAACTTCCGTCGCGATCCGCTACCATTCTCTGGCTCACCGGCACTCCCCCGGCGTTGCCGCCGTCTTCAGGCTGCAGACAAGAACAGGATCGCATCCGCATGCACCGTCGCACGCTTAAAGCTGCCGTGGTCGCCGCCTTCGCGGTGTTCGGCGCAGTCATGGCGGCCGAGGCCGCCCCCCGCGATACCCTCGTGATCGGCATCCAGCAGGAGCCGACCTCGCTGGATCCGACGTCGGACGCCACCGCGTCGATCGACACCATCCTGACCCGGAGCGTGTTCGAGACGCTGACCACTGCCGATCAGACCGGCACGGTGCAGCCGCTGCTGGCGAAGTCGTGGGACGTATCGCCGGACGGCACGGTCTATACCTTCAAGCTGAATGAAGGTGTGACCTTCACCGACGGCAAGCCTCTCGATTCCTCTACCGTCAAATTCGCCTTCGAACGGGCGATGGCGCCGGACAGCACCAATCCCAGCAAGACGATCTTCGCGCTGATCACCGGTATCGAGACCCCGGATGCCACCACCGTGGTCATCCGGCTGAAGGAGCCGGACGCCTATTTCCTCGCCAATCTGGCGATGGGCGATGCGGCGATCGTGCATCCCGACACGGCCGCCAGCAACAAGACCACCCCGGTCGGCTCCGGCCCCTACAAGGTGAAGGAATGGGTGCGCGGCGATCGCGTGGTGCTGGAGCGCAACGACGCCAACCGGCTGGCGGCGAATGCGAAGCTGCGCGAGGTGAGCTTCCGGGTGATCCCCGATCCCAACACCGCCGCGGCGGCCCTGTTCTCGGGCGACATCAACGCCTTCCCGGTGATCCCGGCGCCCGAGACGCTGGAGCAGTTCAAGCAGGACAAGCGCTTCGTCGTTGTCTCGGGCACGACCGAGGGCGAGGTCATCCTGGCGATGAACAACGCCAAGCCGCCCTTCAACGACATCCGCGTGCGCCGGGCGATCAGCCATCTGCTCGACCGCCAGGAGATCGTCGACGGGGCCATGTCGGGCTACGGCACCCCGATCGGCAGCCATTTCCCGCCCCACAACCCGGCCTATGTCGACCTGACCGGCCGCTATCCCCATGACGTCGCCAAGGCCAGGGAACTGCTGGCCGAGGCCGGCTTCCCGAACGGCTTCGAGACCACCCTGCAGCTGCCGCCGCCGCCCTATGCCCGTCGTTCTGGCGAGATCATCCGCGAACAGCTGGCCGCCGGCGGCATCCGCGTCCAGCTGGCGAACGTGGAATTCCCGTTCTGGCTGTCGGAGGTCTACAAGAAGAAGCTCTACGACATGACGATCATCGCGCATGTCTCGCCGCGCGACCTGTCGAACTACATCAAGGGCACGGAGTACTTCTACGGCTATGACAGCCCCGAATTCCGCGCGATGTACGACGACTTCCGCAAAACGGTCGATCCGCAGCAGCAGATCGAAAAGCTGAAGGGCCTGCAGACCAAACTGGCCGATGATGCCGTGCACGGCTTCCTGTTCCAGCTGGCCCAGGCCGGCGTCTACGACGCGAAGCTGCGCGGCTACTGGAAGAACGCGCCGGAGCTGATCACCCCGCTGACCGACATGTATTGGGCGGATTGAGGACATTCCTCGAATCCCTGCCGGACGGGCGTTCTGCGTCCCGTCCGGCGGCCCTGCCGGATCAGGCCGGATCGATGTCGACCATCACCGGCACATGGTCGGAGGG
This sequence comes from Tistrella mobilis, assembly GCF_041468085.1. Taxonomy (NCBI): domain Bacteria; kingdom Pseudomonadati; phylum Pseudomonadota; class Alphaproteobacteria; order Geminicoccales; family Geminicoccaceae; genus Tistrella; species Tistrella mobilis. The sequence continues at coordinate 4,692,907 of NZ_CP121017.1, read as the reverse complement.
CTGTTCCCAGCCGCGGGCCTCTTTCAGGACCAGGGCGCCGCGCACCCGGGGGGCCAGGGTCGCATCGGTCCAGATGTGGTCGAGCCGGCGGCCGCGGTCGGCGGCGGCCCAGTCGCGGGCGCGGTAGGACCACCAGGAATAGAGCTTCTGTTCGGGCGGGATGACCTGGCGGACCACGTCGACCCAGGCGCCGGCGGCCTGGACGGCGTCCAGCTTCTCGACCTCGACAGGCGTGTGGCTGACCACTTTCAGCAGCTGCTTGTGGCTCCAGACATCGGTTTCCAGCGGCGCGATATTGAGATCGCCGACCATGATCCGCGGCGCGGTGCTGGCGGCGATTTCAGGCCCCCAGGCAGTGAGATCGTCCAGGAAACGCAGCTTGTGGGCGAATTTGGGGTTGGCCTCGGGGTCGGGTACATCGCCACCGGCCGGCACGTAAAAATTGTGCACGACCATACCGTCGGGCAGGCGGGCCGAGATGTGGCGGGCATCCTCGACGCCACCCCAGAACCGGTGGCCGGCGGGCTCGATCGGTCGCTTCGACAGGATGGCGACGCCGTTATAGCCCTTGTCGCCGCGGAACGAGACATGCGCGAAGCCCAGCGCCTTCACGGCCTCCAGCGGGAAGTTGGCATCGTCGACCTTGGTCTCCTGCAGGCAGACCACGTCGGGGCGGGTCTCCTCGACCACCCGGCCCAGCAGCGGCATGCGCAGCCGCAGCGAATTGATATTCCAGGTGATCAGGCGCAGGCGGTCGGTCATCGGCGGGGTCTCCGGCAAGGACGGGTCGCCGATCTTCGCGGACCCGGCTGCCGGAAACAAGCCCGGCAGCCGGCGATCCGGAGTTATGCCGCCCTGAAGGCGGCGGGTGACTGGCCGGTCATGGCCTTGAAGGCGCGGGTGAAGGCACTGGTTTCGCTATAGCCCAGATGCAGTGCGATCTGGGTGACCGGCATGCGGGTTCCGGTCAGCATGGCCCGGGCAAGGCGCAGCCGGACCCGGTTGCGGAGATCGGCGAAGGCCACACCCACGGCATCGAGCTTGCGTTGCAGGGTGCGCGGGCTCATGCCCAGATCGGCGGCGAGGTACGGCAGTTCGATCGGCGTGCCGCGATGCAGCGCCTCGACCATCCAGGCCTCGATGCCGGCGGTGAAATCGATGCGGGCGGTGTGCCGGGCCATCCGGCGGGCAAGATCGTCTTCCACCCGCCGGCAGCGGCCGGGATCGGCGGTCGGGATTGCGGCATCCAGCCAGTGGGCGGGAAAGAGCAGCGCGTTCTCCCGCGCACCGAAGCGGACCGGGCAGTCGAAATGGTGGCGATAGTCGGGCGCATCGCCCTGGGGCTGATGGCGGAACTCCACCCGGCTTGCCCGGAAGCGCGGCCCGGCCAGCCAGGCCACCACATGATGTTGCAGCGCCAGGGTGAAATTGGCGTCCTGAACCCGTTCATGCACCGTCGGATCCTCGATCTCGTAGGACAGCCGGGCAAGATCGCCCGCAACCTCAAGCCGGACCCGGGTGTTGTCCTGGGCGGTGGGCAGATAGCGGCAGAACTTTTCCAGCGCGCCGCCGACGGTCAGATCGCAGTGGAAAACCTCTCCCACCCCACCCAGCCGGCGGATGTCGAAGACCCGGCCGTAATCGAGCCCGAAGGTGGTGGAGCCGGTATCGGCGGCTGCGGCTTCCAGCGTCGCGGTGAAACTGGCGAGCGGCAGAACCTCGGTGTCGCCCGGATCGGCCGGCAGGCCGATCCGGGCATAGACCTCTTCGGGCCTGCCGCCTTTCGACCTGATGATCGAGGTCAGTCCGTCAATGGCGCCCGAGGTGATGGTGCCGAAGTGATGGGGCGAGATCATGGGCCGGACTCTCGTTTTATTCGGAGTCGGGGGCCATCTCGTCTTGCAAAATACGTACCGTTATTTCGAGAGGCGAGAGAACGGCCCGAACTGCGGGATAAAACCGCCGGGCGGGGCCGATTCTCCGGACTTATTTGCCCTGTTTTTGGTCATTCAGAATGATTCCAGGAATAATGCATCTAAAACAGGCAGATTTCGGTGAGGAGGGCGGGCGGCACCGCCAGGGTGACGAGGCCGATCAGACCCAGACCGACACCCGCCGCCAGCCGCAGCCGTGGTGCGCCATGGCGGGCCCGGGCGATGAGACCGCCCGCCCCGAGTGCCGCGGCGGCGACCGCCGGCATGGTGCCGAGGGCGAAGCCCGCCATCACCAGCGCGCCGCCGGTGGCGGATCCGGCAAGCAGGGCGGTGAGCAGGGCGGCATAGACCATGCCGCAGGGCATCAGCCCCCAGACCGCCCCCAATGCGACGGCGCGGATACCGGGGCCGGCCGGAACCGGCTGCGGCAGCAGCCCGGCTGCGGCGGCACCCGCCCGCCGTGCCAGGCCGTCGAGCAGCCGGGGCCCCCGGCCGATGCCGGCCAGGGCGGCCCCCAGCCAGAGCAGGTTCAGCGCCGCCGCGATCCTGAGCAGCTGATTGGCGCCGGCCAGATCGAGCAGCCCGGCGACCCCGGCCGAGCCGGTCCCGGCCACGGCGCCGGCCAGAGTGTAGGTGAGCGCCCGCCCCGACTGGATGCGGAGAAGCGCCCCGGCCCGGCCGCGCGCCGTGGCGGCGGGCCGGGCGGCGAGCAGGGTGGCCGAGGCAATGCCGCCGCAGATGCCGGCGCAATGCAGGCTGCCGGCCAGCCCCAGCAGCAGCCCGCCCATGAAGGTCGGCAGAACGGCCATGACCCTCTCCCTCTCCCTCTACCTCTCCCCTTCCCTTCCCTGCGCCTTAAGCGGAGGCGTGGGCGCAGCAGCTGGCGGCGTTGGTCTCGGGCGCCATGTCGATGCAGGGATTGCCGTTGAAGAAGCCGGACGGCATCAGCTTGAAGCCGGTCATCACGCAGGGCTGGACGGGGAAGTCCTCGATCCGGACCGGGTGGTGCAGGCCGAAGACATGCCAGAGCACGATGTCGGCATTCTCGATCGGCCGGTCCTGCCGCACGAAATCGGGCAGGCCGCCGGCGCCGGTCGAGTGGTTCATATGCTCGCCCGCCGGGAAACGCTCTTCCGCATCATAGGCGGTGACCCAGACATGGTTCTGCACGAAGCCCGCCCGTTTTCCCGAGGGGCTGTCGGGATGGACGAAGGGGGTGACGCAATGGCCAGGTTCCAGCTTATAGGCGACCGGCGTGCCGGCATGGTTCAGCCGGCCGGGGTTGATCACCTTCCAATAGCGATGGGTGGCGGGTTCGATCCGCCGACAGGCCTCCAGCTCGGTCTTCAGCACGGTCTGGGCCTCGTAGAAGGCATTGCCATAGGGATTGTCGGGGCCCGGCGCCTCGGCATAGGTGTTGCACTCGACGAAGCTGTTGGCATCACCATCGACCGCCATGTCCAGCCGGGCACAGAAGATGTGCTGGTGGATATGGCCGACCACGCCCGGCGCCACCTCGCGGCCATATTTCGGCGGCTGGCCGGGGATGCAGGCGGCGGTGTTGATGATGCCGGTCGCCTTCATCTCGAACTCAATCGTGCCGTCGATATGGAAGTACCAGTAGAGCGCATATTCGTAATTGCCGACCGTGCAGATGCACGACACCACCAGCTTGCGCGCCCGCCGCACCTCGGCGCGTTCGGTGCGGAAGTCCCAATGCTTCCAGAGCAGGCCGGAATCTTCTTCGTGGATGCAGATCGCCTTCTCGATCGTCATCACTTCGCCGCTCATGGTGGCGAGATGGACGTCGAGATATTCGATGGCACCCAGGCAGTCGCAGCCGAGTTTCAGCGAATTGGCAAGCTTGCCGATGCCGTATTCGCCGATGTCGAACACGTTCTTGCGGAAATGGCCGTTATCGGGGCTGCCATAGGGCACGACCATTTCGACCAGCGAGGCGCGGTGGATGATCGGCCGGCCGTCATAGCGGATGTCGTGGAGCGTGAGCGATTCGCGGGCATTGAAGCCCACCACCAGCGACCATTTGTCCCAGCTGAGCACGGGACCGTCGAGCCGGAAGCTGACACCCTCGGGCTGAACGACGTTGAGCGGTTTCAGTGCCGGACGGAAACTGTCGCGGAACTGGGATTCATAATTGTGCTCCCCCATCGGCACCGGCACGACGCCGTAATCGTCGACCCGGATCACCTCCTGCGTCTTCAGGTCGACGACCGCATTCACGCCCTCGATCGGATGGGCGTAGAAGTTCTCGTTTTCGCGCAGCCGCAGCCAGGCGAAGGTGTGGCAGAGATGGCGGTCTTCCTCTCCCGGCACCGAGAAATTGCCCGCCGACCAGGGGTCGACGCAGACCATCGCCATGTCGGTGATGCCCCGCTTCGCGCAGGCGGCGACGAAATCGGGGCTCGCCTTCACGATGTCCTCAATCGCCATGAACTGTTCCAGCTGGATCATCGGCCGGGCATCGGGCGCCTCGGTGACGGCGGTGACGGCGCCCGCATCCAGGTCGACCACGGTGCGGGTGACGCCCAGCCGGTGCAGGCTGAACAGGTTGACCCGCGCCTCTCGCGGGACGGCGCTGCCGGCCCGATAGGCGGCCTTGTCGGGCTCCTTCAGTTCGACGGTCTCGATGGCGAGCCCGGCCAGGTCCGGCCGGGTGCGGATGATCGAGACCGCCTTGCGGATTTCTTCGGGGGACAGCGGACGCAGCGGGTGCAGCACGTCGAGGGTGCGGGTGGCCTGGCCGTGGCAGCAATCCATGGGGCGAACTCCTGAAGGCGTGACGTCGAAAAGAGACGCGGAGGGCGGGGAATGGGTGTGCGGGCGCGGGGGATTGCGGGGGCGGAGAGCCGGTCAGGCGATCTCTTCGAAGGCCTTGCCGATGCGGGCATAGACGGCGGGCCTGCGGACACGCAGGCTGAGGGCGAAGGCGATGCCGAGCCCGCCGATCACCAGGATCAGCAGCGGGAAGGCGGCGACCAGGCTTGAATCCGATCCGCTGACCAGCTCGACATTCGCGATCACCAGCCAGAGACAGACGGCGAGCCCGAGCCCCGAAAGCGCCGGCGCGATCGCCCTGTTCCAGAGCCGGACGCCGCGGGCGTCGCTGCGGAAGAAGCCCAGCACCGACAGCGAGACCAGGATCTGCATCACCAGGATGCCGATGCTGGCGAAGGTGCTCATCCAGGCGAAGACCACGGCGAAAGGGTCGAGACCCGAGAGTGCGAACAGGATCACCGCAGCCATGGCAAGACCGGTCTGCACCAGCCCTGCCACATGGGGAGACTGGTGATCGATATGGGTGCGGGCAAGGCCGGCCCAGGCCAGCCCTTCGCGGCCGATGGCGAAGAAGTAGCGGTTGATGGTGTTGTGGAACGACAGGGCACAGGCGAACAGGCTGGTGATCAGCAGCAGGTTCATGATCGTGGTCACCGCCGGGCCGAGCAGTGCGTCCGAGGCATCGAAGAACAGGGTCGCGGTGTGCTCGGTGGCGGCGGCGACGATGGCGGTCGGGCCGTAATACTGGGTGATCGCCCAGGTCGAGAAGGCATAGAAGCAGGCGATCACCACCACCGCCACATAGGTGGCGATCGGGATGGTCCGCCGCGGATCGCGGGCCTCTTCGCCGAAGATGACGGTGGCTTCGAAGCCGATGAACGAGGCGACGACGAAGACCAGACCGATGCCCAGCCCCTCGCCGGCGATGGTGGCGGGGGCAAAGCTGGTGGCGGTGAAGCCTTCAGGGCCACCGCCGGTGGCGACGATTGCGAGGTCCAGCACCAGCAGGATCAGGATCTCGGCGGCCATGCAGATGCCGAGCACCCGGCCGCTGAACTCGATCCGACGCATGCCGCAGACATGAACGGCGATGCCCAGTGCCAGCGCGAAGGCCCACCAGGGCAGCAGGCCGCCGGTGGTATCGGCCATGAAGAAGCCGAACAGGCCGAAGACCGCGATGTCGATGGCGTTGTAGGTGGCGAGCGCGATCAGCGCGCCGCCCACGCCGACCGGCTTGCCGAGGCCGGCGGCGATGAAGGGATAGAAGCCGCCGGCCGAACTGACGAAGCGGTTCATGGCGGTGAAGCCGGCGGCGAACAGCAGATAGAGTGCCCCCACCAGCAGATAGGTGCCGGGGACGCCGGCGCCGTTCCCGAAGGCGAAGGCCGCGGGCGAGGCGCCGACCACTGCGGTCAGCGGCGCCGCAGCAGCCAGGACGAAGAAGACGATGTGCGAGACGCCGACGGCGTCGCGGCGCAGCGAGCCGGCCGCCGGCGCAGCCGGGCCCTTGGCACCGGATGCTTCCGTGATCGTGGACATGAGACCCCCGTCTGCGGCCCGGCGACCCGCTCCCCGCGTGTCCCGTGCCACATGCCTTGCGCCGTGGTCGGCGTCGTTTGCGATGTTCATCCACGAGCCTGGGGCCTTCGGCGCCCGGTCACTTGACATCGAGCGACAATTTGCCGCGCTGCATCATGAACGCGAGGGTCGGACGGGTGCGATGTGGCTGCGCCCGCGGGTTCAATCTGCCCCCGACTTTGGTCCTGCGGCGGCAAACTGTGATTGAAGCAACTTTACAAACGGCGGATCTGTGCCCAAATGCCGCGCGGGCGCGCGGCCGAAACGGTGTCGGGGGGATGCCGCGGTGATGCGCGCCCCGTATCGAGGAGAGCCGGAACATGCCGTCCACGACCACTGAGCCCGTCAAGCCCGTCACCCACGACGTGGTGCTGATCGAAGGCGACGGGATCGGACCCGAGATTGCCGCAGCCGTGCGGCTGATCTTCGAGGCGGCGGCCGCCCCGGTGAGATGGACACCGGCAGTCGCCGGTGGCCGTGCCTTCGCGGCCGGTGTCGCGACCGGCGTGCCGGCCGAGACGGTGGATGCGATCGAACGCGCCCGTCTGGTGCTGAAGGCGCCGCTGGAAACCCCGGTCGGCCATGGCGGCAAAAGCGCCAATGTGACGCTGCGCAAGCTGTTCGAGATGTACGCCAATATCCGGCCGGTGAAGGAACTGGCCGGCATCACCACCCCGTTCTCGGGCCGCGGCATCGACATGGTGATCGTGCGCGAGAATGTGGAAGACCTCTATGCCGGCATCGAGCACATGCAGACGCCGGACACCGCCCAGGCGCTGAAGCTGATCACCCGGCGCGGCTCTGCCAAGATCGCGCGCGCAGCCTATGAACTGGCCCGGCGCGAGGGCCGCAGCCGCGTGACCGCTGTGCACAAGGCGAACATCCTGAAGCTGACCGAGGGCCTGTTCAAGCGCACGGTCGAGGCGGTGGGCGCCGGCTATCCCGACATCACCACCGACCATATGATCGTCGATGCCTGCGCCCACAAGCTGGTGGTGGCGCCGGAACAGATCGACGTCGCGGTCATGACCAACATGAACGGCGACATCCTCTCGGATCTGGCTGCCGGCCTGGTCGGCGGGCTGGGCCTCGCCGCCAGCGCCAATGTCGGCGACCATGCGGCGATGTTCGAGGCGGTCCACGGCTCGGCCCCCGACATCGCCGGGCGCGGCCTCGCCAACCCCACCGCCTTCCTGCAGGCCGGCCTGATGCTGCTGCGCCATCTGGGCGAGGCCCGGGCGGCGGCGCGGATCGAGGCGGCGCTGGCACTGACCCTGTCGGAGGGCCGGGTGCTGACGGGCGATCTGGCCCGCGGCAAGGTCGAGGCGGCATCGACCATGGCCTTCGCCGAGGCGGTGGCCGCCAATCTGGAGCGGATCGACCCGGCCGCCCTGCCCGAGGCCGCGGCACCGGCCGGGATCGAGGCAGCCCCCGCCCCCGCCCTGCCCGACCGCATTACCGTCACCACGCGTGAGGATGTCGGCTTCGATCTGTTCTTCGAGGTGGAGAACGCCGCCCCCGCAGAACTGGGTGCCGAGATCACGGCCCTGGCCGAAGGCTCGCCCTTCCGGCTGAAGCACCTGTCCAACCGCGGCACCGCGATCTGGCCAGGGGCCGCATCGCGCACCGAACTCACCCCCCACTGGCGGGCCCGCTTCGTCCGCCGCGCCGATGCCGCAGCCGGCTTCGACGATGCCGCGGCCCTTGCCCTGATCGGCAAGGTGGGCGCGCGCCATCGCTGGATGCATGTGGAGAAGCTGCTGGTGACCGATGGCGCCGACGGCTTCAGCCGCGACCAGGGCGAGGCCTGATCCGTATCCGTGCAGGGGGCGCCGCCCCCTGCACCGCGACGTCCTGTACGGCCTCAACCGCCGCAGACGAAAACACCCCGCCAGGGCTGCCCTGGCGGGGTGTTTTTCTGAAACTGGAGCGGGCGATCGGGATCGAACCGACGACATTCAGCTTGGGAAGCTGACGTTCTACCGCTGAACTACGCCCGCGCGGTGCAGGCAAGATAGCCGGGCGCCCCGCCGCGATCAAGGCCGCAGATGCGGCCCCGGGCGCAGGATCAACGCTTTCCCTGTGGTTGACCTTCCGGCGGTTCCGGGCCTGTATGGGGCAGGAGCTGGATGACAGATGATGCAGGAGGTCCCCCGATGCCGCAGATCCGCCCCAGCCTTGCCGGTCTGGCCCTGCTGGCGCTTTCGGCCTGTGCCGGCAGCGGGCCCCGGACCTTCCTGGCCACAGAGCCGGTGCAGCCGCTGAACGGTTCGGTGATGCTGACGGGGCCTGCGGCCGAGACCGAGCTCGACTGCCGCCTGGAGATGCAGGCGACGCTGGATCCGCGGATCGGCGCGCGGGACAGCCGCAGTGACGGCCCGGTGGGTGTTGCCTATCACCCCCTGGAGGACGGCGCGGTGCGGCTGGCCGCCGCCTTCCGCAATGCCGCGGTGGGCGCACGGATGGTGCCGGCCGAGGGCCGGGTGGTCGTGCGGATGGATGATGGCGGGGATGCGGAGCCGGGGCTCCGCCCGGCCTATCTGCTGTCGGGCTATCTGGGCTTTCTGGGCGGGGCCGGCGTCTATGGCCGGCCGCTCGACCAGGGCGACGCCCTGCCGGTGCCGCCCGATCCGCCGCTGATCGCCCTGTTCCGGCAGGCGCTGGTGGCCGATCCGGCGCAAAGCGTCTATGTCCGCCGGCCCGAGGCCGCCGAACGCAGCCGGGTGGTGGCGGGCGGCATGGAGATCGACGGCCGCCCGGCGGTGATGATCCGCACCGTGTCGCATCAGATGACCGAGGGGGCGCCCGGGATCGTGCGCTCGGGCTATCTGTCGTCGGATTATGTGATGGAAGAGACCTACGACACCGCGACGGGCTTGCCGCTGCGCCAGCAGCTGGATCTTGCCATCGATGCCGTGGATGGTGCTGAGCGCACGCCTATGGTCCATCACGTCTCGACCATGACCTGCGCCCCGCCGGCCGGGTGAGACACGCGCACGTGATTTGTACCGCCGTGGATGATCCGGCATATGCTTGAGACAACCGACAGCCTGGAAGAGGATGCCGAGGGATGACGCTGTGGATGCGGATCGCAGGACGGATGGCCCTGGCGGCAGCACTGAGCTGGGGGGCATCGGCCCAGGCGGCCGGGAGCACGGCCACGGCGCCGCAGCCGGCCCCGAAGCCGCAGGGGGCACAGCTGCGGGCGCAGACCGACTGGCAGGCGGTGCTGGACGAGGCCCGCGGCCAGACCGTGCGCTTCAATGCCTGGGGCGGCGACCCGAAGATCAACGAATTCATCGAGCGCGTGGCGGCCGAGGCCGAAGGCTGCTGCGCCGTCATCGTCGAACAGGTGAAGCTCGCCGATACCGCCGAGGCGGTGGCGCGGATCAAGGCCGAGGCGGCGGCGGGGCGGAAGACCGAAGGCGGCTCGGTCGACCTCATCTGGATCAACGGCGAGAATTTCGCGGCGCTGCGCACGGCGGATCTGCTCTGGGGGCCGATGCTCGACCGGCTGCCCGATGCCCGCTTCATCGACCTGGGGGCCAATCCGGCACTTGCCCGCGACGGGTCATTGCCGGTCGACGGCTACGAGGTGCCCTGGGGGCTGTCGCAGTTCGGCCTGGTCTACGACCGGGCGGTGACGCCCGACCCGCCGCGCAGCCCCGCCGCCCTCGCCGACTGGATCGAGGCCCATCCCGGCCGCTTCACCTATCCGGCGCCGCCGGATTTCATCGGCAGTGCCTTCCTGAAGCAGATGCTGATCATGCTGCTGCCCAAGGACAAGCGCCCGGCCCTGATGCGCCCGGTGGATCCGGCCAGGGCGCCGGACCTGACCGCGCCGCTCTGGGCCTGGCTCGACCGGATCCGGCCGGCGATGTGGCGCGAAGGCCGGGCCTTCCCGCCCAATGGCCCGGCGCTGGAGCGGATGCAGGCCGATGGTGCGGTGGATCTGGGCTTTGCCTTCCATCCGGGCCAGGCGGCCTCGGCGATCGCATCGGGGCTGATGCCGGCATCCACCCGGGTGATCGGCTGGTCGGGCGGCAGCATCGCCAATGCCCATTTCGTCGCCATTCCCGCCAATGCCGATGCGAAGGCGGGTGCGATGGTCTTCGCCAACATGCTGATTTCGCCCGAGATCCAGGCCGCGAAGCTGGATCCGCTGATCTGGGGCGACATGACCGTGCTCTCGGCCGGGCGGCTGTCGGAAGAGGATCGGGCGGTGTTCCGCGACATCGATCTGGGCCCCGCCTGGCCGAGCGAAGAGGAGCTGGGCCCGGCCATCCCCGAGCCGCATCCCAGCTGGACCGACTGGCTGGAGGCCGAATGGTCGCGGCGCTATCTCGCCGGTTGAGCCGGGCGTGACCGGGCTGCCGGGCGCCGGAGACTGGCGGCCTGCGGCGCCGCCCGGGCGGTCGCGGCTGCTGGCCCTTGCCCCCTGGATCGCGGCTGCGGTGCTGGCGCCGCCGCTGGCGGGCGGGCTGGCCGGAGCCGTTGCCACGGCCCCGCTTTCCGCCTGGCGGCTGCTGGCGGCCGAACCCGGCATCGGACGCTCGATCCTGCTGTCGGTTCTGGTGGCGGTGGCGGCGACGGTCATCTCGGCAGCGCTGGCCGGGGCGATCGCGGCCCTGGTTGCGGCGCGCCCGGTACGGGCGCGGGCGACCGAACGTCTTGCCCTCGTCCTGGTGGCGGCCCCCCATGCGGCCGTGGCGGTCGGGCTCGCCTTCCTGATCGCGCCCACCGGGCTGCTGTTCCGCCTGGCGGGCGGATGGATCTATACCGCGGCCGACGGGCGGGCGCTGCCGCCCGATCTGCCGCTGCCCGGTGACAGTTGGGGGCTGTCGCTGATCGCCGGGCTGGTGGTGAAAGAGATGCCCTTCCTGCTGGCGCTGACCATCGCGGCGCAGCAACGGGTGGGCGCGCGCGCCGCACTCGATCGCGCCCGCAGTCTGGGCTGGCCGGCCGCCAGCGCCTGGTGGCGGGTGGTGGCGCCGCAGATCTGGCCGCTGCTGCGCCTGCCGGTCGCGGCGGTGGCAGTCTATGGGCTGGGCACGGTCGACATGGCGCTGGTGCTGGGTCCCAGCCTGCCACCGGTGCTGGCGGTGCGCAGCCTGTCGCTGCTGTTCGATCCCGATCCGGCCCGCGCGGCGGCCGGTGCCGCGGCCGCCCTGCTTCAGCTGGTCCTGGCGGTTGCGCTGATCCTGTCCGGGCTGGCCGCAGAACGGCTGGTGCGGCGTGGCGGGGCGGATCGGCTGACCGTCCGCCCCCGCCGGCCACTGGCGCCCTTTGCCTCCCGCCTTGCCGCCGGGCTGGGGCTGCTGGTGCTGGCGATGGCGGTGCTGGCCGTGGTGACGCTGGTCTTCTGGGCCGGGGCCGCGGTCTGGCGCTTTCCCGATCCGCTGCCCGCCGGCTGGTCGATGGCGCGCCTGACGGGCATGGCGGCCGATCTGGCGCCTGCGGCCCGGGCGAGTGCACTTTACGCCCTGCTGCCCGTGCTGATTGCGGTGCCGCTCGCCCTGCTGCTGCTGGAAAGCCAGGCCCGTTCCCCGGCCCGTGCCGTCGGCGAAGGGCCGATCTATCTGCCGCTGCTGCTGCCGCCAGCCGCCTTTCTGGCGGGCTTGCAGGGCCCGGTATTGCGCCTTGGCCTGGACGGTACAGGACTTGCGCTGGTCTGGTGCCACCTGGCGACCGTGTTCCCCTATGTCTTCCTGGCGCTTCGGGAAAGCTATCGGCGCACCGATCAGCGGCCGCGCCGGCTGGCGCGCAGCCTGGGCCGCAGTGGCTTCGGCGCCTGGACGGCGGTGATGCTGCCGCTGACCGTACGGCCGCTGGCGGTTGCGGCGGCGATCGGTTTTTCGGCCGGGGTGGCGCAGTATCTGCCCGCGGTGATGATCGGTGGCGGCCGGATCCCGCTGCTGGCGACGGAGGCGGTGGCGACGGCAGCCGGGCTGGACCGCCGGGCGGCGGCGGCCGCGGCCCTGCTGCTGGCGATGCTGCCGGCCGCTGGCTTTCTGCTGGCGAGCCTGATCCCCGACCCGGCCGGCCGAAGGCGGTGCCGATGAGCCTGGAGCTGGAAGAGGTGGCGGTGGCCATTGGCGGGCACCGGCTGATCGGGCCGCTGAATCTGGGCGTGCCGCCCGGGGTGATCGCGGCGGTGCTGGGGCCGTCGGGGATCGGAAAGTCGACCCTGCTGGCGGTGATCGCCGGCATCGCCGACCCGGTGGTGACCATGCGCGGCCGTATCCGGCTGAATGGCCGGCCGATCGACGACCTGCCGCCCGAGCGGCGCCGGGTGGGGTTGATGATGCAGGACGACCTGCTGTTCCCGCATCTGACGGTGGCCGCCAATATCGGTTTCGGCCTGCCCGCCGGGCTCGATCGGACGACGCGGCGGGACCGGATCGCCGCGGCACTGGCCGAGGCCGGGCTGGACGGGCTGGGCGGGCGGCATCCGGCGACCCTGTCGGGCGGGCAGCGGGCGCGCGTGGCGCTGATGCGCATGCTGGCGGCTGAACCGCAGGTGGTTCTGATGGACGAACCCTTTGCCCGGCTGGACCGGCCGCTGGCCGCACGCCTGAGGGCGCTGGTCTTCGACCGCCTGCGGAGGCGTGGCGTGCCGGCGCTGATCGTGACCCATGATCCCGACGAGGCCGCCGAGGCGGGCGGGCCGATCCTGCATCTCCATCCGCCGGATGGGGAATTCTCCTGACATGATCGGCACTTGACCCCCCGTGGCGGGCGGGCGTATCGTGCCTGTCGCGTCGCCGGGGCAGGGCCTGGCGACGATCGTGGGGATTTGGGCCGGCCGGCTTGCGGACCACGTTAATCACGCCGCTAAAAGGTCGGGGGCCGCGCACCGAACCCTTCACGCGCAGACCCGGCCAGAGGCCGGGTTTTTTTATGGGCCGAAGACCATGCGGGATACCGAAGACCGGACGGATGTCGACGCCGACTGTGGCGACGGATTGTGGAAGGCCACTGCTGCAGCGGCCGGAACGGAAGCCGCGGCAGAGCGCGGGCTTGCGACACGCGGGCTTGCGACACTGGCGGTACGTGCCGGGCTGGACCGCAGCCCCCATGGCGAAACCGCCGAGGCGCTGTTCCTGAATTCGGGCTATGTCTATGACGACGCCGCCCGCGCCGAGGCGCGGTTCCGCGGCGAGGAGCCGGGCTTCGTCTACAGCCGCTACGGCAACCCGACGGTGCGCACCTTCGAGACCCGCCTGGCGGCGCTGGAGGGCGCCGAAGCCTGCCGGGCAACCGCCTCGGGCATGTCGGCGGTCTGGAATGCGCTGATCTGTCAGCTCCGTGCCGGCGACCACATCGTGGCGGCCGAGGCGCTGTTCGGATCCTGCCAGTACATCCTGGCCGAACTGCTGCCGCGCTTCGGCATCACCACCAGCTTCGTGCGCGGCGCCGATCTCGACGCCTGGGCGGCGGCCGTGCGCCCCGAGACGAAGCTGTTCTTCCTGGAGACGCCGTCCAACCCGCAGCTGGAACTGATCGATCTGGCAGCGGTGGCCGAAATCGCCCATGCCCATGGCGCGAAGCTGGTGGTCGACAACGTCTTTGCAACCCCGATCCTGCAGAAGCCGATGGCGCTGGGCGCCGATGTGGTGGTCTATTCCGCAACGAAGCATATCGACGGCCAGGGCCGGGTGCTGGGCGGGGCGATCCTGGCCAGCGAGGCGTTCTGCGACGGGGCATTGCGCGACTTCCTGCGTCATACCGGCCCGACCCTCAGCGCCTTCAATGCCTGGGTGCTGCTGAAGGGGCTGGAGACGCTGCCGCTCAGGGTGCGGGAACAGACCCGCAGCGCCACCACCCTCGCCCGCCGTTTCGAAGGCCATCCCGCCCTCACCCGGCTGGTTTATCCGGGGCTTGCCTCCCATCCCGGCCATGATCTGGCCCGTAAGCAGATGTCGGGCGGCGGCACGCTGCTGGCATTCGATTTCAAGGGCGGCAAGGAGGCGGCGTTCCGCTTCCTGAACCGGCTGGAGATTGCCGACATCTCCAACAATCTGGGCGATGCCAAGACGCTGGCGACCCATCCCGCCACGACCACCCATCAGCGGCTGCCGGCCGAGGTGCGGGCGGCGGTCGGCATCGGCGACGGCCTGGTCCGGGTGTCGGTCGGGCTTGAGGATGTCGAGGATCTGGCGGCCGATCTGGCGGCGGCACTGGACGCCGCCTGAGGTTCCGACGCCCCGGAAACCGGTGTCCGGACATGCCGTCCCGACACCGGTCGGGCATCACCGCTTGCGCTCTGCCCTGGAAATCGGTTGCATGGGTCGCGATATTCCCTGTCCGGGCCTCTTCCGGGCCCGTCGATCCACGTTGCAGCAGGTAGGACCCATGGCGGCGGACCACGAATACAGCGCGACCACCCGCTCGATCATGGTGGCGGTGCGCCCGTTCTACGTCGACGACCAGTCCTCGCCCGAGGACGGGCAGTTCGTCTTCGCCTATCGCATCCGGATCGAGAACCACGGCGAGGAGACGGTGCAGCTGCGCGCCCGCCACTGGCGGATCATCGACGGGCTGGGCCGGCTGCAGGAGGTTCGCGGTGCGGGTGTGGTCGGCGAACAGCCGGTGCTGGCACCGGGCGAGAGCTTCGAATACACCAGCGGCGCGCCGCTCACCACGCCCTCGGGCATCATGGGCGGCAGCTATCAGATGGAGAGCGCCGGCGGTGAGACCTTCGAGGTCCAGATCCCGACCTTCTCGCTCGACAGCCCGCACGCTGCCCATACCATCAACTGATCCTCACAACTGATCCCGGTCGTACGGCATGGCCTGCGCTTGCAGGTGCTAACGCTGCGACCTATAGTCAGAGTTATGTCGAGCGCATGATCAGCAATCAATAGTTGATATGTGCCTCAGATCGTGGGCAGGATGATCCGCCGTATCGCGGTTCACCGGTCCACACCATCGCGGCTCCGTCGCGATACGCTCTCCACCCCGGTGATCCATCGGTTGCGGGCTTGCGTAAACGAAACGGAATCCGCACACGGCCGGAAGCCCGATGCGCCGTCCCCCGCCGTTCGCGTGGGCCCGCTGCGCAGCTGTCGGCCGCACCCTGGGAGTTGCACGTCAGATGACACGTGAAAACGTCGTGGCCGTGAAAATGGGAGGCCCGGCAGAGCTCGGCGCACCCGATGCCGCCAAGGCCGATGCCTCCGGAGGCCGCCCCAGCCGCGCCGAGGCGGAAGCCGCCGTGCGGACCCTGATCCGCTGGGCGGGCGATGACCCGGACCGGGAAGGCCTGCTGTCCACGCCCGACCGTGTGGTGCGGTCCTACGAGGAATTCTTCGCGGGCTACAGCCAGGATCCGGTCGAGATCCTGCAAAGGACCTTCGAAGAGACCGACGGCTACGACGAGGTCGTGGCCCTGCGCGGCATCCGGATCGAGAGCTATTGCGAGCATCATATGGTGCCGATCATCGGTGTCGCCCATGTGGCCTATCTGCCGCGCAGCCGCGTGGTGGGCATTTCCAAGCTCGCCCGCGTGGTCGAGGCCTTCTCGAAGCGCCTGCAGATCCAGGAGAAGCTGACCTCGCAGGTCGCCAATGCGATCGAGGAAGTGCTGCAGCCCAAGGGTGTGGCCGTGGTGATCGAGGCTGAGCACCAGTGCATGAGCACCCGCGGCGTTCACAAGCCGGGGGTGAGCATGGTGACCAGCCGCATGCTGGGCGAGTTCCGCCACAACCCGACGCTGCGCCGCGAATTCCTGACCCTGATCGGCAATCCGGCCGGGTTTTGACCACAGGTCGCGGGCATTACCCCGCGCCCGGGTGTCGAGACACCCCTGCCTGTTCACGGATGGGCAGGGGTGTCGTCTTTCATGGGGCCTTCCCTGACCGCGGCGTCACCTCGGACGTGGACAGCCGCGACGCTTTCCCCGATCATCGCGGGCGGCGCCGCATGCCCGATCGGGGGTGCGGCTTGGGTTCCGTGCGCCTGATCAGGGGCGCCGCACTGCTCGGGGGTCCGCGGCCGTGATCGACGTCAAGCCGGTGCTGTTCATCATCGGCGTGCTGCTGGCACTGCTGGGCGCCACCATGCTGGTGCCGGCAGCCTTCGATGCAGTGGTGGCCAGTCCCGACTGGTCGGTCTTCGTGGTGTCGTCGCTGGTGACCATCTTCGCCGGCGTCAGCCTGGTGCTGACCACACGCACCGCGCATCCCACCTCGCTCAGCCTGCGCCACGCCTTCCTGACCACCACCCTTTCATGGCTGTCGGTGGCGGCCTTCGCGGCGCTGCCGCTGCTGTTCGCGTCGCCCCATATCACCTATGCCGGCGCGTTCTTCGAGGCGATGTCGGGCCTGACCACCACCGGATCCACGGTGTTGACCGGGCTGGACACCGCGCCTCCCGGGGTACTGATCTGGCGTGGCATGCTGCACTGGCTGGGCGGCATCGGCATCATCGTCACCTCGGTCGCGATCATGCCCATGCTCCGCATCGGCGGCATGCAGCTGTTCCGGACCGAAAGCTCGGACAATTCCGAAAAGATCGTGCCGCGGGCCGCCCAGCTGGCGGCGGCTTTCGGCCGGGTCTATGTGGTGATGACGCTGGCCTGCATGGCGCTGCTCTGGGCCGCCGGCATGAACGGCTTCGAGGCGCTGGTCCACGCCATGTCGACGGTATCGACCGGCGGTTTTTCCACCTCCGATGCCTCGATCGGCCATTTCGACAGCCCGCTGATCGAGATGATCATCGTGGTGTTCATGATCGGCGGTGCCCTGCCCTTCGTGCTCTATATCCGCGTGCTCGGCCAGGATCGCGATGCGCTCTGGAAGGATGCGCAGGTGAGGGCGTTCTTCCTCGCCATCCTGGTCTGGACGGTGACGCTCAGCCTCTGGCTGGTGCTGCATGAACACATGGCGCCGCTGCAGGCGCTGCGCGTGTCGCTGTTCAACGTCGTTTCGGTCATCACCACGACCGGTTTTGCCACGGCCGATTACAATCTCTGGGGCACTTTCCCCTTCGCCGTGTTCTTCTGGCTGATCCTGGTCGGCGGCTGCACGGGCTCTACCGCCGGCGGCATCAAGGTCTTCCGCTTCGTGATCCTGGTGACCGCCGCCCGCCGCCACCTTCGCCAGCTGGTCCACCCGAATGCGGTGATCGTGCCCACCTACAACCGCAGGCCGGTGCCCGAAGCCATTCTGCTGTCGGTGTTGAGCTTCACCACCGTCTTCTTCGCGGTCTTCGTGGTGCTGTCGATCGTGGTGGCGCTGCTGGGGGTGGACTTCATCACCGCCGCCACCGCGGTTTCCCAGGCGCTGGCCAATGTCGGCCCCGGGCTCGGGCCGATCATCGGCCCGGTCGGCAATTATGCCACCATGACCGACCCGGTGCTGACGGTGCTGGCCTTCGCCATGCTGCTCGGCCGCCTGGAGCTGTTTACCGTGCTGGTCCTGTTCACCCGCGCCTACTGGCGGGGGTGACTGCGTTGCGCCGAAGCCCGGACCTGTTTACGGTTTGAGAAACCGGAGTGGTCTTCGCAGCTGCACATGTCGCCGTGATGGCCGCTCTCTCCGTCTGCCAGCTTCCTTCTCTGTCAGCCCTCCTCCCTGAAGGTCGCCGTCTGCCATGGACGCCTCGATTGACCTCGCCGGCCGGATCGGCCCGGCGGCCGACCCGGCGGTACCGGATGCCGAAGCCGCGGCGCTGATCGCCGCCCTGCCGACCGCTGCCGCCCGGCGCGATGCGCTGCTGGCGCGGCTGATCGCCTTCGACACCACCAGTCGCTACAGCAACCTGCCGCTGATCGCCTTCGTCGAGAGCTGGCTGGATCTCTATGGAGTACGGCACGAGCGGATTCCGTCGGCCGACGGCACCAAGGCCAATATCTTCGCGACCATCGGTCCTGAGGGCCGGGGCGGCGTGATGCTGGCGGGCCATACCGACGTGGTGCCGGTGGATGGACAGCCCTGGACGACCGATCCGTTCCGCCTGACCGAGCGTGGCGGGCTGATGCTTGGGCGTGGCACCTGCGACATGAAGGGCTTCATCGCCTGTGTGCTGGCCAAGCTGCCCGACTGGGCGGCCCTGCCGCTGACGGACCCGGTGCATTTCGCCTTCACCTATGACGAAGAGGTCGCCTGCATGGGTGCCCCCGACCTTGCCCGCCACATCCGGGGCCTTGCCGCCCGGCCGCGGCTGGCGGTGGTGGGGGAGCCGACCTCGATGCGGGTGGTGACGGCCCATAAGGGCGTCTGCCTGTGCCGCACCCGGGTGACCGGGGTGGAGGCACACAGCTCGCAGCCGCATCTGGGCGCCAATGCGATTTCGGCCGCGGCCCGCATCACCGGCTTTCTTGAGGAACTGGAGGCCGAATATGCCGGCATCGCCCAGGCCGACAGCGGGTTCGAGCCCCCCTATACCACCGTCACCGCGGTGATGGTGCGGGGCGGTACTGCCGTCAACATCATCCCCCGCGAGGCCGAACTGGACTGGTCTGCCCGGCTGATGCCCGGTCATTCGATCGACGACATCGTCCGCCGCCTGGATGCGCGGGTCGAGGCAGAGGTGCTGCCCCGGCTGAAAGCCGTTTCGGACGATGCCGGGGTGACCACGGTGGTGGACGTGAACGTCGAGCCGCTGACGCCCGAGGCAGACAGCCCCGCCGAGGCCATGGCGCTGGCGCTGACCGGCAGCAACCGTACCCATGTGGTGGCTTTCGCCACCGAGGCCGGCATCTTCCAGCGTGCCGGCGTGCCGGTGGTGGTCTGCGGGCCGGGCAGTATCGATCAGGCCCATCGGGCGGACGAATTCGTCGCCCGCGAGCAGCTGGACCAGTGCATCACCTTCCTGGACAAGCTGGATGGCTGGCTGGTCGACGGACTGGACAGGCGCCTTGCGGCGCGGATCGCATGACGATCCGGATGGCCGGGTCTATGCGACGGGGAAAGACCATGGCGGGAGACGACCGATGACCGACATCACCGACCGACCCGCCCAGGCGGGCGAGGACAGGGGCTGGATCTTCCATTTCGCCGAGGCGGCACGCTGGGCGGCGGCCACCCCGGGCGCCTATCGCGGCGGCCGGCTGTGCGAGACCGACGGCTTCATCCACTGTTCCACCGCCGATCAGCTGGCCGAAACCGCCCGTCTGCATCTGAAAGGCCGTGACGATCTGATGCTGGTGACGATCGACGTCCGCCGGCTGGGCGCGCTGCTGCGCTGGGAACCGTCACGCGGGGGGCAGCTGTTCCCGCATATCTACGGGCCGCTGCCGTCGGTCGCCGTGGTGCGCACCGATCCGCTGCCGCTGGGGCCCGACGGGCTGCATGTTTTCCCCGCCCATGCCGCGGTCTCCGGAGCGGGCGCATGAGCGACGCCTGGGGGCGGCTCGCGCCGCTCGTCTACCGCCTGGATCCGGAACGTGCCCACGGCCTGTCGCTGTTCGGCCTGACCAGCGGCCTTGCCCGACTGGCGGTGCCGCCGCATCCCGCCCGGCCGGTGCCGGCGCTCCGCCGCCGGCTCTGGGGGCTGGATTTCGCGCATCCGCTGGGTCTGGCGGCCGGCTACGACAAGAACGCGGTCGCCGTCGACCCGCTGTTCGGCTATGGCTTCGCCTTCATCGAGATTGGCGGCGTGACCCCCAGGCCCCAGCCCGGCAACGACCGGCCGCGGCTATTCCGGCTGACCGAGGACCGGGCGGTGATCAACCGCATGGGCTTCAACAATGACGGGCTGGATGTGGTGGCCGGCAGGCTGGCCGCCCGTGCCGCCCGGCGGCGGTCGACGGGCCCTGTCTTTGCCAATCTGGGCAAGAACAAGACCAGCGAGGATGCCCTCGCCGACTATACCGCCGGCCTTGCGAAGCTGGGGCCGCTGGTCGATGCGGTGGTGGTCAACGTCTCGTCGCCCAACACGCCGGGGCTGCGCGACCTGCAGGGGCGGGCGCATCTCTCAGGCTTGCTCAGCGGGCTGAAGGCGGCGCGCGACCAGGGGATCGCCGGCACGGCGCGGCCGCCGATCCTGGTCAAGATCGCACCGGATCTGGACGAGATCGGCCTGGCCGACACGGTGGATGCCGCCCGCGATGCCGGGATCGACGGCATGGTGGTCGCCAACACCACCATCGCCCGGCCGGACACGCTGCAAAGCCCCCATCGCAGCCAGACCGGCGGTCTGTCGGGGCGGCCGCTGAAGGCCCGGGCCCTGGCGCTGACCCGCGACGTGTTCCGGGCGCTGGATGGCACCATGCCGATCATCGGCGTCGGCGGGATCGAGACCGCCGACGATGCCTGGGACCGGCTTGCGGCCGGCGCCGGCCTGCTCCAGCTCTATTCGGCGCTGGTCTATGAGGGGCCGGGGCTGGTCGGGCGGATCGTCGAAGGCCTGAACCGGCGGGTTGCCGCCGAGGGGGTGAGGGATGTTGGGGAGATCGTCGGCCGGGCGGCGTGAACCGCGGATCGCCCCCGAAGACCTGGTCGAGGACGACGTCCTGGGGGATGTCGACGCCGTCGACGTGACCGGCCGGCCGGTACCGCCGCCGGTAGAACCCTTCGCCCTCGACCGGCGCGACCGGCTGTACATGGCGGGTTATGCTGCCGTCGGCCTGCTGCCGGCTGCCCTTATCCCCGCCGAAGGTGTGCTGTTCCGGCTGATCGTCTGGGCTGCGGCTGCGGGCGGTCTGGCACTTGCCCATCTGGTCGTCGCCCTGCTTTCCCGGCTGGCGGTCGAAAAGCGGGAGCGGATGCAGCTGGCCATCGACCTGCGCGCGCTGTCGGACCGGGTCGCCCGGATCGAGAGCGGCGGACAGTCCGGCGATCTGGTCGACGAGCTGCGCAGCCTGCAACGCCTGCTGCCTGAACTGGCCCGCAACCGGCGCGAACCGGCAACCGGGCCTGCCCGTGCCACCGCGACGGCCCGGGCCTCGGCCCAGGCAGGCCCCGCCGACACACGCCCTGTGCCACCATTGCCGCCGCTGGATCCCGAAGCGGTGCTGGATGCCGCGGTCGGCGCCGGGGCGATCGATGTGATGGTGACTTCCATCGTCCGCCTGCCCAGCCGGCGCCCGGCGCTGATCGAGGCCCGTGCCGTGGTTCATGGCCCCGACGGGCGGGTGATCGGCCTGGATGTGGTGGAGGATCGTGCCAGGGTGCCGGGGCTGGCCCAGCGGCTCGACAACCACTTGTTGCTGCGTGCCCTGCGTGTCGGCCGCCGACCCAGGGCGGGGGAGCCGAACCTGCCCGTGGTGGCCTATGTCACCGGCCACGGCCTGGCCGACCCGCTGGTGCACGAGGATCTGGCCGATTATCTGGCCGAAGATGCGGGCGTACCATCCTCGGTGATCGTCGCAGCCCCAGCCACCACCTGGATGGCGTTGAGCGATCCGCAGATCAATGCCCTGCAGCGGCTGACACGGCTGGGGTGCCGCTTCCTTGCCGACGGGGTCGATCCCAAGCGGATGAGTACGGAGACCCTGGCCCGCGGCCGGCTGCTCGCCTATGTGAAGATTCCGGCCGCCGTGGCGCTGGCCGGTGCCCGTACGCCCGATGGGGCTGCCGCCTTCCGCGACCTGCTGCGCGAACTGCGTGCCCGCAGCATCCGTGTCGTGGTCGACCATATCGACGACGAGCAGCGGCTGATCGACCTCTTGGACCTTGGCATCGAATACGGTGCGGGCTATCTGTTCGGCGAACCGCGGCGCCTCGGCTGATCCGGCCGCCTGTCCTCCCTGCCGTCAGCCCGCTCTGCCGCCGCTGCCTTCCTCCCCGCTCCGAGAACGGATCCGCCCCTCCGATGTCCATGACCGTATATGATGGCGTCGCCGCCATCGCGCCCGCCCATGACGGTTTCATCCTCGACCTCTGGGGCGTGATCCATGACGGCCGCCAGCTCTATCCCGGCGCCGTCGACTGCCTCACCCGGCTGCGCGAGACCGGCCGGCGGATCGTGTTCCTGACCAACGCTCCGCGTCGGGCTTCGCGGGTGATCGAGCAGCTGGACCGTTTCGGCGTCGATCGCGGCCTCTATGACGGCGTGGTGTCGTCGGGCGAGACCGCGCGCGATGCCGCAGCCTCCATGCTGGCGGCGGGGGAGATCGGCCGGCGGGTGCTGCATCTGGGCCCGCCGCGCGATGCCGGCCTGCTCGACGGCCTGCCCTTCGCCGATGTTCACGATGCGGCCACGGCCGATCTGGTGCTCAACACCGGCTTCGACGACGAGGATCCGCGGCTGGAACCGCTGATGCCGGCGCTGGAAGCCGCCGCAGCCCGCGGTCTGCCGATGATCTGCGCCAATCCCGATATGGTGATCGTGCGCATCGACGGCTCGCGCTTTCCCTGTGCGGGCGTGATGGCCGAGGCCTATGAGAAGCTCGGCGGCCGGGTGATCTCTTTCGGCAAACCCTACGCCTCGGTCTATGAGCGCTGCCTGGAGATCCTCGACCTGCCGCGGGAGCGGGTGGCGGCTGTGGGTGATGGCCCGCATACCGATATTCAGGGGGCAACCGGTTTCGGCATTCCGGGCTATTTTATCGCCGGCGGCATCATGGCGGAAAAGCTGGGCCTGGCCCATGGCGACCTGCCCGACGCCGGACGGGCGGAACAGGTCTGTGCCGAAGAGGGCTTCATGCCCACCGCGATGCTGCCGGCCTTCGTCTGGACGCGCTGAAGGGACCGATGCCGGGGGTTGCCGCGCCACGACGACGCACCGTCTCGCGATCGACGCCATCCTGATATAGGGTGATGTGCATCACATCCGCGGCGACCGGACCGGAGCGGCCACCCACATGACCATCCGAAATCTCGACGCGATCTTCGACCCCAAGGCGGTGGCCGTGATCGGCGCCAGCACCCGGCCAGGCAGTGTGGGGCGCATGGTGATGCGCAACCTGCTGGATGGCGGTTTCGCCGGCCCGATCATGCCCGTCAACCCGCGCTACAACTCGGTCGAAGGCGTGCTGGCCTATCGCACCATTGCCGATCTGCCGGTGACGCCCGATCTGGCGCTGATCTGCACCCCGCCCGAACAGGTGCCGGAGATGGTCCGCCAGGCGGGCCAGCGCGGCGTGCGTGCCGCGGTGCTGATCGGGGCCGGACTGGGGCGGACCTATACCGCGGGCGGCGCCTCGCTCGCCCAGGCGGCGGTGGAGGCGGCGCGACCCACGGGGCTGCGCCTGGTCGGCCCCAACACGCTGGGGCTGGTGGTGCCGAAAGTGGGGCTGAACGCCAGCTTCGCGCCCGCCCGGGTGCCGCGCGGGCGCATCGCCTTTCTGACCCAGTCGGGCGCGATCGGCACCGCGGTCATGGACCATGCCGTCGCCCACGGCATCGGCTTTTCGGCCATGATCAGCCTGGGCGACTGCCGCGATGTCGGTTTCGCCGACGTGATCGACTATCTGGCCGGCGACCCCGCCACCCGCGCGATCCTGCTTTATGTCGAAGCGATCGATTCCGCCCGCCGCTTCCTGTCGGCGGCGCGGGCGGCGGCGCGCAACAAGCCGGTGCTGGCGATCAAATCCGGCCGGGTACCGGCAGGCGCCCGCGCGGCCTTTACCCATTCCGGCGCCGCGACCGGCGAGGACGAGGTCTACGAGGCGGCGCTGCGCCGCGCCGGCATTCTGCGCGTGGGCGAGATCGACGAGCTGTTCGACGCGGTCGAGACCCTGCACCGGCTGCAGCCGCCGCGGGGCGACCGGCTGGCCATCCTGTCCAATGGCGGCGGGCCGGGGGTGATGGCGGTCGACAGCCTGGTTGCCGCCGGCGGCAGCCTGGCGGAGCTGTCGCCTGAAACCGTGGCGAAGCTGGACGGCGTGCTGCCGGGGGTGTGGTCGGGCGGCAATCCGGTCGATATCGGCGGCGACTCCGATGCGGGGCGTTATGCCGAGGCGCTGGACATCCTGCTGGAGGACAAAGGGGCCGATGCGGTGCTGGTGCTGCATGCGCCGACCGGCGTTGCCGACGGCGCCGATGTCGCCCGGGTGGTGACCAAGGCGGCGGAGCGTACCCGCCGGCCGATCCTGACCAGCTGGCTGGGCGGGCAGGGCGCGGCCCCGGCCCGCCGGGTGCTGAACGAGGCCGGCATCGCCACCTATGACACCCCCCATCACGCCGTGCGCGGCTTCATGCACCGGGTCGGCTATCGCCGGATCCAGGACATGCTGATGGAGACGCCGTCCTCGGTGCCCGAGACCTTCACGCCGGATGTCGCGGCCGCCCGGGCGGTGATTGCCGGCGCGCGGGCCCAAGGCCGCAGCCGGCTGACCGAGATCGAGGCCGGCCGGATCCTCGGCGCCTATGGCATCGCGACCATCGAGACCCGTTTCGCGGCGGATGCCGAGGCGGCGGTGGCAGCCGCCGCGGCGCTGGGCTTCCCGGCGGTGCTGAAGGTCGCCTCCAGCGGCATCACCCACAAGAGCGAGGTGGGTGGTGTGGTGGTCGACCTGCAGAATGCCGACGAGGTGCGCGGTGCCGCCGCCAGCCTGGCCGAGCGGCTGCGCACCCGCGCGCCCGGCGCGCCGCTGGACGGCTTCCTGGTTCAGCGGATGATCCGCCGGCCCCGGGCGCATGAGCTGCGGATTGCGGTGATCCACGATCCCGTCTTCGGGCCGGTGATCAGCTTCGGCCAGGGCGGTACCGCCGAAGAACTGGTCGACGACCGGGAACTGGCCCTGCCGCCGCTCAATACCGTGCTGGCGCGCGAGCTGATGATGCGCACCCGGGTGCACAAACTGCTGCTGGGTTATCGCGACCGGCCGGCAGCGGATCTGGACGAGATTTCCGGCGTTCTGATCCGCGTGGCGCAGATGGTGGTCGACCTGCCCGAGATGCGCGGCCTGGACGTCAACCCGCTGATCGCCGACGACATGGGCGTGCTGGTGCTGGATGCCCATGTCGAGGTCTTCCCCGGCAGCGGTGCCCGTGGACCGCTGGCCATCCGACCCTATCCGCTGGACCTGGTGGAGACGGTGACGATGGCCGACGGCCGCCATGCGGTGCTGCGCCCGATCCGCCCCGAAGACGAGCCCGGCCACCAGGATTTCGTCCGGCATCTGACGCCCGAGGACATCCGCTACCGCTTCTTCGGCGTGGTGCGTGAATTCAGCCACACCGAAATGGCCCGTTTCACCCAGATCGATTACGACCGCGAGATGGCCTTCATCGCCCGCACCCGCTTCGACGGCGGCGACATCCCGCCGGTGAAGCCCGGCGTGTTGCCCGATGAGACCGGCGCCGAGACCGTGGGCGTGGTGCGGGTGGTGTTCGATCCGGATGCGGTGGATGCCGAATTCGCGGTGGTGGTGCGGTCCGACCTGAAGGGCCGCGGCCTCGGCATCCGGCTGATGAACAAGGTGATCGCCTATTGCCGGGCCCGCGGCATCCACCGGATCGTGGGGCAGGTGCTGCGCGACAACCGGCCGATGCGCAAGCTGATGGTGACGCTGGGCTTCACCGTGCGCGATTCGCTGGAAGACGACGTGGTCGAAGTGGTGCTGGACCTGCGCAAGACCGCAGAGAGCCCCGCGCCGCCGGCATCGCGCTGAACCGGTGGCGCGCCGACCGGTCCTGCTGCCGCGCGGGCGGCTGATCGCCCATCGCGGCGGGGCCGCCCATGCACCCGAGAACACGCTTCAGGCCCTGGCCGGCGTGCCGATGCTCGGCACCGACTGGGCCGAAGTGGATGTGCGGCTGACCGGCTGCGGCACGCCGGTGCTGCTGCATGATCCTGATCTCGACGCCACCACCAGTGGCCGCGGGCCGCTTGCGGCCGTGGCGGCGGCAGACCTTGCCCGGATGGATGCGGCCCTGTGGTTCGGGGCAGGGGCGGTGGCTGAGCCGCCGCCGAGCCTGGCGCGCGCCCTGGCGCTGGCCGGCCGGGTCGGGCTCGGTCTCAATCTGGAACTGAAGCCGCCGGCGGAGGCGGGGGAAGAAGCGGCGCTCGGGCTGGTGACCGCCGTGGCGCGCGCGATCGAGGCCGCGCCTTTGCCCCCCGGCCGGCTGGTGGTGACCTCGACCTCGGCGGCGGTGGTGAGCCTGGCTGCCCGACTGTTGCCGACCCTGCCGGTGGGGCCCGTGCTGCGCCGGCCGGGAGATGTCGCCGTCCTGGCCGAGGTGCTCGATCTGGCGGATCTTGTGGTGGTCAACGGCCGCCGCTTCGGCCCGCGCGCGATCAGGACATTGCGCAGCCGCGCCGATCCGCCGCTGGTGCTGGTCTACGGCACCGACAGCCGCCGCCGCCTGCGCCGGCTGATCCGGGCCGGGGCCGCCGCCGCGATCGTCGATGCCCCCGACCGCATCCTGGGCGCCCCGCTGCCCACCCCGCTTCTGCCGGTCTGGCTGCGCCGGCTGCGGAACCGGTGGTCGGGGAAAGGTTGAGGACCAGGGGGCTGCCGTCAGGCGGTGTTGTTTCCGTCAGACCGCGGGAGACCCGCTTCATCGTACAGAAAATCCTGACTGCGGGCCGCGGTCGGTCCCACTGTCGCTTTTGCTGAAGCTGCGACGCGAAGTTTCTGGAGCAGGGTGCGGCGCGACCGGGTTGTGGCGGTGCCTGCCTCATCATCTTTGTTCAGTGCCGGAAAGGGCATGCGGTGCCTCTGCGTCGAGCCGCTGCGGATATGATCCTGTCGGATATAAGAACATGGCAGGGGGCGGGACGACAGAGCCTTATGCCTTACGGCACCCCGTTGCTGTGCCCCTGGCGCAACACGCCCCCCAGGCGGAGCATGGCGGCCTCGATCTCGTGGGCGGCGAGGGAGGCGTAGCCCAGCAGCCAGCCGGGGCGGGCGCCGGGGCCGATATGCAGGCGGCCGAGGCCCGGCAGCACAAGCCCGGCTGCGGCGGCGCGGGCGATGGTATCGGCTTCCGGCCAGCCGGGCTCCAGGAAACAGGGGATCTGCAGGCCGCCGGCCGGGCGGGTGGCGGTGGCGATGCCGTCCAGATGCCGGGTGATGGCATCGAGCATCACCTGCCGGCGGCCGGCATAGAGTTTGCGCATGGCCCGGATATGGGCATTGTAATGCCCGTCGGCCATGAAGCGGGCGAGGGTGAGCTGCTGCAGCTGCGGGGTGTGGCCGTCGATGATGCTGCGGGCGCGGGTGAAGGCCTCGACCAGAGTCGGGGGCAGGGCCATATAGCCGAGCCGCAGACCGGGATAGAGCGTCTTGGCGAAGGTGCCGATATAGATCGTCCGCCGCTCGCGGTCGAGGCCCTGGACGCAGGCGGTCGGCAGACCGTCATAGTGGAACTCGCTGTCGTAATCGTCTTCGATGATCCAGCCACCGGTCTCTGCGGCCCAGGCGATCAGGTCGATCCGGCGGTCCAGCGACAGCGTGGCGCCGGTCGGATACTGGTGTGACGGCGTGACATAGACGCAGGCCGCACCGCTCTGATCGGCCCTGACCAGGTCGGCCCGGATGCCCCGGGCATCGACCGGGATCGGCACGATCCGCGCCTCGGCGGCCTCGAAGGCCTTGCGGGCGCCGAAATAGCCGGGATTCTCCATCAGGATCGGCCCGCCGGCATCGACCAGAAGCTGGGCGCAGAGATAGAGCGCCTGGCGGGTGCTGCTCAGCACCAGGATCTGGTCTGCCGCCACCCCGGCGCCGCGCTCCAGGGTGAGATAGGCGGCGATCGCCTCGCGCAGCGGTGCGGCCCCCTGCGGGTCGCCATGCAGCAGGATGCCGTCGCGATGGTCGCGGATCACCCGGCGTTGCAGGCGTTCCCAGATCTCGGTCGGGAAGGTGCAGGTCTCGGGCAGGCCGGTCACGAACGGGCGGACCGCGCGCTGGTCGGTCACGCCGCCGCTTTCCAGGACCCTCCGGCCGCGCCGGCTCAGCCCGGCTCCGCCGGCCGGGCCATGTGGCGCCTGCGCCTGCCGGCGGAGCCGGCGGCGGGCAGCCCCTTCGAGATCGGCACCAAGGGTTGGCGAGACATAGCTGCCCGAGCCTTCGCGCCGGATGATGAAGCCGTCGCGATGCAGCTGGACATAGGCATTCTCAACCGTGTCGCGGGCGATGCCGAGCGAGGCCGCCAGCCGGCGGCTGGCCGGCAGCTTCATGCCGGGAGCCAGGGCGCCGTCGAGGATCAACCCGCTCAACGCCCGCTGGATGCGTTGATGCAGGTCCAGGCGCTGCATGTCGGCATCCGCCAGACGGATCTTCAGCGTGTCGAGTTCGAAGGTTTTCAGGGCGTGCGGCTTCACTGACAGGGGCGCCGGCAAGCATGGCGCGATACCCGGACATTCTATGCAGCCGCAGGGATCGGCGCCATCGGCATGCACATTCGCGGCACCCGGGCAAAGTGGTCTGGCCATCTCTCTGAAAGTGTCCGGGCTCAACCCGCCATTGGCGCGCTACGAGAAGGCGCCGCCCCCGAGCGGGCGGTCCCGTCGTTACGGAGGATCCCCGACGCCATGCGCTCATCCGCTCAGTCGCGCGCCATCGGCCCCGCCGACCTCGTCCATCCGGTCGTGGCCGGTCTCGTCTCGGTCATCGTCAATTACGGCGGGACCTTCATTCTGGTCTTCCAGGCAGCCCGCGTGGCCGGGCTCGACCCGGCACTGACGGCCTCGTGGGTGTGGTCGGTCTCGATCGGCGTGGGCATCACCGGGCTCATTCTCAGCTGGCGGTTCCGGGCCCCGATCATCACCGCCTGGTCGACCCCGGCCGCCGCCTTCCTGGTGGTGGCACTGCAGACCACGCCCTATGCCGAGGCCGTCGGCGCCTATCTGATCTCGGCGGCGGGCTTCGTGCTGCTTGGCCTGTCCGGCTGTTTCGACAGGGTGATCCGGCTGATCCCGCCGGGGGTGGCTGCCGGTCTGCTCGCCGGCATCCTCCTCCAGTTCGGTATCGGCGCCTTCGGCGGCATGAGCATCGACCCGCTGCTCGCCGGGCTGCTGATCCTGGCCTATGTGACGATCAAACGCTTCACTGCCCGCTATGCAGTGGTCGGCATTCTGGTGCTTGGCCTCGGATTCCTGCTCGTTCAGGGGCGGGTGGATCTGGAGGGGCTGGAGCTTGCGGTCGCAGCCCCCGTCTTCACCATGCCGGCCTTTTCGCTCAACGCCCTGCTGTCCGTGGCCCTGCCGCTGTTCCTGATCACCCTGACCGGGCAGTACATGCCGGGCATGCTGGTGCTGCGCAATGACGGCTACCGGACCAGCGCCAGCCCGATCGTGACCGTCACCGGGATCGGCTCGCTGCTGATGGCGCCCTTCGGCTCCCATGCCTTCAATCTGGCGGCGATCACGGCGGCGATCTGCACGGGCCCCGAGGCGCATGAAGACCCCTCGAAACGCTGGGTCGCCGGTATCGCGGCGGGGGTGGCCTATATTCTGGTCGGCGTGTTCGGTGTGACCCTGGCGGCCGTCTTCATGGCCCTGCCTGCAACCTTCATCACCACCCTCGCCGGGCTTGCCCTGCTGGGCACGATCGGCGGCAGTCTGGCTTCGGCGCTTGCCGATCCGGCGGGCCGCGAGGCGGCGCTGATCACTTTCCTGGCGGCCGCCGCCAACATCACCATGCTCGGCATCGGCGGTGCCTTCTGGGGATTGCTGATCGGGCTTCTGGCCCATCTGGCGCTCGACCGCCGTGGCCGCGGCCCGGCTGCCCGGCCGATCACGCCCCCGGCCTCGCAGGAAGGAGCGGCCCGGTGATTCATCCCCGCACCGATCCGGCGACCGACGCTGACACCGGGACCGCCTGTCTGATGCAGACCTATGCCCGTCTGCCCGTGGCCTTCGTGCGCGGCCGGGGCATGCAGCTTCAGGACGAAGCGGGCGTCGACTATCTCGACGCCATCTCGGGCGTCGCCGTCACCAATCTGGGCCATGCCCATCCCGAGATCACGGCGGCAATCGCCGATCAGGCGGCGCAACTGCTGCACACCTCCAACCTGTTCCGCATCCCCTGGCAGGAAGAGCTGGGCCGCAGGCTCTGTGCGCTTGCAGGGATGAGCCGGGCCTTTTTCTGCAATTCCGGCGCCGAGGCCAATGAGGCGGCGCTGAAACTCGCCCGGCTGCATGCCGCCGCGATGCGGGTGGCGGCGCCGCAGGTGGTGGTGATGGAGGGGGCCTTCCATGGCCGCACCCTCGCCACCCTGGCGGCCACCGGCAATCCGGCGGTACAGCGAGGCTTTGAACCGCTGATGCCGGGCTTCCTGCGCGTGCCCTATGACGATATCGACGCCGTTCACCGGCTCGCCGACCAACAGCCCGGTATCGTGGCGGTGCTTCTGGAACCGGTGCAGGGGGAGGGCGGGGTACACCCGGCCTCCGCCGCCTATCTGCGGGCGCTGCGCGCCCTTGCCGACCGGCACGGCTGGCTGCTGATGATCGACGAGGTCCAGACCGGCATGGGGCGCACGGGAACCTGGTTCGGATACCAGCATGCCGGCATCACCCCTGATGTGATCACGCTGGCCAAGGGTCTGGGCAACGGTGTTGCGATCGGCGCCTGCCTGGCACGCGGTCCCGCGGCGGCGCTGTTCTCCCCCGGCCATCACGCGTCGACCTTCGGCGGCAACCCGCTGGCCTGCCGGGTGGGCTGTGCCGTGATCGACGTCATGACCCGCGACCGGCTGCCCGAGCGGGCGGCGATGCTGGGAGACCGGCTGCTTGCCGGATTGAAGCAGGCGCTTGCCGGCCATCCACGGGTGGTTGCCATCCGCGGGATCGGCCTGATGGCCGGTATCGAACTGGATCGCCCCTGCGGTCATCTGGTCGGCCGGGCTCTGCTGGAGGAACGGCTGCTGATCACCGTCACCCGCGCCACCACCATCCGCCTGCTGCCACCGCTGATCGCAGGTGCGGCGGAGATCGACGAGGTGATCGTCCGCCTGGCCCGTCTGCTGGCCACCGTCGACTGACCCTGCCCCCCGGACAGATGGGAGCCCCGCCATGTACGATCCGTCCATCCGCCTTGCCGATGTCGATCCCGAACTTGCCCGGGCGATCGCCTCTGAGGAAGATCGTCAGGAAGATCATGTCGAGCTGATCGCCTCGGAAAACTACGCAAGCCCGCTTGTGATGGCGGTGCAGAACTCGGTCTTCACCAACAAATATGCCGAGGGCTATCCCGGCCGGCGCTTCTACAGCGGCTGCCAGAATGTCGATGTTGCCGAACGGCTGGCAATCGATCGGGCAAAGACCCTGTTCGACTGCGACTATGCCAACGTTCAGCCTCATGCCGGCGCCCAGGCCAGTGCGGCGATCTTCCTGGCGCTGGTGCGGCCCGGCGACACGGTGATGGGGATGAACCTGTCCCAGGGCGGCCATCTGACCCACGGCAACCCGGCCAATTTCTCGGGCCGCCACTATCGGATCGTGCCCTACGGGCTCAATCCCGAAACCGGGCTGATCGACTATGACGACATGGCCCGCATCGCCCGCGAGACCCGGCCACGGATGCTGATCGGCGGCTTCTCGGCCTATTCCCGGCGCAAGGACTGGGCGCGTATGCGGGCGATCGCCGACGAGGTCGAGGCGATCTTCTGGGTCGATATGGCCCATGTCGCCGGCCTGGTGGCGGCGGGTGAATATCCCGACCCCCTGCCACATGCCCATGTCGTGACCAGCACCACCCACAAGACCCTGCGCGGCCCCCGCGGCGGGCTGATCCTGGCGAAGGGGCAGGGGGAGGATTTCTGTCGCAAGCTCGACGGTGCGGTCTTTCCCGGCACCCAGGGCGGGCCGGCCATGCATGTGATCGCGGCCAAGGCGGTGGCGTTCAGGGAGGCGCTGTCGCCCGGGTTCCGGACCTATCAGAAGCAGGTTCTGGCCAATGCCCGGGCGATGGCCCGGGTGATCATGGAGCGCGGCTACCGGATCGTCTCGGGCGGGACCGACAATCACATGATGCTGATCGATCTCTCGGACCGCCCGTTCACCGGCCGCGATGCCGATGCCGCGCTGGCCGATGCCTGGATCACCGCCAACAAGAACGCCGTGCCCGGTGATCCGCGCTCCCCTTTCGTCACCTCGGGCCTGCGTATCGGCACGCCCGCCGTCACCACCCGCGGCTTCGGCATCGCCGAGTGCGAGGCCCTGGCGGGCTGGCTGGCCGATGTGCTCGACGCGCTGGGAACGGGCGCAGCCCCGACCGTCCGCGACCGGGTTCGGGAACAGGTCGTCACGCTCTGCCGCCGCTACCCGGTCTATCGCCCTGCCATACATAACGCTCGTTAAGGAAACGCCAGATGATCGTCGTGACTTTCGAACTCGAAGCCGTGCCCGGACAGAATCAGACCTACGTGAACATGGTGAACCGGTTACAGCCCATGCTGCAGAAGATGGAGGGCTTCATCTCCGTAGAGTGCTTTCAAAGCACGCTCCATCCGGCCAAGGTGATGTCGGTGACGATCTGGGAGGACGAGGAGGCGGTCCTGCGCTGGCGCAATCTCGACCCTCATCTTTCGGCACAGAAGGCTGGGCGCGACCGGATCTTTCACGACTACCACGTGCGGGTGATGACCGTGCTCAGGGATTACGGCCTGCACCAGCGGGCCGAGGCGCCGGAGGACAGCCTGATCGGTCGTCACTGACCGGCCGCGGCCTCCAGCATCCGTGGGGTGACGAAGCGGATCAGCCGGGCCGCACCCGGCTGCCATCCCGCGTTCTCGAGATCGAGAACGGCGAGGGCGGCGGTCGGGAATTTGGCGGCGAGCGCCGCGCGGGCCTCGTCGTCGCCTGCGGTTGCCATGGCGGCTGCCAGCTCGTGCAGGCCGGGGTTGTGGCCGACCACCATCACCGACGGGTGATCGGCCGCCCGGGCGCGGACCACGGCCAGGATGGCGGCCGGGGTGGCATGGTAGAGCTCGCGGTCGTGAACCACGCGGCCGGCGGGGAAGGCGCCGGCCTCGACCATGCGCTCCACCGTTTCGCGCGTGCGGCGGGCGGTGGAGCAGAGCACCAGATCCGGGGCCGCTTCGGCCACCGGTTTGGCCATCAGCCGGGCGGCGGTGCGGCCGCGGCGGTTGAGCGGCCGGTCGTGGTCGGCGAGGGCGGGATCGTCCCAGGCCGATTTGGCATGGCGGAGCAGGATCAGGCGCGGCATCCGGGGGCAGTCTCCCTGGGGCGTGGGGGCCGCGGTCCGATCCGCGGGCTCAGGCGCGAAATGGCATCTCGATCATGCATCCGCAACAAAGATCCGCTATCGTGATTGTCGTTTTTCACGCCAGAGACCCCGCCCAGGAGAGCCATCTTGCCGACCACCCCCCGCGCCGCGCAGCCTGTCACCGAAACCGACGCCGCCGCGGCCCCGGCGGTGGAAACGGCCGTCGAGGCCGGGGTACCCGAGACCTTGAGCGAAACGGCGGCGGCCGAAGCGGCTGCGGCGGCAGGTGCCGCGAGCGTCGTGCCGAGCTCCGGAGAAAGTGCAGCCGAGGTCGAGGCCCGGGCGGTGGCGGCGGCGACGGTGGCGGTGGAGCCTGCGGCAGCCCCGGCCCCGGCGGCAAGCCGGCCGGCGCGCGGTCAGCGGCGGATCGACATCACCTCGCCCCAGCGCTTCATCAACCGCGAGCTGTCGTGGCTGGCCTTCAACAATCGTGTCCTGGAAGAGAGCTGGAACACCCGCCATCCGCTGCTGGAGCGGGTGCGTTTCCTGTCGATCTCTGCCAACAACCTGGATGAGTTCTACATGGTCCGCGTGGCGGGCCTGTGGAGCCAGGTGGAGATGGGCATCGAGCTGATCGGCCAGGACGGGCTGACACCCGCCCAGCAGCTGCGCCAGATCCGCCAGCGCACCCATGATACGATGCGCGAGCAGCAGCGGTCGGTGCGCATGCTGCGCCGGGAGCTGAAGGAGCAGGGCATCCGGGTGGTTTCGCCGTCGGAGCTGACCAAGAAGGAGCGGGTCTGGCTGGACGAGCATTTCCGCAACCAGATCTTCCCGGTGCTGACCCCGCTCGCCGTCGATCCGGCGCATCCTTTCCCCTTCATCCCGAATGGCGGTCTGGCGCTGGTGCTGGAGCTGCGCCGCAAGGCCGACGGCACGATGATGAATGCCCTGGTCCGCCTGCCGGCCCAGGTCGGCCGCTTCGTGCGGCTGCCGGAAACCGACGAGGTCCGGATGATCGGCATCGAGGACACGATCCTGCTGCTGATCGACGGCCTGTTCCCGGGCTATGACGTCATCGCCTCGGGCGAGTTCCGGGTGCTGCGCGACAGCGATCTGGAAATCGAGGAAGAGGCCGAAGACCTGGTCCGGCTGTTCGAGAGCGCGCTGAAGCGCCGCCGTCGCGGCAGCGTGATCCATCTTGAGATCGACGACGAGATGCCGGAAGGCCTGCGCAATTTCGTGTCGGGCCAACTGGGGGTGAAGAGCCCCGATATGGTGGTGGTGACCGCCATGCCCGGCATGGCCGATATCCGCCAGCTGATCATCGACGACCGGCCGGACCTGAAGTTCCAGAGCTTCAACAGCCGCTTTCCTGAGCGGATCCGCGAACATGGCGGCGACTGTTTTGCGGCGATCCGCCAGAAGGACATGATCGTCCACCATCCTTACGAGAGCTTCGACGTGGTGGTGCAGTTCCTGCGCCAGGCGGCGATGGATCCGAATGTGGTGGCGATCAAGCAGACGCTCTATCGCACCAGCAATGACAGCCCGATCGTGAAGGCGCTGGTCGCCGCCGCCGAGGCCGGCAAGTCGGTGACCGCCCTGGTCGAGCTGAAGGCCCGCTTCGACGAGGAGGCCAATATCCGCTGGGCGCGCGACCTGGAGCGTGCGGGCGTGCAGGTGGTCTACGGCTTCATCTCGCTCAAGACCCACGCCAAGCTGAGCCTGGTGGTCCGGCGCGAAGGCGAGGGGCTGACGACCTATGTTCATTTCGGCACCGGCAACTATCATCCGATCACGGCCAAGATCTATACCGACCTGTCGTTCTTCACCGACGATCAGGCGCTGTGCCGTGATGCGGCCTATCTGTTCAACTACCTGACCGGCTATGCCGAGCCGTCACATTTCGAGAAGATCGCGGTCAGCCCGCGCGGCGTGCGCCTGCGTCTGCTGGAGCATATCGACGGCGAGATCGCCAATGCCCAGGCCGGCCGGCCGGCGGCGATCTGGGCCAAGATGAACAGCCTGGTCGACCCGCTGATCATCGATGCGCTCTACCGCGCCTCGCAGGCGGGTGTGGAGATCGATCTGATCATCCGCGGCATCTGCTGCCTGCGTCCGGGTGTGCCGGGGCTGTCGGAGCGCATCCGGGTGAAGAGCATCGTGGGGCGCTTCCTGGAGCACAGCCGCATCGTCTGCTTCGGCAACGGCCAGCCGCTGCCGTCGCCCCAGGCGAAACTGTTCATTTCTTCGGCGGACTGGATGCCGCGCAATTTCGACCGGCGGGTGGAAACCCTGGTGCCGATCGAGAACCCGACCGTGCACCAGCAGGTGCTGGACCAGATCATGGTCGCCAATCTGAAGGACACGCTCCAGAGCTGGACGCTCGGTCCCGACGGCGTGTATAAGCGCATGGCCCCGGTTGGCGAGGGCTTCTCGGCGCATACCTATTTCATGACCAATCCCAGCCTGTCGGGCCGGGGCAAGGCGCTGCGGAAGCGGGGGGAAGTGCCCCACCTGTCGCTGACCTGATGTCGGTGATCCGCCCTCTCTGAGCTGGGCCTCGCTGAGCCGGCGGGCCGGCCGCGCTGCCCGCGGCCGCCGACAGGTAGTACGGACCGCACACCCCAAGCGGACGGAGTGGATGAGCGAACGGGTATTCCCGACCACGGCCGGCACCGATGCGGCGCCGGATCTGCGTCTTCCCGGCAACGGCCCGCGCCGCCTGGGCGTGATCGATATCGGCTCGAACTCGCTGCGGCTGGTGATCTTCGACGGGCTGAAGCGCATGCCGCAGCCCATTTTCAATGAAAAGGCGCTGTGCGCGCTGGGCGCCGGTGTGGCCGATACCGGCCGGCTGGATCCCGAACGGGCCGAGGCCGCGGCGCTGGCCCTGCGCCGCTTCGCGGCGATCGGTCGCGAGCTTGCCGGCGAGGCGATCATTGCGGTTGCGACCGCCGCCGTGCGTGATGCCGCCGACGGCGCCGCCTTCATCCAGCGGGTGGAGCGTGAGTGCGGGATCCCGATCCGGATCGTCACCGGTGTCGAAGAGGCGACCCTCTCCGCCCTGGGCGTTCTGTCGTCGGAGCCCGAGGCCGACGGGCTGGTCGCCGATCTGGGCGGCGGCTCGCTGGAGCTGGTGCGGGTGGAGCAGGGCGCCGTCGGCCGCCAGATCACCCTGCCCGTGGGCGCGCTGCGCCTGGCGGCCCGCGGTTCCGATGCCCGGGCCTGGACCGAGGCGGTGGACAAGGCGCTCGACGACGCCCCCTGGGCGGCAGAGGCGGCCGGACGCGGGCTCTATCTGGTCGGCGGAGGCTGGCGTGCCATCGCGCGGGTCCATATCGCCGAGACCCGCCACCCGATCGCAGCGATCCACCGCTACACGCTCGACATGACCCAGACCCTGGCGCTGGCCGACAAGGTGATGGGCATGAAGCCCGCCGATCTCGCCCGACTGAAGGCGGCGCCGGCCCGGCGGCTGGCGACCCTGCCCCATGCCGCGGCGGCACTTGCCGGGCTGGTGCGGCGGGTGAAGCCTTCGGAGGTGGTGTTCTCGACCTACGGCCTGCGCGAGGGCGTGCTCTACGAGAACCTGCCGGCAGCGCTCAGGGCGGCCGATCCGCTGATGGCCGCCTGCCGCGACATCGCCGATCAGCATTCGGGCTTCGGCGCCTATGGCGACCGGGTCCATGACTGGATCGCGCCGCTGTTCCCCGACGAGACACCGAACGATCTGCGCCTGCGGCACGCCGCCTGCCTGCTGTCTGAAATCGCCATCGCCGCCCATCCCGACCGACGGGCCGATCATGCGATCGAAGAGATCCTGACCATGCCCTTCCTGCCGCTGCGCCACCGCGAACGCGCTTTCCTGGCGCTGGCGGTCTATGCGCGCTATGCCGGCAACATCACCGGGCTGCATGCCCGGCCGGCGCGCGATCTGCTCGACCAGCCGGCTCAGGCCCGCGCCCGGCTGATCGGCCTGGCCTTGCGGCTGGGGGACACCTTCTCGGGCTGTGCCCCGGCTTTGCTCGACCGGGGGGAGCTGGAGCTGACGCCCCAGGCACTGACGCTGCGTGCCCGCGCAGGCGGGCGCGACCTGATGGGTGAGGTGGTGGAACGCCGTCTGGAGGCCGTCGCCAAGGTGATGCGCCGCCGCTGGCGGATGGCGGCCGAGGCCGCCTGAGCCCTCTGGCGCCCAACCACTCAGATCCCCGGCCCCTCAGGCTCCCTGGCGGATCACCCCGACGACCAGCTCTGCCGCGCCATCGAGCACGAATTGTGCGGCGAGGGCCGCCAGCAGGATGCCCAGAACCCGGCTGATCACCGCCGCTGCGGTCTCGCCGATCAGGCGGTTCAGCCGGCCGGCGATCAGCAGCGCGCCCAGCGTCGAGGCCAGAACCAGGGCCAGGATGCCCAGCACCAGCAGCGTCGCCACCCAGTCGCCCCCGGCACGGGTGGTGAGCAGCAGGGTGGAGGTGATGGCACCGGGCCCCGCGATCAGCGGGATGGCCAGCGGGAAGACCGAGACGTCCTCGTGCTCGTGTTCGAAAGCCTCCTCCAGAAGTTCGGGGGCGGCGAAGGCGGATTCGGCTGCCAGCATGGCTGCGGCGCCGGCCTGGGTGTCGGCGGCATGGGCGGCTTCGACCTGACGCTTGCGCCGTTCGGTGCGCCGCTCGAAGACCATGTCGAAGGCGATGACGAACAGCAGGATGCCGCCTGCCACCCGGAAGGCATCGAGCGAGACGCCGATCGCATTCAGCAGCGCCTCGCCGCCCAGCGCGAAGCCGAGCAGCACCAGCCCGCCCACGATCACGCCGCGACAGGCCATCCGGCGGCGCTGCGCCTCGGTATGCTCGCGGGTGAGCGCGCCGTACATCGGCGCCAGCCCGACCGGATCGATCACCACGAACAGGGTGACGAAGGCACTGATCGCCAGTTCCAGCATCGCACTCTCCCTTGGAGGCTGCGCGGCAGCCGCGCCGTCAGACCGACGATGTCACGGGGCATGTGACGGTCGCAACCCTGCCGCGGGCGCGCCGTCGGATCAGATCCGGGTGGGGGATCAGTTCAGGCGATGGGGCGGGACAGTCGCGTATTCCGTGGGCGGCGGGGTCGGGCCCGACTGGTGGTGCACGATCTTCCAGGCCCCGTCCTCGCGCGCCAGCAGGTTGGTTGCGATCAGGACCGCGTCGTTGATCCGCTCATAGGCCAGGATGCGCGCGGTGCTGTCGTAGATGGTGACGTCGATCAGATCGACCGCAAGTGCCGGGGCCGAGGCATTGGCCAGGATCGTCCGCCAGCTGGTCATCACCGCCTCGCGCCCCACCAGCGCGCCCCAGCCGGGATGAATGCAGGCGATCGGCAGCCGCGCCGCCCAGATCCCCTGCATGGCGGCGAAATCGCGGGTTGCGAAGGCCTCGTAGAAGGCGGCATGGGCACGCAGCAGGGCCTGGATATCGGCCCGCTGCCGGGTCTCGGTCTCGTCGCTCATCGGTTGCGTTGTCCTTGGCCGGCGTGATGTCCCGGGCATCCTGCCCCGATCGGATGATTGCACCCGAAAGGGATCTGATCCAGGCTCGGCGGCAGTGCCGACACCCCCGCCGCACGATCCTGATGCCAGGGAGCCCGCATGTCATCCGCAAGTCCTGTCCCGGCCCACGAACTGCTTCTGCCAGAGGACGGCCCCGTGCGGCGGCTGGTGGTTCTGCTCCATGGCTATGGTGGCGACGGCCGCGAGATGATGGCGCTTGCCCGGCGCATGGCCCGGCGCATGACCACGGCGGCCTTCTTCTGCCCCGATGGCGGCGAGACCTGCCCGGACGGGGTGAGCGGCCGGCAATGGTTCTCCACCCCCGGCTTCCGTCCCGGCTGGGTGGCGGGCGATCCGGCGGCGATGCCGCCCGAGGATGCCGCGGGCCATGTCCTGATGGGCCGGAACGCCGCGGCCGCCTGCCCGGCGCTGGAGGAACGGATCGGGGGCCTGGTCGCCCGCCTGGAGGTGCCGGCCGAGGCGACCGCCTTCGCCGGCTTCTCGCAGGGGCAGATGATGTCGCTGGCCATGATGACGGCGCGCCTGGCTGCCGGGCAACCGGCACCGGCTGCGGTGGTCGGGTTCTCGGGCACGCTGCTTGGCGTGCTGCCGGATCTGCCGGATACGAGCCCCAGGCCGGCGGTCATGCTGGTTCATGGCGAGGCCGACGACGTGGTGCCCTTCGCCTCGGCCCGGTGGGTGCAGGCGCGGCTTGGGACGGCCGGCTTCCCTGTCCGGCTTCTGGCCCGGCCGGGGCTGGATCACCGGGTCGATTTCGCCGGGCTTGCGGCGGCGACCGCTTTCCTCGACGATCACCTGCCGCAGTGAGCCATCCGACCGCCTGTCCTTTCCGGAGACCAGACCCATGACCGCGCCCGCCACCCTGACCGGCCCCGATCTTCTGCCCAAGGACGGTATCGTCCGCCGGATCGTGGTCTTCCTGCACGGCTATGGCGCCGACGGCCAGGACCTGATCGGGCTGGCGCCGTTCTTTGCCCAGGCGCTGCCGCACACCGCTTTCTATGCGCCGGATGCGCCCTATCCCTGCGAGATGTCGCCCTTCGGCCGGCAGTGGTTCGGCCTGGACGATTACGACCCCGACATGCTGCGCCGGGACCCCGCCAATATGGCGGCGGCGCATGCAAGGATGGCGGCGGGGGTGGCCCGCGCTGCCGCCCCGCTCAGGGCCTTTCTGGCAGAGAAGCTGAAGGTTCATGGGCTGGGCGCCGACCGGCTGGCCCTGATCGGCTTTTCGCAGGGCACGATGATGTCGCTGGGGGTGGGGCTGGCGCTCGACCAGCCGCCGGCGGCGATCGTCGGCTTCTCGGGGGCCATGCTGGGCCAGGTGCCGCCGATGACCGACGGCGGACGCCGGCCCGAGGTGCTGCTGATCCACGGCACCAACGACCCGGTCGTGCCGGTGGAGGCCTCGGGCCATGCGCTCGCCAAGCTTGAGGCGGCCGGCATCCCGGCGGAGCTGATCCGCCGGCCCGGCCTTGCCCATGGCATCGACCAGCAGGGTGCCGAGGCGGCTGCCCGCTTCCTGATGGAGCGGCTGCCGCAGGATTGAGCGCGCCTATGCCGCCTCTGCCGCGGCGGCGAAGGCTTCGGCCAGACCGTCGCCGCGCCCGCGCGGCCAGGCCGCCAGCACCTCGACCTCTGCGGCGGCGGCGGGCAGGGGGGTGAGAGCGATACCGGGGGCGGTATGGCCCTGGAAGACCCGCGCCGGCAGGATGGTGAAGCCGAGCCCCGCCGCCACGCAGCCGATCACGCCGTCGAGCGTGCCCAGTTCCAGCACCCGGACCGGCAGACGGCCGGCCTCTCGCAGCAGTTTCTCGGCCCGGGCCCGATAGGCGCAGCCCGACCGGAAGCCGATCAGCGGCAGGGGCAGCCCGTCGCTGCCGGTCTCTGCCCCGGCCACGGGAGCCGCCTGGACCAGGTGTTCGGTCCAGACGCGACGGCTGGCGAGGGCAGGGTGGTCGAGGGGGCCTGCGATCAGCGCCACGTCCAGGCGATGGCGCAGAAGATCCGCGACCAGCTCGTCGGTGGTACCGGTGGCGAGGCCGATCGGCCGGGCCTCGCCACCGGCCTGTTGCCGGAAGCGGCCCAGGATGCCGGGCAGGCGGGTGGCGGCGATGGTTTCCATCGCGCCGATCCGGACCGGCAGACCGGCCATACCGCCACCTGCGACCGAGCGGCGCGCCTCTTCGGCCAGCATCAGCAGCCGGTCGGCATAATCCTTCAGCCGCTGCCCGGCCTCGGTGAGGTCGAGCCCGCGGGACCGGCGGCGGAACAGGGCGACGTTCAGTTCGGCTTCAAGCCGCTTCAGGCGGGCGGTCACCGCCGAGGGCACGCAGTTCAGCCGCTCCGCCGCCGGGGTCGCACCGCCGAGCTCCGCCACCGCTTTCACCGCCGCCAGGTCCGCGAGATCCATGGCTGCCGCTCCTGTTTGCATAAAAACTGTAAACAGGATCCATCGATCGTCGCTGGTGTGCAAGCATATGGCGGGGGTAGGCTGAAGACGGTTCAGAAGCCCCTGCCGGAGATCCCTGCCATGTCTGCCCCCGCCATGTCTGCCCGACCCGTCGTCGCCACCGATCTGACCCGCCGCTTCGGTCTCCGCCTTCCGGTCATTCAGGCGCCCATGGCCGGTGGGCCCACCACCGCGGAACTGGTGGCCGGTGCCAGCGAGGCGGGGGTTCTGGGCGCGCTGGGGGCTGCCTATACCCGCGCCCAGGACATCCCGGCGGAGATCCGTGCAATCCGCGCGAAGACCGACCGGCCGTTTGCCGTCAACCTGTTCTTCCATAAGGGGCGGATCGCCGGGGCCGAGGAGATTGCGGCGGCACGCCGGGCGCTGGAACCGCTGGCGGGTCGGGTCGGGGCGGAGCTGCCGCAGGATGTTTCGGATGCCGCCCCGCCGCTCGACGCCCAGATCCGTGCCGTGCTCGACGAGGCGCCGGCGGCGTTGAGCTTCACCATGGGCCTGCCGCCTGCGGGGCTGGTGGAGGCGGCGCGGACGCGCGGCATCGCACTGATCGGCACGGCGACCACGCCCCTGGAAGGCCGCGCATTGATCGCGGCAGGGGTGGAGATGATCGTGGTGCAGGGGGCAGATGCCGGTGGTCATAGCGGCATGTTCGATGCCGACGGGCCGGCCCCGGCCTTCGGCTGGCCGGCGCTGCTGGAGGCGCTGGTGGAAGAGGCGGCCGCTGCGGGCGTCGCGCTGATTGCCGCGGGCGGGATCATGACCGGCCGCGGCGTCGCCGGGGCCCTGGCCATGGGCGCTGCCGGCGCCCAGCTGGGCACGGCCTTCCTGTCGACGGCGGAGGCCGGCACGAAGCCCGGCCACCGCCGTCTGCTGGCCGAG
Source organism: Tistrella mobilis (assembly GCF_041468085.1). Taxonomy (NCBI): domain Bacteria; kingdom Pseudomonadati; phylum Pseudomonadota; class Alphaproteobacteria; order Geminicoccales; family Geminicoccaceae; genus Tistrella; species Tistrella mobilis. The sequence goes on along the minus strand of NZ_CP121017.1, from coordinate 4,650,686 downwards.
GCCGCGGCGGCGGGTGAGGGGCGCACGGTGCTCACACGCGCCTTTACCGCCCGTCAGGCCCGCAAGCTTCTGGCGGCGGGCGAGGCCATGCCGGTGGAACCGGCGGCCCTGGCGGCCTTCCCGGCCCAGCACGGGCTGACCAGACCGATCCGCGCCCGTGCCGATGCGGCGGGTGTGCCGGAGGCGCAGGCCTGGTGGGCGGGGGCGGGGGCCGGCCTGTCCCGAACGCTGCCGGTGGCCGGGCTGGTGGAGCGGCTGGGGCAGGAACTGACCGCCGCGCTTGAGGGCATGCAACAGTCTGACCGGTAGTGCCCGGCTGGTATGTTCGGGGCCGAGGTTGCGATGCGGAAGGGGGCATGGTTCCATGTGAAACCCCCCGGCCGCATCCCGTGGCCGCCTTCAGGACGGATCCGCCCATGAGCAGAGACGAAGATTTTCTCCGGCCGGAGGAACGCCGCACCAGCGGAACCGACCAGACGGTCATGATGATGCGCTACGACAACGAGAAGAAGAGTGCGCTGCTCGCCTATCTTCTCTGGTTCTTTCTGGGATGGTTCGGTGTACACCGGATGTATCTGGGATCCTGGGTCTCGGGGTTGATCATGCTGGCATTGAACGGCATATCTGCTGCGCTGGTGTTCTTGCTGGTCGGATATCTCGGTTACGCGCTGCTTGCGCTCTGGCTGTTGCTGGACCTGTTCCTGATTCCAGGCATGGTCCGTCGTCGTAACGAGGAGCTGATCGGTCGCCTGACCCGCTGACGCGTCAACGCGCTGAGGCATCCCGACCCGGCGGGCACCGGCGTGGATGGACCGATAAGGAGACCTCGTCCGCATGGATCAGGTAACGACCGAAATCGATGCCGTGGTTGCGGCACTCAGCACGCTGGCGGTGACCTATGGCATGGCCGTCCTCGGCGCCATCGCCCTTCTGATCGGCGGCTGGCTGATCGCAGGCTGGCTGGAGAAGGCGGTGGATCGATCCCTCGGCCGGATCAGTCATATGGACCCGACGCTCCGGCCGTTCATCGCCAGCCTGGTGCGCTATGGCATCCTGGTCCTGACGGTGATCATCGTCCTCGGCCAGTTCGGGGTACAGACGGCCAGCATCATCGCCGTGCTCGGCGCCGCCGGCCTCGCCATCGGCCTGGCGCTGCAGGGCACGCTGTCGAATGTTGCAGCCGGAATCATGCTGCTCTTCCTCCGGCCGTTCCGGATCGGCGATTTCATCGACGCCGGCGGCCGCGCCGGCTCGGTGATCAACGTCAATCTGTTCACCACCGAACTGAAGATGGCGGACGGGGTGTTCATGAGCCTGCCCAACAGCCAGGTCTGGGGGCAGCCGATCACCAACTATGCCCGCAACCCGGTCCGGCGCATGGATATCGTGGTCGGTATCGCCTATGACGACGACATCGACACCGCGATCGAGGCGCTGTCGGCGGTTCTGGCCGCGGATGAGCGGGTGCTCAAGGATCCCGCTCCGCAGGTGATGGTCACCAATCTGGGTGAAAGCTCGGTCGACATCACCATGCGGTTCAACGCCACGATCGGTGACTACTGGAACCTGCGCTGGGACATGATGAAGCGCGCCAAGCTTGCGGTCGAGGCCGCCGGTTGCAGTATTCCGTTCCCGCAGCGCGACCTGCACCTCATCGCGCCGAAAGGCGTGACCGTGGGGCTTGCCCCGGCCGGAGACGGCCCGGCACAGGCCCAGCCGCCGGTCGCCTGAACCTGCCAGTCGCCTGAACCTGCCGGTCGCCTGAACCTGCCAGTCGCCTGAACCTGCCGGTCGCCTGAACCTGCCGGTCGCCGATGCTCAGGCGCCGAGGCGCCTGCCGTCACCGCCGAAGACGTGCAGCCGGTCGAGCCGCGCCTGAAGGGCCATATGCGCGCCCGGCGCCGTCTCGACCGCACCGGCGAGACGGGCGGTGACGAGGCCACGGGCCTCGCCCGCCGCATCGGCGAGCGCGGTGCCGCAGGGCGCGGTCGGCCGGCCGTGGATCAGGGTGTCCGCCCCCAGCGGCTCTACCGCCATCACCTCCAGCCCCATTTCAAGCACCGGTGCACCGGCAAGTGCACTGGCGCCGGGGCGATGCAGGTCTTCAGGCCTGAGCCCCAGCACGGCGCCGGTCCCGGCCATACCGGTCAGACCTTCAAGGCCGAGCGCTGCCGGATCGACGCGGATCGGCCGGTCGCCCTCAACCAGAATTGCATCGGCGGCCAGCGCCGCCGGCATAAAGTTCATGGCGGGGGAGCCGATGAAGCCGGCCACGAACCGGGTGGCCGGCCGAAGATAAAGATCGAGCGGCCGGCCGATCTGTTCCGCCCGCCCGCCATTCATCACCACCAGCCGGTCGGCGAGGGTCATCGCCTCCACCTGATCATGGGTGACATAGAGGCTGGTGACGCCCAGGCGCTGATGCAGGCGCTTGATCTCCAGCCGCATCTGCACCCGGAGCTTGGCATCCAGATTGGACAGCGGCTCGTCGAACAGGAAGAGCTTCGGCTCGCGCACGATGGCGCGGCCCATGGCGACCCGCTGACGCTGACCGCCCGACAGGGCAGCCGGCCGGCGGTCGAGCAGGGCACCCAGGCCCAGCATGGCGGCGGCCTCGTCCACCCGCCGACGGATGTCGGCCTTGGCCATGCCGCGGATCTTGAGCCCGTAGGCCATGTTCTGAAACACGGTCATATGGGGGTAGAGCGCGTAGTTCTGGAACACCATCGCGATGTCGCGATCCCGGGGCTCCAGCTCGTTGACCACCCGGCCGTCGATCAGGATCCGGCCGGCAGTGACCGTCTCCAGACCCGCCACCATGCGCAGCAAAGTGGACTTGCCGCAGCCGGACGGCCCGACCAGCACCACGAATTCGCCATCGGCGACATCGAGATCGACACCATGGATGACCGGGGTGTCGGCATAGGATTTGCGCAGATCGGCCAGGGTCAGCGTGCTCATGGGACAGGTCTGCCTTCGGATTGAGACGGGATTCCGCATACGGACGAGGGTCGTCAAACACCCGCCAACGACTACTTCTCTGCGTCGACCAGGCCCTTGACGAACCAGCGCTGCATGCCGAGCACGACCGCGAGCGGCGGCAGCAGGGCGAGCAGGCTCATCGCCATCACCAGGTTCCAGGGGGTCAGCTCGTCGCTGCCGGACAGCGCGCGCTGGATGCCGATCAGCATCGTGGTCATCTGCGGGTCGGTGGTCACGATCAGCGGCCAGAGATACTGATTCCAGCCATAGGCGAACATGATCACGAACAGCGCTGCGATATTGGTGCGCGAGAGCGGCAGGATCACGTCGACCAGGAAGCGGATCGGTCCGGCGCCGTCGACGCGTGCGGCCTCGACCAGCTCGTCGGGGATGGTCAGGAAGAACTGCCGGAACAGGAAGGTGGCGGTGGCAGAGGCGAGCAGCGGTACGATCAGCCCGCCGAAACTGTTCAGCAGGCCCAGATCCGACACCACCTGGAAGGTCGGCACGATCCTGACTTCCACCGGCAGCATCAGGGTGGCGAAGATCATCCAGAACCACAGCATCCGGAGCGGGAAGCGGAAGAAGACGATCGCATAGGCCGACAGCAGGGAGATCACGATCTTGCCGATGGCGATGCCGAGCGCCATGACCAGCGAGTTCAGCATCATGGTCGCAACCGGCAGGTCGCCGAAGGTCGGGATGCCGGTGGCGAGCACGCGGGCATAGGTCGGGACCAGATCGGGGCCGGGCAGGAGCGGGATCACGCCCTGCAGCATCGTCGAGGCCTCGTGGGTCGAGGTGACGAAGGCGATGTAGACCGGAAAGACGATCGCGGCGAGCAGGCCGCAGATCAGGGCATGACGGACGAGACGCGAGCGGGTGCCGCCTTCGACCATGGCCATGGGAGCATTCCTCGCTCAGTAATGGACCTTGCGTTCGACCCAGCGGAACTGGACCACGGTCATGGCGGCGACCACCACCATCAGGATCACCGACTGTGCCGCCGACCGGCCGAGATCGAGGCCGATGAAGCCGTCGCGGAACACCTTGTAGACCAGGGTTTCGGTGGCATTGCCGGGACCGCCCTGGGTGACCGCGTGAATCACCGGGAAGGTGTCGAAGAAGGCATAGGTCACGTTCACCACCATCAGGAAGAAGGCGGTGGGCGAGAGCAGGGGCAGAACGATGCTGACGAAGCGCCGCCCGGGTCCGGCGCCATCGATCGCCGCCGCCTCGATCAGCGAGCGGGGGATGGATTGCAACCCGGCCAGGAAAAACACGAAATTATAGGCGATCTGCTTCCAGGCCGCGGCGAGGATCACCAGCAGCAGGGCCTGATCGCCGTTGCGGACATGGTTCCAGTCGATGCCGACCTGGCTCAGCCAGTGGGTGACGATGCCGACCGTGGGGTTGAAGATGAAGAACCAGAGCGCGCCGGCAACCGCCGGGGCAATGGCATAGGGGGCGACCGAGATCGCCCTGTAGACGGCACCGGCCCGTCGTGAGGTGACCCCGTCGACCAGCGCCGCCAGCAGCAGACCCAGGCTCAGCGAGACCAGCATCACGCCGATGCTGAACAGCGCCGTAACCGCGATCGCGTTGTGATAGCCGGGATCGGTCAGCACGCTTTCGAAATTCTCGAACCAGACGAATTCCGAGCCGAAGCCGAAGGCGTCCTCGATCAGCATCGACTGTTTCAGCGCCTGGGCCGCAGGCCAGACGAAGAAGATCAGGGTGATGGCGATCTGGGGCGCGACCAGGGCAAGCGGCAGGGCTCTGCCGCGAAAGAGCGAGCGGGTGGCCATGGGGCGGACGGGTTCCGGGTGGATGGGATACGAAGCGACGCGGCCCGTGCGGGGGAGCACCCCCCGCACGGGCCGGCTGCACGGATCTTCAGGTGATCAGTTGCCGGCGGTCCGCTCGAACCGGCGCAGCAGCTCGTCGCCACGCGCCTTGGCGTCGTCGAGCGCGGCCTTGGCGGTCTTCTTGCCGGCGAAGACCTGCTCCATCTCTTCCTCGATCACGTCGCGGATCTGGACGAAGTTACCGAGACGCAGGCCCTTCGAGTTCTCGGTCGGCGGGTTGAGGTTCATCTGCAGGATCGAGACCTCGGCATCCGGGGTCTTCTCGTAGGCCCCCTGCTTCTTGGCATATTCATAGGCCGCATTGGTGATCGGCAGATAGCCGGTGAACAGGTGCCAGTCGGCCTGAACCTCGGGCGACGACAGGTAGCTGAAGAACTTCGCGACGCCCTTGTACTCTTCGGCCGGCTTGCCGTTCAGCACCCAGAGGCTGGCGCCGCCGATGATCGAGTTCTGGGGCTTTTCGACCGCGCTCTTCCAGTAGGGCAACATGGTCACGCCGAAGGTGAAGTCCTTGACGCCATTACGGATGCCGGCGAGTGACGCGGAGCTGTCGATATAGAGCACGCATTCGCCCGAGATGAACTTCGGGCGTGCATCGCTGCGGCGTCCGCCATAGTCGAAGGCCTTGGTCTTCTGCCATTCACCCAGCGTCTCCAGATGCTTCACCTGCACCGGGCCGTTGAAGGCCAGTTCGGTGTCGAAGCCGCCGAAACCATTCTGCTTCGTGGCGAAGGGCAGGTTGTGCCAGGCCGAGAAGTTCTCAAGCTGGGCCCAGGACGGCCAGCCGGTGGTCAGGCCGCAGGTATAGCCCGCCGCCTGCGCCTTCTTGATGTAGTCGCCGACCTGTTCCCAGGTGGCGAGATCGGTCTTGTAGTCGATGCCGACCTTCTTCGCGGCGTCGAGATTGACATACATGACCGTCGTCGAGCTGTTGAACGGCATCGACAGCATGCGGCCGTCGGTGGTGCTGTAATAGCCGGTCACCGCCTGGAGATAGGCCTTGGGATCGAAGGGCTCGCCGGCCTCTTCCATCACCTCGTAAACCGGCTTCACGGCACCCTTGGCCGCCATCATGGTGGCGGTGCCGACCTCGAAGACCTGCACGATCGCGGGCTGCTGGCCGGCGCGGAAGGCGGCGATCGCGCCGGTCATGGTTTCGGCATAATTGCCCTTGTAGACCGGGACGATCTCGTAATCCGACTGGCCGGCGTTGAAGTCCTTGGCGATCTGCTCGACCTTCTGGCCAAGCTCACCGCCCATGGCATGCCACCATTCCACCTTGGTGGCGGCATCGGCGGCGCCGGCGAAACCGCCGACGGTGAAGCTGGCGGCCACGGCCGCGGCAACGATCCAGGTCTTGTTCATGACGACGCTCCCTGAGGGTCCGGAGGTGCTGTCTTCCGGGGTCGGTCTTGGGGACAGGTGCGGGTCGACCGGATCGTCTGCGGCAGCGGGCGGGGGGTCAGCCTGCCCCGGACAGCATCCGGTCGGGGAAATCGGTGAACACGGCGGTGACGCCAAGGGCGTGCAGATATGCGGCGCGGGCGGGGTCGTTGACCGTCCAGGCCCTGAGGTCGAGGCCGCGCATGCGCGCCCAGGCCACAAGGCCTTTGTCGATCACCCGCTCCCACAGATGCAGGGCGGCGGGGCGCAGCTCCCCCACCAGCGCCTCCAGGGTGCGGGGGGCGGGCAGGCCTTCGAACAGCAGGGCCCGCGGCAGTTCGGGGGCGACGCTCAGCGCGGTGCGGAGCGAGGCCATCTCGAAGGAAGAGAGCAGCGGCGGCCGCTTGCCTGCCGGCCAGAGCCGGCGCAGCTCCTCTGCCACCACCGCCGCGGTTTCGGCCTCACGATGAGGGCAGGGCTTGATCTCGACATTGGCATCGAGACCAGTTTCGGTGAGCACCGCCACGGCCTCGGCCAGGGTCGGAATGCGGGTGCCGGCGAAACCGGGCGCGAACCAGGCGCCGGCATCCAGTGCCTTGAGCGCCGCCAGCTCGAAGCCCGCAGCCGGGCCGCGGCCGTCGGTGGTTCGCTCCACCCGGTCGTCATGGAGCAGCACCGGCACGCCGGAACGGGTGAGCTTCACGTCGAATTCCACCATCGGCGCACCCAGCTCCGCCGCGCGGCGGATCGCCGGCAGCGTGTTCTCGGGCGCATGACCGCTTGCGCCGCGATGGCCGATGACGAAGCCGGCGGGCAGGCTGGCGCGTGAAGCAGGACGGGACACGGCGTCGGATGTGCTCATGATGGGTCACCGGATCGACGGTTGAGACGAGGGTGCAGAACCGTCGACTGGTCGCGGTTCTACCGTGGCCTTTTGACGGTTTCGTGGCGGCGATGTTACCGCAGCGTGATATCGCCCGCCGATGGCGTTGCACCACTGCGCAAGGCGGGGACTTTCGCCGCCTGGGGGGCGATGCTATCTAGAAGGCTGGAGAGATGGGGGAAGTCCAGAGCCAGACGGTACCGCATGCGGTACCGTGGATGCCCGAGGAGACGATATTGAACGCGCTCGAGAAGGTGATCGACGGCTTTCGCCGCTTTCGCGACGATGCCATGCAGACCCGGCCGGAGTTCTTCGAAAAGCTGGCCCGCCAGCAGACCCCCAAGGTCATGGTGATCGGCTGTTGTGACAGTCGCGTCGATCCCGCGATCATCACCTCCGCCGATCCGGGCGATCTGTTCATTCTGCGCAACGTGGCCAATCTGGTGCCGCCCTTCGAGCCCGACGGCGCCCGCCACGGCACTTCGGCGGCGCTGGAATTCGCGGTCGACGGGCTGAAGGTCGAACACATCGTGGTGATGGGCCATGCCGGCTGTGGCGGCATCCGGGCCCTGCTGCAGCGCGATCCGACCCAGCCCAGCACCGATTTCATCGACGTCTGGATGTCGCAGATCGACGGCGTGCGTGAGCAGGTGCTGCATGATCACGCCCATGTCGATGCCCACGAGCACCAGCATCTCTGCGAACTCGAATCGATCAAGGTGTCGCTGAAGAACCTCGCCACCTTCCCCTGGATCGCCGAGCGGCTGGAGCAGGGGACGCTTCAGCTCCATGGCTGGTATTACGATATCGGCCGTGCTCAGCTGATGGCGTATGACGCCGAAAGCGACGATTTCAAGCCGGTGTAAGCTCCGCGACGTGGCCCCGCCGATCAGTGGCTGCCGCCGTCGTCCTGATTGCGGCCGACGATCAACGGCAGCAATTGGGCGTAGCCGTCGGCCCTGAGCTGGCCGAGACAGGCTTCTGTTTCCTCGGCAGACTGGCCGACGGCGTCGAGGGTCGCGGCAGCGAGCATCAGGCTCGCCTCGATGGTCTCGGGCAACACGCGATCGGCGCCGGCGACACGCAGCCGATCGGCGTGGCGGGTGTCGTGGGCGCGGGCGATGATCTGCACCCCCGGCGCGGCATGGCGGATGGTCCTGACCGCACGCTCGGCCGCGCCGGCATTGTCGATGGTCACCACCACGGCCGTGGCGCGTTCGATGCCGGCGGCGCGCAGCACGTCGCGGCGGGCGCCGTTGCCGAAAAAGACGTTGTGGCCCTGGCCGCGGCCCTGGGTCACCCGCTCGCTGTCCAGATCGAGCGCCAGATAGGGGCGGCGGCTGTTTTCCAGCACATGGGCCAAAGTCCGGCCGACCCGGCCGAAGCCCAGCACCAGCACATGTTCCTCAAGATCGGCGGCCTCGTCGCCGAGTGCCGTCTGGGGCGTCGCCACGGGCGGGGTGAGCAGCTGTTCCAGCCGCCGGCCCGCGGCATCCAGAAGCGGCGTCAGCGCCATGGAGAAGGCCACGGCGGCCACGATCGGCGCCGCTTCGGCCGGGGCGATCAGGCCGAAGCTGCCGGCGGTCGCCATGACCACGAAAGCGAATTCGCCGCCCTGGGCGAGCAGCAGGCCTGATCGCACCGACAGAGAGACCGGCAGGGCGAAGCCGCGGGCAAGGCCGCCCAGCACCGCCGCCTTGACCAGGATCAGCCCCGCGGTCAGCCCCAGCACCAGCGGCAGTTCGCGCAGAACCAGCGCCAGATCGATGCCCATGCCCACCGACAGGAAGAACACACCCAGAAACAGGCCGCGTACCGGCTCGATGTCGCCTTCGATCTGGTGCCGGAAGGCGGTGCCGGCCAGCAGGGCGCCGGCCAGGAAGGCCCCGAGCGCCAGCGACATGCCGGCAAGCGCGGTCAGCAAAGCGGTGCCCAGCACCACCAGCAGGGTGGCCCCCATGAAGACGTCCGGGTTGCGCAGCGCCGCGATCCGCCGGAAAGCCGGCTGCGACAGATAGCGGCCGGCCAGCGAGATGCCGGCCAGTGCCACCGCCGCCTTGACCACCGCCAGGCCCAGCGCCATCAGGGCATCTTCTCCCGGTGCACCGAGCAGGGGAAGAGCCGCCAGCATCGGCACCACCGCCAGATCCTGGAACAGCAGCACGGCGATGGCGACCCGGCCGATGCGGGTGACCTGTTCACCGCGCTCCACCATCAACTGCAGCACCACGGCGGTGGAGGAGAGCGCGAGGGCGCAGCCCAGAATGCCCGCGGTCATCGGCGCCAGGCCCAGCGCCGTGCCGATCGCCGCGATGACGGCGGCAGTCACCACCACCTGGGCGGCCCCCAGCCCCAGCGCCAGGCGCCGCATGGTCCGGATGCGTTCGAAAGAGAGTTCGAGGCCGATCGAGAACAGCAGGAAGACCACGCCAAATTCGGCGAAGAGATGCAGCGCCGGGCCCTCTTCGACCAGGCCGAAGCCATGGGGGCCGACCGCCAGGCCCGTGGCCAGATAGCCCAGCACCGGCGAGGCGCCGATACGGATCGACACCGGCACGATGACCACGGCGGCGGCAAGTGCCGTGACGATGTCGACGAGCGGGCCGAGCTGGCTCATGGGCAGGAACTTCCGGTGGCGATGGGGTATCCTGTTCCAGAACAGCAGCGCCGGGGCGGCGTCAACCGCAAAATCACGCCGGGCCGCTGTTGTCATCTGTCTGACGCCGACATCGCCCAGAATGATCTTCCCCTGCTGGCGAAGGAGCTGGTGCCGTGTCGACCAACCGGTCCCGTCATAATCCTGCGGTCGCCTCCGCCCCGATCGGGCGTCGCAGCCTGATCAGGGCCGGTGCGGCGGGGCTGGCCCTTGCCGGCGCGGCACGGCTGCTTGCGGCATCCGCCGCTTCTGCGACCCCCGTTGCGCCGGTCTCGCGCGTGGCCCTGATGTCCTGCATTCATCAGGCCCGGCCGGCACCGGCACTCGACCATGTTCTGGCCTATGACCCCCAGGTCGCGATCTTCGCCGGCGACAATGTCTATGGCGACGTCACCGGCCCTGCGATGGCGGAACTTGCCGCCGCCTATGACCTGGCCGGAACCCGGCCGGCACTGGCCGCTCTGCGCAGCAACCGCGCAGTGATGCCGATCTGGGACGATCACGACTATGGCGTGAACGACGGCGGCGCAGACTTCCCGCACAAGGCGGCTGCGAAGGCGCTTTTCCTGAAATTCTGGCAGATCGAGGCCGGCGATCCGCGGTGGATGCGGCCGGGGCTCCACCATGCCGCCGTCTTTGGGCCCGAGGGGCGCCGGCTGCAGGTGATCCTGATGGATCTGCGCAGCTTCCGTACCGCTCTGCATCCGGCCCCCCAGGGGACCGCCATCCCAGGTGGCGGCCGCTATCTGCCCGCCGGACCGGGAGCCCGTATGCTGGGCGAGGATCAATGGGCCTGGCTGGCCGATTGTTTCCGCCAGCCGGCAGAGCTCAGGCTTGTGGTCAGTTCGGTGCAGCTTGTGGCTGACGGTCATGGCTGGGAAGGCTGGTCGCGCATGCCGGACGAGCGGGCGCGGTTCTGGCGGCTGATCCGTGATACCGGTGCCGGCGGCGTGGTGCTGCTGTCGGGCGACCGGCATCTGGGGGCGATCTATCGCCGCGCGGCCGGGCCGGACGGGCCGCCCTATCCGGTGACGGAGCTGACGTCGAGCAGCGTCAATCTGCCCAATCTCGCGATCGTCGACGAGCCGGGACCGAACCGGCTGACGCCGATCTGGCCACTGGAAAACTGGGGCCGGATCGACATCGACTGGTGGGCGGGCACAATCGATCTGGCCGTGGTCGATGCCGGCGGCATCCCGCGGCGGCGGGTGAGCGTATCGATAGCCGGGATCGCCTGACCGATCTTTCCGCCCCGCCGGCCTCAGCCGAAGGCGACCGGCGGGGCGATGGGGACCGGTTGCACGATGGTGGGGGCACCCAGCGCTTCCAGCAGATGACGGACCATCAGCCGTACCGGTTCGGAGGGGCGCTCGGCCGTCTTGAGTGCGATATCGACCGTGGGCAGAGGCGGGAAGCCGTCTTCCGGCCCCAGGATCCGCCAGTCCGGCGGCACGGTGCTGCGGGCAAGTGCGGTGAGGGCGAGGCCGCTGGCCACGGCGGACTGGATGCCCGACAGGCTGCCGCTGGTCAACGCCACCCGCCAGGGCTTCCGCGCCCGGTCGAGTGCCGCGAGCGCATGGGGCCGGAAGGCGCAGCCCTCGGGGAAGAGGGCGAGCGGCACCGTCTCTGCCGTCTCGGGCCGGTGACCGGCGGCCGCTGCCCAGACCAGCGGCTCGCGCCGGACCAGAGAACCGCCGCCATGGCCGTCGCGGCGGGTAACCAGGACCAGATCATGGCCGCCCTGGGCAAGCTCGACCTCCAGCTCGCGTGAGAGGGCGCAGTGGACCTCGATCTCGACTCTGGGGTTGGCGGCTGCGAAACGGGCGATGATCGGCGGCAGGAAGACGCTGGCATAGTCGTCGGGCGCGCCGATCCGGACCCGGCCGCGGGCGCCGGCATCCAGCAGGCGCAGCACCGCCTCGTCGTTCAGGGCCAGCATGCGCCGGGCATAGCCGATCAGCACCTCGCCATCGGCCGTGGGGCGTACACCCCGGCGATCGCGCTCCACAAGCCGGCGATCCAGCCGGTCTTCCAGTCGTTTCAACTGCATGGACACGGCAGACTGGGTCAGGTTCAGCCGCTCGGCCGCAGCGGTGAAGCCGCCCTGGTCGATCACCGCCACAAGAGCGCGCAGCAGATCGATCTCCAGCGCCGGCAGCACGGGATCCGGGCGGCCGGGCAGGCCGGCACGGGCAAGGGCAAGTTCAGTGGTGCCCATCGGCGTGGTCTCCGTCTCAGCATCACGATCCGTGATGCTGTCATCAGGAACATTCACTTTCATCATAGCGGAAGCGGCGGCAGAGTGGCCACTGCCGGATTGCGTCGCCCTCCCCCTCTCCCCCGCAGATCCGCATCCGCCGCCCGGCCCCCGTTCCGGTGGCGGATGCCGGCGCGATCCGGCGCTTCGCATTCCCCCGCTCCCCCGCACGCGAAGTTCCCCCGCACATGACCTCCTCCTCCCCCGTCGTTTCCGGCGGCGGGCGCTTCGTCGTCGCCACGTCCGCCGGCACCGGCATGGCCTGGCTGATGATGATCGCGGCCGTCGTCTGTCTTGCCTTCGTTCCCTTCCTGGTCCGTGCTGCCGATGTCGGACCGGGTGCTGCCGGCTTCTGGCGGATGGTTCTGGCCCTGCCGCTGCTCGCCGTCTGGTCGGCCATGGCCGACCGCCGGCGTCCGGCTGCGACCACGTCGCCGGGCACCTGCCGGCGCGGCAGTCTTGCTGCCGTGGCGGCCGGGCTCGCCTTCACCGGCGACCTGTTCTTCTTCCACAAGGCGATCGGCACCACCACCGTCGCCAATGCGGCCCTGCTCTGTCAGCTGGCGCCGGTGATGGTGGTTGCGGCACTCTGGATCTTTGCCGGCGAGCGGCCCGGCCGGGGCCTGATCGCCGGGCTGGCGCTCGCCCTTGCCGGTGCCTGGCTGCTGGTGCGCGACACCGGCGACCGTGCCGGCGCCGACATCATGGGCGATCTATCGGCCGTGGCTGCCGCGGCCTGCTATGCCGCCTATCTGATCGCGATCAAGACGGCCCGGCGCAGCATCGCCGCCGGGACAACCATGCTCATCACCACGGTTGTCTCGGCTGTGGGGCTGGGCCTGCTGGCGGTGGCATCGGGCGAGGTTCTGATGCCGTCGGGTCTGACCGGATGGGCAGCCGTGGCCGGCCTCGGCATCCTGGCCCATGCCGGCGGTCAGGGCCTTGCCACCGCGGCACTCGGGCGCCTGCCGGTCGGGGCGGCCTCGTTGCTGCTGCTGATCCAGCCGGTGATCACGGCCGCATTCGGCTGGCCGATCGAAGGCGAGGTGCCGAGCCTTCTGCAAGTTGCCGGTGCTCTGCTGCTGCTGGCGGCTCTGGCCACGGCAAATCCCGCATTGCGGCCGGCATGGCGTCGCACTGGACCGGACCCTGCCGCCGCGCGATAACCGGGGGTGCAGAAAAACGCACGCGATGATCCGGTCGCGTGCCGTACCGGAGGAGACGCACCCCATGACCACATCCGCCGAGACCGGCAGCCAGACCCTGCCAGCCGAAGTCGCCGTCGTCACCGGATCGGGCAGCGGCGTGGGCCGCGCAGTGGCGCTGGCCTTCGCCGCCCGCGGTGCGGCGGTGGTGGTGAATGCCGCCCGCAGCCGCGATGCGGCGGAAGAGACGGCCGGGATGGTGCGGGCCGCCGGTGGACGGGCGGTGGTGGTGATGGGCGATATCGCCTCGGACGAGGACTGCCGGCGGATCGCCGCCGGCGCCGAAGAGGCCTTCGGGCGCATCGACCGGCTGATCAACAATGCCGGCACCACCCGCTTCTGCGACCATGCCGATCTGGACGGGCTGCAGGCACAGGATTTCCTGGATCTCTATGCCGTCAACGTGGTCGGTGCCTTCCAGATGACCCGCGCCTGCGCTGCGGCGCTGAAGCAGTCGGGCAGCGGTGCCGTGGTCAACGTCTCGTCGATCGCGGGCATTGCGGGCGTCGGCTCGTCGGTCGCCTATGCGGCGTCGAAGGGGGCGCTCAACACCATGACCCTGTCGCTGGCCCGCGTGCTGGGGCCCGAGATCCGGGTGAACGCGGTCTGCCCCGGCTTCATCGAGGGCCGCTGGCTGCGCGAGGGCATGGGCGCCGATCGCTACGATGCCCAGAAGGCGAAGCTTGAGAAGACCACGCCGCTGCGCCGGGTGGCAGCGCCCGAAGACGTCGCCCGCGCGATCCTGGCGCTGGTCGACACGCCCCATGTCACCGGCGAGACGTTGATGGTCGATGGCGGGGCGCATCTGTTCTTCACGCCGCTGGTCGCACGCTGACGCAGGGAGGCCCGCGGATGCGGATGTTCCAGGTCGACGCCTTTACCGACCGGCCCTTTGCCGGCAACCCCGCCGCGGTGCTGGTCCTGGATGGGCCGGCACCGGTTGCGGCGATGCAGGCGCTGGCGGCCGAGAACAACCTGGCCGAGACCGCCTTCACCTGGCCCGAACCGGGCCGGCCCGGGGTGCGGCGGCTGCGCTGGTTCACCCCCGTCGACGAGGCGCCGTTCTGCGGCCATGCCACGCTCGCCACCGCCCATGTCCTGATCGCGGAACTGGGCGAAGCGGGGCCGCTCGCCTTCGAGACCGCGGTCGGGCCGATCCGGGTGGCGGCGACCCCGGCCGGCTATGAACTCGATCTGCCGCGCTTCGACATGGCGGCGGCGGCTCTGCCCCAGGCGCTGGCCGGCATCTTCCCCGTGCCGCCGGTCTTCGTGGGCCGCAATTTCGAGAACCTGTTCGTGGTCCTGGCAGAGGCTGCCCTGGTGCGGGATTTCGTGCCCGACCAGACGGTGATCGGCCGTATCCATCCCGAGGGGCTGGTGATCACCGCCCCGGGCGAGCCCGGCAGCGGCATCGACTTCGTGTCGCGCTTCTTCTGCCCCGGCTGGGGCATTCCGGAGGATCCGGTCACCGGATCGATCCATGCGACGCTGGCCCCGTGGTGGGCGGCACGTCTGGGCCGCACGGCGCTGGAGGCCGTGCAGGCCTCACCGCGCGGCGGAAGCCTCTCCTGTATCGTCGCGCCAGAGCGGGTGCGGGTGGCGGGCCCGGCGGTCACCGTCTTCGATGCGAGGCTTCATCCCGAGATCGCCGCCCGCTTCAGATCGTCCGCGCCAGCCGGGTGATCTCTGCCCGCAGCCAGCGATGGGCGGGCAGCCCCTCGTCCCGGCGATGGAACATCAGCGCCAGTCGCGCCGGCTGCGGGTTCAGCTCGGCCGGCGGACGCATGACGGTGAAGCCGCCACGGCGGGCGATGGTGACGGCGGTGGGGCCGACGGCGGTGAGCAAGGCCTTGGCACAGGCCGCAATTTCGGCCGCACCGGGCAGGGTGGAGGCGACGGCCAGCAGCCGGCGCTCTCGCCCCAGATCGGCCAGCGCCCGGTCCATCACCCCCTGCGCGCTGCCGGTGGCCGAGACCAGCACATGCGGCGCCCCGGCAAAGGCGTCGAGGGTGATCAGCGGCAGCGCCTCCGGCCCGTCCCGTGGGTCCGGCGGCACGGTGTTGATGTCGAGCCCGTCGGGCACCAGCGTCAGCAGCGGGTCGCGGCGCAGAAAGATCCGGGTGATGCGGGGCGGCGGGTCGGGCAGCATGCCCAGCGCCAGCCAGATCTCGCCGTCATCCAGCGCCCGGGCGGCATCGCGGCGATCGATGTGGTGGAAGCGGGGTGCAAGCCCCGGCGCCTCTGCCTGAAGATGGCGGACGATCGCCGGTCCCATCACCAGCTCCGCGATCTCGGTGACGCCGATGCCGACCTCGCCGGTCACCGTGCAGGGATCGAAAGGCGTGGCCGGGGTCAGGGCGGCGCGCATCTGGCCGAGGGCGGCGGAGATGCCCGGCCAGATCTCGGCGGCACGGGTGGTGGGCTCCACGCCCCGCGGCGTGCGCAGGAACAGCTCGTCATCAAAGATCCGCCTCAGCCGACGCAACGCATTCGACGCGCCTGCCTGGGTCATGCCCAGCCGCTGTGCCGCCCGGCCGACATTGCGTTCGGTCATAACCGCGGCGAAGACCTTGAGCAGGTTGAGATCGATGCGATCCGGATCACGCGCATCCAAGGGCTTGTCCCCCCATCCGTGGGTTTCACCACGATATTCCCATCAGCAATATCAAACCTTCAAGCGAGTGATTTGAGTTATGAGGCGCCCGATGGCAGCTTCATGTCACACCCGGGGCGACGGGAAGACGCAAGCCTGAAGCCATCGTCTCCGCCGCCGCTCGTCTCATGCGTCCTGGAGGTTTCGCCATGTCCCTGCTCAGCGGTTCCAACCCGTCCCAGGCAGCCCTGCTGCTGCGCCTCACCCTCGGCATCGCCGCCATTGCCCACGGTCTGATGAAGGTTTTCGTCTTCACTGTGCCGGGCACGGTCGCGTTTTTCGGCTCGCTCGGCTATCCGCCGATCGTCGCCTATCTCACCATCGCGGCCGAAGTCGGTGGCGGCCTGCTGCTGATCCTGGGCATCGCGACCCGGCTGGTGGCGCTTGGCCAGATCCCGGTTCTGATCGGTGCGGCCCTGGTCCATGCCGGCAATGGCTGGGTGTTTTCGGCCCCCAATGGCGGCTGGGAGTTCCCGGTGTTCTGGATTGCCGCCCTGGGCGTGCAGATCCTGTTGGGTGATGGCGCTGCGGCTCTGGGGCCGAAGCTCTATGGCCGCGTGACCGACGGCAGCCGCCGCCCGGCCCGCGCCTGACCACCCCCTCCGCATCACCTCTCCAGTCCGGAGTGCTCCGCCCATGACCGATCGTCCCGCCCTTCGTCAGCCGGTCCTGTTCGTGTCGCATGGCGCTCCGGACATGGTGCTCGGCAGCAGCCCGACCCGGGCCTTCCTCACCGGTCTTGCCGGGCTGCTGCCGGCGGCCCCGCGGGCGATCCTGGTGATCTCGGCCCATTGGCGTGCCGGGATACCTACGGTCGGGACGGCCGCGAGACCGGCGACCATCCATGATTTCTACGGTTTTCCCGAGCCGCTTTACCGGCTGCACTATCCGGCACGCGGCGATGCCGGTCTGGCGGCACGGGCCCGCGATCTTCTGCTGGCTGCCGGCCTGCCGGTTGCCGAAGATGCCGGGCGCGGGCTGGATCACGGGGCCTGGACGCCGCTGATGCTGGCCTGGCCCGCAGCGGATGTGCCGGTGGTCGGCCTGTCGCTGGCCGAGACCGATGCCGCCGGCCATCTCGCGATCGGCAGGGCGCTGGCGCCGCTTGCCGACGAGAATGTGCTGGTGCTGGCGAGCGGCAGCCTGACCCATGATCTGCGCGGCTTCTTCCGCAACCGCGCGGCCGGCGGCGGCGAGGCGGATTATGCCGCCGCCTTTGCGGACTGGGTGGCGGAGATGGTGACGGCGGGCGATCTCGACGCCCTCGCGGATTGGCGGAGGCTTGCTCCCCACGGCCCCGACAACCATCCGACCGACGAGCATCTGATGCCGCTGATGGTGGCCGCCGGCGCCGGTGCCGGCCGAAGCCCCCGTCTGCTTCACCGGGCGGTGGAGGGCCGGGTTCTGCGGCTGGACGCCTGGGGCTGGGCGTGAGCTCCAGGCTCAGTTTCCGATCGTGGCCCGGTAGTCGAAGATCGACAGGTCGCGCCCGTCCAGGCGCCGGATCTGGGTTGGGGCGGCCGGCAGGTCATAGCGGGCGCGGAGCGCGAGGTCGCGGCTGGTGAAGGTGAGCCGGCCGGTGGCGGCGATCCGGCGCTCGCGATCGCCGAAGGTGGAACTGCCGATCACGACATCGTCCGCCCCGATCGACAGGCCGCGGGTGAGCAGGCTGTCGACCTGGGCGATGATACCCTGGCGATCGATCAGAAAGCCGCCCATCGAGCCGTTGGCGATCAGCCGCCCGTCTTCCAGCACCACCAGATCGTGACACATGAGCCCCGGGAGACTGAAGCGCTCTACCGGCTGGAAGCTCTTATCCAGGCGGATCACTTCAGATACCCGTGCCGGCTGAACTCCGGCATGGCTGAGCATGACATACAGGTTGTGGCCATCGCCGCCGATTCCATTCATGTGAACGTAGCCGGGATCATCCCTGGCGCCGGCATCGGCCTGCCCGGCCGGATAGTGAAGGTCGGCGGCGGAAAAGTCGTCGCGGAAGACGACCAGCTTCTGGCGGTAGGTATCGACCACCACCAGCCGGCCTTGGATGAAATCGATCTGATGACAGCCATTGTCGAGCCCCTCCGCCATCACCTCGGCCGGGCCGAAGGCGGTGGTCGCCGGATCGACGGGAATGCGCAGGATGCGGCCCCGGTTGGTGCGGGCGTGCAGATTCTCGTCCAGCGCCTCGAACACCCAGACCATGCCGTCGCGGATGGTGGCGCCGAAGAACAGCCCGTCCCGGCGGCGCTCATAGCCGTCGATACCGGCAACATAGAGCCCCTCGCGGGAGGCGACGAGATGGGTGAAGGCGGCGTCGGGCATGGGGCCTCGTCTCTTCGGGGACTGGTATCAGTCTAGCACGCGTCGTGCGCACATCGTGACATGGCATTGGCGGCCCGCGTCGACAGGGGCACCTGCACGTGTTAAGCCTCTGTCCGGACAAGAACCACGAGCGGGATCCGATGTACCGGTATCGTCACGGCGCCTTCGGGCTGGTCTCGGATCTGGCCCTGCCGGATCTGGTGAGCGATGCCGTCGTCCCGGCCAATCCCGCGGACTTCGACGCGGGCGCCGTCCGGCTGCGACTGAGGCCGGTACCCCAGACCCTGTCCGACCCCGACAAGACCGGTCTGCTGTGGCAGGTGGCCGGCGACGAGGTGTTGTTTTCCCTGGGGGAAGCCGGCCGCTATCTGGTTCGTGGCGGGCAATCGATCGAGGTTGCGCCGGGACCTGACCATGACAGCCATCCGGACCGGCTGCTCAACTGGCTCTATGGCAGTGTCTTTGCCGCCGTGCTGCTGCAGCGCGGGCTGATGCCGCTGCATGTGGCGAGCCTGCGCACCGCCGCGGGGCTGCTGGCGATCACCGGGCCATCGGGCGCCGGCAAGTCGACGATGGCCGGGGCGCTGCTCTCGCGCGGTCATGCCCTGCTGGCCGATGACCTGCTGCAGATCGATGATGTGGCCGGGCTGATGCGTCCGGAATCCGGAACCGTCGTCACCGGCTGGCCCGGTGTGCCGCGGCTCCGGCTGTCGGACGAGGCGATCGCGGCTTTCGGTCTTGGTCATGGCAATTGGGTGCCGGTGGAAGGGCGGAACAAGAGCGGCGCCCTGCTGCCGCTGGGGGGCGAGGGCCGGCCCGACCGTGCGCCGGGCCCCCTGGCCGCCCTGGTGGAGCTGGCTGCGGCCTCCGATGCCGAGGCGCCGGCGCGGCTGGAGCGGCTGACGGGGCTGGATGCGATCCGCGCGATCCACGGCGCGCTCTATCGTCCGGGCCTGTCGCAGGCGCTGCTGGGGGTGGTCGGACTCAGGGCCTTCACCTTCAATCTTACAGCCCGGCTGCCGGTCTGGCGGTTGACCCGTCCGCTCGGCTTCGACCGGATCGACGCCGGCATAAACGCCCTGGCGCCGCTGCTCGGGCGACAGGGCTGATTATTGGCCTAGGCCAATATTATATTTGGCATGAGGCCAAAACGGGTCGATGATGGCGGCCGGACATGTCCGGCATGTCCGGGCCGGAGTGCCCCCGCTCCGATCAGACGAGGCCTCAGCGATGACCGACACCCTCTGCGATACCGCCATACCCGATACCTCCAGCCTGGATACGGCGACCCGCCACGATCTTCATGACCGCTGGCCGCGCGCCGAATCGGTCGAGGATTTCCGGGAGAATCTGGCGGCGGTCCATGCACGTATCGCGGCTGCTGCGGCGCGGGTGGGCCGCGATCCGGCAACGGTTCGCCTGCTGCCGGTCAGCAAGACCATGGACGAAGCCCATATCCGCCTGGCCTATGCCGCCGGCTGCCGGCTGCTGGGCGAGAACAAGGTGCAGGAAGCCGCGCGCAAATGGGAGGCGATGGCGGATCTGGCTGATCTTCAATGGTCGGTGATCGGCCATCTGCAGACGAACAAGGCCAAGCTGGTGGCCCGTTTCGCCGCCGAATTCCAGGCGCTGGACAATCTGCGGGCCGCCGAGGCGCTGGATCGCCGCCTGCAGATCGAAGGCCGCAGTCTCGACGTCTTCGTACAGGTGAACACCTCCGACGAAGAGAGCAAATACGGCCTGCCGCCGGAAGAGGTGGCTGGTTTCCTGAAGGAGCTGCCGGCCTTCAGCGCGCTCAAGGTGCGCGGGTTGATGACGCTCGCCCTGTTCTCGGCCGAGGCAGCCCGGGTGCGGCGCTGCTTCGTGCTGCTCCGCGAGCTGCGCGACCGGTTGCGACAGGACGCGCCGGCCGGGCTTTCCCTCGACGAGCTGTCGATGGGCATGTCGGGCGATTTCGAGATCGCGATCGAAGAGGGCGCGACCGTGGTCCGCGTCGGCCAGGCCATCTTCGGCGCCCGGAAACTGCCCGACAGCCATTTCTGGCCGGGATTGCCGGAGGCGTAGACCGGTCAATCCGGATCAGACCGCCCACTCCGTCACGTCATCCTCCTGGCCGATCAGGGCCAGGCCATGGGCGATGGAGGTCAGTTCGTTGCCGGTGGCGATGCGGTCGCGGCCGAAGCGGTCTTCGAACAGCCGGCGGATGGCCGGGATGAGCGACGAGCCGCCGGTGAGGAACACACGGTCGATGGCCGCGGCCTCTACCCCTGCCTTGGCGAGGGCGGTGTCGACCGTGGCGGCGATGCGGGCGACGTCTTCGGCGATCCAGTCCTCGAACTCGGCGCGGGTGACCCGGGCATTGATGTCGAGGCCGGGGGCGCTGAAGGTGAAATCGGCTTCGGTGTCGGTGGAGAGGGCGCGCTTCACCCGGCCGACCGCGTCATAGAGCGGGTAGCCGAGCTCGTTCTCGATCACCGTGATCATCCGACCCACGGCCTCCGGCTCCAGCGCTGCCCGGCGCAGGCGCTCCAGCGCATCCATGGTCTTCGGATTGCGCATCAGGGCGAGCTTCGACCAGTCGCCGAAATCCGAGAAGAAGCTCAAGGGGATGTCGAGCACCTTGTCGAAGGACCGGTAGCGGCCGCCCTTGCCCAGGAAGGGCAGCACCAGCCGGTCGAGGATCCGATAGTCGAACCGGTCGCCGGCGATGCCGATACCGGCCGAGCCGAGCGGCAGGCAGCGCCGTGCGGCACCCGGTTCCGCGACCCGCACGACCGAGAAGTCGCTGGTGCCGCCGCCGAAATCTGCGATCAGCAGCGTGGCGGCATGGTCGAGCCCTGCGGCATAGCTGAAGGCGGCGCCCAGGGGCTCATAGACGTAGTGGATGCGGGTGCCGAAGGTCTCGAACATGCGGTCGTACCGCTCGCGCGCGAGGGCGGGGTCGGCGCGGAAGCCGGCGAACTCCACCGGCACGCCGACCACGATCCGCTCCGGTCGCCGGTCGAGCCGGCCGCCGGCATGGGCCGTCAGGCGGCCCAGGAACATCCGGCCCAGCTCTTCGAAGCGGTAGCGCTTGTCGAAAATGGTGGCGTGTTCGAAGAGCGGGGTGGCAGCCACGCTCTTGAACGACTGGATGAATCGGCTGTCCTGCGGGAAGGCCAGATATTCGGCGATCGCCCAGGGCCCGGCCTCGTGGGCGATACCGCCTTTGACCTCGTCGTCCTGCCAATAGCACAACGCCGAGCGGAACACGGCCCCGGTCGCCTTTGCCCCCTGGAACTCGACCAGTTCCGATACCCCGGGCGCGGTTGCCAGCGCTGCAACGCTGTTGGTGGTGCCGAAATCGAGGCCGAGCACCCCGTCCGTGGTCTGCCGCATGGTCCTGTCTCCGAGGTCGAAAGGCCCGTTCCGGCACATCGCCAAGGCGATTTCATAGAAATCAATGGCTTATGCGGTTTTGGGGGAGGCAAGACTAGGCGCGGGCGGCGGATTGTGCAAGGTGGGAGTTGCCTCTCGTTTTTTGGGTGAAGGCGAGACTCAAGGATGTTTGCTTCTCAGAAACGAGAGGCAAGCGCAGTTGTATATCAAATTTTGATGATTCCGATAGACAACGGCTTTTGCTTCTCTCAGAGTCGACGCTAACGCCGTTGTATCTCGAATAGGCGAGGAAACGAGAGCCAAGATGAATGACGCCCGCTCTCCTGCCGGTTTCGATCCGAGCGATGCCGTTCAGTATCATTATGATCGGTTTCCGCCACGGATGCTCGATCATGCAAGGCTGATCAAACCCATGTCGGAGGCCGCGGCGGCGCTGGCCCGTTACGATCAGATGCTCAAGGGCATGCACAGCAGCGACATTCTGTTGGCCCCCCTCCGCAGCCGCGAGGCTGTGATTTCATCCCGCATGGAAGGGACTGTCAGTACCCTTGATGAAGTTCTGCGCCTGGAAGCGGAGCAGGAGGATGATGGCGACGTCGAGCATACGAACGCCCGCAGCGAAACGATCGAGGTTTTTCTATACGGCCGGGCCATGAAGATGGCGCAGGCTTCCATGAAGGATGGGGCACCCCTGTCAAAGTGGTTGATTCGTTCTGCACATAAGGTTCTGCTCGGTTTTGGCCGAGGGTCGCATCTTTCCCCCGGTGAATTTAAGACAGAGCAGAATTATCTGGCGGATCGGGGGAGCCGGAAGATTCTGTTTATTCCCATCAGCCCGCAGCGACTGGATGAAGGCCTGGATCGCTTTTTCAATTTTTTGAAGGATGACGACTGCGAAATTCACATCCGCACTGCCATCGCACACCTGGAGTTCGAAGCGCTGCATCCTTTCAAGGACGGGAACGGCCGTATTGGCCGCATGCTGATCCCATTGATGCTTTGGAAATCCGGCAAGATTTCCGAGCCGTATTTTTATATCAGCGAATTCTTCGAACAAAACAAAGATGAATATATTGATCGCATGAGATACGTCTCTGCTTCTGGGAAATGGGAAGAGTGGGTCGTATTCTTTTTGACGGCAATCGAGTCCCAGGCGCGGCAGAATCTGGAAAAAGCCGAGCAGATTCGAACGTTCTATGAGGAAATGAAAGGCCACTTCAGGGAAACATTGTCCTCAAAGTGGGCCATTACGGCTCTTGATTTTATTTTTACGCGCCCGGTGTTTCGGAACAATACGTTCACCAGTCGATCCGGCATTCCTGCGCCGACAGCACATAAGTTTACCAAGAATCTGCTTGATGCGGGCCTGTTAAACACGCTGGAACCAGCGGCTGGGCGACGACCGGCGCTCTATGCCTTCGAGCCGTTGATTTCGCTGGTGCGCGGCTGAGGCGCCTGCGACCGGAAAAGTGGGCTATGCCGCCTTGTCCGGTCGCGCGGACCGGCCCCATCCTGGGGCAGCGGGGCCATGGGGGCCCTGTCAGGAGAAGGGAGGCTGCCCGATGCTCGACATGCGACCCGGCTGCGAGTGCTGTGACGTGGACCTGCCGGCGGATGCGCCGGGGGCCTTCGTCTGTTCGTTCGAATGCACGTTCTGCGAGAGCTGTGCCGAAGGGCGGCTTGGCGGGATCTGTCCGAATTGCGGCGGCGGACTGGTGGCGCGGCCGGTGCGGCCGACGGCCCTGCTTGACCGCCATCCCCCGTCTGCCCGGCGGATCCTGAAGGAGGCCGGCTGCCCTGGCGGGTGAGGGATATCCGCCCGGGCCGGACGTCCAATACGAAACGGCCCGGCGCTTTGCAGTGCCGGGCCGTTCGAAACCGGTCGTCCGTTCACCGCCGGAAGCGGCGGAAACGAATGGCGGAGAGGGTGGGATTCGAACCCACGGTACGCTCGCGCGCACAACGGTTTTCGAGACCGCCCCGATCGACCACTCTGGCACCTCTCCGCTCGGGACGGCGCGGACCTTATCCGAAGAGGGGCGGGGGCGCAAGCCCCGCGTGCGACGGAAGGATGACGATCAGCGCCGGCGCTTCAGGGCCGAGGGGTTGATGCCGTGCTGCTTGCGGAAGGCGGCGGCGAAATGACTGGTGTTGGTATAGCCGAGATCGGCGGCGATACGGGTGACCGAGACTTCGCCGTCGAGCAGCCGGCGACGGGCCTCTGCCATGCGTTCCTGCTGAAACAGGCCGTAGACGCTGGTGCCGAACAGGGCATGGAAGCCCCGTTCCAGTCGGGTGACGCTGAGCCCTGCGGTACGCGCAAGATCGGCGAGCGATGGTGCGCAGGAGAGATCGGCCAGAAGAATGTCGCGGGCGCGGCGTAGCCGGGCCCGATCGGCGGGGGCGGCGGCGGCGGGCAGGAGATGCTCCTGTCTGCGTGCCTCAAGGAACAGCCCGACCAGCGCGGTGCCCTGAGCCCGGTACCAGAGCGGGTGGCGGGCGGCCGAGGGCATCTCGCCGGCCAGGCGCAGTGCGCGGGCGAGGCCGCGGGCCGTGTCGGTCAGCTCGCGGCCCCGATGATCGGCAAGGAAGCCGCCCTCGGTGGCGAGCAACCCGATGAGCCCGCACGCGCCCTCTCCGGCCCAGGCGGCAAAAATGTCGGGCCGCACCATGACGGTCACGTTCTCAAGCATGCCCTGCTGGTGATAGCTGCCGTGGCGGCCGCGACCGAAGCTGATGCAGCCGGTTTCTGCCCGGATCGCATGATCCCGCCGGTCGGCCGGAAAACTGCACCGGGCGGCGCCGTCGAGCCGGCTGGTGAAGCTGAAATGGATCCGGTCGCTGTCGTCATGAAGGGCGAAGCTGGTCGGCCGTTCGAAGCGACCGCACCAATGGACCAGCTCCACCCCATCCTGGAGCCGGAGCAGGGTCACCTGCCAGGCGGGCGCCGCAGTGGCCGGGTCGCTGCCGGCAATCAGGCGGGAAACCGGTATCTCGGCAGAAGGGTCAGGACTCTTGATCATCGGCGGACCGGGGTTCAGGGCCGGGAGAGGCCGGATTTGGCGCGGTTCGGGGTGGAGATCGACCGGATCCGGGCGGAAGCGCGAATGCAACGCATTATCATCACGAAAGACACGGCCGCGCAATCGATGCGACCGCATGTGTGACGGGCGAGGCGCCACAGCCGCACCCACTGACGCCAGGAACCGTTGATGATGATCGACCCGACGCGACCGACCGCCCCGAGGGCCGGGCGGAGCCCCGTCCTCTCCCCCCTCGGCCCGCTTGTCGCAGCCGCACTTGCCGTTGCCCCCGCCGCCGGCCAGGCTGCCGAAGACGGTGCCGCCGCGGTCGAACTTGCCCCGATGACCGTCACCGCCCGCCGGGCGGAAGAAGGCGCCAAGGACGTGCCCTTCGGCCTGTCGGTCACCACGGGCGAGGAGATCGAGACCCGCCGCCTGCAGACCATCGAGGATGTGTTGCGCGCGACTCCGGGCGTCTCGGTCAATTCCTCGGGCGGCCCCAATCTCTACAATGTCTCGATCCGCGGCGTCGGCGCGCTTTATCAGATGAGCATGGACGATGCCTCGGTGGTGCTGAATATCGATGGTACGGCGCTCACCCCGCATTACGCGGGCCTCGGCACGCTCGATATCGAGCGGGTGGAGGTGCTGAAGGGTCCGCAGGGCACGCTGTTCGGCGGCAACGGCGCCGCAGGCGCGATCAATGTCACCACCCGCCGCCCGACCCGGGAGCTGGAAGGCTATCTGCGTGGCGAATACGGCCAGGACAACCAGCACCTGACCGAAGGTGCCGTCGGCGGGCCGCTGACCGAAAATCTGA
Organism: Tistrella mobilis; assembly: GCF_041468085.1. Classification (NCBI taxonomy): domain Bacteria; kingdom Pseudomonadati; phylum Pseudomonadota; class Alphaproteobacteria; order Geminicoccales; family Geminicoccaceae; genus Tistrella; species Tistrella mobilis. Next base: position 4,625,253 of record NZ_CP121017.1, on the reverse strand, counting down.
GCGGTCGCGTGGCGTTGCGCTATTCCGGATCGGATCTCTGGGTCGACAATCTCAACACCGGGGACCCGCTGAGCAAGCCCACGGATCTCGCCTTCCGCGGCAGCCTGCTCTGGGAGGATTTCGATGGCACCCGCGTCTTTGCCACGGCCGAACGCCAGCAGGTGAAGGAGCTGACCAACCTGCTGGTTCTGATGCCCTATCGCGACCCGCCGGTGAATGATCTGACGCCGGGGCTGTTCGACGACAACGAGAAGACGATGGAGCGTTATGCGCTCGAAATTGCTCATGACGTCCGGGACATGCGGCTGACCTCCACCACCTCGATCGCCCGTGCCGATTTCACCGGCCTGGTCGCCTATGACCGGCTGATCCAGCAGGCCATGGGCCGGGGCGGCGAATACTGGATCGTCGACACCTCGGAAGAGACGGTGCTCGCGCAGGATGTCCGGCTGTCGTCGCTGCCGGATGCGCCGTTGTTCTGGGTGGCCGGCATCAATCTGCACCATGGCGACCGGTCATATGACACGCCGCGCAACACCTATGGCACCGGCAGCGCGGTGGAGCGCGACTTCACCACCCGGCGCTATGCCGTATATGGCGAGGCGACCGTACCGGTGGCACCGGACTGGAAGCTGACCGCGGGTCTGCGCCAGGCCTGGGAGGAGAAGACCTATGACGCCGTCTATCGCGGCGGCGGCATGGCCACACCCGACGCCCGCAGGCTGGACGACGCCTATACCACCGGCCGTGTCGGGCTCTCCTGGGCGGTGACGCCCGAAACCACGCTGCATGTGCTGGCGTCGCGCGGTTACGATCCGGGCGGATTCAGCGACTATTCCAATCAGCCCGCCGACAGCGTGCCCTACAAAGCCGCGGTCAATCGCAGCATCGAGGCCGGCTTCAAGACGCTGAGCGCCGACGGGCGGTTCGAACTCGCGGGTGCCGTGTTCTTCAACGATGTGAAGAACAACCACCTGCTGAGCTATGACCCGAGCACCTATGTCACCAATGCGATCAATGCCGACACCCGCAGTCAGGGCGCGGAGATCGACGGCACCTGGCGGCTGGGGAACGGCCTGACGCTTGCGGCCGGGCTCACCTTCATCGATGCGCGGATCCGCACCGACCTGATCGGCCTTGGTGCCGGTGATGTCCATTCAGGCAACGACGTGCCCGACGTGCCGCGCTGGGCCGGGCGGTTCAGTGTCGGCTGGGTGCGCGACCTGCCGGTGCGGCTGGGCAGCCTGCCCCAGCCTGCCCTGAACCTGCGTGCCGACTATACCCATGTCGGCGCGCGCAGCGCCGATCCGCAGAACAGTTTCGACCTCGGCGCCTATGACGAGATCGACCTGCATCTGGGCGTGATGAGTGGCGGCGGCGAGCTCTATCTCTGGGGCGACAACCTGCTCGACGAGACACGCGACCTTTACGGCTACTTCTCGGCGCCGTCCACCGCCTATGGTGCCCCGGCCCGGGGCCGGACCGTGGGCGTCGGCTTCGCCTGGCAGTTCTGACAGGGAAAGCCCGGATGATCGGACCGTCATCTCCGGGCGGCATCACCGCCGCGCCCGCCGACCCCGTCGGCGGGCGCGTGCGGCTGTTGCTGCTCAGCCTTTATACCACTCAGACCCTGGCGCTGATGTTCTTCGTCGCGGCCCTGATCGCGATCCTGGCCGAAGCGGGCGCCGATATGGACCGGTTGACCCTGGTCTACATGCTGGGACTTGTCTGGCCGGCCAAGCTGCTCTGGGCACCGCTGGTCGACCGCCTGCGCTTCGGCCGTGCCGGTCATTACCGGGTCTGGGCGATCATCATGCAGGCCGCGATGGTCGTGATCCTGGCGGCAATGGCCGGTTTCGATCCGCTGGACGATTTCGGCACCGTCTATGCGCTGTGTCTGGCGCTGGCACTGCTGTCGGCCACCCAGGATGTGGCGGTGGACGGCCTGGCCTGTCGGCTGCTGCCGGCAGGGGCGCGGGGCAGCGGCAATGCCTTGCAGATCTCGGGGGGCCTGCTCGGCACGATGGCCGGGGCGGGGGGCGTGCTGGCGATCTACCCGCATCTGGGCTGGCCGGGTGCCATGGCCCTGCTTGCGGCTGTGACGGGGATAAGCCTGGTCCAGCTCCTGGCCTTCCGCGAACCCGCGAGCCTGACGGCCGTGATTATGCCCCCACCGCTGCGCAGCCGGCTGGCCGGGTTGCGCCGGCCGGATGTCCTGGGCTGGACGATCCTGCTGCTGGTCTGGCCGGCGGGATCGGGCATGGCCTATGCGCTGATCATGCCGGCGCTGGTCGAGGCGGGCTGGTCGTTTGAGCGGATCGGGCTGGTGGTCAATGTTGCAGGGCCGGCTGCGGGCATCCTGGGGGCGCTGGCCACGGGCCGGCTTGCCGGCGGGATCGGCCGGCGCCCGGCGCTGATCCTGGCGGCTCTGGTCCAGCTGGCGGGCATTGCGGCGGTGGCGGTGCCGGTACTGGGGCCGATACCGGAGACGGGTGACGGCTGGCTTCCGGTCGTGGCCGTCTGCCTGTACTTCCTGTTCTACAATCCGGGTGCGACGGTGATGGCGATGGTGATGATGGACCGGGCCTCGACCGCACGGCCGGCCACCGACTACAGCCTGCAATCGACCCTCCATGCGGCGGTGGGCATGGGCTCGATCTCTGCCGGCTCGGCCATCGCCGCCGCCGCCGGCGCCGGTGCGACGCTTCAGGCAGCCGCGGCCGCAGGGCTGCTTGCCCTGGTCGGTGCGGTGCTGCTGCGCCATCCGGCCGGAGAGCGGCCATGACTGTCGCACCCTGGCCGGTGCTGGCGCCGGTGCGTGGTCGCATCCGTGTCGCCATGGTCCTCTCTGCGCTGTCGGCGCTTGCGGCGCTTGGGGCGCTGCTTCTGATCGCAGGTGCCGCAATACGACCGATGCTCGCCGACGGCGGCTCGCCCTGGCCACCGCTTCTGCTCGCGGCGTGCAGTACGCTCGCGGCCCTCACCCTCCGCCTCGCCGCCTTCGGTCAGTCGCACCGGGCTGCCTTCCGGCTGGAGCTGATGCTTCGCCGGCGCCTTGCCGCCCATGTCGCGACCCTGCCCATGGGACGGGTGCAGCAGATCGGCCCGGCTGCCCTGGCCAAGGTGATGCAGGACGACGTGAAGGCGCTGCATGTCTTCGTCGCCGATGCGACGCCGCTCTATGCCCGGGCTGTGGTGATGCCGCTTGCAACCATGGCTGCGCTGATCGTGCTGGGCTGGCATTACGCCGCGGCAGCGCTGGCGGTGGCACTGGCCGGAATTCTGGTGATGGCTGTGGCCATGCGTGACGGTGCGGCCTTGACCAGCGCCTATAACGCCGCACGCGAGCGGGTGGCGGCTGCGGTGACCGAATTCGTCCAGGCCATGCCGGTGGTGCGGACCTTCGATACCGGCCAGGTCAGTTTCGGCCGCTATCAGCGGGCGCTCGAAGCCTATCTGGAGATGCTGATCCTGTGGTACCGCCGCTCAGGCCTGGCGGCGCGGGCCTCACTCGCGATCCTCGCCCCTCTTCCGACATTGGCCGCCCTGCTCGCGGCGGGCCTGTGGGGCAGAGGCGAAGCGGCACCGGGGGTCTGGCTTGCCGCCCTGCTCGTCGGCACGGGGCTTGCCGAGGCGGTGATGCCGGTGATGGCGCTGCGCCACATGGTCGCCCGGGCCGGGCTTTCGGCAGCCCGGATCGCGGAAGTTCTGGCAGAACCACCATTGCCCGCAGCCGGTGACGAGGCCGGCCTCGTGGTCCCGCCGCGCGACACGACCGTGCGGTTCGAAGCGGTCTGTTTCGGCTATGCCGGCGGCGGTACCCGCGTGATCAAGGACCTGTCCTTCACGGCCGCTCCGGGAAGCGTCACGGCGCTGGTCGGGCCGTCGGGTGCCGGCAAGAGCACCGTTGCGACCCTGCTCTGCCGGTTCCATGATCCGGATGCAGGGCGGATCACCATCGGCGGCGTGGATCTTCGCAACCTGCCGCCCGACCATCTGGCGACGCTGGTGGGGTTCGTGTTCCAGGATCCCGTCCTGTTCTCAGGCAGTGTCGCCGACAATATCCGGCTCGGTCGGCCCGAGGCGGATATGGCGGATGTGGTGACCGCTGCCAGGGCGGCCCGCGCGCATGACTTCATTCAGGCGCTGCCCCGGGGCTATGACACGCCCGTCGGGGAGCGGGGCGTCACCCTGTCAGGGGGAGAGCGGCAGCGGATCACCATCGCCCGTGCCCTGCTGCTCGACCGGCCGATTCTGGTGCTCGACGAGGCGACGGCCTTCGCCGATGCCGAAAACGAGGCGGCGCTGATGGCCGGGCTCTCGGAGCTGATGCGCCACCGGACGGTGATCGTCATTGCCCATCGTCTGTCGACCATCCGTAGCGCCGACCGGATCCTGGTGCTGGATCGCGGCCGGCTGGTCGAGGCCGGGCCGCACAGCCTGCTGCTGGCGGCGGACGGGCTCTATGCCCGGCTGTGGTGCGCCCACGAGCGGGCCCGAAACTGGACGATCGGCGCGGGAGGTGGGGCATGACCGGGAGATCTGCGGGAGTGGTGCCGTTTCACAGGACCCTTCTGCGCCTGTTCCACGCCATGGGGCCTCACGCCCCGGCCCTGCGCCGGGCTCTGACGGGGCTTGCGGCCGCTGCCGCCCTGCAGGGGGCGGCGCTGTCCCTGCTTGCGCCCCTGCTGACGGCGGCTCTGGGCGGCGATCCGGCGGCGGCACTGCCCTGGTTCGCGGGCTTCTGCGGTCTGGCGGGCCTTGCGGCTCTGCTGCGCTGGCGGGCCCAGGGCTTCGACTATGGTGGCGACATGGCGCGGGCGACCCATGAGCTGCGGACCCGGCTCGGGGCTCAGCTCAGGCGCATGCCGCTCGAACGTCTCCAGGACCGGCGGACGGGCGAGATCAGTGCCGCCCTGCTCGGCAATGTCGACGAGACCCTGCATTACGTACTGACCGTGGCCAATCTGCTGCTTCAGGCGCTGGTGACGCCGCTGGTGGCGGCGGCAGGGCTCGTCCTCGTCGACTGGCCGGTTGCGGCCGCGCTGGCTGCGGTCTTTCCGCTGATCCTGTGGCTGACCCGCTGGCGGCGCCCCCGCCAGGGCGAACAGATGCGCCGCCTGGCCGAGGCCCATGCCCGGAGTGCCGCCGAGATCACCGAATATCTCCAGGGGCTGGCGGTCCTGAAGGCGGCGGGATGTGCCGGCGAACGCGCCGCGTCGCTGGACCGGAGCCTTGTGGCGCTGGAGAGGATGCAGGTTGAGGATCACCGTCGGTCGGCAGGGCCCAATCTGACGGTTGCGAGTGCGGTGGAACTGGCCCTGCTTGCGGTCGCGGGCTTCGGGATCTGGCGGGTGACCGCCGGGCTGCTCGACCCTGCGGCGCTTGCAGCCGTGCTGGTGGTCACGGTGCGCTTTGCCGAGCCGCTCGCCACCGTCACCGCCTATACGGTGGTGATCGATCTGATCGAGGCCGCGCTCGACCGCATCGACGCGTTGATGGCCATCCCGCCGCTGCCGTCGGCGGCCGTGCCGCGACAGCCGGACCGCTTCGATATAACCTTCGAAAACGTCACCTTCAGCTATGCGGCGGCGGACGCGCCGGCATTGTGCAGGGTGTCGGCCCGCCTGTCCGAACGCAGCCTTACGGCTCTGGTCGGGCCGTCCGGTTCCGGCAAGACCAGCATTGCCCGGCTGATCCAGCGCTATGCCGATCCGGCGGAGGGGCGGGTGACGATCGGCGGCGTCGACCTCCGCGATATCGCCCCCGACCGGCTGGACCGGCTGGTCTCGGTGGTCTTCCAGACCGTGCACCTGTTCGACGACACGGTCCTTGCCAACATCCGTATGGGGCGCCCCGAGGCGGATGACGCGGCGGTGATGGCGGCTGCCCGGGCGGCGCTGTGTGACGGGTTCGTCGGCCGCCTGCCCGAGGGCTGGCAGACCCGCCTGGGCGAGGGCGGGGCCCGGCTGTCGGGCGGCGAGCGCCAGCGCATCGCGATTGCCCGTGCCCTGTTGAAGGACGCACCGATCGTGATCCTGGATGAACCCACGGCCGCGCTCGATACCGAGAGCGAAGTTGCGGTTCAGGCGGCGATCGATGCCCTGGTCCGCGACCGCACGGTGATCGTCATCGCCCACCGGCTGTCGACGGTGCGCGGGGCCGACCGGATCCTGGTGCTGGAGGGGGGGCGCGTGGTCCAGGAGGGCCGCCATGACGATCTGGTCGCCACGCCCGGCCGCTACCGCGCCCTCTGGACGGCTCTGAGCGGCTGAGACGACCGCGGCTTGCAGAATGCAAAACGGCCGGCCCCGTCACCAGGGCCGGCCGTTTTTGCTGACCCCGCCTCAGCGGCGGGCGATTATCGTCCCGCCTCAGCGGCGGGCAATCATCGTCCCGCCTCAGCGGCGGGCAATCATCATCTTCTTGATCTCCGCGATCGCCTTGGCCGGGTTCAGGCCCTTGGGGCAGGTCTTCGCGCAGTTCATGATGGTGTGGCAGCGATACAGGCGGAACGGATCCTCAAGCGTGTCGAGGCGGTCGCCGGTATCTTCGTCGCGGCTGTCGGCCAGCCAGCGATAGGCCTGGAGCAGGATCGCCGGGCCCAGATAGCGGTCGCTGTTCCACCAGTAGCTGGGGCAGCTGGTCGAGCAGCAGGCGCAGAGAATGCACTCGTAAAGGCCGTCGAGCTGCTCGCGCTCTTCGGGGCTCTGCAGGCGTTCACGCGCCGGCGCCGGGCTCTGGCTGCGCAGCCAGGGCTTGATCGACGCATACTGGGCGTAGAAGTTGGTCATGTCGGGAACGAGGTCCTTCACCACCTGCATGTGGGGAAGGGGGTAGATCTTCACCTCGCCCGCCACGTCCTCGATCGGCTTCAGACACGCAAGCGTGTTGCCGCCGTCGATGTTCATGGCGCAGGAGCCGCAGATGCCTTCGCGGCAGGAGCGGCGGAAGGTGAGGGTCGGATCGACCTCGTTCTTGATCTTGATCAGCGCGTCCAGAACCATCGGGCCGCAATGATCGAGATCGACCTCGTAGGTGTCCACCGACGGCGTCTCGCCGCTGTCGGGGTTCCACCGATAGATCTTGAAAACCTTGACGTTCTTCGCGCCGTCCGCCTTGTAGGTCTTGCCCTGGCGGATCTGCGAATTCTTCGGAAGCCGGAACTGGGCCATCGCTCGTCTCGTCCTCGGTCGACGTGGGGTCGTTAAGGCGGCGTCAGTAGACGCGCGCCTTCGGCGGGAACACCTCGACCTCGTTGGTCAGCGTCGTCATATGCACCGGGCGATAGTCGAAGGCGACCTCGCCCTCGTCCGAGCAGTAGGCGACGGTGTGCTTCATCCAGTCCTTGTCGTCGCGGTCCGGATAATCCTCGCGGGCATGCGCGCCACGGCTTTCAGGCCGGTTGGCGGCACCGGCGATGGTGACCAGCGCCTGACCCAGAAGGTTGTCCAGCTCCAGCGTCTCGACCAGATCCGAGTTCCAGACCAGCGAGCGGTCGGTGACACGGAGGTTGTCGCGCTGGGCGTAGATCTTGTGCATCTCGGCCAGACCTTCCTCCAGCACCTCACCGGTGCGGAAGACGGCGCAGTTGTTCTGCATGGTCCGCTGCATCTCGTCGCGGAGTTCCGCGGTCGAGACGGTGCCGTTGGCATGGCGCAGCTTGTCGAAGCGGGCGATCGCCCGTTCCGAGGCATCGGCGCCGATCGCCTTGTGCGGCTGGCCGGGGGTGACGATCTCGGCGGCGCGGATCGCCGCCGCGCGGCCGAACACGACCAGATCGAGCAGCGAATTCGATCCCAGGCGGTTGGCGCCGTGCACCGACACGCAGGCCGCCTCGCCGATCGCCATCAGGCCCGGCACCACCTCGTCCGGATTGCCGGGGGTGGGGCGGACAACTTCGGTGCGGTAATTGGTCGGGATGCCGCCCATGTTGTAATGGACGGTCGGCAGCACCGGGATCGGCTCCTTGGTCACGTCGACACCGGCGAACACCTTCGCGGTTTCGGCGATGCCCGGCAGGCGCTGATGGATGATCTCGGGATCGAGATGTTCCAGGTGCAGATGGATGTGGTCGTTGCGCTTGCCGACGCCCCGACCCTCGCGGATCTCGATGGTCATCGCACGGCTGACGACGTCGCGTGAGGCAAGATCCTTGGCCGACGGCGCATAGCGCTCCATGAAGCGCTCACCGTTGGAGTTGGTGAGATAGCCGCCCTCGCCGCGCACGCCTTCGGTGATCAGGCAGCCGGCGCCGTAGATGCCGGTCGGGTGGAACTGCACGAACTCCATGTCCTGCAGCGGCAGGCCGGCGCGCAGCACCATCGCATTGCCGTCACCCGTGCAGGTATGGGCCGAGGTGCAGGAGAAATAGGCCCGGCCGTAGCCGCCGGTGGCGATCACGACCAGATGCGAGCGGAAACGGTGCAGGACGCCGGTCGCCAGGTCCCAGCTCATCACGCCGCGGCAGGCGCCCTCGTCGTCCATGATCAGGTCGAGCGCGAAGTGCTCGATGAAGAACTCGGCGTCGTTCTTCAGGGCCTGCTGGTAGAGGGTGTGCAGGATGGCATGGCCGGTACGGTCCGCGGCGGCGCAGGTGCGCTGGGCGCGGCCCTGGCCGTAGCGGGTGGTCATGCCGCCGAAGGGGCGCTGGTAGATCTTGCCCTCTTCGGTGCGCGAGAACGGCACGCCGAAATGCTCAAGCTCGATGATCGCCGGGATCGCTTCGCGGCACATGTACTCGATGGCGTCCTGGTCGCCCAGCCAGTCCGACCCCTTGACGGTGTCGTACATGTGCCAGCGCCAGTCATCCTCGCCCATGTTGCCGAGCGCGGCCGAGATGCCGCCCTGCGCCGCCACGGTGTGGCTGCGGGTGGGGAACACCTTGGTGATGCAGGCGGTCTTCAGACCCTTCGCGGCCATGCCCATGGTCGCACGCAGACCGGCGCCGCCGGCGCCGACGACCACGATGTCGTATTCATGGTCGATGATCTTGTAAGCCGTGGTCATTTCGCGTTCAGCCTCCGAAGGCGAGCTTCAGCACCGAGACGACGCAGGCGATGCCGACGATGACCACCGCGAAGGTCATGGCGGTCAGCGACGCGATCTTGCACGCCTCGTTGTGCACGTAATCCTCGATGACGACCTGCAGGCCCAGTTTCGCGTGCCAGAACAGGCTGACCAGGAAAGCGATCATCAGTGCGGCGGAGACCGGCGAGGACATCCAGTCCACCATCTCCAGCCGGCCGGCGCCCAGATGCGCGATCACCGAAATCACGAACCACAGGGTCAACGGCACCATGGCCATGGCGGTCACCCGCTGGAGCCACCAGTGCTGGACACCTTCTTTAGCCGAGCCCAGCCCGCGAACGCGGGCGAGGGGATTGCGCAAGCTCATCTTGATCGTCCTCGAACCAGCCGCAGTTTCTGCAGTCTTTTCTCGCCCATCAGACCGACAGGCCGATGATCCAGGCCAGCAGGGTCAGGCCGCCCGCGGCGACCAGGACGATGCGGCCCATCTTCTCGGCCTGCTTGACGTCGAAGCCATAGCCTGCGTCCCAGACCAGGTGCCGGATGCCGTTCGCCATGTGGTAGAACAGCGCCAGGCTCCAGCCGAACATCAGCAGCATGCCGAACCACGAGCCGAGAAAGCCCTGCACGGTTTCGAAGGACTCAGCGCCCGTTGCAGCGGCGATCAGCCACCAGGCGAGCAGCAGGGTGCCGACGCTCAGCGCCACGCCGGTGGCGCGGTGCGAGATCGACATGAGCGCCGTCAGCGGCAGGCGGTAGACCTGCAGATGCGGCGAAAGCGGTCGGTTGTCGGTCTTGGCCATGGGCTTCTAGAACCTGCACTCCAGGGGCTCGTCCCGGCATGGCGAAGGTACCTCGCCGGGCGGCTCAACGTTTACGGCTTGAAAACGCACGCCTTTCGTCACGCCGTACTGAATAGGCCCACCCGCCGCCCAAGTCAACGAAAGCCCGGCGAAAGTCGCACCCCCCGCGCCGGGTGCCGGCACAGGGGGATCGGACCGGACGCCCGATGGTAGAGGGCGGTGGCGCTGTTCAGCCGCGGCGCGGCACCAGCACGGTGTAATCTAGGTCGAGAACGACGTCGGCAAGATATTTGCCGTCGGCATCTTTGAGAGGAAAGTCGGCGGCCGCCCGATTCTTGATAGCAATGAGACGCAGTCGCAACGCACCGAGATCGGTCCGGCCCGGCAGCGGGTCGGCCGAGATCACTTCCGACCAGGCATGGATCGTGTCGCCGGCGAAAGTGGGGTTGGCATGGGCACCGGCATTGATCGCCGCCACCCGGACCACATTGGCGAGGCCGTTGAACGACAGCGCCCGGGCCAGGCTGATGACATGGCCGCCATAGATCAGCCGCCGGCCGAAGCGGTTGCCGTTGGCTTCCAGCTGGTTGAAATGGACCTTGGCGGTGTTCTGATAGAGGCGCGTCGCGATCTGATGCTCGGCCTCTTCGATGGTCATGCCGTCGACATGGTCGATACGCTCGCCGGGTGTGTAGTCTTCGAAGGCGTGCGGTTCACCCGACAGAGCGAAATCGAAGCCACGGCTATCGAGCCCGGCCGGCACCACCAGATCGGCCGGATCGACGGCCTTGGGCAGATCGGCCGGCGGGCAGTCATGAGTGGCCGAGACGTCGGTGCCGGGGGCGCGGCGCTTCACCATCACCCAGCGGACATAATCCAGCACCATCTCGCCCCGCTGATTGCGCCCGGTGGAGCGCACCCAGACCACGCCGGTCTGGCCGTTACCGTTGGGCTTGAGGCCGATGACCGTGGAGCGGGTGGAAAGCGTGTCGCCGGCGAAGACCGGTACGCCGAAACGGCCGCCGGCATAGCCCAGATTGGCGACCGCGTTCAGTGAGACATCGGGGACGGTCTTGCCGAAGACGACATGGAAGACGAGCAGATCGTCGATCGGCGCGCCGGCAAGCCCCAGGCTGCGGGCGAATTCCGCCGAGGCATTCACCGCGAACCGGGTGCCGTAAAGTGCCGTATAGAGCGACTGGTCGCCCTCGGTCACCGTGCGCGGGGTGGCATGGACGATTTCCTCACCCAGGGTGAAGTCTTCGAAGAAGCGGCCGGGATTGGTCTTCTGTGCCATCGGTTCCGCCTCAGCCCAGGGTCTTGATCTGCTCTGCCATGTCGAGCAGGCGGCGCGCGCCGACCACGTGCAGGTTCTCGACCAGCTTGCCGTCGACCACGACCACGCCCTTGCCCTCGGCAACGGCGGCCTGATGGGCGGCGATGATCTTCTCCGCCTTGGCGATATCGGCCTCCGACGGACCGAAGGCCTCGTTGGCGGCGGCCAGCTGCTTCGGATGGATCAGGGTCTTGCCGTCCATGCCGAGTTCCGCACCCTGGCGGCAGACGCGGGCGAAGCCGTCTTCGTCGTCCAGATCCAGATGCACGCCGTCCATGATCGCGAGGTCGAAGGCACGGGCGGCCAGGATGCACAGCGACAGGCTGGCGAGGAAGGGCAGGCGCTCAGGGGTATGGGCGCAGTGCAGATCCTTGGCCAGATCCGAGGTGCCGAGCACCAGGCCGGCGAGGCGCGGGGTGGCGCCGGCGACTTCCTCGGCCCGGAGGATGGCGAGCGGGGTCTCCATCATCACCCAGAGCTTCAGATCGTCGGGTGCGCCGGCATCACGCAGCACGGCTTCCGCCTGGCGCACGCCCTCGGCACCATCGACCTTGGGGACCAGCACGCCATGGGCGCCGCTCTTCGCCGCGGCGACCAGATCGGCATGGCCCCAGGGGGTGGTGAGCGCATTGACGCGCATGATCAGCTCACGATTGCCATAGCCGCCCTCGGCCAGTGCCGCCACGACATTGGCACGGGCGGCATCCTTCGCATCCGGCGCGCAGCTGTCTTCCAGATCCAGGATCAGCGCATCGGCCGCGAGGGTCCGGGCCTTGTCGAGGGCGCGGGTATTGGCACCCGGCATATAGAGCATGCTGCGGCGGGGACGATTGGTCTTGGCCATGTCGGGCTTCCGTGGCTGGGGTGAGTGGCGGGAAGGAATGCGTGGCAGGAAGGGGCATCCGGCCATGACCTTGCTCCCGCGGCCCCGGATCCACGGGCAGGGATCCGTGCGGCGGGACGGGAAGAAGGCCCGGCCGGCTCGCGCGCGACTATAAACCACCTTGTGCCGCTGCGAAAGCATTGCGCAGATCTGTTCTGCGGCGCAACAAAGTTGCCGACCCGCGCCTGCAGGGGCCGCAGGGCCGGGCTGCACGGATGCGTGGCGCGCAGGGGTTGAAGCCCGCGCCCCGGCCGTGCAAGCATCCAGGTCCGCGGCGCCCGCAATCCAGGGCCGCCGCCGGAAGCCGGTCGCCACCCCCGACTTCCGTCTCCCGCCCCTGATCCCCCCTCTATGTCCGGCGCGGCCCAGGCTTTGCCGTATGCGTTGCCGGACCCTGCGTTTTGGGAGTACCGCCGATGACTGTCCTCAGCATCCAGTCACGGGTGAGCTTCGGCCATGTCGGCAATTGTGCCGCCACCCTGCCGCTTGAACGGCTGGGCCAGGAGGTCTGCCCGATCGACACGGTGCGGTTCAGCAGCAATCCCCGCTATCCCGGCTGGCGCGGCACCGTGGTCGACGAGACCGAGATGCGCGGTATCATCGAGGGGCTGGACGCCCTGCCCGAAGAGGCCGGCGGCGGACTCGGCTTCGTGCGCGCCGTGCTGACCGGCTATTTCGGCAGCGCCGGCCAGGTGGCCGTGGCGGCGGAGGCGGTCGATCGGGTCCGCCGGCGGGTGCCGGGGGCTTTCTATCTGTTCGACCCGGTGATCGGCGATTATCCGGGCGGGCGTTATGTCCAGCCGGGCGTGGCCGAGGCGATGGTCGAGCATCTGCTGCCCCGTGCCAATCTGGTGGTCCCCAATCATTTCGAACTCGATCACCTGACCGGCCGCCATACGCGCACCCGCGCCGAGGTGATCGAGGCGCTGGACCGGCTGGCCTCCATGGGGCCCGACATGGTGGTCGCGACCTCGGTCAAGGTCGCCGAGACGGCGGCGGGATCGGTGGAGGTGATCGCAGTCGGCCGCGCCGGCCGCTTCCGGATCGAGACCCCGCTGGTGCCGGTCCATTTCTCGGGCACCGGCGACATGTTCTCGGCCGTGCTGCTCGCCGACTGGCTGACCCATCGCGACCTCGGCCGTGCCATCCGCCGGGCGGTCGTCGCCACCTGGGCGGTGGTCGAGGAAAGCCGGAAGCTGGGCGGGCCGGAACTGGCCCTGGTGGCGGCGCAGGAGGCGATGCTGGCCGCCGATTACCGCACCGTCGAGATCCACCCGCTCTGATATCAGCCGTCGCGCTGCCAGCCGTCCAGGATCACCGCGGTCGAGACCGACTTGACCGCGGTGTGCCGGGCCAGGTGGTCGCGCAAGCCGTCGAGGGCAGCCACCGACAGGCAGTGGACGATGACGACCAGGTCGGGCGTGCCGGTCACCGCCCAGGCGGCGCGGCATTCCGGGCGCTGGCGGATGGTGGCGAGCAGGCCGCGATGGCTGCCGGTGCGGGCGACGATGGAGAACAGGGCGTCGATGCCGCGATCTGCGATGGCGGCTGCCGGCAGGGCGGTTTCGACCGTGAAGCGGCGGATGACCCCCTGCGCCTGCAGGCGATCGATCCGACGGCGGATGGCGGGACGCGAGGTGCCGATCAGGGCGGCCAGCGTGCTGATGCTGCGGCGGGCGTCTTCGCGCAGCAGGTCGATCAGCTGCAGATCGGTCTCGCTCAGGGACAGCTCCGGCGCGTCGCGGCGCCGGCCGGGTGAGGCCTGGTCCTGAGACATGATCATGGGTTCCGGTGCGGATGCGTGCCCCCTGGTTATTGCCCAGGGGTTTCATTATGGTTTGGTGTGTTCAATTTGAACTCTGGTCTGGCGAGCAATGCAACGTTTAAGTGTGCAGTGACTGCGGTCGCAACTTACGGCTTCGAAATCGACGGAGGGATATCGATTTGCGAAGCCTGCGACCGCACCCCCGCCATCGCCAGTCATGGGAAGACATCATGTTCGACACGGGACCGATGTCCGCTGCACCCGCGCCTTATCTGTCGCGCGACGATCTTGCCGGCCGGCTGCCTGCGGGCAGCTGGCAGCGGGTGGTGTATGACGAATTCGCCGCCACCATCTCCAGCCCGGTCCGGCCTTTCCCCTGCGTCTTCGGGGTGAAGGGATTCGAGACCGACCAGCTGCGCTATCTGTTCATCGACGACGAGGCGGCGGATCCGGACGGGCCGGCCGCCGACCGGCTGGCCGCGGCACTCGGCCGCTTCGTGGCCGAGGCGCGCAGTTTCGGACCCCATGCCTCTCTGGTCGCCTTCTTCCGCCCCGGCCGCGTGGCGGGGATCGAGGAGTACCGGGCGCGGATGTGGGGGCTGCTGGCGGCGCTGGCCCGGCGCGATGCGGCACCATGGCCGGCGGAGATACCGGCCGGCACCGACGAGCCGCTCTGGGAGTTCTGCTTCGCGGGGGAGCCGGTCTTCGTGGTCTGCAACACCCCGGCCCATATCGCCCGCCAGAGCCGGCGGTCGAGCACTTTCATGCTCACCTTCCAGCCGCGCTGGGTGTTCGACAAAATCCTGGGGACGGAACAGGCCGCGGCGATGTCCTTCGCCAAGGTGCGGCGACGGCTGGTCGCCTTCGACATGCTGCCGGCCTCACCCGATCTCGGTCGTTATGGGGCGCCCGAGACCCGCGAACATCGCCAGTATTTCCTGGACGACGCCAACCGGCCGGCGCCCGCCTGCCCGTTCGCGCGGCTCAGGGATGCCGATGCGGAGGTGGTCTGAGCCATGGTCGAGATCCTGACCCGCCACCTGACCCCGCCGGCCCTGCCGGACCTGATCCGGGCCCTGATGCCGGAACAGGGCGCCGTCGAGGTACAGCGCGACCAGCCGGGCAAGGAGCATGCCTGGCACGCTCATCCGGTCGATGAGACCCTGGTCATTCTGGAAGGCAGTCTGCGGTTCTATTGGGCTGCGGAGCCCGGGACCACGGAAACCGTCTGCCGCCAGGGCGACGTGATCCGCCTGCCGGCCGGCATCCGCCACGGCTCCGTGGCGCTGGAGGGGGGCGCGGTCTATCTGATCGCGCCGCAGATCGTTGCCCTGGCCGGCAAGACCGCCGCCGCAGGCCATGACAGAGAGGGAGGAGGGACGGCATGAGCGAAGGCGGCCGCGAACTCGCGCGCAATCTGGGCCCGCTCAAAGGGGCGGCGGTGATGCTCAACATCGTGCTGGGGGCGGGGCTGCTGATCCTGCCGGGCCTGGCGGTGCGGCAGGCGGGTGATCATGCCCTGCTCGCCTGGGGGATCTGTGCACTTGCAGCCCTGCCACTGCTTGCGGTGTTCGTGATCCTGGGCCGGCGGTTTCCGGATGCGGGCGGCATCGGCCATTTTGCCGCCCGCGCCTTCGGCTCCGCCTGGGCGCCGGCCTCGTCGTTCATCCTCCTCGGAGCGGTGGCGATCGGTCTGCCGTCCATCGCGCTGACCGGCGGCTACTACGCTGCGGAGGCCGTGGGCGGCAGCCCGCATCTTTGGGCGGCGGGGCTGGTGGTGGCCGGGCTGGGTGTGAACCTGCTGTCGGCGGCGGGGGCTGCCCGGGTGAACCAGGCGATGGCGGCTGTGCTGCTGGTGCTGCTGGGGGCGATCGCGGTGACGGGTGCGGTACTGGTGCCGGAAGCCGCCACCCCCCTGCCGTTGCTGCCGGATCGGATCGACTGGGGCCTGGCCCTGGCACCGTTCATGATGATCTTCTTCGCCTTCACGGGATGGGAAATCGCTTCCAATCTGTCGGAGGAATTCCGTGACCCGGCCCGCGATTTTCCGCGGGCCATGGCACTGTCTTTCGTGGTGGCGGTGGTGCTCTATCTGGTGATGGCCTGGATCGCACAGACCCGCGATCTCGGCGGCCGGTTCGAAACCCCGTTCGCAGCCATCATGGACGGCCGGTTCGGGCCCGCCGGCGGGCGGGCGGTGGCCGCGGTCGTGACCGTGATGATCCTGGCCAATCTGGCGGCTGCCATCTGGGGTGTCTCGCGGATGATCTTCGCCCTTGCCCGGGCCGGTACCCTGCCGCGGGCGCTGGCGGGGTTGCGCGGCGATCAGCCGGTCAGGGCGGCCGGCGTGCTTGTCGTGGTGCTGCTGGCGGTGATCGCCGCCGACGCGGCCGGCTTCAGCCGCGTCGACGTGCTGCTCGGCATTGCCGGACAGAATTTCCTGATCCTCTACGGCGTTGCTGCGGCAGCCCTGTTCCGGCTGTCCGAGGCTCCGGGCATCCGGCTGCTTGCGGCCGCCTGTGTGGTTCTGGTCGCAGGCCTCGCCCTGGCCCAGGGCGGATCGGTGATCTATCCGCTGGTGCTGGCGGCCCTGGGTCTTGCCGTTCATCGCCGCCGGTCCCTGCATGCCGCCTAGCCTTTCATCAGGGCGGTCTCACGGATGTCGTGGGAGATGCGCATCGAACAGAATTTCGGCCCGCACATCGAACAGAACCGGGCTGATTTATGGGCGGCGGCCGGCAGGGTTTCATCATGCAGGCGCCGGGCCGTGTCGGGGTCGAGAGACAGGTTGAACTGGTCCTCCCAGCGGAAATCGAACCGGGCGCGAGAGAGGGCGTCGTCGCGCAGCCGGGCGGCCGGATGGCCTTTGGCCAGATCGGCCGCATGGGCAGCGATACGATAGGTCACCACGCCGGTGCGAACGTCTTCCCGGTCTGGCAGGCCCAGATGCTCTTTCGGCGTCACGTAGCAGAGCATGGCCGTGCCGAACCAGCCGATCATCGCGGCCCCGATGCCCGAGGTGATGTGGTCATAGCCGGGGGCGATGTCGGTGACCAGCGGGCCCAGGGTGTAGAAAGGGGCATCCCCGCAGAGCGCCATCTGCCGGTCGACATTCTCGCGGATCCTGTGCATCGGCACATGGCCGGGCCCTTCGACCATCACCTGGCAGTCGCGGGCGCGGGCGATGCGGGTGAGCTCGCCCAGGGTTTCGAGTTCGGCGAACTGGGCGGCATCATTGGCGTCGGCCACCGATCCGGGGCGCAACCCGTCGCCCAGCGAGAACGACACGTCATAGGCCCGGGCGATCTCGCAGATCTCGTCGAAATGGCTGTAGAGGAAATTCTCCGCCCGATGGTACTGGCACCAGCGGGCCATGATCGAGCCGCCGCGGCTGACGATCCCGGTCACCCGTCCGGTGGTGAGGGGGATATGGGCCGCCCTGACCCCGGCATGGATGGTGAAATAGTCCACGCCCTGTTCGGCCTGTTCGATCAGCGTGTCGCGATAGACCGGCCAGTCGAGCGCTTCGGCGATACCACCCACCTTTTCCAGCGCCTGGTAGAGCGGCACCGTGCCGATCGGCACCGGGCTGTTGCGCAGGATCCATTCCCGGATGCCGTGGATGTCGCGGCCGGTGGACAGATCCATAACCGTATCGGCCCCCCAGCGCGTGGCCCAGACCATCTTCTCGACCTCGTCGGCCATCGAGGAGGTGACGGCGGAATTGCCGATATTGGCGTTCACTTTCACCAGAAAATTCCGGCCGATGATCATCGGCTCGATCTCTGGATGATTGATGTTGGCAGGAATGATGGCGCGGCCGGAGGCGATTTCCTCCCGCACGAAATCCGGGGTGATATGACCATCCTCGCGGCCGAGATTTTCCCGGATGGCGACGAACTCCATCTCCGGTGTCACGACGCCGGCGCGGGCATAGGCGAGCTGCGTGGCGGCCCGCCCCGCCCTGGCACGGAGCGGCCGGTGGCGGATCGGGAAGCCCGGCATCCGGCAGCGGCCGGGTGACGGGGCATCCGGAGCGGGAATCGGGGCACCCGGGATCGTCTCGACATCGCCGCGTGCCAGAATCCAGGGGCTGCGGATCCGGGGCAGGCCCTCTTCCAGCCGGGGGGGCCGGTCGGGATCGGTATAGGGTCCTGAGGCGTCGTAGATCGGAAGCGGCGGCTCGCCGGCGGCGGGATCGAGCCGGACATCGCGCAGCGGCACCCGGATCTCCGGATGCAGACGTCCCGGCACATAGCGCTTCTGCGAGGCGGGCAGCGGGCCCATGGTCACCATGGGCGTATCGATCGGGTCGGCGGCGATCTCGGGGCGGTCGGTCGATGGCATGCGTGAGGCTCCACATCATCAGAGTGGAGACCCAGTTCGCGGACGGACGGGTGGGGGCTGCTCCGGAACGCGCTCGGGCAAAGGCCGAGACGACCGGGCCCGGGCGCCTTGCCGGGACATCCGGGCGGAGACGCGTACACCATCCCTACGCCAGTATGAACTGGATCAGGTTCGGCGGGTCTCTGCGCTGCGACGGCCTCAAGGGCTTCTGCCAGCAGACTCTCAGCCCCTTGTCGGGACTCCCCGGGTGAAGGCCTCTATTAGCTCAGCCGAAGATCGGCTCGTCAACCATGGGTTTGCAGCAGGTCAGACGAAGCCTGGTCCGTGTACCCAGGCGACGAAGCTGTAACGGCAACCGCGGGTGACCGGGGTGACCTCGTGAATGA
This sequence comes from Tistrella mobilis, assembly GCF_041468085.1. Classification (NCBI taxonomy): domain Bacteria; kingdom Pseudomonadati; phylum Pseudomonadota; class Alphaproteobacteria; order Geminicoccales; family Geminicoccaceae; genus Tistrella; species Tistrella mobilis. The sequence continues at coordinate 4,606,703 of NZ_CP121017.1, read as the reverse complement.
CATAGGAAGGAAAGGCAATTGCCGTACCACGGCGCCGGGGGCCGCTGATCGGCACGGCCTGGGGTTCCAGGATCAGGTCGCCGCCGTCGTAATCCTCGGGCGCCGAGAGCTGGATCGAGATGCCGAGCTTGCGGCGCCGGGCGCGCGGGCCTTCGCCGCGGTCGACATGGCGGATATAGCCGCCGGCGATCTCGGCATCATAGCGGGCGATCTGGAAGGCTTCATCGAAGCCGTCGAGCGCGAAGCCGAAACGGGTGCGGTTGAAGAGGGCGGTAACCTCGGCCATCCGCCGGTCGACCACGGCCGTCAGCTCGGGGTCGGGGCTGCTGTCGGCATCGAACCATAACACCCGCGACCGGCGGATGCCGGCCGATTGTACGCCCTTGACCAGGGAGGCATTGTGGCCGCCCCCGGCATCGAAGGCGGCGATCAGGGCGTCGCAGAGTGCGTCGTCGAAGACGCCGTCGAGGGCCGCGAAACCGGCGGGGCGCAGACCGCTTGCCGGATAGACGGCCTCGTCGCGGAGCGGGGCCGGCCGGAAGGCCGGCGAAGGAAGTTCGAAACGGTCGGCCGGCCCCATATGGATCTCCGGATCAGGCCTCGGATGTGCTGCCGAGGCGGGGGGTGAGGTGGTCGCGGAGCAGGGCCTCGGCAATCTCGACCGCGGTCAGCGCCTGGCCACGATGCAGGTTGTCGGCGACGATCCAGAGATCGAGCGCGCGCGCATCGCTCCGATCCGACAGCAGGCGCGAGACATAAACCGGCGCCTCGCCGACGATCTCGACCGGGGTGGTGGCGGCATCCTGGTCGGCCTCGCCGCCCGGTGCCGGAGCGGTGACCGCCAGATCGCGGTCGTCATGCAGCGCCGTCCAGGCCGCGGCCGGGTCGATCTCGCGCTCGAAGGTGACGGAGAGCGCGATGCTGTCGCCGATGAAAACCGGTACCTGTGCGGTGACGATGCGGGCGGCGATGGCGGGGCCGAGCAGAGCGCCGATCGCGCCGGCGATCTCGTGCTCTTCCCGCGTGCGGCCGGTGGCGGCATCATCGGCCTCGGCGCCGATCACGTTGAAGGCGATCTGCTTCGGAAACTGCTCAGGGTCGCGACGGTTGCCGATGAAGATGTCCTTGGTCTGGGCGAACAATTCGTCCATCGCGGCCTTGCCTGCGCCCGAGGCCGATTGCAGCACCGTGGCGGAGAGCGCGGCAACCGGTACCAGCGCATGCAGCGGCTTCAAGGCCATCGCGATCGCGACCGCGGCGGCTGGCGGGCAGGCGACGGCACGGTGGCGACTCCAGGCCCTGAGCGCGCGCGGGTTCACCGGCATCAGCGCCTGGGGCACGCCGTCGATGCTGCGATAGGCGCCGGTCATGTCGACCACCACGGCACCCGCGGCAGCGGCGCGCGGGCCGTGCACCCTGGCAATCGCCGGCAGGCCGGCGAAAATCGCCACCGCGACACCTGCGAAATCAAAATCGGCGAGCTTCACGAGCGGCACTTCATGGTCGTCGCCATAGGTGAGGGCGTCGCCGCGCTGAACCTCGGTCTCCAGCGCGCGGACCCGTTCCACACCGGTTCCGCGGGCCGCCAGAACCTGCAGCACCTCGCGTCCGGCGGCACCGGCGGCACCGATCACCGCGATCACATCGGCCATGACGTCTTCCTTCGATGTCGTCTGGAAAGGGCGGGGGCACCGTTCGTGGCGCCGTTGCCCCGTCGCTGAGGGGGCGGCCGGAACGGCATTGCGCCCGCCGGACACCAGCGGAAGCCGCCGATGCCTTGCGGGCGCAACATAAGGACGAAGCCCTGCCGATGGAAGGGCTCCGCCGGAATGTCGTCGTAAAGATCGTTTCGGCAAGGGCCGGTCGGGGGCCGGGGCGTGGTGCCTCAGCCGAGCTTCGCCAGCTCCTCGACGATCGCCTCGCCCATGGCCTGGGTCGAGACCAGGGTCATGCCGGGCTGCATGATGTCGCCGGTGCGCAGGCCACGCGCCAGCACGTTGCGGACCGCCTGCTCGACCTGATTCGCCGCCTCGTCGAGGTCGAAGGAATAGCGCAGCATCATGGCGAAGCTGAGCACGGTGGCGAGCGGGTTGGCGATGCCCTGGCCGGCGATGTCGGGGGCCGAACCATGCACCGGCTCGTAGAGGGCGCGGCGGCGGCCGGTCTCGTCGGGATCGCCCAGCGAGGCCGAGGGCAGCATGCCGAGCGAGCCGGTCAGCATCGCGGCTTCGTCCGACAGGATGTCGCCGAAGATGTTGCCGGTCACGATGACGTCGAACTGCTTCGGATTGCGGACCAGCTGCATGGCCGCATTGTCGACATACATGTGGCTGAGCTGGATGTCCTCATAGCCCTCGCCATGGAGCTTGATGACCTCTTCGCGCCACATCTCGGTGGTCTCGACCACATTGGCCTTGTCGACCGAGCAGACCTTCGAGCCGCGCTTGCGGGCCAGGTCGAAGGCGATCTTGGCCACCCGGCGGACTTCCGGCGAGGTATAGACCATAGTGTTGATGCCGCGGCGGGTGCCGTCGGGCAGCGTCTCGACACCGCGGGGCGTGCCGAAATAGAGGTCGCCGGTCAGCTCGCGGATGATCAGGATGTCGAGACCCGCCACCACCTCACGCTTCAGCGTCGAGGCGTCCGCCAGTTCGTCGAACACGATCGCCGGGCGCAGGTTCGCGTAGAGCTGCATTTCCTTGCGCAGCTTCAGCAGGCCGCGCTCGGGGCGGATCTCGAAGGGCAGCGGCTCCCATTTCGGGCCGCCGACCGCACCCAGCAGCACCGCATCGGCGCCCATGGCGAGATCCAGGGTCTTGTCCGCCAGCGGCGTGCCGTAGGCGTCGATGGCGGCGCCGCCGACCAGATCTTCCTCGATGTCGAAGGAGAGCCCGCGGGCCTTCTCGAACCAGCCGATGATGCGGCGAACCTCGCCCATCACTTCGGGGCCGATGCCGTCACCCGGCAGGATCAGCAGCTTCTTGTTGGCGGCCATGTGTCGCGTCCGTCTTTCTGTCTCGAATGGGGGCGATCGTCTGGGGAGCGGTCGTCGCATCGAAGACGGCCGCGGCCGGGTCTTGCCTCCCCGCCGCGGCCATCTTCAAGGGTCGGATCAGCCGTTCAGCCGTCGGCGTAGAGCCAGGGCTGGGCGGCCTTCTGCTTCGCCTCGAAGGCGGTGATCCGGTCTTCCGAGGTCAGCGTGATGCCGATGTCGTCGAGGCCTTCCAGCAGGCAGTGACGGCGGAAACCGTCGATCTCGAAACGGATCGGCTCGCGGCCCTGAGCGCGGATCTCCTGCGCCGCCAGATCCACGGTCATCACCGCGGTCTCGGGGTTCTCGGCCAGCGGCATCAGGCTCTGCACCAGGGCCTCGTCCAGCTTGACCGGCAGGATGCCGTTCTTGAAGCAGTTGTTGTAGAAGATGTCGGCGAAGCTCGGCGCGATGATGCAGCGGATGCCGAAATCGAGCAGTGCCCAGGGAGCATGCTCACGGCTGGAGCCGCAGCCGAAATTGTCGCCGGCGAGCAGGATCTTCGCCTCGCGCCACGGCGCCTTGTTCAGCACGAAATCGCTCGTCTCGTTGCCGTCGCGATCATAGCGGACGTCGGAGAACAGGCCGACACCCAGGCCGGTGCGCTTGATGGTGGTCAGATACTGCTTCGGGATGATCAGGTCGGTGTCGATATTGACCCGCGGGAAGGACGCGGCGATGCCGGTCAGGGTCGTGAACTTGTCCATGGGATCAGGCTTTCGGCCGGAAGTTCTGGGAGCGGGGCTCAGAGGGCGCGCACATCGGCGAGCGTGCCGGAGATGGCAGCTGCGGCGGCCATCGACGGGCTCATCAGATGGGTGCGGCCACCGCGGCCCTGCCGGCCTTCGAAATTGCGGTTCGAGGTGGAGGCGCAACGCTCGCCCTCGCCCAGCCGGTCGGCATTCATGGCGAGGCACATGGAGCAGCCCGCCTCGCGCCATTCGAAACCGGCTTCGACGAAGATCTTGTCCAGGCCCTCGGCCTCGGCCTGCTTCTTGACCAGGCCCGAGCCGGGCACGACCAGCGCCTGCACGCCCTGGGCCACCTTGCGGCCGCGGGCGATGGCGGCCGCCTCGCGCAGATCCTCGATCCGGCCGTTGGTGCACGAGCCGATGAAGACCTTCTGCACCGGCACTGCGGCAAGCGGCGTGCCGGGCTCGAGGCCCATATAGCTCAGCGCCCGCTCCATGGCCGCGCGACGCATGGGGTCTGCAACCTCGGCCGGGTTCGGCACGGTGCCGGTGATCGGCGCCACGTCCTGCGGGCTGGTGCCCCAGGTCACCTGCGGCACGATGCTGGCGGCATCGATCGTGATCTCGGAGTCGAACACGGCGCCTTCGTCGGAGACCAGCGTCCGCCAATAGGCGGCGGCCTGCTCGAACAGCTCGCCCTTGGGCGACATCGGCCGGTCGCGCAGATAGTCGATGGTCTTCTCGTCGACGGCGACCAGGCCGGCACGGGCGCCCGCCTCGATCGACATGTTGCAGACCGTCATCCGGCCTTCCATCGACAGGCTGCGAATCGCCGAACCGGCATATTCGACCACGCGGCCGGTGGCGCCGCCGGTACCGATGCGGCCGATGATCGCAAGCACGATGTCCTTGGGGCCCACGCCCCGGGGCAGTTCGCCCTCGACATTGATCCGCATGGTCTTCGACGGCGACTGGACCAGGGTCTGGGTCGCCATCACATGCTCGACCTCGGAGGTGCCGATGCCGAAGGCCAGGGCACCGAAGGCGCCGTGGGTCGAGGTGTGGCTGTCGCCGCAGACGATGACCGTGCCGGGCAGGGTGAAGCCCTGCTCGGGGCCGATCACGTGCACGATGCCCTGACGGTCGTCCATGATCGGGAAATAGGGCACGGCGAAATGGGCGCAGTTCTCTTCCAGCGTCTCGACCTGGGTGCGCGAAACCGGATCCGCGATGCCCTGGGCCCGCTGCAGCGTCGGCACGTTGTGGTCGGCCACCGCCAGCAGCGCATCGAGGCGCCGCGGCTTGCGGCCGGCGACACGCAGACCTTCGAAGGCCTGCGGGCTCGTGACCTCGTGGATGAGCATGCGGTCGACATAGATCAGGGCCGAACCGTCCTCACGGCTCTCGACCAGGTGGCTCTCCCAGATCTTGTCGTACAGGGTACGTGGGGCGGACATCGGTTCCTCGTTCACGCTTGGGCGGTCAGCGGGCCGTCTTGACGGCGGCGATTTCCGCTGCGCGACAGATTGCGTCGCATCGGCTGCTTCGAGGGCAAGAATAATATGTCCCCGCGCCCTTGGGAAGCGGAAAGAAATGTTCAAATTCAAAGAGTTAGATGGTGGGGCTCCATTTTGGTATACCAATTGGGCATTCCGGCTCGCCGGTCTGTGCACGGTGAAGGGGCGGGGCGGGACGTCACAGCGGTGTCTGTGCAAACGAAAACCGCCGGCCTTCCCGAAGGAAGACCGGCGGCTCGAAGCCCTGCGGCTGCTGGTCCCGAAGGGATCAGCTGGCAGCCTGACCGCGGGTGTCGCGACGCTCGGCGATGCGGGCGGCCTTACCGGTCCGGCCACGCAGATAGTAGAGCTTCGCGCGACGCACGCGGCCACGGCGGACCACATCGATGCTCTCGATCAGCGGGCTGTAGAGCGGGAACACGCGCTCGACGCCCTCGCCATACGAGATCTTGCGGACGGTGAACGAGGCGTTCAGCGAGCCGCCCTTGCGGGCGATGCACACGCCCTCATAGGCCTGCACGCGCTCGCGGTTGCCCTCGACGACGCGCAGGTTCACGCGCACCGTGTCGCCCGGCTCGAAATCCGGCACGGCGCGGGCGGCGGTCAGCTGCGCGATCTGCTCCTGTTCGAGCTGCTGGATGATGTTCATCGCACCCTACCTCTTTCGACATCCGGCGGGCGGACCGGGCCGCCTGCCATCGCCATGTTGGGGGCCGCGCCCCGGGCGCAGGCCAGTTTCAAGTCAATGCTTTCCCGGATGATCCGGGAGGTCTTCCAGGTCTTCAGCTTCTTCCGGCGACCTTGGCCGATGTCCCGGAATCGGGGCCGGCAAGGCTGCGCGGCGTCAGGTCCCGCCGCCGCTGCCGCGGCGGCGCGCCTCACGCCGCGCCCACAGATCGGGCCGTCGCTCCCGCGTCACCGCCTCTGCCCGGTCCTGTCTCCAGGCCCGGATCCGTTCGTGGTGACCCGAGGTCAGAACCTCAGGCACCGCGCGCCCCTCCCAGACATCGGGACGGGTGTAATGCGGATATTCGAGCAGGTCGTCCTCGAAACTTTCCTCCGCCTGGGAGGCATGAGCTCCCATGACGCCCGGCAACAGGCGCACACAAGCGTCGATCATGACCAACGCTGCGAGTTCCCCACCGGAGAGGATAAAATCGCCGAGGCAGATCTCCTCGAACGGCCGGGCGTCAAGAAGGCGTTGATCCACGCCCTCGAACCGGCCGCACAGGACAATGACGCCGGGCCCGGCGGCCAGACGTCTGATCCGCGATTGGGTAAGCGGTTGCCCGCGCGGAGTCAAGTAAATCAAGGCGTGGCCGGGGCATTTTTCGATCGCGGCATCGATCGCGGGAGCCAGAACATCGGCCCTCATGACCATGCCGGGACCACCCCCGGACGGCGTGTCGTCGACCGCGCGATGCCGGCCGAGGCCGTAATCGCGCAGCTGCGTTACGCCAAGCGTCCAAAGCCCGCGGTCGAGCGCCCGGCCCGCCAGGGAATGCCCCAGCGGCCCGGGAAACATCTCGGGATAGAGGGTCAGGATTTCGGCCGACCAGGGAACCCCGGTTCCGGCGACCTCGCCCTCGTCCGCAGGTATTTCTGCCGCAGGGCCGCTCATTCGAGCCCCTCCGGCGGATCGATCACCATCCGCCCGGTCGCAACCGACACCTCGGGAACATAGTCACGGGTGAAGGGCAGCATCAGCGATGCCTTATCGCCCGGCCGGTCGATCTCGAGCACGTCGCCCGCGCCGAAATCATGGACGGCCCGTACCCGGCCCACCACGGCACCGGCCTGATCCACCACCTCCATACCGATCAGATCGGCATGGTACCAGGTCTCTTCGTCGTCCTCGATCGGCGGCAGGGCAGAGCGGGGGACATGGAGCCGGATGCCGGTGAGAGCGGCGGCGGCGTCGCGGTCGTCCACGCCCTCCACCTTCACCACCAGCCCCACCTTGTGGGGGCCGGTGATGCGGATGCGGAAGGCGCGGGTGCCGGTGCGGTCATAGAGGGGGCCGTAATCCGCCACCGCCTCGGGATCCTCGGTGAACGGGCGCAGACGCACCAGCCCGCGCACCCCCTGAGGGGCGGCAAACTCGGCGATGCAGACCAGTTCTGCCGGATCGACCGGGGCGGGCTGCGGCGGGGCAGCCCGGCCCCCGGCGGGACCGGCGGGACGTCCGGAACGGGACATGGATGAACGGCATTCCCTTTATGGATCAGGCCGGAAGATCCGGTCCGGATCAGGCCTCGGCGGCAGCGGCTTCGGCGGCGGCAGCGGCGGCGGCCGCTTCCTTCATGCGCTCCTGCGCCTTCGCCTTCGGCTTGCCCTTGGTCGGGTTGCTGCGGTCGACCTTGGCGATGATGCCGGCGGCGGCCAGGAAGCGGGCGACGCGGTCGGTCGGCTGGGCGCCGACGCCGACCCAGTACTGGGCGCGCTCGGTGTTCAGCACGACGCGGCTCGGATCGTCCTTGGCCGCCAGCGGGTTGTAGGTGCCGATCTTCTCGATGTAGGCGCCGTCACGGGCGTTGCGCGAATTGGCAACGACGATGCGGTAGACGGGGCTCTTCTTCGCACCGAGGCGGGTCAGGCGGATCTTCACGGACATCTGATTCGGGGTCCTGTTCCGGAGGTGGTGTCTTCTTTGGAGAGACGGGGATCAGTGGAAACGTGCGCGCAGTATCGAGACGGCCGCAGAGGCCGGGTCATCACATGCGCGGCAACAGGTTCTGCAGGCCGCCGCGCATCATGCCCTTCTTGCCGAGCTTGCCGACCTGCTTCATCATCTTGGCCATATCCTGGTGCTGCTTGAGCAGCTTGTTCACGTCCTGGACGCTGCTGCCCGAGCCGGCCGCGATGCGCTTCTTGCGCGAGGCCTTGATGATCTCGGGATTGCGGCGTTCCTTCGGCGTCATCGACATGATGATCGCCTCCTGACGAACCAGGATCTTCTCGTCCAGCTTGGCCTCGTTCAGCTGGGCTTTCATCTTGGCGACACCCGGCAGCATGCCGAGCATGCCTTTCATGCCGCCCATCTTGCGCAGCTGGCGCAACTGCTTGGCCATGTCGTCGAGGTCGAAGCCCGTGCCCTTCTGGATCTTGGCGGCGAGCTTTTCGGCCTCTTCGCGATCAATGGTCTCGGCCGCTTTTTCCACCAGCGAGACCACGTCACCCATGCCGAGGATGCGCGACGCGATACGCTCGGGGTGGAAGGTCTCAAGCTGGTCGAGCTTTTCGCCCTGGCCCAGCAGCTTGATCGGCTTGCCGGTCACCGAGCGCATGGCCAGCGCCGCACCGCCGCGGGCGTCGCCGTCGACGCGGGTCAGCGCGATGCCGGTCAGACCGACCCGGTCCTGAAAGGTCTTGGCAATGGTCACCGCGTCCTGGCCGGTCATGGCGTCGGCGACCAGGATGGTTTCGTGCGGGCGGGCCTTCGACTTGACCGCCGCGACCTCGTCCATCAGCACATCGTCGATGTGCAGCCGGCCGGCGGTGTCGAGGATGACGACGTCATAGCCTTCCCGGGCCGCGATCTTCATCGCGCGCTCGGCAATGGCGACCGGCTTTTCGCCGAAGACGATCGGCAGGCTGCCGACCTCGGCCTGCTTCGCCAGCACTTCCAGCTGCTGCTGCGCCGCCGGACGGTAGACGTCGAGCGAGGCGAGCAGGACGCGCTTCTTGTCGCGCAGCCGGAACCGGCGGGCGAGCTTGGCGGAGGTGGTGGTCTTGCCCGAGCCCTGCAGGCCGACCATCATGATCGCGACCGGCGCGGGTGCGTTCAGGTCGACCTCGACCGCATCGCCGCCCAGCATCTCCGTCAGGTGGTCGTGGACGATCTTGATGACCATCTGCGCGGGATTGATACCGCGCAGCACCTCCTGGCCGACGGCGCGTTCGCGCACGGCAGAGATGAAGTCCTTGACGACGGGGAGGGCAACGTCGGCTTCCAGCAGCGCGATGCGCACTTCGCGCAGCGCCGCGGTCACGTCGGCTTCGGTCAGCGCACCACGGCGCTTCAGGCGGTCGAAGACCTCGCCGAGCCGGCCGGTCAGATTCTCGAACATCGTATCGGTTTCCGTCTCGCTCGGAGCGGGCCTGCGACGATCGCCGGCCTCTGATGCTCCCATCGGCGGGGACACATGCCTTCGTCGCCGAAGGTCTGTATCGCCCGACCGGGCGGGCGCCGGCCGGCCCCCGGCATCGGCGCCCGTTTCGGGTCGTGATGCTGAAGATCGATCGGCGTGACGTTCCGCACAAGGGCAATGGCGACGGAATGTCGCCCGCCTTCGCGCGAAGATCAGGCTTGTGACTCAGTCCGGGGGTGCTTGTCAAGCCGCTGCCGCAAGGCGGCCATTGCCGCGGCCGCGCCGACAGGCTAGAACCCGCGGATGTGCATGACGATCCGCCATGGCGCCGGCCCGGGATCCCGCAGCTGTCGGGCCCCCGAAACCGGCGGAACCGGTGCCCCGGCGCCGGTGGTCCGCCTCGCGAGCGAGGCGGAGACGGAGGCCTTTGCCCGGAGCCTCGCCCCCGTGATGGCTGCGGGCGGCATGGTCCTGCTCGACGGCGATCTGGGCGCCGGCAAGACCGCATTTTCGCGTGCGCTGATCCGCGCCCTTGCCGGTGCCGCGATCGAGGTGCCGAGCCCCACCTTCACGCTCGTCCAGCAGTATGACCTGCCGGACATTCAGGTCGTCCATGCCGATCTCTACCGGATCGAGGATCCGGACGAGATCGACGAGCTGGGGCTGTGGGAGGCTGCGGAAGACGGGCTCGCATTGATCGAATGGCCCGATCGCGCCGGCGGCCGGCTCGATCCGGGCGCGCTCCGCCTGTCGATCACCATTGCGCCCGACGGCGCCCGGCTGGTGACGCTCCACCCCTCGGGCGACTGGACGGCCCGGCTTGGCCACCTTACCTCTGGGAACCCGGCCACGCCCGGTTCACCGCCACGGACATGCTCATGACCGATACCCCTTCCGCAGCCCCGGTCCCGACCGATGCCCGCGATCTCGATCGCGCCCGCTTCGTCGCCCGTGCCGGCTGGCGCGGTGCCGAACGCACGGTGCTGGCGGGCGATGCCTCGTTCCGGCGCTATGACCGGCTGAAGCTCGATCGCCAGACCGCCGTGCTGATGGACGCGCCGCCGCCGCATGAAGATGTGCGCCCCTTCCTGAAGGTGGCGGCACATCTGAAAGCGATGGGATATGCCGCGCCAACCATCCTGGCGGCCGACCCCGAGACCGGCTTCGTGCTGCAGGAGGATCTGGGCGACGATCTGGTCCGGGTGGTGCTGGACCGCGACCCGACGCTTGAGACGGCGATCTATGCGGCTGCGGTCGACTTGCTGGCCGATCTTCATGATCGCCCGGGGGCGGCGGCGCTGGATGTGCCGGTCTACGACGCGGCGACGCTCGAACGCGAGGCGCTGCTGCTGATCGACTGGTACTGGCCGCTGGCGCTTGGCCGGGGGGCGACCGCGACCGAACGCGCGGGCTTTCTCGACCGGCTGAGACCGCTGATCGACCAGGTGGCGCGGCCCGAGGTTCTGGTGCTGCGCGATTATCATGCCGAAAATCTGCTGTGGATGCCGGCCCGGCGCGGCTTGTCGCGGGTAGGGCTGATCGACTTCCAGGACGCGCTGATCGGCCATCCCGGCTATGATCTGGTTTCGCTGCTGGAGGATGCCCGCCGCGACGTCGCACCGGATCTGGCCGAGGCGATGGTGGAGCGCTATCTGCGCCGCAGGCGGGATGCTCTGGACGGCGACGCGTTCCGCACTGAACTGGCCATTCTGGGTGCCCAGCGCAACATGAAGATCGCCGGCATCTTCGCAAGGCTGCATCTGCGCGACGGCAAGCCGCGCTACCTGAACTACCAGCCGCGGGTCTGGGGGCTGATCGAACGGGATCTCGTGCATCCCGCCCTGCACGATCTGGCCGATTGGCTGGACGAGGCCCTGCCCTGGGATGCCCGCGGCTGCACCGGGCCGCGCGACCGGAACGCGGCCGGTACGACGACCACCGAAGGAGATCCCGCATGACCACGACCGATCCCACCCGCTTTGCCGGCGCACCCCGGACGGCCATGGTGCTGGCGGCAGGGCTCGGCACCCGCATGCGGCCCCTGACTGAAACCCGCCCCAAGCCGCTGGTGGAGGTGGCCGACCGGCCCCTGATCGACTGGACGCTGGACCGGCTGACCGAGACCGGTGTCCGCCGGATCGTGGTGAACACTCACCATTATGCCGATCAGGTGCGTGCCCATCTGGACGCGGTACGTCCGCGGCTGCCGGCCGGGGTCGAGCTGCTGGAAAGCCACGAGGACGACCTGCTGGAAACCGGCGGCGGCGTGGCGAAGGCGCTGCCGCTGCTGGGCGATGCGCCCTTCTTCGTCAGCAATGCCGATCAGCTGCTTCTGAACGGCCCGACGCCCGCGGCCGAGGTGCTGGCCCGCGCCTTCGATCCCGAGCGGATGGACGCACTGCTGCTGCTGGTGCCGATGCCCTATGCGCTGAGCGTCGGCGGCACCGGTGATTTCGTGATGGACCAGACCGGACGTCTGCGTCGTCGGCGCGAGCGCGAGGTCGCCCCCTTCCTCTATTCCGGTCTGCAGATCCTGAGCCCGGCGCTGTTCAAGGATGCGCCCGCGGGAAAATTCTCGCTGAACCTGCTGTTCGATCGGGCGATCGAGCGCGAGCGGCTATACGGCGTGGTCCATGACGGCGCCTTCGTCGCGGTGGGTACGCCCGACGCGGTCCGGCTGGCCGACCGGGTGGTCCGCGGTCGGTACGACCGGATCGGCTGAGGCCATGGCCCGCTGGCCGCAAGGGGTCTGGCGCATCCCGGCCGGGACCGGCTTCCTGGACGCGCTGGCCCGCGGGCTGATCGCTGCCGCCGATGGCGATCCTGAGCGGCTGGGGCGGATGACCGTGCTGCTGCCGACCCGGCGCGCGATCGACGAACTGGCCCGGGCCTTCCTGATCGCCGCCGATGGCGAGGCGGCCTTGCTGCCGCGGCTGAAGCCGCTCGGCGATGTCGAGGCCGAAGAGCTGATGCTGGCGGAGGCCGGGGATCCCGGGAGTGCCGCCGACATTCTGGACCTGCCGCCGGCGATGTCGCCGCTGGCCCGCCGGCTGCGGCTGGCGCGGCTGATCGAGCGCTGGAGCGCCCGGGATCATGGCCAGGCCCTGACGCTCGACGAGGCGGCGCGGCTGGCTGATGCGCTGGCCAGACTGCTCGACGAAGCGCTGGTCGAGGATGTGGATCTTGCCTGTCTGGACCGGCTGGTACCGGACGCCTATGCGAAGCATTGGCAGGAAGTGCTGGCCTTCGTCGACATCGTCCGCCGCTTCTGGCCTGCGATCCTGGCTGAATCCGGCGCGATCGACGCCATTGACCGCCGTAACCGGCTGATCCGGGCCGAGGCGGCGCGGCTGGAGGCCGATCCGCCGGTCGATCCGGTGATCGTTGCCGGATCGACCGGCAGTCAGGCGGCGACCCGGGCGCTGATCCGGGTGATTGCCCGCCTGCCGAATGGGGCGGTGGTGCTGCCCGCGCTGGACGAGAGCCCGGACGAGGACACCCGGGCCGCCATCCGCCAGGACCCGACCCATCCGCAGCACGGCCTGACCCGTCTGCTCGACGAACTGGGCCTGACGGCCGCGGCCATACCGGTGTGGCCGGGTGTGCCGGCGGCCGCGGCCCGTGCCGGCCGCGACCGGCGGGTGCTGCTGACCGAGGCCTTCCGACCGGCGGAGACCACCGACCGCTGGGCCGATCTCTCCCATGTCCGGGTGGCGGCGCTGGAGGGGCTGACCCGGCTGGAGGCGCCGGATCCGCGAACCGAGGCGACGGCGATCGCGCTCGCCCTGCGCGAGACGCTGGAAGTACCCGGCAGGACCGCGATGCTGGTCACCCCCGACCGTCGTCTCGCCCGCCGGGTGACCGGGGAACTCCGCCGCTGGGGGCTGGATATCGACGACAGTGCCGGCCGGCCGTTGATGACATCGGGGCCTGCCGTGTTCCTGGACCTGATCGCCCGTGCCGCCGCCGAGCGCATGGCGCCCGTGCCGCTGCTGGCGCTGGTCAAGCATCCGCTGGCGGGTGGCGGCCTGCCGCCCGGGCGGTTCCGGGCGGGCGGGCGGCTGCTCGAACGAACCCTGCTGCGGGGGCCGCGGCCGGCGGCCGATATCGCCGGGCTTCGCGCAGCCCTGGACGGCGCCCTGGCGGATGAGGGCGCGCGCGATGCCGGGCGCATCCGCCTGGCGGCTGCGGAACTCGGTCCCTGGATCGACCGGCTGGAGGCGTGTGTCGGGGATTTCGCCGCGGCGATGACGGCAGGCGAGGCGCCGTTCGATGCCCTGCTCGATGCCCATGTCGCTGCGGCCGAGGCGCTGGCCGAGGTGGCGGCCGCGGATCTTGCCGAGGCGATGGCCGCGGGCGGCACGGCGGCCCTGCCGGAGACCGGCGCCGAACGGCTCTGGCGCGGCGAGGCCGGCGAGGCGCTGATGCAGGCGCTGGCGGAGTTGCGCGACGAGGCGGGTGTTCTGGGCGATGTGCCGACCGCGCGCTATCCGGCCCTGCTCTCGGCCCTGCTGGCGGAACGCACGCTCAGGCCGCGCTGGCGCAGCCATCCCCGGCTGCAGGTGCTGGGCCCGCTGGAGGCGCGCCTGCTCTCGGCCGATCTGGTCATTCTGGGGGCGATGAACGAGGGCGACTGGCCGCGTGATCCGGGCCCCGACCCCTGGCTCAGCCCGGCCATGCGCCGCCAGGCGGGCTTCCCGCCGGCCGAGCGGCGGATCGGCCTGTCCGCGCATGATGCCTGGGCCCTGCTCTCAAGTCCCAATGTGATGGTCACCCGCTCGGCCAAGGTGGACGGCACGCCGACCGTACCGTCGCGCTGGCTGCTCAGGCTGGATGCGGTGATTGCCGGTGCCGGTCTCGCCCGGGCCGAGACGGCGGCACGGGCGGCGGTGCCGCTCATCGGCTGGGCCCGGGCGCTGGACATGGTGGAGCCGGGCCCGCGCCCGGGCCCGCCCGCGCCGGTGCCGCCGGTCGACCGGCGGCCGCGCCGGCTATCGGTCACCCAGATCGAGACCCTGATGCGCGACCCTTACGCGGTCTATGCCCGCCATGTGCTGGGGCTGGAGGCGCTGGATCCGGTGGATGCCGATCCGGGTGCCGCCGAGCGCGGTCGCTTCATCCATGCGGTGCTGGACCGGTTCCTGCGCGAACAGGCCCCGGCACCGGCCGCCCTGCCCGAGGATGCGGGTGAGCGCCTGCTGACGCTGGGGCGGCAGGTCACGGAAGAGCTGCGCCTGCCGCCTGCGGTGCTGGCCTTCTGGTGGCCGCGCTTCGAGCGTATCGCCGCCTGGTTCACCGGCATCGAACGTGCCCGCCGCGCCCATATCTCCGCCACCCTGACCGAGATCCGCGGCGAACTGGCCTTCGAGGCCCCGGGGGGGCGTTTCGTGCTGTCGGCGATCGCCGACCGGATCGACCGGCTGCCCGACGGATCCTTTGCGATCATCGATTACAAGACCGGCGCGCCGCCTTCGGCCAAGGAGGTGCAGCGCGGGCTGGCGCCGCAGCTGCCGCTGGAAGCGGCCATCCTGGATCGCGGCGGGTTCGCAGGCGTGCCGGGGGCAACCGTGTCGGAACTGGCCTTCTGGCGGCTGTCGGGCCGGCGGCCGGCCGGCGAACAGCGCTTCGTGCTCAAGCCCGGCGGAGACGCCCGGGCACTGATCGATGACGCGGCGGCGGGGCTCGTGCGGCTGATTACCGCTTTCGACCAGCCCGACCAGCCCTACCATGCCCGGCCGCGTGCCTGGGCGGCCCCGCGCTACTCGGATTACGTCCATCTCGCCCGGGTGCAGGAATGGCAGGCAGGGGAGGACGAGGCATGAGCCGGGAACAGGCGATCGCCGCCGATCCCGCCCTCTCAGTCTGGGTGGGGGCCTCGGCCGGGACCGGCAAGACCAAGGTGCTGACCGACCGCGTGCTGCGGCTCATGCTGGCCGGGGCCGCGCCCGAGCGGATCCTGTGCATCACCTTCACCAAGGCCGCGGCGGCGGAGATGGCACTCCGTCTGTCGGGCCGCCTGGCGCGCTGGGCGACGGCGGATGCCGGGCTGCTGACGGACGAGCTTTTTGCATTGCTCGGGCGGAGGCCGGCCGTGTCGGAACTCGCCACGGCACGGCGGTTGTTCGCGCGGCTGCTCGACACGCCGGGCGGCATGAACATCCAGACCATTCATTCGCTCTGCCAGTCGCTGCTGCGGCGCTTTCCGCTGGAAGCCGGGCTGCCGCCGCATTTCGAACTGATGGACGAGCGCGATGCGGCCGAACTGATCGCCACGGCCCGCGAGCGGCTGTTCGCCGAGGCGGCGGGCGATGCCGAACTGGGGGCGGCGGTCGACCGGCTGGCGACCCTGTTCGATGCCGAAGCCTTCGCCGGGCTGATGGCCACGGTGATCGGCGAACGCCACAGGCTGGGCCGGATCGTGGCCGCCGCGGGATCGCTGGAGGCCGCCTGCCGGCGGGTGGCGGCGGTCCACGACCTTGATCCACGGGCCACGCCCGAAAGCGAACTGGCGGCCGCCTGCGCCCCGGGCGGCTATGACGAGGTCGGGCTCAAGGCCGCCGCCGAGGCGCTGGTCGCGTCTTCCGGCAAGGATGACGTCGTGCGCGGCCGGGCGCTGGCCGGCTGGCTGGCAGCCGGCGAGGATGAGCGGGTCACCCGCTTCGAGGATCGATTGAGCGCGACCATGACCGCCGAGCGCAAGCCGCGTGCCCGGCTGATGGTCAAGGCGACCCAGGAAGCGGCTCCGGCGGCCTTTGCGGCACTTCGCCGTGAGCAGGACCGGATGGTGGAGCTGGAGGATCAGCGCCGCGCGGCTGCGACGGTTGCCGCCTCGGTGGCGCTGCTCCGCGTGGGGCACCGGCTGGCGGCGCTTTACGAGGCGCAGAAGCGCATCCGGGCACGGCTCGATTACGACGATCTGATTCTGGGGGCCGGGCGGTTGCTGGACACACCGGGCATTGCGCCCTGGGTGCTCTACAAGCTCGATGGCGGCATCATGCACCTGCTGCTCGACGAGGCCCAGGACACGAGCCCTGAACAGTGGAAGGTGGTCGAGCGGCTGACCGAGGAGTTCTTCGCCGGTGACGGTGCGGTCCACGAGCAGGCAGGCAGCGATGCGGACGGCATGCCGCTGGCGCGGACCGTCTTCGCGGTGGGGGATCCCAAGCAGTCGATCTACCGCTTCCAGCGCGCGGACCCCGCCGGCTTCAAGCGCATGCAGGCCTTTTTTGCGGCCCGGGTGACCGGTGCCGCGCGCGGCTGGCGTCCGGTTGAACTTCGCCAGTCCTTCCGGTCGGTGCGCGCGGTGCTGGATGCGGTGGACGCCGTCTTCGCGCGCCAGCCGGCGGCCGATGGTGTGGTCGAACCCGGCCAGGCCCTGCGGCACGAGGCGGCGCGCATTGGTCAGGCCGGCGTGGTGGAGGTCTGGCCGCTGGCGGTGGCCGAGAAGCTGGATCCGGACGATGCCTGGGTGGCGCCGGTGGTGCGCGAGCCCCAGGACGACCCGATGGGGCGGGTGGCGGATGCCATCGCCGGCACGATCCGCCGCTGGCTGGACGAGGGCGAGATGCTGGAGGCGCAGGGCCGCCCGGTCCGGGCCGGTGATGTGCTGATCCTGGTTCAGCGCCGCAACGCCTTCGTCGGCCGCATGGCGCGGGCGCTGAAGGTTGCAGGCGTGCCGGTGGCGGGTGTGGACCGGATGGCGTTGATTGAGCAGATCGCGGTTGCCGACCTGGTCGCCCTGGGGCGCGCACTGCTGCTGCCCGAGGACGATCTGACGCTGGCGGCGGTGCTCAAGGGGCCGATCATCGGCCTCGACGAGGCGGCGCTCTACCGGGCGGCGGTCGATCGTCGGACCTCCGACGGCCGGATGCCGCTGATCCGCGCCCTGCGGGAGCGCGCCCACGGCGACGCCGTGCTTCGCGCGGCGGCAGAGACCCTGTCGAAGCTGGCTCGCGCGGCCGACCGCATGGGGCCCTATGACTTTTACGCCGATCTGCTGGCGGCCCAGGGGGGGCGGCAGCGGCTGGTGGCGCGGCTCGGCCCCGAGGCCGAGGACGCGATCGACGAGTTCCTGAACCTGGCGCTGGCTTTC
Organism: Tistrella mobilis; assembly: GCF_041468085.1. Classification (NCBI taxonomy): domain Bacteria; kingdom Pseudomonadati; phylum Pseudomonadota; class Alphaproteobacteria; order Geminicoccales; family Geminicoccaceae; genus Tistrella; species Tistrella mobilis. Next base: position 4,589,280 of record NZ_CP121017.1, on the reverse strand, counting down.
GAGCAGACCGAGCCGCCGAGCCTGGAAGGTTTCCTCGCCTGGGTCGGGCGGAGCGCCGTGGAGGTGAAGCGCGACCTGGAGCAGGGCCGCGACGAGGTCCGGATCATGACCGTGCACGGCGCCAAGGGGCTGCAGGCGCCGGTGGTGTTTCTGCCAGATACCATCCGCCTGCCGCGCCCCCCGGCGGGACCGGTCTGGCTGGAGGATCCGGCGCCGATGCTGCTGATCTCGCCCGGGTCGGCCGATGTCTCCGACATGGTGCGTGATGCCCAGGCGGCGACGGCGATGGAAGACCGGCAGGAATACCGCCGGTTGCTTTACGTCGCCATGACGCGGGCGGCCGACCGGCTTTATGTCTGCGGCTGGCACGGCAAGCCCGATGCCCCTGCGGACAGCTGGTATGCCCTGGTTCAGGGGGCGCTGGCGGGAATGGCGGAACCGTCTGAGATGGCACTGCCGGGAGGTATTGCCGGTCCAGGCTGGCGGCTCACCTGCCCGCAGGATGGCCCGGCGACACCAGGATCCGTCGAGGCGGCGGGGCCCGAGATGGCGGCGGTCGGCCTGCCGCCGGCGCTGCATCCCGATCGGGGCCTGCCGCCCGAACCGGTGCCGTCGCGGCCTCTGGCGCCGTCGCGGCCCGATGACGATCCGCCGCCGGCCCGATCGCCATTGGGTGATGCCGGCGTGCGTCACTTCCGCCGCGGCCGGCTGGTCCACCGTCTCTTGCAGGTGCTGCCGGATCTGGACCCGGCCGTCCGCGCCGACGCCGCCCGCCGTTTCCTGGCGGCCCCCGCCCATGGCCTCGCCCCCGACGAGGTGGCGCCGCTGGCGGCGGAGGTGGAGGCGGTGCTGACGCATCCGGATTTCGCGCCGATCTTCGGGCCGGGCTCGCGCGCCGAGGTACCGCTGGGCGCGGTGATCGGGTCCCGCGTGATCTCGGGCGCGGTCGACCGGCTGTTGATTGCGGAGGATCGTGTGCTGGTGGTGGACTACAAGACCGACCGGCCACCGCCGTCCGACCCGGTCCGGGTGGCCCGGCACTACCTGCGCCAGATGGCCGCTTATCGGGCAGTTCTGCGCCGGATCTACCCCGGCCGTCGGGTGGAGACGGCGCTGGTCTGGACGGACGGGCCGTCCCTGATGCATCTGCCGGACGATCTGCTCGACCGATGGGCTCCGGATCCGGATGCCGGCGACCCGACGGAACGTCGAGGTTGAATTGCACCCGATCCACGGATTGCCGCCGTGCATCCGGTGCAAAGGTCGGTGTGCTTGACCGTCTCCCCGTGGCTTTCTACATTGAGCCAAGCGCGCCCGCCGGCCTCGTCATGCCGGCTTCCGCCGGCCTCCGCGGCCGCTCACGATTTGAGGGGACAACTCCCATGGCCATCGCCACCGTCACCGACAGCTCGTTCGAGCAGGATGTGCTGAAGTCCGAAACGCCCGTCCTGGTCGATTACTGGGCCGAGTGGTGCGGCCCCTGCCGGATGATCGCTCCGGCGCTGGAGGACCTGTCGAAGGAATTCGACGGCAAGGTCACCATTGCCAAGCTGAACATCGACCACAACCCGCAGACCCCGTCCAAGTACGGTGTGCGCGGCATCCCGACCCTGATGGTCTTCAAGGGCGGCCAGATTGCGGCCACCAAGGTCGGCGCGATGCAGAAGAGCGATCTGGCGAAGTGGATCAAGTCGGTCGTCGGCTGACCTCCGCTTCCGGCCCAGCCGGAACCGATATCGAGGCCCGCACTGTCCCCGGGGACGGTGCGGGCCTTGTTTTGCCCGGCTTTGGTGCCATACCAGACCTCGATCCTGCAATCGGCCGGGCGCTGGATGCGATCTATGCCGGTGCCATGGCGGCACGCCCGACGAAGCCGGGCTTCGATCGCGATCTGCGCCGGCCGCACCGGCTGCTGGGGCTGATCGCCGCCGCCGGGCTGATGCCCGATCCGGACCGGGTGATCCTGGTCACGGGATCCAAGGGCAAAGGCAGTACCGCCCGGTTGATCGCGGCAGGCGAGACGGCGGCAGGTCGTCGGACCCTGCTTTTCACCTCGCCCGAGGAGACCACCGCACTCGACCGCATCCGGCTGGATGGTGCGGTGATCAGGGGGGAAGATTTCCTGCGCCATCATGCGGCGCTTGCCCCGCAGGTCGAGGCACTGGCGGCGCGCCTGCCCTCGGGCGAGGCGCTGTCGCCTTTCGGCCAGTTCCTGGCCATCGCCCTAGCGCATGCCAGGGAAACCGGGGCCGGGCGGCTGGTGATCGAGACCGGCCGGGGGGCGGCCCATGACGAGGCCGGCCGGCTTCGGGCGCGAATCGGGGTGGTGACCGCGATCCTGCCCGAGCATCTGGACCGGCTGGGCCCGACGCTGGCCGATGTCGCGGCCGAGAAGCTCGACATCCGCAGGCGCTGCGGCTGCACCATCCTGACCGCTGCCGCCGCCACGGCCGGGCAGGCGGCGGGCATCCACCCTGCAAACGCCCTGGTGGTTCCGGCCCTCCCGCCGGATGCGGCGGATGACCGGCCGGGCTGGCTGCGCCAGGATCTGGCACTGGCCCATGCGGCGCTTGCAGCTGATGGCATCGACCCCACGACGCCCGGGATCGCGGCGGCGCTGGACCGGATGGCCGCTTCGGTGCCGTCCTGGGGGCGGATGATGACCGGGGATGGACGCGAGATCGGGTGGGAAGCGGCCGTGCAGGCGGCGAGCCTCGATGCCGGCCGCCTGGCCCGACTGGCGGATACAGGCTGGCGGGTTTTGCTCTCGGTCACCGACGACAAGGATGTCGACGGGTTGGTCGATACGCTTGCAGGCGCCGGGCTGCCCACGCAAGCGGTGGTGCTTCAGGGGCGCCGCGGGCCGCTGGTCCACGGCGCAGCCGTGCATCGCCGGCTGGCGGCCCGGCTGGGGCAGGGGCTGGAGGCACCGCTTCGGGGACCGATCGACCACGACGACGTGCCGGCCATGGCCCGGCTGCTGTACGATACGGGCGGCGCCAATGCGACCCCCGTGCTTGCGGTCGGCACCCAGACCTTTCTGCGCCTTGTCCGCGCCGCCATCAGGACCCTGCCCGATGCCCGATCGTCCTCGCCGTGACGTTGCCCCCCGCAGCCGCGACGCGCTGGGCCGCCTGCAGCTGCCGCCGCCCGCGGCCATGCCGCTGGATGCCGAGGCGGCGATGGTGGTCGCGGCGGTCGCGGGGCGGATGGCCGGCGATCTGATCCAGGCGGTCAGTTTCGAGCAGGTCTTCGACGGCATGAACCGCGGCCTGGTCGAAGCCGGCCTGCCGATCCGCCGGGTCTATCTCGCCTTCCGGACCCTTCATCCGCTGATCGCGGCCGTATCCTTCTTCTGGCAGGCGGGCCAGCCGGTGGAGCGGATGGTGATGGCCCATGGCCTGGCCGGTGTGTCCGAGGCCTGGCAGCGCTCGCCGCTCAACTATCTGTTGACCCATGACCTGCACTGGATGCGCCGCCGGCTGACGGGGCCGGAGGCGAGCCGCGAATTTGCGCTGTTCGAGGATCTGGTCGCCGAAGGCATGACCGACTATGTCGCGACCGGCACGGCCTTCGGCAGCGGTCTGGGCGGCAATGGCGTGCTCGCCTCGTGGACCGCCGATGCCCCCGACGGGTTCAGCGATCGCGACCTGGCCATTCTTTCGGCGTTGCAGGTGCATCTGGCGGCAGCCTGCCGGCTGGCCTTCACGGCCCAGGTCTCGGATACGGTGGCCATGACCTATCTGGGCCAGCATGCCGGCCGGCGGGTGTTGTCGGGCCAGATCCGGCGCGGCGATGGCGAGCTGATCCCGGCGGCGATCTTCCTGTCGGATCTGCGCGGCTCGACTGCGATCGCCGAGCAGCTGGGCGTCGGCCGGTTCATGGAACTGGTGAACCGCTATTTCGAATGCGCCGCCGAACCGGTGCTGGGGGCGGGCGGCGAGGTGCTGTCGTTGATGGGCGACAGCGTGCTCGCAATCTTTCCGCTGGCGGTCTTTGGCGACGAGGTCGAGGCCGCCTGCGATGCCGCCCTGGCGGCGGCACGCGATGCCGAACGCCGGCTGGAGCTGTGGAACCGCGAGCGTGCGGCCGAGGGCGAAGCACGCGTCGATTTCGGCATCGGTCTGCATCTGGGACGGGTGATGTTCGGCAATATCGGCACCGCCGAACGGTTGCAGTTTACCGCCATCGACCGGTCGATCAACGAGACGGCGCGGCTGGAGGATCTGACCAAGACGCTGGGCCATCGGATCATTGCCAGCGGCTCCTTTGCCGCCCGGGCCACCGCGGCCTGGCGATCGCTGGGCCGCGTGCAGCTGCGCGGCTCGGCGCGGGAGCAGGAGGTGTTCACCCCGGCGCCTGCCGCCAACCGTCTGGCGATTGCTGCCGATGTCGATGCAGGCGGGCCACCCTGCCCTGTGCCGCCCGATCTGGTGGTTCACGCCGACTGGAGCGTCGACGGCCGCAAGCGCTGGATGGCCGTGGCGACGCGGATGGAGGATGGCCGTTACGCCGCGGGTGTGCCGGAACCGGTGGGGCCGGTCGATACCCTGATCACCCGGCTGTTGGCGCGTGCCCGGGGGGGCCGGGTACTGCTGGGGCTGGATGTGGTGCTGGGCCTGCCGGCAGCCTATGCCGGGCTGCTGGGAGCCACGCGGTTCGTGGATGCGCTCGACCGGTTCGCGCTCGCGCCCGAAGGGCTGGAGCCGGCGATGCGGCCCGAGGAGATCTCGCCCGGCCGGCCGTTCTTTCCGCGACGGCCCGGGCAGGGGCAGGGCGGGCCGGCCGAGCTTGCCCGCCGGCTTGGACTGGACGGACCCGATGATCTGCGGCGGATCTGCGAGCATGCAACCATCGCCCGCCGGGCGGCGGCCCCGTTGTTCTGGACCATGGGTCCCGCCCAGGTCGGCCGCGCAGCCGCCCATGTCTGGCGGCATCTGCTGATCCCCGCCCGCCGTGACGGGCTGGATCTGGGGCTCTGGCCCTTCGACGGCCGGTTGGGCGAGCTGGTCGAACGCCATGCCCTTACCGTGGTCGAGGCCTATCCGGCGGCCTTCCATCGCCATCTGGGGGTGCGGCTGGGCCGTCAGGCCACCAATGGCCGGGGCAGCAAACGCAACCGCAACGATCGTGCCGCCAATGCCGCCACCCTGATGGAAGCGGCCCGTCGGTTGGATCTTGTGATCGATATGGACCTGGTCGCCGAGTTGGGCGACGGTTTCGGCAATGCGAGCCAGGGCGAGGACCGGTTCGATGCCGTGGTCGGGTTGATGGGCATGCTGCAGGTGTTGGCCGGCGCACGCCCCACCGGTGAGCCCCGGCTGGCACCGGTCACCACCGTCGAAGGCTGGATTCTGGGGCAATCCCCGGCTGAGTTGAAACTGCCCGAAGACTGCTTTTCCTGATCAGCCCCGTTTTCCCGATCAGCCCCGCGCGTCGGCTGCCCGGATGTGGGCGGCGAGCGGGGCCAGGAACAGCGGCGTCGCAGCCTCGGTGATCAGATGGCCGAGGCCTTGAATCACATGCAGGCGGGCACCTGAAATACGCTCCACACCTTCCCGTACCCGGTCCAGCGCGACCACCGGGTCGGCTGTGCCGTGGATGAACAGGGTGGGGCAGATGATCTGGCCCAGCAGCTCGCGGCGGTCCATCGTGCTCTCGATTGCCGCCATCTGCCGGCCGGTGCCGAGCGGCCGGTAGCTGCGGGCGACGGCCCGGGTGATCCGCCGGCGGTGCTCGTCGTCGGACGCCTGAAGTGCCGTGCCGTCGAGCAGGCGGGACTGGGCAACGAACAGCTCGATATCGGGCTCATGAAGCAGGCGCTCCGCCCGGGCGGCACCCAGAGCGTCGCGGACCTCGGCCTTCGCTTCCACCTGCCGGCGGCCGCCGGTCGAGGACAGGCAGGTGAGCGAGGCCACGCGGCTCTGCTCGGTGGCGGCGATGATCTGGGTGATCCGCCCGCCCATCGAATAGCCGACCAGATGCACCCGATCGAGACCCAGCCGGTCGAGCAGGGCGACCACGTCGCGGGCCATGTCGAACAGGTCATAGGCCTGGGGCGGCGAGGCGCCCGGCTCTCCCAGCACCACCGGCCCGAAGGCGGTGGACAGCCCGGCATCGCGGTTGTCGAGCAGCAGCACCGGATGGTCGGCTCCCAGATCGTCCAGAAAGGCCTCGGGCCATTCCGGCCCCTGCATCGACAGGCCGTGGACGAATACCACCGGCATCCCGCCCGGCCGGCCCGCGGGCAGCAGGGTATGGGCGATGGAGACGTGACCGAGATCGGCGGTGGAGAAGACGGGGATGGCGGCCATTGATGCGGTTCCTGAAGAGAGATCGGCTCCGGGCAGTGAGCGGGCGAAGGTCAGGCGGCAGCCTCGGCATCTGCGGGTTCCAGCGCGGCGAGGACGTCGCCGGCCAGGTAGAGCGAGCCGAAGATCAGGATGCGATGGGCGATGTGGGGATCGACGGCGGCAATCGCTGCCTGCCAGCTCTCGGCCGGGGCGGCATCGATCCCGGCCCTGTGGGCGAGGTCGGCCAGCATCTGCGGGTCATGCGAGGGATGGCCGGGTATGGCGATGGTGGCAAGACGGATCCGGCCGGCCAGTGGTGCCAGGCCGCTGATCACCGCATCGGCATCCTTCCGGGCGAGCAGGCCCAGCACCAGCAGCATCGGCCGGTCGGACCAGGGGCCCAGACTGTGACGGACAAGCGCATCGACCGCATCGGGGTTGTGGCCGCCGTCGATCCAGATCTCGTGACGACCGGCAGGATCGAGCACCGGCAGCGCCCGGGCAATCTCCGCCGTCACCGGCTGCAACCGCCCCGGGTGGCGGACGGTGCGGAGCCCCTCGGCCAGGGCGGCGGCATGACCGAGCGGCGCCAGCGCCGGTATGTCTGCGGCGGCAAGTCGGGCGAGGGTGAGGGCGAGACCGGCATTCCAGGCCTGGTGGTCGCCGATCAGGGCCGGCAGTGGCCAGATGCCGTCGGCAGGTCCGCCGCTGATCACCAGGCGGTCCGCCTCCAGTGCCGCCTGCCAGTCGCGCCCCCCCTCCGTAAAGGGTGCCTGCATGCGCAGCGCGGCTGCACGGATCACCGCTGCCGCATCGGACATCTGCGCGACGGTGGCGGCGGGGCAGCCCTGCTTGATGATCGCCGCCTTTTCGGCCGCGATCAGCGCCGGGGTATCACCCAGGAATTCCATATGGTCGAGCGCGATACGGGTGATGCCGACCGCGGCAGGCCGGGCGACGAGGTTGGTCGCATCCAGCCGTCCGCCGAGCCCGGTTTCCAGGATGACCAGATCGGCCGGGGTCTCGGCGAAGGCCAGGAAGGCGGCGGCGGTGGTGATCTCGAAAAAAGTGATCGGCCGGCCGGCATTGACCTCTTCGATCCGGGCCAGGAGCCGGGCCAGCACCGGTTCGGCGATCGGCCGGCCGCCGAGGGCGATGCGTTCGTGGAAGCGGACCAGATGCGGTGAGGTATAGGCATGGGCGCAGAGCCCGGCGGCGCGGGCGATGGCCGAGAGATAAGCCACCACCGAGCCTTTGCCATTGGTGCCGGCCAGGTGGATCACCGGCGGCAACCGGTCCTGCGGATTGCCCAGCTCGGCGAGCAGGCGCAGGATCCGGTCGAAGCCGAGATCGATTTCGGTCGAATGCAGCCGGCCCAGCCGGTCGAGGATGGTGGCGCTGTCATCCATGGGCCGGCAGCCCCTTCACGTCGGATGGTACCCGGGCCTTCGGGGCCCGGGCGCAGTATCAGGCCTTGCGCGGCTCGTCGGTCGCAGCCGTACCCAGGGCGGGCTCGGTACGCGGTGTCGCCTCGGCGGCTTTCGTGGCGGCATTGCCGGCAGGCTTGCGCGGCGGGGTGACCGTGTTGGTCACCGGCCCGGCGATCGCCGAGCCGGGCTTGGGGGCGGCCGCCGGCGGCAGCTTCAGCAGCAGCTTCAGCGTCCGGGCCAGCGTCTCCTTCAGCGCCTTGCGCGGTACCACCATGTCGAGCATGCCGTGTTCCATCAGATACTCGGCGCGCTGGAAGCCCTCGGGCAGGGCCTCGCGAATGGTGGTCTCGATCACCCGCTGACCGGCAAAGCCGATCAGGGCGCCGGGTTCGGAGATGTGGATGTCGCCGATCATGGCGAAGGACGCGGTGACGCCGCCGGTGGTCGGGTCGGTGAAGACCACGACATAGGGCAGGCCGGCTTCCTTCACCCGGTCGACGGCGACCGTGGTGCGGGCCATCTGCATCAGCGACAGCGCGCCTTCCTGCATGCGGGCACCGCCCGAGGCGGGGAAGACGATCAGCGGGCGTTTCTTCTGCACGGCGACGGCGGCGGCCTTGACCAGGCCTTCGCCTACGCCCATGCCCATGGAGCCGCCCAGGAAATCGAAATCGAACACCGCAACCACGGCCGGCACGCCGCCGATGCGGCCCTCGCCCACCTGGATGGCATCGGTTTCGTCGGTTTTGGCCTGGGCTTCGCGCAGACGGTCGGTATAGCGCTTGCGGTCGCGGAAGCGCAGCGGATCGGCCGTCACTTTAGGCGTATCGATCCGGTCATAGGCGCCGTCGTCGAACAGCATGGCAAGCCGCTGTTTCGCCGGCAGGCGCATGTGATGGCCGCAATTGGTGCAGACATGCAGATTTTCCACCAGATCACGATGGAAGATCATCTGCTCGCAGGACGGGCATTTGTGCCAGAGATTGTCCGGCGTCGCGTCGGGCTTGCGGACCAGGGCCTGGATCTTCGGACGGACGAAGTTCGACAGCCAGCTCATGCGGTTGGGGTCTCCGTTCGGATGCCTGGGGCGGGGCGGGTCACGACGTCGCCGTCAGGCGCGGGCGGCAGCGCTCTGCACACCGCCTGCCAGCCGGCTGACCAGATCGCGGACCCGATCCGGCGCGGTTTCGGGCGCGCCGTCGGCCACCGCCTGTTCGACCTCCTGCACGATCGCCGAGCCGACCACGACGGCATCACCGATCGCCGCGAAGGCGGCTGCCTGTTCGGGAGTCTTTATACCGAAACCGATCGCCACCGGCAATTCGCTCGCCGCGCGAATCCGGGCGACCGAGGGCGCCACCCTGGAGATATCCGCCGAGGCGGTACCGGTGATGCCGGTGATCGAGACGTAGTAGAGGAAACCGCTCGCCCGGCCGACCACCGAGGGCAGACGCTCCACCGAGGTGGTGGGCGCGACCAGGCGGACCAGGGCGAGACCTGCGGGATCGGTGAAGCGGACCAGCTCCTCCTCTTCCTCGGCCGGCAGGTCGACCACGATCAGCCCGTCGACGCCGGCCGCGATTGCATCGGCGGCGAAGCGTTCGGCGCCATAGGCGTAGATCGGGTTGTAATAGCCCATCAGAATGATGGGGGTGTCGGTGTTGGTCGCGCGGAAGGCGCGGACCATGTCCAGCACCCTGATCATGGTGACCCCGGCGGCGAGGGCACGCAGCCCTGCCCGCTGGATCGCCGGGCCGTCGGCCATCGGGTCGGTGAAGGGCACGCCCAGTTCGATCACGTCGGCACCGGCCTCAGCCAGCGCGGCCAGTACCCGGGCGCCGGTTTCGAGGTCAGGGTCGCCAGCAGTCACGAAGGTGATCAACCCGGCCCGGCCCTCGGCCTTCAGCGCCGCGAAACGGCGATCGATACGGGCAGTGCCGCCCGGCACGGCGGAACGGTCGATGGTCTCAGCCATGGCGCTCACAGGTCCACTCCCAAGGCTTCGGCGACGGTGAAGACATCCTTGTCGCCGCGGCCGCACATGTTCATCACCAGAATGGCGTCGCGGGGCAGGGTGGGGGCCGTCTTGACCACCTGCGCCACCGCATGGGCGGGCTCCAGCGCCGGCAGAATGCCTTCAAGGCGGGCGCAGAGCTGGAAGGCGTCAAGCGCCTCGCGGTCGGTGACCGACTCATATTCCACCCGGCCGATATCGCGCAGCCAGGAATGTTCGGGGCCGATGCCGGGATAGTCCAGGCCGGCCGAGATCGAATGGGCGTTCAGGATCTGCCCGTCGGCATCCTGCAGCAGATAGGTGCGGTTGCCGTGCAGCACACCCGGACGGCCGCCGGCCAGCGAGGCGGCATGCTCGCCGGTCTCGATGCCGTGTCCCGCCGCCTCGACACCGATCATCCGCACGCCCTCTTCGTCGAGGAAGGGATGGAACAGGCCGATGGCGTTGGAGCCGCCGCCGATGCAGGCGACCAGCATGTCGGGCAGGCGGCCTTCACGCTCCAGCACCTGGACCTTCGTCTCTTCACCGATGATCGACTGGAAGTCGCGGACCATCATCGGATAGGGGTGCGGACCGGCGGCGGTGCCGATGCAGTAGAAGGTGTCGTCGACATTCGACACCCAGTCCCGCAGGGCTTCGTTCATCGCATCCTTGAGGGTCGCGGTGCCGGACGACACGCCGCGCACCTCGGCGCCGAGCAGGCGCATCCGGAAGACGTTGGGCTTCTGACGGACGATGTCGGTCTCGCCCATGTAAACGACGCAATCCATGCCGAGCCGCGCGCACATGGTGGCGGTGGCAACGCCGTGCTGACCGGCACCGGTCTCGGCGATGATCCGCTTCTTGCCCATGCGCTTCGCAACCAGCAGCTGGCCCAGCACGTTGTTGATCTTGTGCGCGCCGGTGTGGTTCAGCTCGTCGCGCTTGAAGTAGATCTTTGCGCCGCCCAGATGCTCCGTCAGCCGTTCGGCGAGATAGAGCGGGCTCGGCCGGCCGACATAATCGCGCTGGAACAGCGCCATCTCGGCCGCAAACTCGGGATCCTGCCGCGCCGCCTCATAGGCCTGCTCAAGCTCAAGGATCAGCGGCATCAGGGTTTCGGCGACGAAACGACCGCCGAACAGTCCGAAACGGCCGTGCTCGTCCGGCCCGGAACGGTAGGTGTTGGGTGTATGCGACATGAACCGGCTGTTCCTGACTGTCAGGTCTTGAGGTCGAAGGCGGCACGTGCCGCGGAAACGAAGGCCCGGATCGCGGCGGGATCCTTGACCCCGGGGGCGCTTTCAACGCCCGAGGATACATCGACACCCTGCGGGCTGGTGCGGGCGATGGCGTCCGCCACCGTCGCCGCGGTCAGGCCGCCGGCCAGCCACCAGGGCGTGCCGCCGATGGCGGCCGCGAAATCCGCACCGGAAAGCAGGCGCCAGTCGAAGGCCTGGCCGAGCCCGCCGGGACGGGTCGCATCGCGTGGCGGGCGGGCGTCGAGCAGCAGCAGATCGGCCGCGGCGGCAAGGGGCTTCAGGGCCGCCACATCGGCGGCATCGGCGATGCCGGCCGCCTTGATCACCGGAAGGCGATAGCGGCTGCGCACCGCTTCGATCCGCTCGGGCGTCTCATGGCCATGCAATTGCAGCAGATCGGGGGCCAGCGCGTCTACGGCAGCATCCAGTACCGGCCAGTCGGCATCGACGGTCAGCAATACCTTGGCGGGACCGTCGGCGGGCAGATCGGCCGCCAGCCGGGCCAGATCGGCATGATCGACATGCCGCGGCGAGGGGGCGAAATGCACGAAACCCAGATGAGTGGCGCCGGCCTCGATCGCCGTCCGGATCATGTCGGGCCGGTTGAGGCCGCAGATCTTGATCGCGGGGGGAAGCACAGATGAAAGGCCGGCCGGCGCGGTCATCGGTCAGGCAGCTCCCGTCAGTTCGGCCGCTGCAATCTCGCCTGCGATCCGCGCGGCGGCCTCCGCCGGATCTTCGGCGCCGGTGATCGGGCGGCCGACCACCAGCACATCGGCACCGGCGCTGCGGGCCTCGGCCGGGGTCATGACCCGCTTCTGGTCGCCGCGGGCCGCATCGGCCGGCCGGATGCCGGGCACCACCATCAGCGGCTGGGCGCCGAAACGCCCGCGCAGCCGGACGAGTTCCGTGGGCGCACAGACCACGCCCGCCGCCCCATGCGCCAGCGCCGTGTCGGTCAGCCGCAGCACCTGATCGCCCGAAGGCCCGCGCTGGCCGACCGACATCAGATCGGTGTCGTCCAGGCTGGTGAGCACGGTGACGGCCACCACGGCCGGCGGGGTGGCGATACCCAGCCGGTCGGCCGCCTCGGCGGCCGCTTCACGTGCGGCGCGGATCATGGCAGGACCACCCGAGGCATGGATGGTGAGCAGAGCCGGCGCCAGCGGCGCCACGGCGCGCACGGCGCCGGCGACCGTATTCGGAATGTCGTGGAATTTCAGATCCAGGAACAGCGGCAGATCGGGCGCTGCCGACCGCACCGCCTGCACGCCCCCGGCCCCATTGGCCATGAAGAATTCGAGCCCGAGCTTGATGCCGCCGACGGACGAGGCGACCGCACGGGCCAGCGCCGCGGCGCGGCCGGCATCGGTCGTGTCGATGGCGACGAAGAGCGGATTGTCGAAACGGGGAGGCGTGATCTTGCTCATGGTCTTCCGGTATGTCGCGAACCTCCGGGCTTATACCAGAGGCCGAAGCCCGCTTCCTACACCATTCCGGGCGTGCCGGCTGCCGGGTCGCAGCGTCACATGGGGCCGGTGGAGGGGCGGGGCAAGGGTGGCACCGTCGATCGGTGCCGGATGGGGGTGCCTGGATCAGGCGGCGTCGCGGCCGCCGGTGAGCCGCGGCGCGGCCTGGGTGCTGCCGAGCGCGGGGCCTGCCGGTGCCGCGGCAGCGGCCGGGCGGGTGCCAGCTGAGCGCAGCCGGTGCAGCTCACCCTCCAGCTCTTCCACCCGCCGGGCCAGGCGGCGGGCGCGGGCCCGATGGCGGCCGGCACGAAGCCAGGCCACCAGCCCGCCCAGAACCAGGCCGATCAGCAGCGTCGCTTCCAGTGCCAGGAACAGCGGCAGGGCCAGTTCCAGACCGAAGGGCCACAGCGACAGCACCACGCCATCCCGATTGCCGATCGCGAAGGCGGCAACGATGATCGCGATCAGGGCGAGCAGGGCGAGTTTCAGGGCGCGCAGCATGGGGCCTTACATCCTCCGGATGAGCGAACGGACAAAAACCGGCGGACGGTGACCGGGGGCCAGGTTCGCCGTGGTCCGATCATAACCGAAAACGCGCGCCTGTGGCGCGCGTCGTCGTATCTGCATGGACTGGCCGCAGGCTCACTCGCCGTTCAGGCGGTCGCGCAGCTCCTTGCCGGTCTTGAAGAAGGGCACGAACTTCGACGGCACATTGACCGTATCGCCGGTGCGCGGGTTGCGGCCGGTGCGCGAGCGGCGGTGCTTCACCGAGAACGCCCCGAAACCGCGCAGCTCAACCCGGTCGCCTCGCGCCAGCGCTTCGGAGATCTCGTCGAAGACGGTGCTCACGATCTGCTCGACGTCGCGCTGATAGAGATGGGGATGGCTCGCAGCGAGGCGGGCAATCAGCTCCGACTTGGTCATGGTGGTAAATGGTCCCTGGTGAAGGCATGTGAAGCGGGCCGCGCCTGGGGCGGGCCGCAGGATCGGCGGCCGGAAATGGCGGCACTGCGCTACCGTCCTCGCGGGCCGTGTTCAGGGCCCGCAGGCGGTCATGCATCCGTCATGTTCAAGTCAGGGGCGAGGTTGCCAAACCGATACCAGTCCGTCAACTCTAAGCCGTTCTGACAGTTCGGTATTTTTGAGCAGGGCTTCGACCGCGGCGTCCGCCGCGGCACCCAGCAGCCCGCGCCCGTCTTCCGGACGGGGGGTGATATCCTCGATCGGGAGGTCCGCGTCCAGCCCCTTTTCGCCTTCAAGCCAGGCACGTGCGGCCTTTTTGCCGCCAAGACCGTCGATCAGCCCCGCCGCAAGCGCCTGGCGGCCGGTGAAGACCCGGCCGTCGGCCACCGCCTCAAGCCTGTCACCCGACAGGCTGCGACGATCGGCCACAAGGCCGCGGAAATAGCCGTAGCTGTCGGCGACCACATCGGCGAGTGCCGCGCGGGCTTCGTCGTTCAGCTCTTCAAGCGGGTTGGGCTGGCCCTTGATGACCGAGCTTTTGATCAGATCGGCCTCAATGCCGATGGAGCGCAGCAGCTCGGTCGCTTCCACCGCCTGAAGATAGACACCGATCGAGCCGGTCAGCGTCTCGCCATGGGCGTAGATCCGGTCGGCGCCGAGCGCGGTCATATAGGCGGCCGAGGCGGCGATGCCTTCCATCACCGCCACCACCGGCTTTTCGGCAGCAATCTCGCGGAGTTTTTCGTAATTCAGCTCGCCGCCGATCGAGCTGCCGCCACCGCTGTCGATGCGCACGATCAGCGCCTTGACCGCGGGATCGTCCTTCACCTCGTCCAGCCGCTCGTAAAGCTCGTCATCCGGAGCGATGAAGCCGTCGATGGTGAGTTCGGCGATCCGGTCGCCCTTGAAGGCGCCGGTGCCACCGATATCCGTGGCGCGAAAGACAATGCCGCCCAGGATGGCGGCGAGCACGATGGCGGCGATGCGCCAGAAGGTCAGGCCCCGCTTCAGGCGGCGTCGATCGACCGCGCGGTCGGCGTCGAACGGAGACATGGGGGTCGGCTTCCCTCCGGGTCGGTCCCGCGCCGCCCGGCGGCGGCGCCTCGGCGACATCTATAGCCGCTCGGACCCTTGCCGTCCAAGGGGATAAGCGCCGGGGGCGCTACTTGCCGACATCGGTCAGCCCGGCGACAAGCCGGCGCTGCAGAACCAGGACCAGGATCACCGGCGGTGCCATGGCGACCAGCGCCCGCCCCATGGTCAGCCCCCAGCGCGTCTCGGCATTGTCGGTGGGCAGGGTGCGCGCCACCCCCATTACCACGGTCGCCATCCGCTCGTCGGTGGTGATCAGCAGCGGCCAGAGATACTGGTTCCAGCCATAGACGAACAGAATGACCGCCAGTGCCGCCGTCGCCGGTGCCGCCAGCGGCAGGGCCACGTCGCGCAGAAAGCGCAGCGGCCCGGCGCCGTCGATCCGGGCGGCCTCTACCAGATCCGCCGGTACGGCCAGGAAGACCTGGCGATAAAGGAAGGTGGCGGTGGCCGAGGCGATCAGGGGCAGCACCAGCCCGGCATGGGTATCGAGCAGCGAGGGCGAGAGCCCGATCTCCACACCGAGCAGGCGCAAACCCCCGATCAGGGGTGCCAGCGGATCGGCCGCGACCGCATAGGTCGGCACGATCCGGACCTCCACCGGCAGCATCAGCGACAGGAAGATGGCCCAGAAGGCGAGCGCCCGTCCGCGGAAGCGGAAATAGACCACGGCAAACCCGGCCGTCAGCGAGATTACGATCTTGCCGGCGGTGATCGCCGTCGCCATGACCAGGCTGTTGAACAGCTGCCGCTGGATCACCGGATCCCGGATCACATCGGCGAGCGTGTCGATCAGCATCGGTCCGGGCAGGCTGCCGATCGACAGCCGGCCGTCTTCGGGCATCGAGGCGATGGCCAGGGCATACCAGACCGGCAACAGCATGACCAGGGCGCCAGCCAGGAAGACCGAGGCGGCAACCGCCCGGAAAACCGGGTCACGCCGAACCATGCCGCTGGCTGGTGCGCGTTTGGGGTCAGCTGCGGGCATAGGACACCTTGCGCTCGATCCAGCCGAACTGGATGACGGTCAGCACGCCGACCAGCGCCATCAGCACGATCGACTGTGCCGCCGACCCGCCCAGATCCTGGGCCTGAAAACCGTCGCGATAGGCCTTGTAGACCATCAGCCGGGTGGCCCCGCCGGGGCCGCCTTCGGTGATGGCGTCTACGATGCCGAAACTGTCGAAGAAGGCGTAGATCAGGTTCATGACCAGCAGGAAAAAGCTGGTGGGGGAGACCAGCGGCCAGACCACGTCGCGCAGCCGGCGCAAGGGGCCGGCCCCGTCGATGGCGGCGGCCTCGATCAGCGATTTCGGCACCGAGCGGATGGCGGCGAAGAAGAAGATGAAGTTGTAGGAGACCTGCTTCCAGACCGCGGCGGCCACGATCAGCGCCATGGCGTCGGTGCCGTCCAGCAGCGGGTTCCAGGCCAGCCCCGCCTCGTGGAGGAGCTGCGCGATCACGCCGAAGGACGGGTGCAGCAGGAACAGCCACAACACGCCCGCGACCGCCGGTGCGACCGCGTAGGGCCAGATGATCGCCGAGCGCAGGGCCGGACGTTCCCCCAGCAGCCGGTCGGCTGCGGCAGCCAGTACGAAGGCCAGTGCCATGGCAATGCCGGCGACGAGCCCTGCGAAGATCAGGCTTGCCCGGATGCTGTCCAGATATTCCGGTTCGGCGAACAGCGCCCGGAAATTGTCGAGCCCCACATAGATGCCGCGGCCGGTGAAGGGATCGGCCAGATGGAAGGCCTGCCGCAGCCCTTCCGCCGCCGGGCGGAAGAAGAACAGGGCAAGGATGGCCAGCTGCGGGGCCAGCAGCAGCCAGGGCAGCATGCGGCCCCGGAAGACCGCACCGGCAGGCGGGGTGTGGATGGACATGGGGAATCCGGGGATAAGTAGTGCCGGGCGGACCCAGAGGAGTCCGCCCGGCCGGGAGGGGCAGCCCTGCGGTATTACTGGCCGATGGTGCGCTCGAAGCGTTCCAGCAGCGGGTCGGCGCGGCGTACCGCATCATCCATGGCCTGGGCGGCGGTCTTCTTCATCGACCAGATGTTTTCCAGCTCCTCGTTCAGGATCTCGTCGATCTGAACCAGATAGCCGAGGCGGATGCCGCGGGTGTTGGGCGTGGGGGTGCCGCGGGTCAGCTGCAGGATGGCCAGTTCCTGATGGGGGAATTTCTGGTAATAGCCTTCGGCCTTTGCGGCCTCGTAGGCATCCAGCGTGATCGGCACATAGCCCGACACCTTGTGCCAGTCGACCTGGCGCGGAGTTTCAGCCAGGAAGGCCAGGAAGGCGGCCACACCCTTGTAGACCTCGGGTGCCTGGCCGTTCATCACGAACAGACCCGCACCGCCGATAAAGCTGTTCTTGGGATCGGTCGTGCCGGCCTCCACCGGCAGCATGGCCGCGGCGAAATCGAATTTGGCCTTCTGCGAAATCCCGCCATACCCGGCCGAGCTTTCCAGCATGATTGCGCAGCGCTGGGCATAAAAGGCCTCGTGCGCGCCGGTCCACTGGCGGCCCTGATAGCTCATCAGCCCGTCCTTCACCCAGCGCTGCAGCCGGTCGAGATGGGCGACCATGCGCGGGTCGTTGACGGTAAGCCGCGCCCCCGGACCTTCCATACCGTTGGCCGGGGTGGCGACGGGGATGTCCTGGATGAAGGCGTAGTTCTTGATCAGCGTCCATTCCTGCCAGGAGGGCACGACCGGGCAGCCCACCCCGGCGGCCTTCAGCTTCACCGCGGCGGCTTCCAGCTCGTCCCAGGTGGCGGGCACGCCCTCGATACCCGCCCTGGCCATCAGGTCGCGGTTCATCCACATCAGCGGGGTCGAGGTGTTGAAGGGCATGCCGATCTGATGGCCGCTCTCCTGATAGGCGGCGATGACCGGCTGGATGTAACGGCTCCAGTCGACTTTGATGCCCGCTTCGGCCATCACCTCGTCGACCGGCTTCACAGCCTTGGAATAGATCACGGTGGGGGCCGCCGGCGCATGGACCTGCACGATCGCCGGCGCCTTGCCGGCGCGGGCGGCGGCAATGGCGCCGTTGATCACGTCGTCATAGCTGCCCTTGAACACCGCATTCACCTGATAGTCGCTTTGTGCGGCGTTGAACTCGGCGGCGTAGCGGGCGATGGTCTTGCCGAGCGTGATGTCGGGGGAATGGGCATGCCAGAGGTCGAACTCGACCCGGGCCATGGCCGGGGCAGCGACACCTGCGATGGTGAGCGCCACAAGGCCGGCGAGGCCCGCGCGCAGACGGGTGGTGGTCATGGTGCTGGTTCCTCGGGATGGCGGGAAGGGGGATCGGCCCGGTCGGAGCGGTCTGGATGCCGCCTTCGTCATAAAGTCTACGCATGTCCTATGACATGCTTATGAAGATGGATTATGGATTCGGACGTATGCAGTCGGAGCCCGCAGGATGAACTTCAACCAGATGCGCGCCTTCCACGCCGTGGCGGTGGAGGGCGGTTTCTCGGCGGCGGCCAAATCGCTGGGGGTGACCCAGCCGGCGGTGACGGTGCAGATCCGCGGGCTGGAGGCGGAGCTGGGCGTGCGCCTGTTCCTGCGCCGCGGCCAGGGCGCCGTGCCAACTGAGGCGGGGGAACGGCTGCTGGCCCATGTCCGGGCGGTGATGCTGCTGATGGACCGTACCGAAGCGGCGGTCGCTTCTGATCCGGCGATGGCCGGTGGGCTGGTGCGGCTGGGGCTCAGCACGCCGGCGACGATCATGGGGCTGGCCAAGCGTTTCGCCGATGCTCACCCGGCGGTCGAGCTCCGGCTGTCGACCGGTAATACCGGGCAGCTGATCGAGGATGTCCTGGCCTGCCGTGTCGACCTGATTGCCGCCAGCCATATCGAGCCCGATCCGCGGCTGGCGGGGGTGGTGCTGGGGCGCCAGCGCCTGGCCCTGCTGGTGCCGGCGGCGGATCCTCTTGCCCGGTCCGGCGACCCGCTGCCGCTGGATGCCCTGGCCGGACTGCCGGTGCTGCTGCGCGAGCCGAGTTCGGTCACCCGCCAGGTTTTTCTGCGCGCAGCCGACGCGACCGGCTTTTCCCCCCGGGTGGCGGCCAGTCTGGGCAGCCGCGAGATGATCCGCGAGGCGACCGCCGCCGGCCTCGGCTACGGCATCGTCTTTGATGGCGAGACCGGCCACGACCCCCGCCTGGCACACCGCCCCCTGACCGCCGCCGGTCCGGGGGCCGACCTTCTGGCCGCCGATGTCCGCCTGTCCTGTCTGCCGGAACTCGCCGAGATCGGTGTGGTGGCGGCGTTTCTGGCGTTGGCGGGGATGACGTGAAATCGGACCGGGCGGCCTACCACCGCCCGATCATCCCGCCCGGTGCCGCGCGGGCCTCTGAGAGGGTGCGGTCAGCGTGGCGGATGCGGTGGTCGAGCAGGCGGCGCATCATGCGGTGGACGACCGGGGCGAAGGCGGGGTCGGCGGCGAGATTGCGGGTCTGGCCTGGGTCTGCTTCAAGGTCGAAGAGCACGGGATCCGCATCGGGGAAGTGCAGATAGGCCCAGCGCTCGTCCTGGATGGCGGTGAATTGTGCCTCATGCGGCGAGCGGGCGAGGCCCGGAACCGGGGCGGTCAGCTTGTCGCGGAAGTCGTGCTCGTAGACTGCGGCATCCCGCCAGTCCGACGGGCGATCGCCGGCGATCAGGCCCAACAGCGAGCGGCCGTCGCATTGCGGCGGGGCTGCGATGCCGAACCAGTCCAGCAGGGTCGGCAGCAGGTCGACATGTTCGGTGATGGCGTGGATCTGCCCGCCGCGGGTCGGATCGGCGCTCTGCCGCGGGTCGGCGATGATCAGCGGTACCCGGAAGGAGGCCTGGTGGATGGCGCGCTTGCCGAACAGGCCGTGCTCGCCCCATTGCTCGCCATGATCGGACATGAACACGACCAGGGTGTCCTGGCCGCGCCCGCTCCGCTCCAGCGCCGCCAGCACGCGCTCGACCTCGTCATCGACTTCGGCAAGCAGCGCCAGATAGGCCTTGCGCAGGGCGGCGACCGTGGCGGCGGGCAGGGCGGAGGCGAGGCCGTCCAGGCCCGGATGGGCGATCGATGCCGGCACCACCCGGCGGAAGAGGGCGGCCAGGGGGTGGATCGCGTCCTCGGCCGTGCTGTCGATCGGCGGCAGCGGTGGGGCGTCGGGCACCCGGGCCAGATGGCGGGCGAGCGCCGCCAGCGGCGGATGCGGCCGATAGAAGCCCAGATGCAGCAGCCAGGGGCCCTTGGGAGCTGCATCCAGGAACTCCACCGCCGTATCGGCCAGCCAGCGGCTGTCATGCAGCCCGTCGGGCTGGGGGGAGACTTCAACCGGCGCACCGGCACGGAGATGGTGCGCGAAGCCGGTATCGTAGTCGGGGTGGAGATCGGCACCCTGGCGTCGGGCCCAGGCGGTATAGCGCGCCTTGTCCTCATCCATCTCGCGCAGGATCTGCCAGCCTTCGGCGACCGAAGGGCCGTGGAAGACCGGATCCTGCGGATCGCGGCTGCGCGGATCGGGCACCGCCGTGGTATACCCGATCATGTAGGGGGTGATGCCGGCGGCGCGCAGATGGTGCTGCAACAGCCGGCGCCCCGCCGCCATCGGCACCGGATTGGCGAAGACCCGGTGGTTGAAGACATACTGGCCGCTGGCGAAGCTCGCCCGGGCCGGGCCGCAGGGGGCGCTTTGGGCAAAATGGCGGGTGAAGACCGCCCCGCGCGCGGCCAGCCGGTCGAGAGCCGGGGTTGAGACCAGCGGATTGCCGAGGCCGGGGGAGAGATCCCAGCGCCACTGGTCGACCATGATCAGCAGGACGTTGCGGGCCATCGGTATAACTCCCGGACAGGGCATACAGGTTCAGACAGGGATCAGAGGCCGATGGCCAGACGTTCCAGCAGCGGCCGGAAGCGCATCACGCCATCACGGCCGGCGCCCTCGATCTTGGCGGCCTCGTCGATCCGCCGGAGGGCGATGGCATCGGCGGCATGGGGATCGGCCAGAAAGGCCATGGCCTCGACATCGGTCATCGGGCCGCCCTGCAGCTCAAGGGTCCGGCGCGAGACGGGGGAGAGGGCGGCGGCATAGGCCGGCTCGGTGGTCACCAGGCAGCGCTTGGCGTCCACATGCATCTCGATCGGCCGGATCACCGCCGGCGGAAACAGCCCGGTCAGATATCTGGCCCCGAGCCGCTCATGAGCATCGTCGCGGCCGTTCTGGAAGGCGGCTGCGGCGTCCCGGTGGATCATGTGGCCGATGTCGTGCAGCAGAGCCGCAGCGATCAGGCTGTCGGCCGCGCCCTGTGCTTCCGCGATCTCGGCCGATTGGACCGCGTGCTCGATCTGGCTCACGGCCTCGCCGTAGCTGTCATCGCCGCGCGCCGCGAAGATGCTGAAGATCTCGTCCAGCCGGGCGGCGGGACTGCGGGGGCGGCGGGGATCCGACATGGTGGCAGGCTCCACATATAAGAATCTAATTTTGTGAAGCCTTATATAATATAAATTGATGTCAATCCTATGACGGCAGACGGAGCTGCCGGTAGGTCGGCCCCGGAAAACAGTATAATCCCGCCTCCGAAACGGCTGCGGCCGGCCCGGATTGCTCCGGGCCGGCCGCAGGACGTTTATCGATCCGCCGGGCAGATGCCCCGGCAATGATCGGATCAATCGTCCGCCTGGGTCCGCTCGCGCTCGCGGAGCGCGGCACCCAGGATGTCGCCGAGGCTCGCGCCGCTGTCGGACGAACCGAACTCGGCCATGGCCTTCTTCTCTTCCGCCATCTCCAGCGCCTTGATCGACAGGGTGAGCTTGCGGCTCGACCGGTCGATGTTGGTGATCAGGGCGTCGAACTTATCGCCCTCGCTGTAGCGGTCGGTGCGCTGATCCTGGCGGTCACGGGCGATTTCCGACTTGCGGATGAAGCCCTTGGCGCCATCGGCCGTGGAGATCTCCAGACCATTCTCGACGACCTTGGTGACCGTGCAGGTGACGGTCTGGCCGCGGCGCAGGTCCTGAGTCGCCTCGGTGAACGGATCCTTGTCGAGCTGCTTGATGCCGAGGGAGATACGCTCCTTCTCGACGTCCACATCCAGCACCACGGCCTTGACCATGTCGCCCTTGCGGAAGTCCTTGAGCGCCTCTTCGCCGGGGCGGCTCCAGTCGAGATCCGACAGGTGCACCAGGCCGTCGATGTCGCCGTCGAGACCAACGAACAGACCGAACTCGGTGATGTTCTTGACCTCGCCCTCGATCGACGAACCCACCGGGTGACGATCCAGGAAGGTCTCCCACGGGTTGTCGGCAACCTGCTTCAGGCCCAGGCTGATGCGGCGCTTCTGCGAGTCGACGTCGAGCACCATCACTTCGATCTCCTGCGAGGTCGAAACGATCTTGCCCGGGTGCACGTTCTTCTTGGTCCAGCTCATCTCGGAGACATGGACCAGACCCTCGACGCCCGGCTCCAGCTCCACGAAGGCGCCGTAGTCGGTGATGTTGGTGACGCGGCCGGCGAACTTCACGCCCACCGGATACTTCACCTCGACGCCTTCCCACGGATCCGCCTCAAGCTGCTTCATGCCGAGGCTGATGCGCTGGGTCTCGCGGTTGAAGCGGGTCACCACCACGCGAACCGACTGACCGATGGTCAGGGCTTCGGTCGGGTGATTGATGCGGCGCCAGGAGATGTCGGTGACGTGCAGCAGGCCGTCGACGCCACCCAGGTCCACGAACGCACCGTAATCGGTGATGTTCTTGACCACGCCTTCCAGGATCTGACCTTCCTTGAGGTTCTCGATCAGTTCCTTGCGGGCCTCGGCGCGGCTCTCTTCCAGGACGGCACGACGCGAGACGACGATGTTGCCGCGACGCTTGTCCATCTTGAGGATCTGGAAAGGCTGGGTCGTGCCGATCAGGGGCGTGATGTCACGCACCGGACGGATGTCGATCTGGCTGCCCGGCAGGAAGGCCACGGCACCCTGAAGGTCGACGGTGCAGCCGCCCTTCACGCGCCCGAAGATCACGCCGTTGACGCGCTCGGCGTTCTTGAACGCCTGCTCGAGCTGGGTCCAGGCCTCTTCGCGGCGCGCACGCTCGCGGCTGATGACGACCTCGCCCTGGGCGTTCTCCATCCGGTCGATATAGACCTCGACCTCGTCGCCGACCGCAAGCTCGGTCTCCTGACCGGGCTGGGCGAATTCCTTGAGCGCGATGCGCCCGTCGGACTTCAGGCCGACGTCGATGAGGACCTGGTCGCCCTCGATGGCGGTGATCCGACCCTTAACGACGCTTCCCTCCAGGCCATCCTGGGCAATGAAGCTGTCGGCCAGCAGGGCTTCGAAATTCTCGTCCGACATGACGTCCTTCTCGGGCGCGGGGCTGGTGTTGATCATGGGTTCTCCTACCTCTCCACCCGTCCTGCCGGGGAACCTCGGCTCCAGGGCCATCCGGGCGTCGGTGGCTGGCCTGGGAAGAGGTTCCGGCACCCGCCGCGGCTCCGGCCGTCGCGGATCATGCCGCTTCGGATCGGGGCCGCCGTGGACGTCTGAACGCCGCGGTCCCGTGACCGGCGCTGCCGGGTGGGGCGGGTTCCGACCGACGGGGGTTCGGATACGGCGGGCATCCCCGCCGGTTGCTGGTTTACAGGGTCGCGACGTCCGGCCGTCCGGTCGCCGCGGGCTTCAGTCGTCAATGCGCCGAAACGCCGCTCCTCCCCCGGGTGGGGGTGGGCGACGACCGGCGAAACCTCGATCCGGTAACGATCCGGCCCGCGCCCTGTCCCGGCCGGTCAGAGCCGGCCCGTGACATGCGCGAGCGCTGCTGCGAAGACCTCGTCCGCCGACATGTCGGTGGTGTCGAGGATGACGGCATCGTCCGCGGGACGCAGTGGGGCCACCGCTCGTTCCCGGTCGCGACGGTCTCGCAGCCGCATCTCTTCCAGAACGTCGGCGAATATACTGGCAACCCCCTTGCCCCGCAACTCTTCGTGTCGCCTGAGTGCACGCGCTTCGGGCGAGGCGGTTACGAAGATCTTCGCGCGCGCGTCGGGAAACACCACGGTGCCGATGTCGCGGCCATCAAGCACGGCGCCCGGAGCGGTCCGGCCGAAGTTGCGCTGAAAGTCGAGCAGAGCGGCACGGACGGGTCCGAGGGCGGCGATCTTCGAGGCGGTTTCCCCCGTACGCTCCGTCCGCAGATCGGTGCGGACGAGATCGTCGGCGGTGAGGGTCTGAGCGGCCAGCGCCGCCGCCGCCGGATCGTCCGGATCACCACCTCCGGCGAGCAGACGGCTTGCCGCCGCCCGATAGATCATGCCGGTATCGAGATGGCGCAGCCCCAGTTCGGCGGCGAGCCTGCGGGCGAGTGTGCCCTTGCCGGCCGCGGCGGGACCGTCGATGGCGATCACCGGCGGATGGTTGGGGGTCGGGGTCATGATGTGCCGCTGGATCAGAGATCGGTGATGTCGCAACCGAGCCCGGTCATCAGGGCGCGGAAGCCGGGGAAGCTGGTGGCGATCATCCGATCGTCGTCGACCACCATGCCGTTGCGTGCGGCCAGGCCCAGCACCAGGAAGGCCATGGCGATGCGATGGTCCAGATGCGTGACGACCGCGTCGGTGCCGCCCGGAACCGGACCGCCGCAGCCATCCACTTCCAGCCAGTCCTCGCCAGTGCGCACGGTGACGCCGGCACGGATCAGGCCGTCGGCCACCGCCTGCAGCCGGTCGCTTTCCTTGACCCTGAGTTCCGCCAGCCCTTCGAAACGGCTGGTGCCGTGGGCGGTG
Organism: Tistrella mobilis; assembly: GCF_041468085.1. NCBI lineage: Bacteria > Pseudomonadati > Pseudomonadota > Alphaproteobacteria > Geminicoccales > Geminicoccaceae > Tistrella > Tistrella mobilis. The sequence goes on along the minus strand of NZ_CP121017.1, from coordinate 4,565,004 downwards.
GCGGCGGCGGCGGCGAGCACCGGGAATTCGTCGATCATCGAGGGCGCGCGGTCGGCCGGAACGGTCACCGCCTTAAGCGCGGACGAGCGTGCCACCAGATCACCCACCGGCTCGCCACCCACATCGCGCGGATTGGTGACGGTCAGATCGGCGCCCATTTCGACCAGCGTACGGACCAGTCCGTCGCGACCGGGGTTGAGGCAGACATTGCGCACGGTGACGGCCGAGCCTTCGGTGATCAGTCCTGCGACCAGCGGGAAGGCCGCCGAGGACGGGTCGCCCGGCACGGTCATGTCCCGGGCGCGGAGCTCCGGCTGGCCGTCGAGGCTGATCACCCGGGCGCCGTCGGCCTCGGTTTCCACCGTGATCCGTGCGCCCATGGCGCCCAGCATGCGTTCGGTATGGTCGCGGGTCGCTTCCGGTTCCACCACCACGGTCCGGCCAGGGGTGTTGAGCCCGGCGAGGAGGATCGCCGATTTAACCTGAGCCGATGGCACCGGCAGGCGATAGCGGATCGGCACCGGGCTGCGGGTACCGATCACGGTGGCCGGCAGCCGGCCGCCGGCGCGGGTGACGATCTTTGCGCCCATCTTCTCCAGCGGCGTTGCGACCCGGGCCATGGGCCGCTTGCGCAGGCTGGCATCACCGGTCATCACCGCCACCAGCGGGTGGGTGGCGAGCAGGCCCATCAGCAGCCGTGCGGCCGTGCCCGAATTGCCCATGTCGAGCACATCGGCCGGCTCGCCCAGCCCTCCAACGCCGACGCCGTCGATCACCCAGCGGACAAGCGGTGCGCCGTCGGGGCCGGTGGTCTCTTCGCGGGCGATGCTGGCGCCCAGTGCGCGCATCGCCGCTGCGGTCGCGAGCACGTCCTCGCCTTCCAGCAGGCCGTCGACGGCAGAGCGCCCGACCGCCAGCGCCGACAGCATCAACGCCCGATGCGAGATCGACTTATCGCCGGGGACGATGACGTCGCCCGAAAGTCCGCGGGAGAGGCGGGCGGTGGCGGGATGCGGCGCGGCATGGGTCATGACGGGGCCCTTGTCCGGAAAGGCGGGGCGGAAGCGGGTGAGGTTCGAGGCTGGTCTATCACAGCATGGCCCCCGGTGCATCATCGCAGACCCCCACTGAATGCCGATGACGGTGATGCAACCCTGCCTGGACGCATTTAGCGGTTTGACAGCCCCGGCGCTTCGTGGCAAACGCAGCCGACGGGGTGGCGCGCCCGATTGCGCTACCACCATCGCCGGCCCCTTGTGCCGGCACCCGTTCCCGTGAATTCGTTCCTGTACACGTCCAACAGCTATCAAGGGTGGTCGCGTGGCGAAGGAGGAGTGGGGGCAGAAGCACACCTGCCGCAGCTGCGGTGCGCGCTTCTACGATATGCGCCGCACGCCGGTGACATGCCCCAAATGCGGTGCCGAGCAGCCGCAGATCGAAGAGACCCGTTCCCGCCGAGCCGCACGGGAGGCCGATGAGCTGGCCCGTGAGCGTGCGGCCCAGGCCCGCAAGGCCAAGGTCGTGCCGGCAGAGGTGGAGGATGTCGACGAGGAAGGCTTCGACGAAGCCTTCGACGATGACGACGAGGATGATGTCGGCATCGAGGATGCCTCGGAGCTGGGCGACGACGACGTCGGTGACGTCCGTCTCGGCGACGACGACGACGAGAACTGATCCCGCGACCGGCGCCCCTTGAAAAAGGGGCGCCGGTTTCGGTTTCAGGGCTGGTTCTCCAGAAAAACCAGTGGCTTGCGACGGGATTTCTGCGGCCGTTGTCGAAGATGACGGTGGCGTGAAAAAAACCGCTTGCCAAGCCCGGCTGCGGCCACTATGTTCCGCTCCGCTGACGCACGGCGCGCCACCCCAAAGGGCGCGCGGCAGCGGAAACCGGGGAAGCCCGGCAACACGCAGCCAACGACGTCAGACAGGTTTCGGGGCCATAGCTCAGTTGGGAGAGCGCTTGAATGGCATTCAAGAGGTCAGGGGTTCGACTCCCCTTGGCTCCACCATCTTCGAAAAAGCCCGGTGCTTCTGCATCGGGCTTTTTCGTTGTGCCGGGCCGTTGAGGTTGAGGCGCCGGGCGGTCTTGAACGTGCCGGCCCGCCTCCCTATCTCCACAGAACCGAAGGAACGGCCGGTGAACGCCGTCTCCGGCCCGGACAGTGGGCGGAGCCGCCGCCGGAACCGGCCATCGGACGGACCTGCCGGCGCGCCGGCCGGGCGCGGTGGATGCTCCCCAAGGAGGTCGCCGCCACGGCAGCCGGATCCGGATCTCGCTCGTCTGTCGCGGAGGAGATGTCAGGGATGTCGCGGTTCACCGCTTTCAATCACCCGATGATGCTGGGCTTCGACCACATGGAGCGCATGCTGGACCGTCTGGCCAAGACCGGCTCGGACGGGTATCCGCCCTACAACATCGAGAAACTTGGCGAGCGGCGGCTGCGCATCACGCTTGCGGTCGCAGGTTTTACCATGGACGACCTGACGGTCACGCTGGAAGACAATCAGCTGGTGATCCGCGGGCGGCAGCACGACGACGCCAATGACGGCCGGGAATTCATCCATCGCGGTATCGCGGCCCGGCAGTTCCAGCGCACTTTCCTGCTTGCCGACGGCATCCAGGTGATGGATGCCTCGCTGGATAACGGCCTGCTCCATATCGATCTGGAGCAACCGCTGCCGCAATCCTCGGTGCGGACCATCTCCATCCGCAAGACCCAGCCGGATGGACGCCAGTCGGGCAGCCTGCTCGACGAGCGCTGAACTTTCATCCGAAGAGACGTGGACCCATCGCGGGCGACAGGGCGACCGATCCGGTGCCCGGCACGGCCGCGGACGAAGGAGGCTGATCCCATGCCCCGCTTCAACCTTGAAGAGACGACCCGTTCCCCTGCCGATGTCGCCGAGGCAGCGCGCGCTGCCATCCGTCGGATGACGCCCGAAGCCTTTGCGGCGCTTGGCCTTGAGCAGGTGGCCTATGTCCGACCGGTGACCACCGCCGGCGGTGTGATGTTCGGCGTGTTTTCCGCGAGCGGTGAGCGCGTGGCGGTGATGGCCGACAGCGCCTCTGCGATCGGCGCCATCCTGCAGCACGAGATGGTGCCGGCGACGATCCACTGATCGCCGCTGCCGGCGATCTTCCCCGCTGTCATTCCCGGCCGGTCGATGACTGTCGACCGGCCGTTTGTGTTTCGTATGCAGCCGGCAGGCATGATGCCAGGATGAAATCCGCCGACAGCTACGTCTATTGCAGGATGCCCCATGTCCGATGACAGCGCCCGTCGTCTCGTCGATCTGCTTGCGGCCGATCCGGGGCTTGCTGCGGCCTTTGCCGATGCGGCGACGCCGGCGGCCCGCGAGGCCGTGCTGACGGCGGCGGCCGGGGCGCATGGCTTTGTTCTGGCGCCCGAGATTCTGGCGCGCATCGAGGCGGCGCGAGACGCGATCGGCCCCGACGGCGCCATTGACGATGCGGCACTGGATCGTGTCACCGGCGGTGCCGGCATCGACTGGATCTCGGTCGCGCAGGGGCAGATCTACGGCAGCTGATGCGGTTCAGGCGCTCACGAGTTCGACCGTATCCTCGATGTCGATCGGGCAGTTGAGGCTGTTGGCGATGAAGCAGAGATGATGCGCCTCGGCGTGCAGGGCCCGCGCCATCGTCGGATCGCCGGCCGAGATGGTCACCTGCGGCCGGAGCCGGATGCGGGTGAAGGCGCCGCCGCCATCGGCGCGTTCGGTCATCTCGCCCTCGGCGGCATCGGTGTAGCCGCGCACGACGATGCCCTTGGTGCTGGCCAGATGCAGGTACCAGAGCATATGGCAGGCAGAGGCCGAGGCGACCAGCAGGTCTTCCGGATTGTGACGCATGGCATCACCACGGAAGGCCGGGTCCGACGAGCCGGCGATGACCGGCTTACCCGGGATCTTCAGGTCGTGGTCGCGGGAATAGCTGCGATAGCCTGCAGTGCCCTGGCCGGTATCGCCGGTCCAGACGGTTTCAGTGGTGTAGCGGTGGATGCGGCCGCTCATGGACGTTTCTCCTCCGGCGGGGTGGCGGCAGCCCGCTTGCGGGTGAGCCGCGGGGTGGCGCCCTCGGCCCCGGCGGTACCGAGGGTGGAGAGCAGCAGCGTCTGGGCGTCGAGGGCCGCGGCCCCCCAATGGGCGGTGGTGCGGGCGACCTCGGCCGCGGGAATGATCTCGGTATCGTGATAGGCGCGTGCCACCGCCTTGCGTACGCCCAGATCGCCGGTGGCGACCACCGGCCGGCCCAGGCCGCGCGCCAGCACCCAGTCCGCGGTCCAGTCGCCGATGCCGGAGATGGCGGTCAGCCTGCGGCGGATCTCCGGCGTTTCGGCCGCGGCCATGGCGGCTGCGTCCAGCCGGCCGTCGACGATCGCCCGGGCCACGCTCACGATCGCCCTTGCCTTGGCGCCGGTGAATTGGAGGGCCTTGATCTCCTCGGGGTCGATCGCGGCGATCCGGGCGGGATCGATATCGATCACCCAGCCGGTGCCGACCGGCCGACGGATGCCGAAGGCCTCTGCCAGACGGCGGCGGGTGGTGGCGGCCCAGGCGAGGTTGACCAGCTGGGCGCTGATCGTGCGCAGCATCACCACCATCGGCTCTGGGTAGAGCAGGGTGGGGCGCACCCCCTGGGTGGCGGCGATCCGGCCGATCACCGGATCACCGGCAGCGAGCGCCGCGAAGGCTGCGCCCGGCAGATGCAGGCGGGCAGCGATGGCGCGGGTTGCCACCTCAAGCAGATCGGCCGCGCCGGTCTCCACCATCACCCGCAACTCGCCCCGGGAATCGGGAGAAAGGACGGTCTCCACCGCCACCGGTGCCCGCTCAACCCGCTCGATCGTATAGAGCCGGTCGCCGTCGAGCCGCACCAGCCCGTCATCGCCATGGGCAGCGAGGCCGGCGAAGGCGGTGACGAGGTCGATGCCCGCCGGCAGCCGGATCCGGCCGGGGGCGATCGCCTCGACGGTTCCGGGATCTGCAGGCATCGCCGTCAATGTGCCGCATCCCAGTCGAGCCCGGTGCCGACTTCGACGACATAGGGCACGGGCCGCGACACCACATCCTCCATCACCTGCTTGACCAGTGCCGCAGTCTCCTCGACCTCGGCCTCGGGTACCTCCAGCAGGATTTCGTCATGGACCTGGAGCAGCATGCGCGCACCGAGCGGGCTTGCCTCCAGCGCGCGATCCAGCGCCACCATGGCGAGCCGGACGATGTCGGCGGCGGAGCCCTGAAGCGGTGCGTTGATCGCCGCACGCTCGGCAAAGGCCCTGAGTGCGGGATTTTTGGCGGCGATGTCGGGCGTCCAGCATTTGCGGCCGAAGATCGTGGTCACGAAGCCATGGGCGCGGGCATCGGCCTTGGCCCGCTCCATATAGTCGCGAATGCCGGGATAGCGCTCGAAATAGGCCTCGATATAGCGCTTGGCCTCGGATTGCGGGATGTCGAGCTGCTGGGCCAGGCCGAAGGCGCTGATACCGTAGATGATGCCGAAATTGATCGCCTTGGCCCGGCGGCGGGTGATCGGGTCCATCCCCTCCACCGGCACGCCGAAGACCTGAGAGGCGGTCAGGGCATGGATGTCGATACCCTCGCGGAAGGCCTGGCGCAGGGCCTGGATGTTGGCGATATCGGCCAGCAGGCGCAGTTCGATCTGGCTGTAGTCGGCCGACATCAGCACATGGCCGGCCTCGGGCACGAAGGCGCGGCGGATCCGCCGGCCTTCCTCGGTGCGGATGGGAATGTTCTGAAGATTGGGGTCGTTCGAAGACAACCGGCCGGTGGTGGTGACCGTCAGCGCAAAACTGGTGTGGATGCGGCCGGTCTCGGGGTTCACCGCCTCGGCGAGCGCATCTGCATAGGTGTTCTTGAGCTTGGCGAGCTGGCGCCAGTCCAGCACCTTCGCCGGCAGTTCATGGCCGTCGGCTGCCAGCTTCTGCAGGATGTCGGCGCCGGTGGCATAGGCGCCGGTCTTGCCCTTCTTGCCCCCGGGCAGGCTCAGCTTGTCGAACAGGATCTCGCCCAGCTGCTTCGGGCTGCCGACATTGAAGCTTTCGCCGGCAAGCTCGTGGATGCGTGCCTCCAGCGCCGCCATGCCGTCGGCAAACTCACGCGAGGCCTTGCCCAGCATGTCGCGGTCGATACGGATGCCGCGCCGTTCCATCCGCGCGAGCACCGGTACCAGCGCCCGGTCGGTGCGCTCGTAAAGCGCCCGCACGCCTTCGGGACCAAGACGCGGCTTCAGCAGCCGGTGCAGGTTCAGCGTGACGTCGGCATCCTCGGCGGCATAGTCGCGGGCGCGATCCAGCGGCACCTCGTCGAAGCCGATCCGGTCGCGGCCCTTGCCGGTGACCTCGTCATAAGAGATGGGCGTCACGCCCAGATGGATCTGGGCCAGCTCGTCCATGCCATGGCCGTGGCGGGTGCCGTCGAGCGCATAGGACATCACCATGGTGTCGTCGATCGGCGCGATCTCGACGCCCTCGCGCGCCATGACGATCATGTCGTATTTGATGTTCTGGCCGACCTTGAGCACCCCCGGCGCTTCGAGCAGCGGCCGGAGCAGGGTGATCGCCCGCTCGACAGGGATCTGCTCGGGCGCCCCCTCATCCGTCTCGGCTTCGCCTGCCGCTCCCAGGTCGAGCGCGCCCTGCCGGGCCTTGCGGGGCGCCACATGGCGCAGCGGCACATAGCAGGCCCGGCCGGGGGCGATCGCCAGCGAGAAGCCGACCAGCACGGCACGATGGGCGTCGAGGCTGGTGGTCTCGGTGTCGAAACCGACGATGCCGGCCTCGGTCGCCATCTCGATCCAGCGGGTGAGGGCTGGTTCGTCCTGGACAAGTTCATAGTCGCGCACCGCCGCGCGCACATCCTCCACGGCCGCCGCCGCGGCGGAGCCGGCGCTGCCGCCATGGGCGGGTTTAGAGGCGCCCAGATGCGGCCGCAGCTTGGCCACCAGCGAGGTGAAGCCCTGTTGCTCCAGGAAGGAGAGCACGACCTCGGCGCTCATCTGGCCGACATGCAGGCTGTCCAGCGGGTCGGGCAGCTCGACATCGTCGCGCAGCCGGACCAGCTCGCGGGAGACCCGCGCCTTGTCGGCATTCTCGATCAGGGTCTGGCGGCGCTTTGGCTGCTTGATCTCGCCGGCGCGGGCGAGCAGCGTGTCCAGATCGCCATATTCGCCGATCAGCTGCGCGGCGGTCTTGACCCCGATGCCGGGCACGCCCGGCACGTTGTCGGTGGAATCGCCCGCCAGCGCCTGAACGTCGACCACCTTGTCGGGGGCGACGCCGAATTTGGCCATCACCTCTTCAAGACCGATCTTCTTGGCCTTCATGGGATCCATCAGCGACACGCCGTCCTGGATCAGCTGCATGAGGTCCTTGTCGGCCGAGACGATCACCACCTCCTGGCCCGCCTCGCGTGCCGCTTTCGCATAGCTCGCGATCAGGTCGTCGGCCTCAAAGCCGGGAAGCTCGATACAGGGCAGGGCGAAGGCGCGGGTGGCGTCGCGGATCAGCGGGAACTGGGGCACCAGCTCTTCCGGCGGCTCGGGGCGATGGGCCTTGTAGTCGGGATAGATTTCGTTGCGGAAGCTCACCCGGCCGGCATCGAAGATCACCGCCAGCCGCTCGGCCTTCAGATCCTCGATCAGCTTCAACAGCATGGAACAGAAGCCGTAGACCGCGTTGACCGGGGTGCCGTCGGGGCGGTTCAGCGGCGGCAGGGCATGGAAGGCCCGGAAGATGTAGCCCGATCCGTCGACGAGGTAGAGGGGGCTCTGGGGGCTCGGGGTCTGGTCGCTCATCTCTACCGTCTCGGCTCCGGGAAGTCTGGGATATGAAGGCCGCGGGCATCGCGGCGGGCAGTATGGCATGAAAGCCGCCCGGAACCCATCCGCGAACGGACATGGAACAAGGGGCGCCCGCGTCGTCGGCAGCCGGTGCAAACGCAAAGAACCCGGGTCGCGGCAGGCGACCCGGGTTCGGGATGTCGGCTGGTGGCGTCCGGCTGCCGGCTCAGTGGCCGTGCGATGCCTTGGCGCCGGGCTTCAGCACATAGTGACGCCCGCAATAGGGGCAGTCGACATAGCCCTTGCCTTCCATGTTCAGGAAGACCCGCGGATGGCCGAGGGCGCCGACGCCGCCGTCGCATGCGAGCTGGGTCTGCTCGACGATGATGGTCTCAACGGGTTCCATGTTTCTCGCCTCGGATGTCGCCTGAACACGATATATGTTGTGGGACCGGTCCGACCGGAGGCCTGGCCCGGGGCATGCATCGTGCCGATGGCACCCCGGCCGGCCGGCGTTGACCGGACGGTGGCCCGATGATACCCAAGGTCGGCCCATGCGCAAGTGCGTCCCGCGGCCTCCGGCCGGGCCCGAAGCCCGGCAGCCGGTGACCGCCGCCAGGAAAGCCCCGCCGATGTCCCCGACCCGTACCGCCTCTGCCACCGCTCCCGACCTCGCCATCTCGGCCCGCGAGCTGCGCAAGACCTATGCCGGCGGCAAGACCGCGTTGCACGGCGTGACGCTCGAGGTGCCGCGCGGGTCGATGTTCGCCCTGCTCGGCCCCAACGGCGCCGGCAAGTCGACCTTCATCAACATTCTGGCGGGCATGGTCCACAAGACCTCGGGCACGGTGGAAATCTGGGGCCGCGATCTCGATCGCCGCCAGCGCGATGCCCGGCTGGCCATCGGCATCGTGCCGCAGGAACTGGTGCTCGACCCCTTCTTCACCCCGCGCGAGGCGCTGGAGCTGCAGGCCGGTTTCTACGGCGTTCCCAAATCCGAACGCCGGACCATGGAACTGCTGAAGGCGGTGGGGTTGGACGACAAGGCCGATGCCTATGCCCGCACGCTGTCGGGTGGCATGCGCCGCCGGCTGCTGGTCGCCAAGGCGATGGTCCACAACCCGCCGGTGCTGGTGCTGGACGAGCCGACGGCGGGTGTCGATATCGAACTGCGCCGCAAGCTCTGGGATTATGTCCGCGAGCTGAACGCCGCCGGCACGACGGTGGTGCTGACCACCCATTATCTGGAAGAGGCGCAGGAACTCTGCGACCGGATCGCGATCATCAATCACGGCCGGCTGATCGCCTGCGACCGCACCGACGCCCTGCTCTCGCAGCTGGATGCCAAGGAACTGGTGGTGCGGGTGGCCGAAGCCCTGGCCCCGGGCCAGGTGCCGGCACCGCTCGCCGCCTTCGGCGCCGCGGTCGATGCCGAGGTCGGCACCGTCTGCTTCCGCTTCCGCCCGAGCGAAACCCCCGTCGGCCGCCTGCTGGCCGCCGTGACCGCCGCGGGGCTGACGGTCGCCGACATCACCACCCGCGAACCCGACCTGGAAGACCTGTTCCTGCGCCTGACGCGTGAATCCGACGCGGCCAGAGAGGCGGCGGCCTGACCGGCGGCACCCCCGGCCGTCACCCCCTGTCAAAACCCCGCGCGAAACACTTTACGCCGCCGCCGCCTTCGGCTAATGTCCAGGCCTCGACGCCGGGGGCCACCCCCGCCGTCCGCCGCAGGTTCGCCCCGGCCACGCACTCGTAGCTCAGTTGGATAGAGCGCCGCCCTCCGAAGGCGGAGGTCACAGGTTCGAATCCTGTCGAGTGCGCCATTTTTCCCGATCGTTTTCTACTAATTTGGGCTGTAGAGTCATTTATGACTTTCTAGCCGTTGGCGAGAATCTGCGCGCCAAGCGGGGTACGCTGGCGCTGCCTATCTTATGTAACGCGCGGCACGCGATGGAGCTGGCGCTTAATTGCGCGTTCTCGACAAATCGGAGCGGCTGAATGGGCGGGTATCGGTCCCTGGCCGAGGGCTTTCGTTCGGGAGTGAAAGGGCAATTCAGTGGTGTTGTTTAGAAGAATAGATCTTTCATGTGGATCGGTGGAAGAGGGGTAAAATGGAGAAATTAAGGCCTGTTGAATTAAAAGTTGTGGGTCAATTATTCGAGACAAGTCCCGGATACGTCCTTGATTTCACGAATGCTGAATTTGCGGATTTTTTCCGGCGTGAGGTGGGGGTAGATATATATGACGACACTTACGCCATCAATGGCAACAGCAAGGGGAAACGCCTTCGTACCTTTCTAATCGAGGGGCAGGCACCAGCCATCGCTAAAGCTCTTGCGGCTCTGTGGGAGTATCGCGAGTCGGATCGGATCGGGCAAAAGAGGGCGGAAACGGTTGTCAATGCACGTCACCAATTGAGTCTGATTGTGGAGCGGCTTGGTGGTCCTCCTCTGCCAGACTATGGCTCGCCCACCAAAGATCCTGCAGCGGCATCGCGGGATACATCGAGAGTGACTCGTCCCGAGCCGGCAGCGTTGCATGCTCTTGGGGAACGCTTTCTTGCTCTTTGGTGCATGTCGGATGAGCCTCAGGCTAGAGGTCGTCACTTCGAAACGTTTCTGACTGATCTTTTCAATGCCTGGAATATGGATGCTCGTGCCGGTTTCAGGGTCGTCGGCGAGCAGATCGACGGTTCGTTTCAGCTTGGTGGTGACATTTATCTGCTGGAGGCAAAATGGCATCAGGCGAGGACCGACGCCGCCACCCTTCATGCCTTCCAGGGCAAAGTCAGCGAACGTCCCGAATGGACGCGGGGGCTGTTCATCAGCTTCAATGGTTTTACTGACGTCGGTCTTAAGGCGTTCACAGCCAAAAGAATTATTCTGGCTGATGGGAAAGACATCTACGACGCGCTTGCACGCAGACTGTCGATTCCCGATATCATTGCTGCGAAGGTCCGATACGCGTCAGAGCATAGACAGTCCTTTCAACGGGTGGAGAACCTTTTTTCTCAACCCTAGGCAGCAACGGCTGCAAATAGCGTCGCACAGCATGCAGCCTGCGACGGCCATCGCCTTAAAAGCTTTTTCTTGTGGAAAATCTACCTCTCCGCCCGCATCACTTTCAAAAACTCCACCTCCTCCGGATGTCGGGCGAGGATTTCGATCAAACCCACGGCCGCATCGCTCGGAGGCATGGCGCCGCTTTCGTATTTCTGGAAGGCGCGGCGGCCGCCGCCGATCAGGTGGCCGGCTTCTTCCTGGGTGAGGTTCAGGCGCTTGCGGACCCTGCGAACATGTGCGGCATAGGCCGCTTTCAGCTCCTGGAAGGCGCGGTCGGATTCGGCGAGATCGGTGCCGGAGTGGATGGAATCGCTGTCGTCGTCGGGGTACCAGCCCGGCACGTCAACACGCCGCGACATCGACCCGAATCGTACCGTCTGCGGACGGACATCGCGTCGGAGCGTCTTGCCGGTTTCGGGGTGAATACGCGTTTCGGTCATCGCCGCCTTCCGGCAATCACAGGAGCCGGCAGCCGCCAGAGAGTGATGCGGCTTGAGCTTGACAGACATTCATATACACCTTCAAGGTTAATCTTCAAGGCGAGGCTGAACCATGATGCCGTGGAACGGGCGGCAGGTCATACTATGACTCCCGTAGAGCCGCAGTCATGGCAGCCGGCGCACCGGGCACCGGGAAAACGCAAGCGCCAGACATGACGGAGATGCCCCCATGCCCGTCGCCGATCTCTTCTCCCCGTCCATGACCTTCTCGCACCTCTGGCCCTGGATCGGGCTGGTGCTGGCGGTGCCGCTGGCGATCGCGCTGGCCGGTGGGGGATTGCGGGGAGACCGTTCCGTCACGCGCTGGCGGGATCCGGTCTGGCTGTGCTGGGCGGGGACGCTGGCCTATCTGTTCCATCAGGTGGAGGAGCACGGCGTCGATGCGCTGGGGGTGCCCTATGCCTTCCGGGGCATGCTGTGCGCCACCTTCGGCTTTCCGGATCCCGCCGCCTGTCCGATCCCTGAGGCCTTCATCACCGCCGTGAACATCCCGGTGGTCTGGCTGGCGGGGCCCGTCTGTGCGCTGCTGGGGCGGCGGCGGCCGGCGCTGGCGCTGGCCTGGCTGGGGGTGCCGGCGGTGAACACCATGGCCCATCTGGTGCCGGCCGTGGTGGAGGGGGCCTATAACCCCGGTCTGGTGACCGCGCTGGTTCTGTTTCTGCCGCTGTCGGTGTGGAGTTTCCGCATGGCACTGGGCCGGCCCGATCTGGGCCGGCGGGCGGTTGCGGGCACGGTTGCGGGCGGGGTGCTGCTGCACGCCGTGCTGATGGGCTCTCTGCTCGCCTTTCTGGCGGGGCGGATCGGGACGGGGCTGCTGGTGCTGATCCAGATCGTCAATCCGGTGATCCCGCCGGCACTGGTCGCGCGGGTGACGGCCGGGCGGCAGATCAGTCCGCGGCCGGCACGGCCCCGGCCAGAAAGCCGCTGATCAGCCCGATCAGTTCGGCCTCGCATTCGCGGTGAGGCACATGGCCGATGCCGGCCAGGATGCGTGCGGTGCCGGTGGTGCCGGCAATGCGGCGGGGATGTTCGGTCGAGCCGTATTCGTCAAGCTCGCCATGGATCGCGAGCACCGGGCAGCGCACCCGGGCGCGGGCCGCATCCACCGTCCAGTCGGCGAAGACGGGTGACAGCCAGGTCTCGGTCCAGGCGTCGACCACCCAGCGCGCCTTGTCGCCATGATAGCGGGCGAGTTTTGCCAGCTCCTCAGGCCGCTGGAAGCCGGCTTTGGCGACCTCTATCCCGGCGATGGTCCGGTCCTCGACGAAGGCCTGTGCGGCAATGGTCACCAGCGCCCGGCAGCGCTCGGCAAGGGTGGCGGCAGTGTGGATGCCCATGCCGCCGCCGACACTGTGGCCGCAGGCGATGAAGCCGTCGATGCCGAGCGCTTCACAGATCGCCGGCACCGCCTCGCGCGCCTCGGCGGCGATAAAATCGACCGGCAGCAGTCCGGGATGGGGATCGGAACGGCCGAAGCCCAGCCGGTCATAGGCGATCACCCGCCGGCCGGTGGCGGCGGCGAGCCGTTCCGGAAAGCTGCGCCAGAGCGCGACGCAGCCGAGCGAATCATGGAAGAGCAGAATGGGCACCCCACCGCCCTCAGCCCCTTCCTCGGAACCGGCGGGCGTCCAGCTGCAGGTGAAGATCCGGCCCCTGGGCGTGGGGATCAGATGGTCCTGCACCTTGGGGGTGGTCGGGGCGGCAGTCTCGGCAGGGGCGATCTCGGTCATATCCGGTCCGGGCTTTTTCGGGGCATGGCCACCAGCATAGCCGCGCGGGCGGGATTGATCACCCGCAGGATGATCAGCCGCCGGGCAGAGGGAATGATCCGGCCCCCCGCCCCTTGCCGACCCGCCCTGGTCATGCCCAGATCTGCCAGATCCGATCGGGCGCCGTCGAGGGCGCCTGCCCCTGCCAGCCAAAGGAGCTGAAGGCCATGACCGGAACACGCACGGTCCGGGTCCCCGGGCCCGATCATCCGATCACCGTCACTGCCTGGCCCGGCCGGGTCCGGGTGCGCGCCGGCGGCCGGGTGATCGCCGACAGCCGCAAGGCGGTGGTGCTGAAGGAGGCCGACTATCCACCGGTCTTCTACCTGCCGCGCGCCGATGTGGCGATGGGCGCGCTTGCCCGCACCAGCCACACCAGCTGGTGCCCCTATAAGGGCGAGGCGGCCTGTTTCTCGATCCCCGCGGCCGGTGCGCGTGGTGAGAACGCCGTCTGGAGTTACGAGGATCCACTGCCGGCGATGGCATCGATCTGCGGCCGGGTCGCCTTCTACCCCGACCGGGTGGATGCGATCGAGACCGATGATGCGCCCGCAACCGACGGTCGCGGAGACGATGGTGACGGGCCGGCATGACCCTGCCCCCGGACTGGCGGAGCCTGCAGATCCTGCTGGCGGCGATCGATTGTGGCAGCGTTACCCGGGCCGCCGGGCGCTGTGGCATCGCGGTTTCGGCTGCGGCCAAGCGCATCCAGGATCTGGAGGCGGAACTTGGGGTGCGGCTGCTCGACCGGGTGGCCCGGGGCGTTACTCCGACACCCGAGGGGGAGGTGCTGGCCCGCCATGCGCGGGCAATGTTCGCCTTCGGCGACCGTCTGGCGGATGACCTGCGGGCGGTGGCCGGCGGCGGGCTCGGCCGGGTGCGGCTGGCGGCGACCATGTCGGTGGTGGCCGGCCATCCTCTGCCCCAGGCCCTGGCCGCTTTCGCCCGCGCCCGCCCAGGTATCGAGGTCGATCTCATCGAGGGCACAAGTCTCGCCATTCTGAGCGAACTGGTCGAGGGGCGGGCGGATCTGGGGATCATCACCATCGGCACTGCCCTCCCCGAAGGATTGACCGGCCGGCCCTGGGGCCGCGACCGGCTGCTGGCGGTGGTGCCGGCCGGTCACCCGATTGCCGGCCGCGAGGGGGTCAGCCTTGGGGAGCTGCTGCATGAGCCGCTGATCGAGATCATCGAGGGCGGTGCCATCACCCTGTTGCTGAACGACATGGCTGAGCGTGCCGGCCTCAGCCCGCGCACCGCTTTCCGCGTGGCGACGGTGGACAGCGCCATCCGCATGGTGGCGGCCGGTCAGGGCGTCGCCGTCATCCCCGACGGTGTGTTCGACATCTTCTCGCCGGCGCTGGGCCTGGTGGGCGTGGCGATTGCAGAGCCCTGGGCACATCGCCGCCTGCGGCTGGTCGGCCGTGCTCCCGCCGTGCTGCCCCCCGCGGCGCGGCTGCTGCATGATCATCTTGCCGGTCTGAATGAGATGGGCTGAGAATCCGTGGATGGCGGACGAGGCCTTCGTGCTTTTGCGATTCTCCTTCGTGTTCTGAGGAGCCACTCTTTCCGGAAGCCGCATGCAGACGGCCTGCGCCCGCAGGTGCATGGGAGGATCAGGAGATGACGCAGGAGACGCGCCGGCGCGCCCCGGTGATCGTGCGCGAGGTCGGCCCGCGCGACGGGCTGCAGAATGCCGGTGCCGTGATGGCCACGGCCGACAAGCTTGCCTGGATCGCCGCGCTGGTGGCGGCCGGCATCCGCGAGATGGAGGTGGCGAGCTTCGTGCCGCCCGCCCTGGTGCCGCAGATGGCGGATGCCGCCGAGGTCACCGCCCGGGTCCGCGCCACCCATCCCGACCTGCGTGCTGTGGTGCTTGCTCCCAACATGAAGGGTGTCGAAGCCGCGATCGCGGCCGGCGCCACCACCATCATCCTGCCGGTCTCGGCCAGCGAGGCGCACAGCCAGGCCAATGTCCGCCGCAGCCGCGCCGACCAGGTGGCGGCGGTCGCCGAGATCGTGACCCGCCTGCACAATTGCGGCCCCGACCGGCCACGGATCGAGGCGGGCATCTCAACCGCCTTCGGCTGTTCCCGCCAGGGCGTGGTGCCGGAGCGGGACGTGATCGACACCGCCGTTTCGCTGGCCCGGGCCGGGGCCGATGCGGTGGCGCTGGCCGATACGCTGGGCTATGCGACCCCCGGTCAGGTCCGCCGGCTGGTGCGGGCGGTGCGCGCCGAACTGGGCGTGGTGCCGCTCGGCAATCTGCATCTGCACGACACGCTCGGCACCGGCCTCGCCAATGTGCTGGCCGGGCTGGAAGAGGGGGTGCGCGGTTTCGATGCCGCCCATGGCGGCCTCGGCGGCTGCCCCTTCGCACCGGGATCCATCGGTAACGTGACCACTGAGGATCTGGTCTATCTGCTGGAATCCGAGGGCTTCGACACCGGCATCGACCTGGACCGGTTGATCCGGGCGCGGGAGCTGCTGTCGGCCGGCCTGCCCGGCGAGGCCCTGCACGGCCGGGTTGCCGCTGCCGGCATTCCGCCGACCTGGCGGAAGACCGACTGATCCGGATATCCGCTATCCGGCCTTCCGCGTTTCAAAAGGATCCCGCCTTGTCCGCCCCTTCCCATCTGTCCGGCCCTTCCCCGGAGACGCCCGCCCTGCCGCTTGCCGGTCTGCGCGTGCTTGAATTCACCCACATGGTCATGGGGCCGTCCTGTGGCATGATTCTGGCGGATCTGGGCGCCGATGTGGTCAAGATCGAGCCGGGACCCGCAGGGGATGCCACCCGCCGGCTGACCGGGGCTGCGATCGGTTTCTTCCCGACCTTCAACCGCAACAAGCGCAGCCTGTGCATCGATCTGAAGCGGCCGGAAGGCGTGGCCCTGGTCCGGCGGCTGGCGGAAGATGCCGATGTACTGATCGAAAATTTCCGCCCCGGTGCCATGGAAGCGCTGGGGCTGGGCCCGGCTGCCATGGCCGATATCAACCCCGGGTTGGTATATTGCGCGCTGAAGGGTTTTCTGCCGGGACCTTACGAACACCGCACCGCGCTTGACGAGGTGGTGCAGATGATGGGCGGGCTTGCCTATATGACCGGGCCGCGCGGCCGGCCGTTGCGTGCCGGATCTTCGGTCAACGACATCATGGGCGGCATGTTCGGCGTGATCGCGATCCTGGCGGCGCTGCGCGCGCGAGAGACCACCGGCCGGGGCGGGCTGGTCCAGTCGGGCCTGTTCGAGACCAACATGATCCTGGTCGCCCAGCACATGGCGCGCGCCGCTATCGAGGATGCCGACCCTGAACCCTTTGGCGACCCTGGCATGCGCAAGCCCTGGCCGGTCTATGACGTATTCGACACGGCCGTGCCGGGTGAACAGATCTTTGCCGGCGTGGTGAGCATGGGCCAGTGGCGCGCCTTCTGCACGGCCTTCGGCCTGGAGGATCTGCTGGCCGATCCGGCGCTGGACAATGTGCCGCGACTTGCGGCGGCGCGGCCCGCTTTCCTGCCGCGGGTGGCGGAGGCCTTCCGGCAGATGACCAAGGCCGAGGCCATGGCGCGGCTGGACCGGCTGGGCGTGCCCTTCGCGCCGATCGCAAAGCCGTCGGACCTGTTCAGCGACCCGCATCTTCTGGCCTCGGGCGGGCTGCTGGATGTGGAGCTTGCGGCGTCGGAAGGTCGGGCCGGGGGGCCTGCCGCCGCCCGGGCCGGCATACCGGCCCTGCCGGTGCATCTGCCCGGCGGGCGGCCCGGCCTGCGCCGCCAGCCTCCGGCTGCGGGCGAGCACGGCATCGAGCTGCTGCGCGAGGCGGGACTTTCCGAAGCGGAGATCGGCGATATCCTGGCAGCGGGCGTCGTGACGGCGCCTGCATCCGGGGCGGTCGACTGACCGGACCGCCCGCCACCCGCCAGAGGAGACCCTGCCGATGCCGCTCTATGCCCTGGACGACCTGGAACCCGAGATTGCCGATCCGGCCCGGATCTGGATCGCCCCCGATGCCCATGTCATCGGACGGGTACGGCTGGGGCTGGATGTCGGCATCTGGTTCGGCGCGGTGCTGCGCGGCGACAACGACCTGATCGCGGTCGGCGACCGCACCAATGTCCAGGACGGCGCCACGCTCCACACCGACCGGGGCGTGCCCCTGACCATCGGCACCGGCGTCACCATCGGCCACCACGCCATAGTCCATGGCTGCACCATCGGCGACAACGCCCTGATCGGCATCGGCGCCACCATCCTGAACGGCGCCCGGATCGGCGCCAACTGTCTGGTCGGCGCCCATGCGTTGGTGACGGAAGGCAAGGAGTTCCCCGAGGGCAGCCTGATCCTCGGCTCACCTGCAAAAGCGGTCCGGCCCCTCGACGAGGCGGCGCTCGCGATGCTGAAAGGCTCGGCCGAGGGCTATGTCCGCAATGCGGCACGCTTTCGGGCGGGGTTGCGCGTCATCGGCTGAGGGGCGGCCCCGGCCTTCGCCGTATGGCCGCCCCGGAGCAGGCGCGGGTTCAGCCGAACAGCAGCACCATCACCAGCGACACCACGACCAGCGCGCCCAGCCAGACGAACGGGTTTGCGCCTTTGCCGTGCCCATGGCCATGATCGCCATGTCCGTGCCCGTGATCGTCATGGCCGTGATCGTCGTGGCCGTGGCCGGCATGACCGGTGATGCCGATGGCCGCCGCGGCCGGCGAGATGCCGGCGCTCATCCCGGCGGCGGCTGGCGAGACCGGGGCGCCATGCTCGGGCAGAGGGGGCGGCGTGTCGGCCGCCGCGGCGGTCGGGGCCGGGGCTGCAGGTTCGCTTGCCGCGGCGAGTTCGGCGAATTTGGCGAAGAATTCATCGGCCAGCTTCTGCACGGTGCCCTGGATCAGCCGGGCGCCGAGCTGGGCCATCTTGCCGCCGACCTGGGCATCGGCGGTGTAGCGCAGGATGGTGCCGCCCTCGCCATCGGGTTCCAGTGTCACATCGGCCGTGCCCTTGCCGAAACCGGCGGCGCCGCCTTTGCCCTCGCCTGCAATCCGGTAGCTCTTCGGCGGATCGAAATCCGACAGGGTGACCTGGCCGTTGAAGGTCGCCTTCACCGGGCCGATCTTGGCAGTGACGACGGCGGCATACTGATTCTCACCGGTCTGCTCGACCGACTGACAACCCGGAATGCAGTCCTTGAGCGCCGCCGGATCGACCAGCTTTGCCCAGACCGTCTCTGGGGCGGCGGGGATGCGGTATTCGCCCGAAAGCTCCATGGGTTTCCTCGTCCTTCCGTATCGTCTGCCGCCGGTCGGGACAGGCTGCCGGCGCGGCGCATTCCTGACGCGATCCTAGCATTCCTGCGGGCGCTGGACAGCCTGCGCTTCAATGTGCAATATTAGTCACGCAATTTGGGCGCCTTCCCGAGATCAAGTGCCTGGATCACCACCGGTGCCAGCCGTGCAGCCATCTTCTTCACGCCCGCCGCATTCGGGTGCAGCCCGTCGGGCTGGACCAGCGACGGTTCCAGCGCCACGCCCTCCAGGATGAACGGATCGAGCGGCACGTCATGATCCTCGGCGAGGGCGGGATAGATCGCATCGAAGGCGTTGCGATAGTCCGGTCCCCAATTGGTCGGGGCCAGCATGCCGACCAGCAGCACCGGCAGACCCTTGCGGCCGAGCGTGTCGAGGATGGCGCCCAGATTGGCTTTAGCCTCTTCGGGTGCGATGCCGCGCAGGGCATCATTTGCGCCGAGGGCAACGATCACCAGATCCGGCTGGCGGGGCAACCCCCCAAGTGCCCAATCGAGCCGGGCCCGGCCACCGGCCGTGGTGTCGCCCGAGACACCGGCATTCTCCACCTGCGCCGGCCTGCCGGCGGCGGCCAGGGCGGCGGCAAGCTGCGGCACCAGGCCCTCGCCTTCCGGCAGGCCATAGCCGGCGGTCAGGCTGTCGCCGAGCGCCAGGATCAGAGGATCGCTTCCTGCTGCGTGTACTCTGCCGGAAGGGAGTGTCAGACCGGCGAGGCCGAGGCCGATCAATCCGAGTACCGTCCGGCGCGTCGGACATCCGCCGCCGATGCGTGAGAGAGAAGCGTGTGGGGAAACCGACACCGCCGATGCGTCGGCACCGTCTTTCGGTTTGATCCCGCCCGGACCGGCGCCATATGGCGACGGAGATCCGTCCGTGCGGGGGGCATGATCCGTGCTCAGCGCATGGCGGGGACGGTCGCGGCGGCCGGCATCGGTCGGTCGGAACAGGGTCACGTCTTGGAGGCTCCTCAATCTCATGATCCGGCTGCAACAGGTGTCGGTGTCGTTCGGTCGCGGATCCGCCGCGGTCGAGGTGCTGAAATCGGTCGATCTCGATCTCGAAGCCGGGCGAACGCTGGCGGTGCTGGGGCCTTCGGGCGCAGGCAAGTCGACGCTGCTCGCCATCGTGGCGGGGCTGGAGCGGGCAAGCGCCGGCCGGGTGGAGATTGCGGGCCAGGATCTGGGCCGGCTCGACGAGGACGGCCTTGCCCGGCTCCGCGCCCGACATATCGGGATCGTCTTCCAGGCTTTCCACCTGATTCCGACACTGACCGCGCGCGAGAACGTCGCCCTGCCGCTGGAACTGGCCGGGGCCGCCGATGCCGATGAGCGTGCCCGTGCCGCTTTGGAGCGGGTGGGGCTCGGCCATCGTCTCGATCATTATCCGGCGGCCCTGTCGGGTGGTGAGCAGCAGCGCGTCGCCTTTGCCCGCGCGGTTGTCCATCGTCCGTCACTGCTGCTTGCCGACGAGCCGACCGGCAATCTGGACCGGGCGACGGCGCGGCTGATTTCGGATGCGCTGTTCGGCTATCGCGACGAGACCGGGGCCGCGGTCATGGTCATCACCCATGACGAGGCCCTGGCCCGTCGTGCCGACCGGGTGGTGCGGATCGAAGACGGCCGGCTGTCGGAAGCGGCCGGCCTTCCGGCCGAGGCGCCGGCATGAGCGCGGGGGAGACCACCGCCGGCCGGACCGCACAAGTGGTGCCGTCCGGTCGTAGCCTGCCCTGGCGGGCGCTGATCCGCTTTGCCCTGCGCGACCTGCGCCGGGGGGTCGGCGGCTTCGCCATCGTGCTCGCCTCTCTGGCGCTGGGGGTGGCGGCGATGGCCGGCATCGGCGCGCTGGATGCTGCGGTTGTGGCGGGGCAGGCCCGTGATGCCCGTGCCCTGCTGGGGGGTGATCTGGAACTCGCCACCACCGGCCGGCCGCTGCCCGGACCGGTCCGCGCCGACCTGACGGCGCGATCCGAGGCGGTCTCGGCCGTGGTCGACCTGCGCGGCATGGTGCGCCTGCCCGCCGACGAGGCCCGGGCACGCGCCGGCGACGCTGCACCTGGGGCGCCGGTGAACGACCGGGCCCTGGTCCAGGTGCTGGCGGTGGATGCGGCCTATCCGCTGGTGGGCCGGATGGAGACCGACCCGCCGATTGCCGGCGCGCCGGCTGCGGCGCTGGGGGCCGATGGTCTGGTGGCCGAGGGCACCCTGCTTGCGCGGCTGCGGCTTGCCCCCGGCGATGTCGTGCAGTTGGGCGGGGCCGATTTCACCATTCGCGGCCGGCTGATCGCCCAGCCCGACCAGGGCGGGTTCGGCTTTGCGCTCGGCCCCCGGGTGGTGATCTCGCAAGCCGGGCTCGCCCGGGCGGGGCTGGACGCCCCCGGCACGATCTCGCGCCATATGACCCGGGCCCTGCTGGCCGCCGCTGTCTCCCCCACCGCCACGGTCGAGGCGCTGGAGGCGGCCTGGCCGGCGGAGAGCTGGCGGGCCCGCACGCTCGATCGGGCCAATCCCGGCCTCGCCGGCTTCGTCGACCGGCTGGCGACCCATCTGGAACTGGTCGCATTGGCCGCGCTCGCCATCGGCGGCATCGGCGTCGCCGGTGCCGCCCGGGCGCATCTGGAGGCGCGGGCCCGTACCGTCGCGGTGCTGAAGGCGCTGGCCCTGGGCCCGGCCGCGGTTTTCATGGTCTACATGATCCAGATGGCCGTGGTGGCGGCACTCGGCATCCTGATCGGTGTCGTTGCCGGCGCCACCGTGCCCTGGATCGCCGCCGGCTTCGCCAACGGGCTGCTGCCGACGCCGATTCTGCCCGATCTCTATCTGCTGCCGCTCATGCGGGCTGCGTTGATCGGCGCCGGCGTGGCGATCGCCTTCACTGCACCGGCGCTCGGGCGCGCCTCGGGCGTGCGGCCGGCCGATCTGCTGCGGGCGGCGGTGGTGCCGCTGGCCGCCCGCACCGGCCGCCGGGGCGTGCTGACCGGGCTTGCCGCGGGTGCGCTGGTGGTGGCCCTGGTCGTGGGGGGAGCGGCCGATCCGATACTGGCCGCGGTCGCCATCCTCTCGATCGCGGTGGCGCTGCTGGTGTTCCGCGCAGCCTCGAACGGAATCGCGGCTGTGGCACGGCGGGTGCGGGTGCCGGGGCGGCCGGCGCTGCGCCTGGGTGTCGCCGGGCTGCGCCGGCCCGGCGCACCCACGGCCGAGATTGCGGCAGCACTCGGTGCGGGGCTGATGGTCCTGACCGCCCTTGCCCTGGTGCAGG
Organism: Tistrella mobilis; assembly: GCF_041468085.1. Lineage (NCBI taxonomy): Bacteria > Pseudomonadati > Pseudomonadota > Alphaproteobacteria > Geminicoccales > Geminicoccaceae > Tistrella > Tistrella mobilis. The sequence goes on along the minus strand of NZ_CP121017.1, from coordinate 4,543,306 downwards.
ACAATCTCACCCGGCTGATCGATCGCAGCCTGCCGGAACGGGCGCCGCAATACTTCTTCCTGGATATTCAACCCGATCAGGTCCCGGTCTTCGATCGTCTGGCGGCCGATGCGGTGGGGCCTGAAAACCTTGCCCGCATGCCGACGCTGCGTGGCCGGATCCGGGGGCTGAACGGCCAGGTGATCGATGAAAACGACGTGGTCGAGGGCGAGCGCTGGGCGATCCGCGGCGAGGTCGGCATGTCCTGGGCGGCCGAGATGCCCGAAGGGACGCGACTGACCGAGGGCAGCTGGTGGCCGGCCGACTATGCCGGCCCGCCACTGGTCTCGATCGACGACGAACTGGCCCGGGGCATGGGGGCGAAGATCGGTGACCGTCTGGATGTTCTGGTCCTGGGGCGGACCATCACGGTCGAGATCGCCAATCTCCGGCGCATCGAATGGCTGGACCTGTCGCTCAACTTCGTGATGGTGCTGTCGCCGGGGGCGCTTGCCGGCGCGCCGGCCACCCATATCGCCACCATCTCGGGCGATCCGGCGGCGGCGGAACGGCTGATGGTCGATGTCACCGATCGTTTCCCAAATGTCTCGGCGGTGAGCGTCGGTGATGCCGTGCGTCAGGCCGGCGCGCTGATCGACGGCGTGGCCGGTGCTGTCCGGATCACTGCGATCGCCGTGCTGGCGGCTGGCGCCCTGGTGCTGGCGGCGGCAGTGCTGGCTGCCCAGTCCAAGCGGCGCTTCGACGCGGTGATGATGAAGGTGGTGGGCGCTTCGCGTCGGACCATTGCGACCGGGCTTGCCATAGAGTTCCTGATCGTGGCGGTCGTGGTAGGGGCGATCGGCGCTGCCGGCGGCACGCTTGCTGCCTGGGCGATCACCCGCTGGCTGCTGGAGATCGATTTCGTCTTTTCGGGCGTGCCGGTGGCGGCATCGATGCTTGCGGGCATCGGCCTCGCCCTGGCAGTGGGGCTTATGGCGGTGGCTGGCGCGCTTCGTGTGCCACCGGCGCGGATCCTGCGCGAACGCGCCGGTCTCTGAGGTTGGGGCGGGGCGGCGAAAAAGAACGTTTAACGCGATGAAACGCTGACTGCTTCGCTTTGACAGTGGGCGGCAAGGGAGTATGCTCTCATTCAGAACATACCGGCTGCCTGGCCTCCCCTACGGAGAGGGCGGGGCCGGTGTCTCGACGTCCCGTTGCCCCGCCCCCGGCGCCCGAGCCTCCGGACCCTCCCGAGCCTCCCGGTTTCGATCCGGGCCGTGCCTCGCGGGCCCGCCGCTTCCGTGCAGGATCGCGACCGGCAGCGGCTTCGCTTGTGCAGGAGCAGCACCCCATGGCTTTCGCCAATCTGTCGAGCCTGGCGGCCTGGTCGTATATCGACGGCCGCTGGGTCGAAGGCAATCCGCCGATCATGGGACCGATGTCCCAGGGCTACCAGTTCGCTTCGATGGTTTTCGACGGCGCCCGCTCCTTCGACGGCGTGGTCCCCGATCTGGAGGGCCATTGCGCCCGCCTGCTCCGCTCGGCCAGGTCCTTCGAACTGGAACCCAAGGTCGATCTCGATACCGTGATCGGTACGGCAATCGATGGCGTGAAGCGCTTCCCGCGGGATGTCGCGACCTATATCCGTCCGGTGATGTATGCCGATGACGGCATGGTTCAGGTGAACCCCGACAGCACCAAATTCGTCATGACGGTGTTCGCCATCCCGTTCTCGAACGAGATGGGCAGCTTCTCGACCGGGCTCAGCCCCTATCGTCGGCCCGGCCCCGACATGGCGCCGACCGATGCCAAGGCGGCCTGTCTTTATCCGATGACCGGCCGGGCGCTCAACGAGGGCGCGCGCCGCGGCATCGACAATCCGGTCATGCTCGACCCGGAGGGCAATGTCGCGGAATTCGCCTCGGCCAATCTGTTCATGGTCAAGGACGGCGTGGTCCACACCCCGAAGCTGAACGGGACTTTCCTGGCCGGCGTCACTCGCAAGCGGGTGATGGAGCTGTTCGCCGCCGACAGTATCGAGGTGGTCGAGCGCTCGATCACCTATGACGAGCTCAAGGATGCCGACGAGCTGTTCTCGACCGGCAACTTCAACAAGGTGGCGAGCGTCAACCGGATCGAGGATCGTAATCTTCAGCCCGGACCGATCGCCCGCAGGGCCTGGGATCTGTATTTCGCCTGGGCACGCGATCAGGCTTATTGATCGGACGTTCCCGATGATCCGGCGGCGGCCGTGGAGCGGAAGGCTCTGCGGCCGCCGCTGCCGTTTCGGGGGGTGAAAACGTCGGTTGCAGCAGAGGCTGCGGTCGCCATTGGACAGAATTCCACCCGGACCCTCACGGTACCTGGACCGGGACCGGTCCCCGCGGTTATCCTCGGGCCACTTCCGGCGGCGCGCCCCCGAACGCGCTGGCGACGACCGGATCAGCGTCAGCGACCCCGAGGAACATCATGAGCATCGACGACACCGGGCCTGTACCCGAAGACGAGGAGGACGGCGTTGCGCCAGGCGAGGCGGGCCAGATCGAGAGCCGTGTCTCCCGGCGCATCCGCGAGCTTCGCCGCGACCGCGGCATGACCCTGCAGACGCTGGCCGAGAAGGCCGGCGTCTCGAAGTCGATGATCTCCAAGGTCGAACGCGGCGAGGCCAGCCCTTCGGCGGCCACGGTCGCGCGGCTGGCTGCCGGGCTGGGCGTCACCATTTCCAGCCTGCTGGGCGAACACGACCGCCACGACGTGCTGGTGTTGCGCCGGGCCGATCAGGCAGCCTTCGTCGACCCCGAAACCGGTTTCGAGCGCCGGTCGATGTCACCGATCTTCCCGTCACGCGGGCTGGATCTGGTTCAGGTGACCGTGCCCCAGGGGGCGACGGCAGGGCCTTTCGTCGGCCACCGCTATGGCGTCGAGGAATATCTGGTGGTCGTCGAAGGCCGGCTGGGCGTCACCGTCGGCGGCATCAACCACGTGCTTCAGCGCGGCGATGCGATCTTCTATCAGGCCCATGTCGCGCATCAATACGCCAATCTGGGCGAGGGGCCGGCCGTGGCACTGGTGGTGATCGGCGATATCCGCGATCTGCGCGACGGTCGCGACTGAGCCTGCCCGCTTCCCCCCGGCGGCGCGCGACACGCCGGGGCGAGGCGGGCTCAACAGACGAGGTGGGCTCAGTGGCCGCCCGACAGGTTCAGGCCGATCACGCCCAGTACGATCAAGCCCAGCGAGACCAGCTTGATGGTGTTCATGCTCTCGCCGAAGGCGAATACGCCGATGGTGGCGATGGCTGCCGTGCCCACTCCCGACCAGATGGCATAGGCGACACCGATCTCGATCCGCTTGAGCGCGACCGCAAGCAGGCCGAAGGCAATCAGATAGCCCACAACCATCACCGCCGTCGGCCCGAGCCGGGTAAGCCCGGCCGACATCTTCATCGAGGTGGTGGCGACGATTTCGGCCATGATGGCGCCGGCAAGCAGCACCCAGGCGAGGCCCGCACCCATTCCGCTGCCACCCATGGCCTGCAGATCTCCGCGTGTGACTGTGAGAGGGGTGACCGTGACGGGCCGTCAGCGGGCGGTGGCGTCCGGATCCTGCTGCCGGCGCGGACTGGCCGGATAGACGCCCAGGATGCGGACGTCGGTCGAAAAGAAGCCCAGCTCCTCCATCGCCAGCGCCACCGCCCGGTCTTCCGGATGGCCCTCGATCTCCGCATAGAACACCGCCGGCGTAAAGGCGCCGTCGATCAGGTAGTTCTCAAGCTTGGTCATGTTGACGCCGTTGGTGGCAAAGCCGCCCAACGCCTTGTAGAGCGCTGCCGGCACGTTGCGCACCTGGAACAGGAAACTGGTCACGACCAGCCCGTTATCCGGCGCCGGGATCACCGGTTCGCGCATCATCACCACGAAGCGGGTGGTGTTGTGCTCGGCATCCTCGATCGCCTCGGCCAGCACGTCGAGGCCGTAAATGTCGGCCGACAGCCGGGATGCGATGGCGGCAACCGCCGGGTCACGCAGCTCCGCCACCCGGGCGGCGGCACTGGCGGTGTCGGAATGGATCACCGGCCGGATGCCGTGCGCCTCCATGAAGCGGTGGCACTGGCCAAGAGCGTGGACGTGGCTCAGCGCCGTCTTCACCTGATCGAGACGGGCACCGGGGGCGCCGAGCAGGCAGTGGCTGACCCGCATGAAGTGCTCGCCGGTCAGATGGAGACCCGAGGTCGGCAGCAGCCGGTGCACATCGGCGACGCGACCGGCCAGCGTGTTGTCGATCGGGATCATCGCCCGATCGGCCCGCCCCTCGCGTACCGCCTCAATCGCATCGGCGAAGGTCGGGCAGGGCAGCGGCACCAGCTCGGGAAACATCTCCAGGCACGCCATGTGGGAATAGGCACCGGGCTGGCCCTGGAAGGCGATGGAACGGGCTGGCGTGGCGGGCGTGTCCTGGGCGGCGGGCATCGGTCAATTCCGGCTGGAGTGTCAGGGGCCGGCATCTTGCGCCCGCCCGCTGCATCTGTCCATCGCCCCCGCATGCCGCGGGTGTCGTACCCGCCTGGCGTCCGGCCCGGCCCCGTCGTCAACCGGCGGGCTTCAGCAGCCGGCGGGCGACCTCAAGATCCTCGGGCGCGTTCACCTCGAACGGCACGGTGTCGACGATGGCGGCATCGATGCGCAGCCCCGCTTCCAGGGCGCGCAGCTGCTCCAGCCGCTCCCGCAGCTCCAGCGGGCTGGGCGGCAGCGAGACGAAGCGGTCGAGCGCGCCGCGCCGGAAGGCATAGAAGCCGATATGATGGTAAACCGGTCCGTCACCCCAGGGGGCGTTGGCGCGGGTGAAATAGAGCGCCCGGCCGATGCGGCTGCCCGGCGCCATAGAGAGCACCGCCTTGGCGGCATTGGGGTTGGCGCGGACCGCCGGATCCGAGGTCTCGACCACGAGCGTCGCGATATCGGCCTGATCGCCCAGCGCCTCCAGCGCCGCACGCGGCAGCGCCGGGTCCAGCGCCGGCATGTCGCCCTGGAAGTTGATGATCACGTCATGGCGCCGGTCGGGGTCGAAGATCTCGGCCGCGGCCTGGACGCGGTCGGACCCCGACGGCAGGGCCGGATCGGTCAGCACCGCGGTGCCGCCGGCCGCTTCCACCACGTCGACGATCTCCTGATCCCCTGCCGCGACCACCACAGGGCCCACGCCCGCGGCAAGGGCATGGTCGAGGCAATGCAGGATCATCGGCCGGCCGTTGATGTCCGCCAGCGGCTTGCGCGGCAGGCGGGTGGCGGCCAGACGGGTGGGGATCACGACCAGAGGGTTCATTCTCAGCCTCGACGATGGGACAGGCGGGCGTCCACATTCCGGACCGGAGGTTGCGACCATGTGACGCAGGCTCGACCTCTCGTATGGAACCGGAGCCCCTGGAACCCTTATAGGGATTGGACAGAAGCGGGGGAAGTGGCTAATCTTCGCCCGTCATGGCCGCATCTGCGGCGTGACCCATAAACCCGTGCCGTAACGCTTCCCGAAGGTGTCCGGACGCTCCCGCAAGTGCGGCCGCCGCCTGATGGAATTCCCTCCGCTGGGACGGGCCGGATCCGCAGATCGACGGGCATGTCATCCGTCGGCCGCGGGCTCCGCCGGGACCGCTCCGGAGATTGCGGCGCTCATCAAGAACCTGCGGCACGGCCGGATCCGTGTCGACCCGTGCCCTGCTGTCCGGAATGCATGTCAAGGGCCGTCGGGCGTCGTGTGGAAGAGGATTGGGCATGTCAGGCTTCGAATTCAACAAGCTGATGGCCGCGTTCCTGACGGCGGCATTGTTCGCCATGGTCGTGGGTGTCGTCTCCGACATGGTGTACGAGCCTGAACACCTGGAGAAGAACGCCTACGTGATCGAAGGCGTCGCCACCGATGCCGCCGCCGAGGCGCCGAAGGAAGTGCCGTTCGAAGTGGCACTGGCCAGTGCCGATCCCAAGGCCGGCGCGAAGGTCTTCGCCCGCTGCACCGCCTGCCACGATGATTCGAAGGGCGGCCCGAACAAGGTCGGCCCCGAGCTCTGGAGCGTTGTCGGCCGCCCGATCGCCTCGGCCGAAGGTTTCGCCTATTCCGACGCCCTGAAGGGCATGGGCGGCGAGTGGACCTTCGAGAAGCTCGACCACTTCCTGACCAAGCCGGCCTCGTTCGCACCTGGCACCAAAATGTCCTTCGCCGGCCTGTCGAAGGTCGAGGATCGCGCCGCCGTCATTGCCTATCTCAACAGCCAGTCGGATGCGCCCCAGGAAATCCCGGCGGCGCCGGCCGGGGGTGCGGCTGAAGGTGGTGAGCAGCCGGCTGCCGAGCAGCCCGCCGCCCAGCAGAACGCCGGCTGAGGCCTGGTTGCGGGATCCCGGCGACATGGCCGCCGGGTTGCATCCCCCGCCCAGCCCGGTCATCTTTTGCGACGCCCGCCGGTCCCATGCGGACCCGGCGGGCGTTGTCGTTCCGGCCCCCGCTCCCTCGGAGCCGTCATCTCGGAGCCTTGTGCGCTACATGACCCCGACCCGTGTCGCCGAAGACGCCGCCACCTTCCTGCCCGTGGCTTTCCGGCTGGCCGATGCCGCCCGGGCGGAGGCCCGGCGCTATTTCCGTACCGCCGTGCCGGTGGATGTGAAGCCCGATCAGAGCCCGGTAACGCTGGCTGATCGCGAGGCCGAGGCGGCCATGCGCCGCATCCTTGAGGCAGAGCTGCCCGATCACGGCATCTTCGGCGAAGAGCACGGCCGGGTGCGTGAGGCGGCGGACTGGCAATGGGTGCTGGACCCGATCGACGGCACCCGCTCGTTCATCACCGGTCGCCCCACTTTCGGCTCGCTGGTCGGGCTGTGTTTCCGCGGCCGGCCGGTGCTGGGGGTGATCGATGCCGGCGGCACGGGGGAGCGCTGGTGGGGCATTACGGGTGGGCAGAGCTGTTTCGACGGCCGGCCGATCCGCACCCGCGCCTGCGAGGATCCGGCGCTGGCCCGGCTTGCCGCGACCTCGCCTGCAATGTTCGGGCCTGACGATCGCGCCCGCTTCGACCGGCTGGCCGGACGGGTGACCGACGTGCTCTGGGGTGGGGACTGCTACAATTATGGTCTGCTCGCACTCGGGCTGATCGATCTCGTGGCGGAAGTGGATCTGAAACCATACGACTGGTGCGCACTCGTGCCGGTAATCGAAGGCGCCGGTGGGGTGGTGACCGACTGGTCGGGGCGGCCGCTGGGGCTGGCGGGGGATGGCCGTGTGCTGGCCGCCGGCGACCCGCGCGCGCACCGGATTGCACTGGAAATGCTGGCCTTGGTCTGAACTTGCCCTATCATCGCGGATGGAGGGATAGCGTCACCGACCGGAGGGATGACGACAGGTGATGGTCGAACAACGGATGCGGGGACGCGGATGGCGTCGCCCCGCCCGGGTGGTACTGGTGCTGGGCGGCCTTTTGGCCGGAAGCGTCGCCGCCTTCACGCCGGTTCTGTCGAGCCAGGCTTCGGCGGAGCCGTCGCATGGCATATCGATGTATGGGGATCTGAAATATCCCGCCGATTTCGATCACTTTGCCTATGCCTATCCCGAGGCACCCAAGGGCGGCACGCTGAGGAGCGCTGCCCGGGGCACTTTCGACAGCCTCAACCCTTTTGCGCTGCGTGGCCTCCCGGCGCCGGTCAGCCTTGCCTTCGACACGCTGACCGTACAGAGCCTGGACGAGCCGTTTTCGGAATACGGGCTGATCGCAAAGACCATCGATCAGGCGCCGGACAATTCCTCGGTGACCTTCACCATCCGCGCCGAGGCGCGCTTCCACGACGGGACGCCGATCACCGCGGCCGACGTGGCGGCGACCTTCGGGCAGCTGCGTGAGAAGGGCCACCCGACCTATCGGATCTATTATGCCGATGTGGCGGGTGTGGACGTGCTGGACGACCACACCGTCCGCTTCCGCTTCGCCAACACGAAGAATCGTGAACTGGCCCTGATCCTCGGGCAGCTGCCGGTGCTGCCTAAGGCCTGGTTGGACAGCCATGATCTGGGCGCCGGCACGCTGGAGCCGATCCCCGGCAGCGGACCCTACAGGGTTGCCCGCGCCGAAGCCGGCCGCACGCTGGTGATGGAGCGGGTGAAGGATTACTGGGCCAAAGACCTGCCGGTGAATGTGGGCCGGTACAATTTCGACCGCATCGTCACCGACTATTACCGCGATGACGAGGTCTCGGTGGAGGCGTTCAAGGCCGGGCAGTACGACCTTCGGGTTGAGAACAGCGCCCGGCGCTGGGCCACGGCCTACAACATGCCCGAGGTGGAGAGCGGCAAGCTGAAGCTCGATACCATCCCGCACCGGCTGTCGACCGGCATGCAGGGGCTGGTGATGAACACGCGTCGCCCGATCTTCCAGGACCCGGCGGTCCGCCGGGCCATGCAATACGTGTTCGACTTCGAATGGTCGAACAAGACCCTGTTCTATGGCGCCTATACCCGCACCGACAGCTATTTCGAGAACTCGAACATGGCGTCCTCGGGCATTCCCGAGGGGGCGGAACTGGCGCTGCTGGAACCCTATCGCGACCAGTTGCCGGCGGATCTGTTCACCAGGCCCTATACCGTGCCCAAGACCGATGGCAGCGGCGCCAATCGTGACGGGCTGAAGACCGCCTATGACATCCTGGCCAGGGCCGGCTACGAAGTGAGAAACGGCAAGCTCTTCGCCCCCGATGCCGATTCTCCGGTGCGGATGGAGTTCCTGATCCAGGATGCCGCCGAGGAACGCATCGTGATGCCGATCACCCGCAGCCTGGGCCGGCTCGGCATAGAGGCGACGGTGCGGCAGGTGGATGCGGCGCAGTACGAGAACCGGCTGCAGACCTTCGATTACGACATCATCACCGAGATCTGGCCGCAGTCGCAGTCTCCCGGCAACGAGCAGCGGGAATTCTGGGGCAGCGAAGCCGCCGACCGGCCCGGCAGCCGCAACTATGCCGGGATCAGGAACCCGGTGGTCGATGCATTGATCCAGAAAGTGATCGATGCCAACAACCGGCAAAGTCTGGTCACGGCGGTTAAGGCGCTGGACCGCGTGTTGCTCTGGGGCGACTACGTCATTCCGCAATTCCACCTTCCGGCCTTCCGGATCGTGCACTGGAACAAGTTCGGGCGCCCGCCGGTGCTGCCGGATTACGGCATCGATCTTTATACCTGGTGGGTGGATGACGCGCTCGCCGCCCGCTACGGCCTGCGCTGACAGGGGGCCCGGTCACGGATGTTCGCTTACGTCCTGCGCCGTCTGGCCCTTATCCCGCTCACATTGTTCGGCATCATGGTGATCAACTTCGCCGTCGTCCAGTTCGCCCCCGGCGGACCGGTCGAACAGATGCTGGCGACGCTGAGCGGGGCCCAGTCCGACGCCACCGCAGGGTTTTCCGGAGGCGGCAGCGAGGTTGCCGCCCCGTCGATGTCCGGCAGCGACTATCGCGGCGCCCGCGGTCTGCCGGACGGGCTGGTCGAGGAAATCCGCGCCCTTTACGGCTTCGACAAGCCGCCGGTCGAACGCTTCGTCGACATGATGGGCAGCTATCTGACCTTCGATTTCGGCGACAGCTTCTTCCGCAATGCGCCGGTGGTGGAGCTGATTCTCGACAAACTGCCGGTCTCCGCCTCGCTTGGGCTGTGGAGCACGCTGATCATCTATCTGGTCTCCATTCCGCTCGGCATCGCGAAGGCAGTGCGCGACGGCACGCCCTTCGACGTCTGGACCAGCGGACTGGTCATTGTCGGCTATGCCGTGCCCGGCTTTCTGTTCGCGATCCTGCTGGTGGTGGTCTTCGCCGGCGGGTCGGTGGTCTCGTGGTTCCCGCTGCGCGGCCTTGTTTCCGACAACTGGGCGGAACTGCCCTGGTGGCAGCAGATTCTGGACTATTTCTGGCATCTGGCGCTGCCGGTGACCTCGCTGGTGATCGGCGGCTTCGCGACGCTGACCCTGCTCACCAAGAACTCCTTCCTGGACGAGATCGGCAAGCAGTACGTGATCACGGCCCGGGCCAAAGGGTTGAGCGAAAACCGCGTGCTCTATGGCCATGTCTTCCGCAATGCCATGCTGATCGTGGTCGCCGGCCTGCCCGCCACCATTGTGGGGCTGCTGTTCACCGGGTCGCTGCTGATCGAGGTGATCTTTTCGCTCGACGGGCTGGGGCTGCTCTCCTACGAGGCGGTGCTCAACCGGGACTATCCGGTGGTCTTCGCCTCGCTGTTCATCTTCACCCTGATCGGACTGCTGCTGAACCTGATCGGCGATCTGATGTATGTGGCGATCGATCCGCGGATCGATTTCGAAAGCAGGGGAGGCTGAGCCATGGGCATCGCTGCACGCCTCGGCTTTCGCAAGCCCGGGCCACTCAACCGCCGGCGGCTGCGCAACTTCCGCCGCAATCGCCGGGGCTTCTGGTCGTTCTGGATCTTCCTGGTCCTGTTCCTGGTCTCGCTGGGGGCGGAGTTCGTCGCCAATGACCGGCCCATCCTGGTCTCGTATCAGGGGCGTCTCTATGTCCCGGTGCTGTTCGACTATCCCGACACCGAATTCGGCGGCTTCCTGCCGACGCCGGCCAATTATCGCGACCAGATCACGCAAGAGGCGATCGACGCTGCGGGCTGGGCGATCTGGCCACCGATCCGCTTCTCCTACGACACGATCAACTTCAACCTTGACCGACCGGCCCCGGCACCACCTTCGGCCGAGAACTGGCTGGGGACCGATGATCAGGGCCGCGACGTGCTCGCCCGGCTGATCTACGGCTTCCGGCTTTCGGTGCTGTTCGGGCTGGGGCTCACCCTCGCAAGCTCGGTGATCGGGGTGATCGCGGGCGCGATCCAGGGCTATTTCGGTGGGGTGACCGATCTGATCTTTCAGCGGCTGATCGAGATCTGGGCAGGGTTGCCGCAGCTTTATGTGCTGCTGATCCTCTCGGCCCTGTTCGAGCCGACGGTCTGGCTGCTGCTGGGGTTGCTCACCCTGTTCTCATGGACCGGGCTGGTCGGATTGGTGCGGGCGGAATTCCTGCGCACCCGCAATTTCGACTATGTGCGCGCCGCCCGGGCCATGGGGGTGGGCGATCTCGGCATCATGCGCCGTCACATCCTGCCCAATGCCATGGTCTCGACCCTCACTTTCCTGCCTTTCATCCTGTCGGGCGGGATCACCGCGCTCACCTCGCTCGATTTCCTGGGGCTGGGCCTGCCGGCCGGTTCGCCCTCGCTGGGCGAACTGCTCAATCAGGGCAAGAACAATCTTCAGGCTCCCTGGCTCGGAATTTCGGGCTTCGTCACGCTGGCGGTGATGCTGTCGCTGCTGATCTTCATCGGCGAAGCGATCCGCGACGCCTTCGATCCGCGCAAGGTGTTCTCGTGAACGGCGCCCGTCAGGCAGTTCCCCCGGTCCTCACCGTTCGCGATCTGTCGGTCACCTTCCGGCACGAGGCGGGCGAGACGAAGGCCGTGGCGGGGGTGTCGTTCACGGTGGGGGCCGGCGAGACGCTGGCGATCGTGGGCGAAAGCGGCTCCGGCAAATCGGTGACGGCGCTCGGCATTCTGGGGTTGTTGCCGCGGGGCGCCGATGTGGATGTCCGCGGCAGCGCCCGGCTTGGTGACCAGGAACTCGTCGGGGCCTCCGAGCGGGCGTTGCGCCAGGTGCGCGGCAATCGCATCGCGATGATCTTCCAGGAGCCGATGACCGCGCTCAATCCGTTGCACCGGGTGGAGCGGCAGATTGCAGAGACGCTTGGCCTGCATCGCGGCCTGCAGGGGGCCGCGGCAGCGGCCCGGATCGATGCGCTGCTGCGCGAGGTGGCACTGGTCGATGCGGCCGGGTCCACGGCGCGTATCCGGCGGTCCTTTCCGCACGAGCTGTCGGGCGGCCAGCGCCAGCGGGTGATGATCGCCATGGCGCTGGCCAACGAGCCTGAGATCCTGATCGCAGACGAGCCGACCACGGCACTCGACGTCACGGTTCAGGAAGAGATTCTGGGCCTGCTCGCCCGCATCCGGCGCGAGCGCGGCATGGCGCTGATCCTGATCACCCACGACCTTGCCATCGTCCGGCGCACGGCCGATCGGATGGTGGTGATGCGCCGTGGCGAGATGATGGAGGCGGGCCCGGCAGACGAGATCTTCCGGGCGCCGCGCAACGACTATACCCGCATGCTGATCGCCTCGCGGCCGCGCGGTCTGCCCGATCCGGTGCCGGCCCACGCCGAGCCGCTGCTGACCGTGCGGGATCTGGCGGTGCGCTATCCGGTGAAGGGCGGGCTGCTGCGCCGGGTCGTCTCTCATGTCGAGGCGGCGGTGGGGGTGAATTTCACCCTCCGTCCCGGCGAGACGCTGGGGCTGGTGGGGGAGAGCGGCTCGGGCAAGAGTTCCGTCGCCGCAGCTCTCGTGCGGCTGACCGCCGCCGAAGGGATGGTCGACTTCGCCGGCACCGACCTTGCGAAACTGGATCAAAAGCACCTCCGCCCGCTGCGCAACCGCTTCCAGATCGTGTTTCAGGACCCGTTCGGGGCGCTGAGCCCGCGCATGACCGTGGGCGACATCGTGGCAGAAGGGCTGGATGTGCATGCGCCCATCGCTGATCGGGCGGCGCGGCGGGACCGGATCGGCGCGGCACTGGTCGAGGTGGGGCTGGATGCGGCGATGCAGGATCGCTTCCCCCATGAATTCTCGGGCGGGCAGCGCCAGCGCATCGCCATTGCCCGGGCGCTGATCCTGGAGCCGGAGCTGATCGTGCTCGACGAGCCGACCTCGGCGCTGGATGTCTCGATCCAGGCCCAGATCGTCGAGCTGCTGCGGGGGCTGCAGCGGCGGCGGCAACTGGCCTATGTGCTGATTTCCCATGATCTGGCGGTGGTGCGGGCGCTGGCCCACAAGCTGATCGTGCTGCGCCAGGGCCGGGTGATGGAGCAGGGCGAGGCGGCGGCGGTGATGGCCTCGCCCAAGACCGACTATACCCGGGCGCTGATCCGCGCGGCCTTCCCTGACGGTCTGCCCTGAAGCTCCTTCCTTCCGTTCACACGATATCCCTGTCCGGTCGCGGATGGTGCAGCGCGGGCCGTGGGTGCAGGATGAAGGCAATCGATCCCCTTGATCTGCCGGGAGGAAACCTGACCCATGGCCTCGGAGCCCATCGATTCTTGTGCGCCCGTCAACTTCTCCGCCCCGGCCGACGTGCTGGCGCTTGCCGGCGATCAGGCCGGCGACGACCGGCTCTGGCGGATCGTCGCCGATCGCGACCGCCGCTTTGCCGATGCCTTCCGGCTGGGGGTGATCACCACCGGTATCTACTGCCGGCCCGGTTGCCCGGCGCGGCTGCCCAATCGCGAGAATGTCCGCTTCTATCCCGATGCCCATGCCGCCGAGGCGGCCGGCTTTCGGGCCTGCAAGCGCTGTGCGCCCCAGGCGCAGGCGCTGGGGCCTGAACAGAAGCTGGTTCTCTCCGCCATGGGCGCCATCGACCGGCGTGAAGAGGTGCCGGGGGCGACCGAACTCGCCAGCCTGCTGGGGGTCGAGACCCGGCGGCTGGCGCGTGCCTTCGGCCGCGTGCTGGGGGTGGCGCCGGCCGAGATGCTGCGCGGGCTGAAGCGTCGCCGTTTCCGTGCCGCGCTGAAAGCGGGAGAGAGTGTCACCGAGGCGGTCTATACCGCCGGCTTCGGCGGCCCCGCCAGGGTCTATGACGGCGGCGCCGCGGGGCTGGGCATGGCGCCCGGACGCTTTGCGGCCGGCGGGGCCGGCGAAGTGGTGTCGTGGCGGATCTTCGACTGCCCCCATGGCCGGCTGCTGATTGCAGCCACCGATCGCGGGATCGCGATGATTGCGATCGATCCCGATGATGCGGCCCTGCTCCGGGGGCTTGCCGTCGACTTTCCCGCGGCGGAGCGGGTAGAGGCAGCCGTTGACCATCCACTGATCGGACGTGCCGCCGAGGTGGTTCTGGACGGGCTGACCCGTGATGCCGCCCGGCTGGATGATCACGGTCTGCCGCTGGATCTGCGGGCGGGCGCCTTCACGCTCAGGGTCTGGGAGGCGCTGCGCCGGTTGCCGGCCGGCACCGTCACCACCTATGGGGCTTTGGCCCGGGCATTGGGCAATCCCGGGGCGGCCCGGGCGGTGGGTCGGGCCTGCGCCACCAACAAGATCTCCCTGCTGGTCCCCTGCCATCGGGTGCTGCCCGAACAGGGCGGCTTCGCCGGCTATCGCTGGGGAGAGCGGGTGAAGCGGGCCCTGCTTGAGGCAGAGCATGCCGAGATCCATCCGGACCGTGCCACCGCGGATGCGGCGGCACGGGCGGCGACGGAGCTGCGGGATGAGGTGGCGGATGCGCCGGTCAGGATGCGCCGCAGGTCGAGCTGACGGGCTGGCCCGCCATCACCTTGCGCACGAAGGGCACGCTGTCCTTGAGTGAGCCGTTGACCGCGCCCGAATGATCGAGACCCGGATAGACATGGGCCTGGACCACTGTGCCGGCGGCGCAGGCGGCATCGACCACCGCCTTCTGCATGGCCGGCGGCACGTCATGATCCTCGGCGCCTGTGCCGACGAACAATGGATGGGCCAGCTTGACGGTGGGATAGGCGAGTGACGGCGCAAGCCCGGTGATCACCTCGATGGCTTTGGGGGTCATGGCGTTGCCGCGGGTAAGTCCGGCATCGGTGACGGCCTGAAAGATCGGCATCACGCAGCCGGTGCGGGCCTGGTTCAGTACCGGCATCGCCTTGGGCGTGAACATCTGGCCGACGTCGGCCTTCGTCGGCGCCTGTTCGGCGAGAAGACCGATGTAGAGCAGATAGGCGATGGTCGGGTCGACCTTGTCGGGATTGGCCTTGGCGACCGCGGTCATCAGCTGGGGCGTGAGATAGGGAATGCCGGTCGAGACCGTGCCGCGGATGTCGATATCGGGGGCGTAGTCGGGGGCGAAGGCCGCGGTCGCAAAGGCGGCGCCGCCGCCCTGGGACTGGCCGATCAGCACCACCCGGTCGGCCAGGGCGACGCCCAGTTCCTTCTGGCCCGACTGCACGGCGCGGACCGAATCGAGCGTGCTGTATGCTTCGGGCCGGGTGGCGAGATAGGGGTGCGGGCCGGCGACGCCCAGGCCCTGATAGTCGGTGGCGACGATCGCAAAACCCTCGCGCAGCCAGCGGCCCAGATAGTCGATGTCGCGTTTGGACCGTCCGGTCCAGGACGGTGCACAGGCATCGGCCATGCCGACCGTCCCATGCGCCCAGGCGAGCAGCGGCCAGCCGCCGGCCGGCGGGCGCCCCTTGGGCACGAACAAAGCGCCGGAGACCACCACCGGCCCCGTGCCCGACACCCCGTCGGTCGAAGTGTAGAGAATGCGCATCTGCCGTCCGGCCCCGGGCAACCCCAGTTTTGCGGGCAGTGGCTCGGTGCGGAGCAGCAGGCCGGCCTGATCCGGGATGCTGCCGGTCCAGTCGTAGAACGCCGAGACCCCGCCATCGCCCTGGGCGGCGTTCGGGCGGGGCATCTCGGCGGCGATGACCGGCGTGGCGGCGATGGCCGCCAGGGCGGCGAGTGCTGCAAGCGGTGCGGCGAAGCCGCGCCGGGTAAGGGCTATGCGTGACATCGGGGGGCGTCTCCCTGCGCTGGTTCTTCTTGCAGATCGAAGTCTGCCAGAACCGGCGCAGGGCGCCTTGCGAAGATTGGGCAAATTCCGCTTTGCGGTTGATGATCGGGCGGGACCCGGATGTCAGGCCGAAGGCGCCCAGCGGTCGGCGATCATCCGGTAGAGCGCCCGCACGCCCATGATCTCCCCACCTTCCGGCCGACCGGGGCGGGTGCGGGTGTTCCAGGCCATCAGATCCAGATGCAGCCAGCCCTTGCGGGCCTCGCCGGCGAAGGCATCCAGGAACAGGGCAGCCGTGGTTGCCCCGGCGAAGCCGCCGCCGCTGACATTGCAGATATCGGCGATCTTGCTGTCGAGCATATGGCGATAGGCGCGATGCAGCGGCAGCCGCCAGACCGGGTCGTCCTCGGCACGGGCGGCGCTTTCGAAGGCCGCGGCAAGGGCGTCGTCTTCGGCGAAGAAGGCCGCAATCTCGGTGCCGACCGCGACCCGTGCGGCGCCGGTCAGGGTGGCGACGTCGATCAGCAGTTCGGGCATGTCACGCGCAGCCTCGGCCAGGGCATCGGCCAGGATCAGCCGTCCCTCGGCATCGGTGTCGCCGACCTCGACCGAGATGCCGGCGCGGGTCTTGAGCACGTCGCCGGGACGGAAGGCATCGCCCGCAATGACGTTGTCGACCGTCGGGATCAGCACTCTCAGTCGCACCGGCAGGTTGGTGTCGATGATCATCCGCGCCAGCGCCAGCACATGGGCCGCACCGCCCATATCCTTCTTCATCAGCCGCATGGCCGAGGCCGGCTTGATGTCGAGCCCGCCGCTGTCGAAGCAGACCCCTTTGCCGACCAGGGTGACCTTGGGGTGGCTTTCGTCGCCCCAGCTGAAATCGATCAGCCGCGGCGGCCGGGTGCTGGCCCGGCCGACGGCATGGATCGCCGGGAAGTTCCGCTGGACCAGATTGTCGCCGACGATCTCGTCATAGCGGCCGCCGGCATTCTCGGCGATGCGACGGGCGGCGAGGGCCAGCTCGTGCGGGCCCATGTCTTCGGCCGGCGTGTTGATCAGGTCGCGGCCATGGGAAATCGCCTGGACCAGGGCGGCAAGCCGCGTCTGATCGGCAGCGGCCGGCACCACCAGAGTGGCCGGCGCGCGGCGATCCTCGCTGCGACCGAGATAGCGGTCGAAGCGATAGGCACCCAGCGCCCAGCCCATTGCGAGCTGTGTTGCCAGCATGGGATCGGCCGGCTCCGGATCCAGCCGCCAGCGGCCCTCGGGCAGTTTCTGCGACAGGTCGCCGATCGCCCAGGGGCCCGGTTCCGCTGCGGTCACCATCACGGCGCCGACGATGCCGCCCTCGGCGTCGGGCAGCAGCGCATGGGCGCCTGGCCGCGGCTTGAAGCCCTGGGCCGAAAGCCAAGCCGCGATCCGGGGCTCGGCAGCATCGCGCCAGGCGGCGAAATCGCGCTCGGTTACCAGGGTCAGCGGCAGGGCGACGGCGTCGCGGTCACGCGACAGGCTCGGGATCTCGGCCATGGACGTGCGGGGCTCCTCGATCGATGGGCGCGGAAAATCGCGCCAATCGACAAGGTCAGCGCCCGGGGCGCCGCCGTCAAGCCCGGGGGACCATCATCCGGTACCGTCTCGTGATGCGGCTCAGCTGGCGGGCGTGCCGGGCTTGGCTTCAGGCACCGGCGCGTCGGGCATTGCCGGGGCTGCCGGCGTGGCGGCGGGTTCGCTTCCCAGATCGTCGAGCGGTGCTGCCTCAGGCGGGCTGCCGGCCGGGGCATCGGGGGCCGTGCCGGCCTCTCCCGGTTTGCCGTCGGCTGCGGCCTTGTCGCGGGCAGCCCGCCATTCGGCATAGAAACGCTCGGCGCCGGGATGAAGCGGGATGCCGATGCCCAATGTCGCAGTTTCGGGCCGGATCAGCCGGCCTTTGGCATGGCCGGCATCCAGCAGGCCGCGGGTCGGCGTGCTCCACAGTGCACGGGTCAGGCCGTACACCAGCTCTGCATCCAGACCTTCGCGCACGACCCAGAGTGCGCGGACGCTGACCGTGCCCACGGGA
This sequence comes from Tistrella mobilis, assembly GCF_041468085.1. Lineage (NCBI taxonomy): Bacteria > Pseudomonadati > Pseudomonadota > Alphaproteobacteria > Geminicoccales > Geminicoccaceae > Tistrella > Tistrella mobilis. The sequence continues at coordinate 4,525,631 of NZ_CP121017.1, read as the reverse complement.
GCGGCCAGATCATAGGCATCGCGGGGGATCACGTCTTCGACGAAGAAGGGGTGTTTCTCGACCAGGGCGCTGCGCAGCTCGGGCGCGAGGGGCACCAGGCTGGCGACCCCGTCGCGGATGGCGGCTCCGATTGAGACGGCCGGATAGCCGCCCATGAAGAACATGGCGTCGAGCGAACCGTCGCGGAGATGATCGACCGCCACTTCGGGATCGAGGTTCTCCACCTTGATCCTGTTGAGCGGAATGCCCGCTGCGGCCAGCACCAGCCGGGCATCGACCAGGGTGCCGGAGCCGGTTCGATCGAGTGATACCCGCTTGCCGACGAGATCCTTCAGATCGGTGATACCGGCACCCGTCCGCGCCACCACATGCAGGCTTTCCGGATAGAGGCTGGCGATGGCCCGCAGATCCGGCATGGAGGGCGCACCGATTTCGGCGCCACGGTCGGTCTGGGCGAGCACGGCGATGTCGGCCTGCGAGAGGCCGCTGTCGACCTGGCCGTCGTTCAGCAGGTTGAGATTGTCGACGGACCCGCGGGTGGTGACCGCCACGGCGACCAGGTTCGGAATGCCGCAGGCGCCGCCATCCTCGCAGGGGCGGGAGCCGGGCGGATTGCTGACCGCATTGGCGATGATGCCGCCGATCGGGAAATAGGTACCGCCGGTCGATCCCGTGCCGATGCGGAAGAAGCGCATCGCCTCTTCCTGGGCGGCTGCCTGGCCGGAGGCGGAGAGCAGGCCGGCGACGATGGTGGCGGCGGCCCATCGTCGCAGTTCCACCAGTCTCATCAACCCCAGGTAGATATTCTGTATGAAGGCCGGGGCAGTGACGGGACAGGCGGACACGGCGGTCCGGGTGCTGCGGGCCATGATGCACGGATCTCCGCTGGCGAGACGAGGCATCGCAGGGGCCGCACGAACCCCTTGTCCGGAGTGTGCGGAGTGCGACTTGCTTGTCCGGTTGATCCTAGCCACACTCGCGGCATCCGTCGAGCCGCCGTGACACACGTCACGGAACGGTCGCAGGCCTTGCCGCAGGATGGCCCGCCCGGCTGCCCGTGTCGCCGTCCGAGATGCCGGAGAGAACCCGCTCCATGTCCCTGCTCACCAAGCCCGTCGATCTGATGGCGGCACGCCTGCGTGCCCGCGGGATCGATCCGCTGCTGCCTTTCCTGGGGGCGGCCAGCCTTGCCCTGCTGGGGGGTGCCCTCAGCTTCCAGTTCCTGGGCGGGCTGGAGCCCTGCGTGCTCTGCCTGCAGCAGCGTTGGCCGCATCTGGGCGTGGCGGTGGCTGCGGGCGCGCTGACGGCGCTTGGGCCTTCGCGGCGGGTGCAGGGCTGGGGGCTGCTGCTGATCACGGTGCTGCTGCTGATGACCGGCGGTATCGGTCTTTATCATGTTGGCGTCGAGCAGGGCTGGGTGGAGGCGAGCGCCGCCTGCTCGATGAGCACGGCCGCCGGCGCCCAGGACCTGGCGTCCCTGCGGGCTGCCATCGCCGGCGCACCACGTGCCGCCTGCACCGATATCGCCTGGTCGCTGCTGGGGATCAGCATGGCCGGATGGAATGCGCTGCTGTCGGTTCTGCTGGCGGGTATTGCCGCGGGCGGCGCGCGGCGTATCTTCAGGCATGGCTGACAAGCCGACCGGACGCTCCCTCACCGGACGATCCCCGACCGGAGACCGCCTGCAGATGACCGACCAGCCCCGCCTCAGCAATGACCGCCCCACAGCCGCGCGTGTCCTGCCCGGCGATCCCGATGCCCGCACCCTGGTCGAACGGATGATCCGGGTCGATCAGGCGGGGGAATACGGTGCCGCCCGGATCTATGCCGGCCAGCTGGCGGTGATGGGCAAGGGTCCGCATGGCGCCACCATCCGCCATATGGCCGACCAGGAACGGGTCCATCTGGAGACCTTCAACCGGATGATGGTGGAACGCCGGGTGCGGCCGACCCTGCTGTCGCCGGTCTGGCATGCCGCGGGTTTTGCACTGGGGGCGGTGACCGCGGCCATGGGACCGCGGGCGGCGATGGCCTGCACGGTTGCGGTCGAGGAAGAGATCGACCGCCACTACCGCGCCCAATCGGCGGCACTGGGACCCGACGAGGCTCCTTTGCGCGATACCATCGAACGTTTCCGGGCCGAAGAGCTGGAGCATCGAGACACGGGCCTCGCCCATGGCGCCGAACAGGCGACCGGCTACAAGGCGATGAAGGCGCTGATCGGCGCGGGCTCCAGAATGGCGATCTGGCTGTCGACCCGGATCTGATCGACGTTGACACCGTGCCCGGGCGGCGCGCAGTCTGAAGACCTCACCAGGGGTGTCCCGACAAGGGGCTGAGATTCTGCAGGGCCGCAAGGCAGCGCAGGGACCCGACGAACCTGATCCAGTTCATACTGGCGGAGGGATGGTGCGGATGGCCGGCTCCTGCAACCCCTGCGGCGCAGGGGAGACGGCGTTTCTGAGCCTCTCCCTCTCTCTGCCGGTCCGCGCCGGATCGATCAAGATCGAGAGGGAGGAACCGGAATGACCCCGCAAAGAACCGCCGGTGCCGCTGAACTCCACGCCCGCATGCAGCGGAGCGCTCCGCTGGTACATTGCATCACCAACTACGTCGCGATGAACGTGGCAGCCAATGTGCTGCTCGCCGCCGGCGCCTCGCCGGCCATGGTCCATGCCGAGGAAGAGGCGGGTGAGTTCGCAGGCCTCGCCGGCGCATTGACCGTCAATATCGGTACGCTCTCACCCGGCTGGGTCGGCGGCATGAAGGCGGCGATTGCGGGCGCGACAGCGGCCGGACGGCCCTGGGTGCTGGACCCCGTCGCCCATTTCGCGACCGGCTACCGGCGGCGGGTGGCGGCGGAGCTGCTGGCGCTCGGCCCGACGGTGGTGCGTGGCAACGCCTCTGAGATCATCGCGCTCGATGGCGGCACCAGTGCCGGACAGGGCGCCGACGCAGGCGATCCGGTGGAACAGGCGGAAGAGGCCGCGCGGCGGCTGGCACAACGCCATGCAACGGTGGTGGCGGTGACCGGTCCGGTCGATTTCGTGACCGACGGTGCACAAGCGGTCCGAATCTCGGGCGGGTCGGCGCTGATGCCGAAGGTGACGGCGCTTGGCTGCTCGCTCACCTGTCTGGTCGGCGCCTTCACGGCGGTGGCGGCCGATGCTCCGTTCGAGGCGACGGTCGCAGCGCTCGCCACCTTTGCGGCGGCAGGGGAGGCGGCGGAACGGGGGGCAGAGGGCCCGGGCTCCTTCGCCATGCGCTTCCTGGATGCGCTGCATGGTCTTGAAGCACGGGCGCTCGAGGCGGGAGAAAGGATCCGGCCGGCATGAAGCGTTTCGATCTCTCGCTCTATCTTGTTCTCGACCCCGATCTCTGCCGCGTGCGGTCGATGGTGGAGACCACCCGCGCCGCCGTTGCCGGTGGGGCCACGATCGTTCAACTGCGCGACAAGACAGCCGGTACGGCCGGGCTGATCGAGACCGGCCGGGCGCTCATGTCGGTGCTGGAAGGCACCGGCGTACCGCTGATCGTGAATGACGACGTCGAGGCTGCGGTCGCGATCGGTGCCCATGGAGTGCATGTCGGCCAGGGCGACATGCCCGCGGCAGAGGCCCGTCGCCGGATCGGGCCCCGGATGATCCTGGGCCTGTCGGTCGAGACCGAGGCGGTGGTGCGGGCGGTCGATCCGGCGGTGGTCGACTATGTGGGGGCGGGCCCCGTCTTCGCGACCCAGACCAAGCCGGATCATGAGCCGCCGACCGGTTTCGACGGCCTTGCCCGGCTGGTGGCGCTGTCGCCCGTGCCGGCGGTGGCGATCGGCGGGCTGAAGGCTGATCATGTGGCGCCGGTGCTGGCGTCTGGCGCCGAGGGACTGGCGGTGGTCTCGGCGATCTGCGGCCAGCCCGACCCCGAGGCGGCGGCCCGGAGGATCGCCGACGCCATCCGGGACTGTCGCCGGGGTTAGCCCTCCCGGGTGCCGGCAAAGAAGGCGTCGAGCCTCCGGGCCGCCTCGGCGGCGAGCGTCGGGTCGATGGCGAAGCACAGGCGCAGATAACCATCGCCGCCGGGGCCGAAGGCGGAGCCGGGGGCAAGGCCGACCCCGGCTTCTCGCAGGATGCGCACGGCGGTCGAGAAGGCGTCGTTCATGCCGCGCACGCCGAAGAACAGGTAGAAGCCGCCATCCGGCTTCACCACGGTCACTTCGGGAATGGCGGCAAGGGCGTCGAGCAGCACGTCCCGGGCAGTCATGGTGCGGGTGACCAGTGCCCTTATCCCCGGGTCGCCCTCGTTCAGGGCTGCGATGGCGGCATGCTGGATGAACGTGGCGACGCCGGTGGTGTTGTACTGGGAGAGGTTCTCGAAGATGCGGGACATCCCCTCGGGGAAGATCACCCAGCCGGCGCGCCAGCCGGTCATGCACCAGTTCTTGGAGAAGGTGTTGGTGATCAGCAGCCGGTCGGTCGGTTCGGCGACCTCAAGGAAGGACGGGGCGGGGCGGCCGCCATCGACGAACAGGCCGTAGACCTCGTCCGACAGGATCCAGAGCCCCCGGTCGCGGGCAATCCGCACCAACTCTGCCATCTGTACCTTCGGCATCATCCAGCCGGTGGGGTTGGAGGGGGAGTTGATCGCGATCGCCCTGGTCCGCGGTCCGATCGCCGCCAGCAGGTCATCGAGGTCGAGCGAAAAGCGGCCATCACTCACCCGGAAGGGCACCGGTACCAGCCGACCGTGATTGATGCGCACGATTTCGGCCAGATTGGGCCAGGTCGGCACCGGGGCGATCACTTCGTCGCCTGGCTCCAGGATGGCCTGGAAGGCCTGCATCATCGCCTGGACACCGCCGGCGGTGACGCTGAACCGCCCGGGATCGACGGCCACACGCCAATGACGGGTGTGATAGTCGGCAAGAGCCTGCCGCAATGCGGGCAGGCCGTGGGCATAGGTGTAGCGGGTCTGGCCGGCCTGCATCGCCTGCTCGGCGGCCGTGCGAATGAAATCCGGCGTCGGCAGATCGCCCTCGCCGATCCAGAGTCGGATCACCGCCGGATCTTCGCGCGCCAGATCGGCGATGTCGGCGATCTTGTTGGTGGGCATCGCGGTCATCCGCGCCGAGAGCCCAAGCCCGCCGACCATGCCGGCATCCGTGCCGCCTTCATGCCCGTTCATGATGCCTCACCCCGTTTGACACCAGTTTCAGGGCGCTGATCCTCGCGGATCACGGGCATGAACGCAACGGGCGATCAATCGTCCTCCAGCTGGACCCCCCAATACTCTCCCTCGGTCATGTCGGGAGGGAAGGCGCGGCCCTGGGCCTCGCTCTGGATGGCGCGCAGGGTGGTCTGTGCGGCAAGTGCCCCATCCATCGCATCCTCCTCGGAGCGGATGTCGGGGAGCCCGGCAAAGTTCAGGTAGTCGCGCCAGCTTGGATGCAAATTGCCGGGCGGAAAGTGGCGCCCGGCTTCCTGGAGTTCGGTCAGGTCCGGGGCTTTGGGCACCGACCTGAGGGTCAGACCGCACTGCTCGGGCGTTCGGGCACCCTTGGCGGTGTTGCACGCCGTGCAGGCGGTGACGACATTCTGCCAGGTCGTGGTGCCGCCTCGGGCGCGGGGGACCACATGGTCGAAGGTCAGCTCTTCCGTGGCGAAACGCCGGCCGCAATACTGGCAGCGGAAACGGTCGCGCAGGAAGACGTTGAAACGGGTGAAGGCCGGGCGACGGTTCACCGGCACATAGCTGCGCAGCGAGATGACGCTGGGCAAGCGCATCTCCAGGCGTGGGCTGTGCACCACGGAGTCGTATTCGGAAAGGATGTTCACGCGATCGAGGAATACTGCCTTGATCGCGTCCTGCCACGACCACAGGGACAGCGGAAAGTAGCTGAGTGGTCGGTAGTCGGCGTTCAATACCAGCGCCGGACAGGTGCTCGCGGATAGGCCCACAGGCTCCGTCTCCCCTGAACCGGGCGGGCGTGGAGGACGCCCGCCTCGCGATCTTATGGTATCAGTGATTTGTGATGCTTGCATGAAAGATCAAGAGCCTGTGCGCGGGCAGGCCTGGCATCCATGTGGCATGGTTTCAACTGCAGGGGGATGTGGTGCGGGCCATATGGAGAAACAGGCTCAGGCGACCGGCAGCCTGAGCGTGATCGCGGTGCCGACACGACGCTGACGCTCGATCGTCACGCTGCCGTCCATGGCCTCGGCCAGACGCCGGCTGATTGCGAGCCCGAGACCGGTGCCCTCGATGCTTCGCCGGACGACGTTGCCGCCCCGCTCGAAGGGTTCGAACACCCGGTCGATCGCCTCGGGCGGAATGCCGATGCCGTCATCGCTGACGGTGATCGCGATCATCTGCCGGCCCGGTTCGGAGGTCCTGCGGGCGGCGACGGCAATATGACCGTCCTCGGGCGTAAACTTCACCGCATTGCCGAGGAGGTTGTTCAGGATCTGGCCAAGAGCACGGTGGTCGGCCGCCACCGCCGGCAGGCCCGGGGGCAGATCGACCAGCAGGGACTGGCGTTTGGCGGCAGCCTGGGGGCGGATGGCGGTGAGTGCCCCTTCAATCGCGCGGGCAAGATCGACGGTGCTGATCTCGACATCCGTGCGGCCGCTTTCGATCCGGGCGACATCGAGCAGATCCTCGATCAGCGCCTTCAGCATCTGCCCGGACTGGTGGATATAGCCGGCCTGTTCGGAGTAGCGGCGGAAGGTGGCGGCATCCGACCCGAACAACTGGTCGCGGATGATTTCGGAATAGCCGAGGATCGCGTTCAGCGGCGTGCGCAACTCGTGGCTGACCTGGGCGAGGAAGCGGCTCTTGGCGTCGTTGGCCGCCTGGGCATCGTGCAACGAGCGTTCCAGCCGGGCATTGGTGACCGTCAATTCATCGACCAGGGCGCGGATCCGCCCGGCATCGCGGGCCTGCCGGTCCAGCAGCTGCCGGTTCTCGATATTGAGCCGCAGCATATCGGCGATCCAGCGGTGGTGGCGGCCGGCGAAGTTGCCGAAAACAATGAGGTAAAGAATATAGCAGATCGCTACCGACACATCCTGCCCCTCGTGACGGACAAGCAGGAGGGCGATGGGTGGAATGGCCAGCGGGACCATGAAGGCGAGCAGCATCGCCCGGTCCATCACATAGGCGATGCCGACCGACGAGATCGCCAGCAGGACCGATATGGCGATCATCGTGGCGCCCGGGTTGTCGAGCGTGAGACCGATCGCAACGCCAAGCCCCCAGCCGAAGGACGCCACGGCGATACCGCCGGCGATCATGATCCGCTGCGCTTCAGTCACCGCGTCGGCTTCGGCCGCGCGCAGGACGAGGACGGCACTCGGGATCCGGATCGCCGAAATTGCCCACATGAGGACCACCCAGCCGATCGTCCAGAGATGATCGACATAGGGCCACATCAGGGCGGCGGCCGCAGCTGCCCCCGGGAAGGTGGCGATTGCGGCGCGCCTGGAGAGTTCGGCCTCCATCGCCACCCGGGCGTTGCGCAGGCCGTCGCGTATGTCCCGCTCTCCCATCCGTCTCCGTCGTCCACCGCCATGATCAGGTGCGTACATCATGGCGACAGCCGGGGAGGGAAAGTCAATCGGGACCGGCAGAAACCGTGCGAAGTGGGGCAGGCTCGCCCGCCCTGATCCGTCAGGGCCTGGGGTCGACCTTCAGGGCGAAGCGGTTATAGCCGTGCCGGCGGCGTGCCTCGGCCAGGGGGATGCCGGCGCGGACATCCGCGATCACCCGGGCTTCCATCGCTTCCACCTCGCGCACCAGTCCGGCGACTTCGGCGCGACGCGCTGCGGGCACCGCCACCACGCCCGAATCGTCGCCGACCAGCCAGTCGCCCGGTTCCACGCGCGTGCCCCCCATCGTGACCGGCACCTGGACCGCCACCATGCGCACCCGGTTCTTGCCCGACTTCATATAGGCGGTCAGCGAGAACATCGGATAGTCGAGGGCCATGATCTCGGTGGCATCGCGGCAGGCGCCGTCGATCACCGTGCCGGCGATGCCGCGGCTCTGCGCCAGTGCCGACAGGATGTCACCCCAGACCGTGCACCAGGTGCGGCCGTCATTGGCCAGGGCCACCACATGGCCCGGCGGCACCTGTTCGATGTAATCGGCGGCTGGGGCCGGCTCGCCCGGGGCCACCGGTTCGAAGGCGACGGTGAAGGCCGGGCCGCAGACCCGATGGCCGGGCTTCAGCGGCCGAATGCCGAGGAGGCCGTTGTTGTAGCCAAGCATGTCGAGCACGTCGGAAACCGCGGCGGTCGAGGCGCGCGAGAGCACGGCAAGGACACCGGCATCGTCGAGCGGCAGGGTGTCGGCGGTGGCGGCGGGGCTCTGGTCGGTCATGGGGATGGTTCTTCCATTGTCGTCGGGTCAGGGGACAGGGATCAGGCGGCGTCTGAGGCGAGGCCGGCGGCCCGGCGCGGCTCCGCCACCCGGACGGCGAGTTTGCGCCCGCCTTGGAAGACGTTGACCCGTTCGTTGTTGCTCGCCTTGGCGCCGAAGCCGATGAAACGGCCACCGAAGACGAAGGTATCCAGGCTGACCTTCATCGGCACGCAGTCACCGCTCGCCGGATCGGTGAGGATCGGATAGGTGAGCGGCGGCACATAGCGCTGGGCGATATTGCCCTCGGCGAAACCCTGTTCGATCTTCGCGATCCAGGTGGCGTGATCGGTGTCGCGACCGATGGTGACGCCGTCGCCACGGATGTCGTAGGGCTCTTTCAGCACCCAGTCTTGCGGGCGTTCCATCAGCAGGTCGCGCAGGTCGCGGGCGGCGCCGTCGAACAGGACCTGTTTGCCCGGCTCCAGTTTCGATGCCCAGGGCAGCAGGCGCTCGGCCAGTGCACGTTCATCTTCGGTGAAGTGATGGGCGAAGCGCGGCTCGCGCACCAGCGCCAGGGTGCGCTTGCTCTCGGCCACATAGCGGGCCGGGAAGGGGTTGAGGTGCAGGATGGCGCGCGCCTCGATCGCCGCCACCCAGCGCGGCAGCAGATCGGGATGGTCCGCGGTCAGCCGGCGCCAGTAGACGGTGTTGATCTTGTTCCAGCAAAGATCGATGCGGGTGTCGTCCGTCCAGGCGCCACCGTCGCGAAACTCGACGGCACGCGGGTCGACCACCAGGGTGCGGGTGCCGAGTGCGGTATAGGCGGCGGCCATTTCGACCGATTCGACATTGGCTTTGCCGTCTTCCTGCAGCACGGCCAGCACCGGATCCGGATTGGTGCCGCCCCAGAGCCTGTAGTCTTCCAGGAAGCGTTCGAGCAGGGGGGCACCCTTGTCGAGCGGCAGCTTGCAGATGCCGAGCCCGGCAGCGGCGAGTGGTGCTTCGATCAGATCATCGACCACGGCATTGATCCGGCCGGTGAACATGGTGCCGGCCGGGCTGTCGGCATTGTTCTCCAGCACCACCACCCGGCCGTCCGGCAGGGCGGGATAGCCATCGATCCGGCAGACGCGAACGCTGGAGGGCAGCCCATGAGCGGCAAGCGATGCCGCTTCTTCGGCAGGGTCGAGGGCGATATAGGCCCGGACCTCCGGGTCGGCGCGATAGGCTTCGACCGCCGATTCCAGCAGCGCCACATAGGCTTCAAGGTCGCGGGCATGGGCCTCTACCCGGTCGGCGCGCACCATCAGCGGTGCCGGGGCCAGGTCGAAGGCCTTGTTCTGGAAACGGGGGGCTGCCGCAACGGCGGCGGAGACGCGCCGGGCGAGGCCGGCCCCCTCGGCGGTCAGCCCGGCGAGGACGGTGGCGGCGGCATGCCAGTCGATCATGGCTCTGGACCCTTCTTCGGGGATATGTCCCGGACGGGGAAGTGCGGCGGTCAGGCGACGGCGGCTGTATCGGGAAGCGGCAGGATCAGATCGCCCGCCCCGGCCCGGATGTCGCGCGCGCGTTCGAAATAGCGCGTGATGATCTGCTGTGAGATCGGGGCCGCATCGGCCCGCTTCAGCTTGTGGCCGTCGATCTGGCCGATCAGCGCATATTCAAGCCCGGTGCCGCAAAGGAAGGCCTCATCCGCCGTCCAGGCATCGGCGCGGGTCAGCCGGGTTTCGGCCGTGGGAATGCCAAGTTCCGTGGCGATGTCGAGGGTCAGCGCCCGGGTGATGCTGGGCAGCACGCCTTCCGACAGCGCCGGTGTCATCAGCCGGCCGTTCTTCACCAGGAACAGGATCGCGGTCGGCGCCTCGGAGAGATAGCCGTCGGCATTGGCGAGTACGACATTGTCGAAACCCTGGGACTTCGCCTCCAGCATCGCGATGCGCGCGCCGGCATAGTTGGAGATGTTCTTCGCCGCCGACGGGAAGGCCAGATCATGGGCGCGTTGCCAGGCAGAGAGCTTCACCTTCATCCGCCTGTCGTCGGCCAGCCAGGTCTTGCGTCCCTGGGCGGTGATGGTGACGGTCAGCAGCGGCTGGGCCGCCTGGCCAAGCTCCCCCGGATTGCCGGCCGAGATCGACGGGCGGATATAGGCGTCGTCGGTGACGCCGTTGCGGGCCACCAGTTCGGCGATGATGTCGGGGATGCGGTCGATCCCGGGGTCCGGCAGCCACATCATGCCTGCCGAAGCTGCCAGCCGGTCGAGATGGGGGTGCAGTTCCAGCACCTTCAGCCCGCGGCCATCGGCCGTGCGGTAGATGCGGATGCCCTCGAAGACCGAGACCGCATAGCGCAGCGCAAGGCTGGCGGCATGCAGGGTCGCGGTTTCCCAGGGCACCAGGGCGCCGTCGTGATGGCAGAGCGGAAAGGTCTTCGGTGAACGCACGGGTGTGGGCATGGGGCGGCTTCCGGGGGCGGTGCGTCGGGATGGACGGGGCCGGAGCAGACGAATGACGGCTACCCCGGCCCCGGGGCCGGTCTGGACGGCTCAGGCAGCGACGTCCTGGTAGCGGAACGGCGCTTCGGCCGGGTCATAGAAGTTGCGCAGCATGGCGTCGAAATGGGCATGGCGCAGATCCAGCGCCCGGCTCAGCATGCGCACGCACTGGTCCTGCAGCTCAGGTGTGTTGGCGTAGCGGCGCAGCAGCTCCCGTGCGACCGAGGCATGCTCGTCCTCAAGCTCGCTCACATGATCGTCGCCTTCGGTCGACGAGGCATGGTGAACGAAATAGTCATAGCCCTCGGGCGGCAGCTGATAGACGTCGCGCATGACGTCGAGCATCGAGCGCTTCTGCGGGTTCACGATCGGCGGCTGGCCTTCCATCAGCAGCAGCACCGAGGCGACACCGGCCGTGAAATGGACGGCGGTGTTGTTGCAGACGCCGACATTGTGGTCGATCACCGCCTGGGTCTCGGGCAGCAGCGGTGCCGCCTGAATGTCATCCATGGTGACGCCGACCGAATTGCCGAAGTCGACGAAAGAGAGGAGATGGCGGCGGCTGTCGGTCAGCCGGCCCGTCTCTTCCTCATAAATGTTTTCGACGAGCGAGATGCGCAGCTCGTAGTCGTCGATCCGCGAGGCGATACCCAGGATGTTGCGGGTCCAGAAGTTCTTGATCGGCCAGCGATGGATGACGAAGTTCTGCAGCAGCCGCTGCGTCGCCTTGCCACTCATGATCAGCTGATAGAGAGGGCTGGTCATCTTCTTGCGCTCGGCGATCATGCGGTCGAGCGTTTCGACGAAGTCCGTCATGTCGAACCTTCCAGTCGTCGCGTGGGTGGAGTCGGGTGGGTAGAACGGGAAAACGGGGGCCGTGGCGGCTCAGGCTGCGCCGCGTGCCAGAGCGTCTGCCTCTGCAGCCTGCGTCAGACCGGCCAGCCGGCCGGCGAGCACATCCAGGAAGGCGCTGCCGTCACGAACTGCGTCTTCGCGCAGCGCCCTCAGATCATCGAGATTGAGGTTCATCGAGGCGGCCAGGCAGTTCTCGTAGAGTGCGAAGGCCCGCCGGTCGACCCAGTCCAGCAGATGCTCCGAGATCAGCCGAGCCAGGCGCTCATGAGCGAAGGCCCGGCCCTGGTTGCGGTGCAGATGCACGGCCAGCGCTTCGGTCTGGCAGTTGCCACCGCCCTTGCCCATGCCGCCGAGAGACCCGTCGACAATGACGGCGCCGGCCTCCATGGCCGCGAGCGTATTAGCGAAGCCGAGACGGAGCCCGTCATGGGCATGGAAGCCGATACCGGGCCCGACGGGATCCGTGGCTGCCACGATGTCGGAGATGCGTTGCGAAACCTCGTGGGGATAGAGCCCGCCATTGCTGTCGGCGATATAGAACCAGTTGGCGCCGGCATCCCGGGCCCGCCGCGCCACCTCGGGCGCCAGATCCAGCGGCTGTTCCGAGGCCCGGATCAGATTGATCGCCGCCTCCATGCCCAGAGAGCGGATGCGCTCGGCATGGGTGAGGGCGGCATCAAGCCGGGCCGGGGTCGCCGGCATGCGCACCAGCCGCACGCCCTGATCGGCGAGGCGGGCATAGTCGTCCAGGACCACCTGGTGAACATGCGCCATGACCGTCAGGCCGGTCCGATCCGAAACCCTGCGCATCTGGTCGATATACCAGGCCGGGCAGCAGGCCGCCGGCCGGCCGTCATACAGGGCCTCGTCGTGGGGTCGGTAATAGCCGATCTCCACATAGTCGAGGCCGGATGCCGCAAGCCCTGCCACCAGTGCGGCGGCCTGTTGCGGCGTGAAGCCGTGATCGTTGACATATCCGCCGTCGCGGAGTGTCACGTCGATGACCCTGATCGTCATGATACCACTCCTCAAGCTGGCCCGAGCCCTGCCTGCCCCGGCTGCCCCGGTCCCGCCCGGAGACGTAAGGCCATGGAGACAGGGCACGCGCCGCCCGCGTCGCCCGTGATGGACATTCCGCGTCGCCTGGGGGTTTCATGGTCCTTGCTGCAGACCCTTTACAGCTTTATTGCAATATGAAACCCAAACCATAACGACCTCTGGTTGATATCCTCTGCCAGGACAGGACCGTGAGTCAATTATCGTTTTTATTAATCGTCCCATGGTTGCATATGCACCTGAAAGACCCGGAGAAGGCCGGATGAGCCAGACGATCGATCCCGTGCCTCCGGCCCTGATGCCGGTCACCCGCTTCGCGCCGAGCCCGACGGGGCTGTTGCATCTGGGCCACGCACTTTCTGCGATCCTGTCTTATGATTACGCCCGGGCGCATGGCGGGCGTTTCGTCTTGCGGATCGAAGACATCGACATCACCCGGTGCCGCCCTGAATTCGTCGACGCGATCTTCCGGGACCTGGATTGGTTGGGGTTGGGCTGGGATGGCGAGGTACGCCGGCAATCGGAGCACTTCGACGCCTATCGCAACGTCCTGGACGAGCTGACGGCACGGGATCTGGTCTATCCCTGCTTCTGCACCCGGTCGGAGATCGAGGCCGAGATTGCGGCCAGTGCCTCGGCACCACACGGCCCGCCGCCTGCGGGACCCGACGGTCCACTCTATCCCGGCACCTGCCGCAGGCTCGCACCTGCCGTGCGCGCGGCAAGGCTGGCGGACGGGCACCCCCACGCGCTCAGGTTGGACATGGCGGCAGCGCTGGCCGCCCTGGGGCAGGACGCTGCCGACCTCACCTGGACGGACATGGATGCGGGGTCGGTGCGGGCGTCGCCCGCCATTCATGGCGATGTCGTGCTGGCGCGCAAGGACGTGCCGGCCAGTTATCACCTGGCAGTCACGCATGACGATGCCTTGCAGGGCATCACCCACATCATCCGCGGCCGTGACCTTGAGGCGGCGACCCATCTCCACCGGCTGCTTCAGGCGCTGATGGGCTGGCCGGTGCCCGTCTGGCGGCATCACCACCTGCTGACCGACGATCAGGGGCGCCGGCTGGCGAAGCGCACGCCCGGCGTGCGGCTGGCCGATCTGCGTGAGGCGGGGATCACGCCGACGGAGATCCGCCGGCGGCTGGGGCTGGCGCGGCCCGGTTGATCCCGGCTGCCGGACGCGAAAAGCCCGGCCGCGCGGTGGGGCGCCGCGGGCCGGGCTTCGGGGCCGGCATGTCATGGGGATCAGCGCGCACGATCCGGGGGAAGGGGGCGTGGATCGCAGGCGGAGACATGCCGCCGCCGTCCCGGGGCATCATCGGAGGGGCGGATGCGGGTCGGGACGGGTGCGGGGATGGCGGGGGCCTTAGTCGGCCATCGCCTTGAAGGTGATCAGCACCTGGCGGACCTCGACCAGCTGACGGAGCTTGCGGGCCAGCTTTTCGGCCTCGCCCGGCACGACATCATCGAGTTGGACGTCGATATGAACCTCGTCCGCACGACCGCCGACCCGCTGGCTGTGCCAGCGCGACGGCAGCAGGCTGCGCAGGGCGAAGACTTCAAGCACCCGAGACATCGTGCCGACTTCTGCGGCGGCGACCACGAAAAAACAGGCAGTGGCAGGCGCCACCGCTTCGGTGGCCGGGGTGGTATGGGCAGCGGTGGTGGTCAGGGGGGCGGTCAACATCGCGTGGTCCTCGTCGTCGGTGACCGGGAGCCCGCACCTGTCGGGGGCCGTTCTCCGGTCACGGTCTCTGTCCTGACATCCGCCTGCCGCAACCATCACCGGCGGGCAGGGGATATCGAATATCGTCCTCTGGTCTCCCGGTTCTCAGCGGAGAACCGGGCCGATAATTCGAAGACCGGCCCGGCAGGCGTGACGGAGCCGGTGATGTCGGACAGAGACGAAGGCAGGAGAGGTCATCGGGACCAACGCATCGATCTGGTGGTGGGCCGCAGACGCTGTAAAGTTGCAGCAACCCTCATCGCAAGACGGGAAAACCCCCGGCCCTCTCAGAAGAGGACCGGGCCCGTAATTCGCGCAAAGCTGCGCGTATGGCGATATACGATCATGCTCATGGAAGCGATGGTATACCGATGTGTCGGGCTGTCAAGCCCCGCGGCCGCGGCACTCAGGGCTATCGCATTTGCCCGATGACGGATCGGGCGAATGCGTCGGACCATCCGGATCGCTTTCGCTTGCGACGGATGGAGATGGTTGGCCTGGCAGTTTTGAGGACGTTGAGGGCGAGTTTTCGGATGATGGCGAGGTTTTCCGGGCCGTGGTCCTTGCGAGCGCGGGCCTCGTCCTCGCGGAAGGTGGTGTCGAGAACCCAGTGCAGGCCGTTCTCGATGGCCCAGTGGCCGCGGACGGCCTTGGCGAAGGCGGCGGCGGACAAGCGGGCGGAGGAGAGGTAATAGCGGGTAGATGTGCTTGTCTTTCCGTCCCGCTCGACGGTGGCGACGACCCGGGCGATGGTGGCGAGCGCCGGCATGGCAGGCCGGTCGGGGTCCCGCTTTTCCGGGAACAGCCAGTCGACGTCATGAACCACCTCGTGCCGACGGATCTCCAGACGGCCGTGGTCTGCGTCGGTGGTTTGCAGCGTCTCGGCCGGCGCCGTCGCCGGATCGGCGAACCAGGTCTCGACGTCGGCAAGGGTGGCGGGGCGGTTTTTCTTCAGCGCGAAGAGGTAGTCGCCGCCGCGCTCCAGCACGAGGCGCGCCGTCTCGCCCTGGCAGTGGATCGCGTCAGCGGTGACGAGCATGCCCTTCAGATCGATGATGGCGAGGAGGGCGCGGGCGGCGGTGATCTCGTTGCCGCCCTCTGGAACCGCCGCCTGGCCGAGCACCAGCCCGGCCTCGCCGGCAAAGGCGCTCACCACGTGCAGCGCGCTCTTACCCGCAGCCCGGTCAAACGAACGCCGGAGCGTTTTGCCATCAATGGCGATTACGCCGGGACCATCGGCTCCGAGATCGTCGAGGAACTGTGAGAAGCACGCCGACAACGCTGCGGGATCGATCAGGCGGAACAGCCGCGAGAACGTGTCATGGCTTGGCAAGCCGTTGGGAAGGCTGAGAAACTCCCGGAAGAGCTCCTCGCGGTCCTCTGCGAAGTCGGCAAAATCGACGCAGCTCTCGCAGCCGCAGATCGAAGCCGTCAGCGCGATCACCAGGAGGTCCAGAAGCTCATGGCGTCTCGCGTTACCCGTGCGCGGGTCGGGCACCTGGCGCAGGATGGTGATCAGAGATGGCATCGGTTCCTCCTTGGAACCGAATAAAGAATCCATCTCTGACCATTCCGCTACCCGGGATTTTCAAATGCGATTCCCCTGGGATGGTCCGGCAGGACGGCCCGGGAAAGGCGATCAGCCGGACGACTGCAAAACCTGTGTGTACCTGATCTGCATGAGCGCATAATCGGAGGATCATCTGCCTGAAGGGTGGCACATCCCGCTGCCTGCAACAGATCCGCCGACAGAGGGCCCGCATATTGTATACGGCCTTCACACTGTCTCTGCTCCGCGATCCGGCTGTCGCCATGCCGCGATCCTCCGTGATATCGGGCGCGCCAGGCAGCGTCATCGGGCGGCGTCTGCTGCCGGCCGTGACGATCATGGCGCTGGCCGCATCGATGCATTCGGCTGAAATGATGGACCGCGCAGGCGTAACGGCCCTGATCATTCTTGCGGGCAGCATGATGATCCTGGACATGCGCCGCCTTGCCAGGGGCTGCACGGCATCCGGCCATCTCACCGAGCCCGCCCCGGAAACCGAAGCCGGCTTCGCGGCGATCGCCCGCGCCGCCCGGCATTTGGGCACCGGCGTCTGCCGGGCCGGCATGGTACTGGGCGCCCTGCTGGTGACGAGTGCGGCCTGGCCGCTGCTGACCGGTACCGGCGCAACCCGGATCGTCGGCGGGCTTGGCACCGCGCTGGCGCTGGTGCCGTTCGCGGCCGCCTGCCTGCTCGCCGAACTCGCCAGGACATCCCTGTCGACTCGCGATGACGACGGATCATCGGGCAGGTACTTCCGGACGCTCAGAACCAGCCGGTAAAGCCCGCTCCAGGGTATTCGGGACAGCTACCTTTCCGTGCCGCGTCGGCCGCCGCCAGCATCACGAGGTAGCTTCGATCGCCACCAGCGCCACCGCCCCGTCGAGCCCGTCGACCGGCTGTGCCCCAAGCCGCCGGAGGCCAGCACCCGGCCCGGCCCGCCAGCCGGCCGCTTCCGCGGCATCGACCACTGCCGCCTCGGCAAGGGCGGCGACGCCGGCCCTGCGGGTGTGCTTCTCGATCTTGGCCGCCAGGTTGACCGGGGCGCCGATCACCGTCAGTTCCAGCCGGCTTTCATCGCCGACCGCACCGAAGACCACCCGGCCTCCGGCAATGCCGATGCCGACCGCGACCGGATCCAGCCCGCCCAGCCGGCGGGCCTCGTTCCAGCGGGCCATCGCATCGAGCACGGCGGTGGCCGCCGCCATCGCCCGGGCGCCATGGGCCGGGTCGGGCGCGACGGCGCCGAAAGTCGCCATGATGCCGTCGCCCAGAAACTTGTCGATCGCACCGCCCTCGGCCTGGATCACCGGCACCAGCCGGGCCTGATACTCGGCAAGCAGGCTCATCAACGCATCCGGCGCCAGCCGCTCGCTCATCCGGGTGAAGCCGCGGATATCGATCATCATGATCGTCGCCTCGCGTTCGGCCCCCGAACCCGGCGTCATCGCCAGCCCGGTCTCGGCGATGCGCCGGGCGACGTCGGGCGCAAAGAAGCGGGCGAGCGAAGCCCGTGCCGCACCCTCTTCCTCGGCACGCACCAGCAGGGCCCGCGCCCGGGCGAGCCCCGCCGCCAGCACCACCGTCACCACCAGGATGACCACGATCTTGTCGATCTCGGCGCCGATCAGAACCAGCGGCCCGCTCATATAGGCGACATAGTCGCGGGTGATCACCCCCATGCCGCCCCCCTCCCAGAGGGCATAGAACAGCAGCGCCAGCCAGCCGCCTGCAGCCGCCATCCCCGCCAGCAGCACATAGCGCGGCTCGAAGCGCAGGCAGCGCAGGGCGATGAAGATGAACACATAGATGAAGGTCGGCGCCTTCAGATAGAAGGCGGCCGGCTGGTGGTACTGGATATGGAAGCTCCAGATCAGCCCGATCAGCAACGCCATATCGGCCACCACCGACAGCGCCAGATACCAGCCCGGCAGCGGCCCCAGATAGGCGAGTTTCAGCCGGATGGCGGTGAAGACCGTATAGATCCCCAGCGCCCAGGGCACCGGCATGAACATGAGGTCCGAGCCCCCGGCCCTGGGGCTGACCAGATAGAGTGTGCCGAACAGCAGGATGATGCCGACCTGCGCCCAGCCGACCAGACGCTCGGCCCCGGCCTCGGCCTCGGCAATCGCCATCTGCAACCGCGCCGGCATGCCACCCGGCGGCCGGCGCATCCACCCGAACCTCATCCCTGATCCCCCGCACAACCTCGTAGACCCGAGCTTAGGGCGAGCCGGTTTCGGGGCCAAGGGTGAGACGGTCCTGGTCGACAGCGACCACATTTCGGCCGCATCATGTGGCGCCGCCCCGATCAGGAGATGTCGCCCGCATGTACCGTCTGCACATCGCCAACAAGCACTATTCGTCCTGGTCACTCCGCCCCTGGGTGCTGATGCGGACTTTGGGCATCCCGTTCGAGGAGGTGCTGACTCCCTTCGACGGAAGCAGCAACTGGCATCGTTTCCGGGCCTTCTCCCCTACCGGCACGGTTCCATGTCTGGACGCCGGCGATGTCGTGGTCTGGGAATCCCTCGCCATCGTTGAATTCCTGGCGGAGCGTCATGCCGGGGTCTGGCCGGCAGATCCGGCCGCCCGTGCCTGGGCGCGCGCCGCCGCAGCCGAAATGCATGCCGGCTTCTCCACTCTGCGCAACCGTTGCCCGATGGCGGTGGGGGTACGTGTCAGGCTCCGCGACCATCCCCCGGCGCTGGTCCGCGATCTGGCCCGGCTGGCGGAACTCTGGAACGAGGGCCTCACCCGTTTCGGCGGCCCCTTCCTTGCCGGCAACCGGTTCAGCGCCGTGGATGCCTTCTTCGCTCCGGTCGCCTTCCGTATCCAGAGCTACGGCCTCGTCCCGGGGGGTACCGCCGATGTCTATACCCGTCATCTGCTCGCCCTGCCGGCGATGGCAGACTGGTATGCGGCCGGTCTGGCCGAACCCTGGCGAGATGCCGCTCACGAGACGGATATCGCCGCGACCGGCACGGTGCTTGCCGACCTCCGCGCACCCCTGAAAGGTTGATCGCGGATGGCCGTCGAGATCCCCTATGTCCGCGAGATGAGCTTCGATTACGGCCGCCTGGAGGAGGTTGCGCCGGGCCTGCGCCGGATCGTGGCCCGCAATCCTTCGGCCTTCACCTATTACGGCACCGGTACCTATGTGGTCGGCCGCGGCCGGGTGGCGGTGATCGATCCGGGGCCGCGCATCGCCGCCCATATCGACGCCCTGCTCGACGGGCTTGGGCGAGAGACGGTCAGCCATATCCTGGTGACCCACACCCATACCGACCACTCCCCTGCAGCCACTCTGCTCAAGGCGGCGACCGGCGCCGAGAGCTGGGGCTTCGGCCCTCATGGCACAGGCCGTGACGAGGGCGGAGCCCGCGTCGAGGAAGGCGGCGATCTGGATTTCGATCCCGACCACCGCCTGACCGATGGCGACGTCGTACACGGCGACGGCTGGACGATCGAGGCGGTGCACACCCCCGGCCACACCTCCAACCACCTCTGCTTCGCCTGGAAAGAGGCCGGGATCCTGTTTTCGGGCGACCATGTCATGGGCTGGTCGACCAGTGTCATTGCTCCACCCGACGGTGAGATGGGCAGCTATCTGCACAGCCTGACGAAGCTGCTCGACCGGCCGGAGACGGTCTACTGGCCGACCCACGGGCCGGTGATCACCGATGCCCATGCCCATGTCCGGGCCTTCATCGCCCACCGCGCCGAACGCGAGACCCAGATCCTGAACAGGCTGGCGCTGGGGCCGGCCAGCATCATGGGCATGGTCCGCGAGATCTATGCCGCGGTCGATCCGCGGCTGCATCCGGCTGCCGCCCGCTCGGTGCTGGCCCATCTGCTGCACATGCATGACCGCGGTCTGGTGACGGCGGATGGCGTGCCGGGGCTGGAGGCGGTCTGGCGGCGGGTCTGAGGGATCACCGCCCCCGATAGACATAGCTGTCGACCGGCCGTGGCGGCGGCGCCACTCGGGCGCGATGCGGCGAGCGATGGCAGACCGGATCGGTGGCAGCGGCATCGCCGGTCAGCGCCAGGGCCTGACAGCGGCAGCCGCCGAAGTCGATCTCGCGGCGGGCGCAGGACCGGCAGGGCTCTGGCATCCAGGCCGTGCCGCGGAAACGCCGGAAGGCGGGAGACTCCGCCCAGATCCGGTCGAGCGTATGGTCGCGCACCGACCAGAACGCCAGCCCCGGAATGGTCTCGGCGGCATGGCAGGGCAGCGCACGGCCGGACGGCGTCACATTGATCACCCGCCGCCCCCAGCCGCCCATACAGGGCTTGGGTGTATCCGCGAACTGGTCGGGAACGACATGGTCGATGGCGATGCCGGCGGCGGGCATCAGCCGCTCCACCAGCCGGACCGCATCCAGCGCCGCCTCGCGGTCGGGCAGAAGCGCCGCCCGGTTCACCGATGCCCAGCCGTGATACTGGGCATGGGCAATTTCCACCCGCCCCGCCCCCAACTCACGCGCCAGCGCGATCATGTCTGCCAGCCGGGACAAGTTGGCGCGATGGACCACGACATTGACGGTCAGCGGCAGGCCGGCCGCCACCACATCGGCCGCAACCCGGCGCTTGGTCCGGGCCGCCCCCTCGCGACCCGCGATCCGGTCGGCCGACAGGTCGTCGGCATCCTGGATCGAGAGCTGGACATGGTCGAGCCCGGCTGCCGCCAGCGCCTCGATCCGTGCCTGGGTCAGCCCCAGCCCGGAGGTGATCAGATTGGTATAGAGCCCGGCGCGGGCGGCATGACCGGCCAGAACGACCAGATCGGGCCGCGCAGCCGGTTCGCCGCCCGAGAGATGCAGCTGCAAGACCCCGAGGGCCGCCGCCTGATCGAAGACACGGCACCAGCCGGCGGTATCGAGTTCGTCGGAACGTCGCTCCAGGGCTAGCGGGTTTGAACAATACGGGCAGGCCAGCGGGCAGCGATGGGTCAACTCCGCAAGCAGACCGAGGGGTGGCGGAAGAGCTTCCGTCATGCCAGCACCACCAGCCGGCGGCGAACCAGATCGGCGATCAGGGCCCGGATATCCGCCTCGACCCGGGCTGGGTCGGCACTGAAGCGGCCGGCCAGATCCGAGGCCATGGTTGCGATGGAGACCTCGCCGGTACAGGCCTCAAGCACCGCCAGGGCGCTTGGATTGGCCTCGACCACGCTTTCCGGCGCCAGCAGAACGACGCGATCCCGCACCGGATCCCGGCGCAATCGCACACCGCGCGCCAGCAATGGCCGCACAGACGGATCGGGCAGGTCGCAGCCGCTCACGTCCACACCCCGTCGACATGGGGGGCCCAGGCGCCGGGCGGCAGCTGGCCGGTGACATAGCCATGCCAGAGCGCATCCAGTTGCGCCCAGAGCACCCCGGTCTTGAAGACCAGCGCGTCGACCACCGCCTGCTGTGCCTCGACTGTCGTCGCATGCCGGCGGACATAATCGAGGGCGAAGACCACGTCACGCTCCGCCTGGGGCGGGCGGGCAGTAAAATAGGCGAGTGCACGCTCGTCGACGAAATCGTAATGGGCGAGCATGCCGCTCACCCGTTCGCCGATGACCTTCGGTGAAAAGAGCTCGGTCAACGAGGAGGCAATGGCTTCGGGCAGCGGCCGGGTGGCACAGAACCGGACATAGGCCTCGACCGCAAAATGCGTCGCAGGCAGGGCCGCCCGGCCGGAGACCACCAGCTCCCGGTCCAGTCCCAGGGCATCGGTCAGATGCAGCCAGCGGGCGATACCCCCCTCCCCATCTGCCTCACCGTCATGATCGATGATCCGCTGCCGCCAGGCGCGGCGAAGCGCCGGGTCGTCCATACGGGCCAGGATGGTGGCATCCTTGCGCGGGATCGCCGCCTGATAAAGATAGCGGTTCAGCGCCCAGGCCTGGACCTCGACGCGGGTACAGCCGCCGCCATGCAGGCGGCGATGGAAGGGATGGCGGTCGTGATACCGTCGCCGACCCACCTCGCGCAGTACCGCCTCCAGCCCGTCGGGCGTCAGCGGGGCCTCGATCCGGGGCAGCGGGTCGTTCACAGCAGGACCTCCATACCATCATGGGCGACCTCCCAGCCTGCCGCCTCCACCAGACGACGTTCGGGCCCGCCCTCGATCAGGATCGGGTTGGTGTTGTTGATATGGACATAGACCCGTCGGCCGACGCGGATATCGGCAAGGCCGGCGAGCGAGCCCCGGGGCCCGTCGATCGCCAGATGACCCATGCGCGCCGCCGTCTTCGGCGACAGGCCGAGCCGCGGCATCTCGTCGTCGGTAAAGGTGGTGCCGTCGAAGAACAACACCTCCGCCCCGCGGGCACGCGCCAGAACCGCGGGCGTGATCGCGGCGCAATTGGGCAGGCACACGGCCCGCCGGCCGCCGGCTTCGAACACGAAACCCAGCACCCGGCCATCCTCGACCGCCGTCTCCGCCGGATCGACCGTACCGCTTTCCATATAGAGCGGCACCTTGCCCGGGGCGGGAAAGGCCGTCATCGTCAGCCCGCCCACCAGATCGACCGGCCGGTCGAGGGGCAGCGGCCGCCGCTCCACAATCCCCTCGGCCAGCACGTCGAAGATCCGGTTGGCGGCCAGGATGTCCAGCGTGGCCTGGGCCGCATGCAGGCGGAACGGCTGACGCTCACGCAGGCTCAGCAGGCCGGCGGTATGATCGACATCGCCATTGGCGAGCACCACCTCGGCAATCGGGCTGTGCCGGGCCCCCTGTGCCGGATGCAGGGCCGGCGTGGCCAGGATCTGGGCCCGAAGATCGGGCGAGGCGTTGAGCAGCACCCAGGATCGGCCATCATCGCCCGAGAGTGCCAGGCTGGACTGCGTGCGCGGCCGCACCCGCGCGTCGCCCGCCCAGGCCAGCGCACAGACCGGGCAACGGCAGTTCCATTGCGGGAAGCCGCCACCCGCCGCGGCACCGAGCACGAGGATCCGCACCCGTCGTCAGCCTTCGACGCCGGTGGTCTCCGCGTCGGTCGCGTCTTCCGGGGTGATGAAATCGGCCGGCATGTAGCCGTTGATTTCCATGCCAACCCGGGTCTCGACGATCTGGGGCGTGGTCCAGTTCATGATGCAGGATCTCCGCGAGAAGTGTGGGTGCGCCTGATTCCATATGGAGCCGTTGCGTACCGTCGACACCCCCAACCTGCGGAAAACCGTGCCGGTTCCCTGACGACGCCCCGTCAGTGCAGGGCGAGTGCCGCGGCCATGGCTTCACGCTCGGCAGCGTCCATCACCTCCGGCTCAGGGGGCGGGACGGCCTCACGGCTCTTGCGGGCGCGCTCGCTGGCAGATTTCAGCTGACCGCAGGCGGCCAGAATGTCACGGCCGCGGGGCGTGCGCACCGGCGAGGAATAGCCCTGATCGTTCAGATAGGTCGCGAAATTGCGGATCTGGGTCCAGGACGAACATTCGAAGGTCGAGCCCGGCCAGGGATTGAACGGAATGAGATTGACCTTGGCCGGAATGCCGTCGAGCAGACGGACCAGTTCACGCGCATCGGCCAGGCTGTCGTTCACGCCCTTCAACATGACGTATTCGAAGGTGATCCGCCGGGCATTGCTGGCCGCCGGGTAGGTCCTGCAGGCCTCCATCAACTCGGCGATCGGGTACTTACGGTTGATAGGCACCAGCATGTCGCGGACATCGTCGGTCACCGCATGCAGCGACACCGCCAGATTGACGCCCAGCTCTTCGCCGCAGCGCTGCATCATCGGTACCACGCCGGAGGTCGAGAGCGTGATCCGCCGCCGCGACAGCGCCACGCCTTCGCCGTCCATCACGATGCGCATGGCCTTGGCGACGGCGTCGAAATTGTACAGCGGCTCGCCCATGCCCATCAGGACGATGTTCGAGATCAGCCGGTTGGCATCGGTCGGCGTCGGCCATTCACCCAGCCGGTCGCGGGCGACCAGCATCTGGGCGGTGATCTCGGCTGCCGAAAGGTTGCGCACCCAGGTCTGGGTACCGGTATGGCAGAACTTGCAGGTCAGGGTGCAGCCCACCTGCGACGAGACGCAGAGCGCACCGCGGCCGTCATCGGGAATGTGGACGGTTTCAACCTCACGACCGTCGGCGAAGCGCAGCAGCCATTTGGCCGTGCCGTCGCTCGACAGCTGATCGGTGGTGACCTCCGGCCGGCCGATGACGAAATGTTCGGCCAGCTTCGCCCGGAACGCCTTCGGCACATTGGTCATGTCGTCGAAGTCGCGGGCGCCGCGGAAATACATCCAATGCCAGAGCTGCTTGGCCCGGAACGGCTTCTCGCCCAGGGCCGCCATCTCGGCTTCCAGTTCCTGGCGGTCCAGCCCGATCAGCGTACGCCGGCCGTCACCGGGCACCAGCGTGACCGGGGCGGTGGTCTGCGCGATCTTTTCGGCCGCGGCCGGGCGCCGGAGCGCCGCAGTGGCGGTGGTGCCCTCGGGCACCGGCTGGACGACGATGGTCATGAACAGGGTCTGCCAGGGTTGGAGGTCGTGGGAGGCGGCAGCCGGAACGGGTTGCCGCCGGGGATCATCAGCTACCGCACTTGGCGATTTCGCTCATGCCGGCGGTGACGCCGCTCAGGCTGTAGGTGTCGGTGGTCGAAACACTGCCCTCGCGAGCGGTGCCCTTCACCACCATGTTGGCACCGGCGCGCATGGCATCCAGAAGCTTGCGGTCGGTGTCGGCATCGCGTGCCCAGGCGGTTTCGCCGTCGGTGAACAGCGAGAAGTTGTTGCCGCCGATGGTCACGGCCACCTCGCTGCCGGGCTTGTAGGCGTAGCCTGCGAAAACGCTGACCTCGGTGACCATCCGGCCGCCGCTGTTGCGGCGGTTGACCATCACCCGGGCGTCGCCGCGGCCCTTCACCTCGCCCTGGCGCTGCTTGGGCGCGGTCGCGATCCAGCAGGAGACGGCCTTGCCCGAGCCGGACTTGAACGCGGTCCAGTCGCCGAAGGTACCAAGCAGGCTGATTTCCTGCGCCTGGGCCGGTGCAACACCGGTTACGGGCAGGGCGACAAGACCCATGGCCGCGACGACGGCGACCATGGCGAGACGGCGGAAGGCGAAAGCGGACGGACGGTTCATCGGATCACCGGAGGTTGGTGGGTCCACCGAGGCGGGGCAGGGGAGAAGGCAGTCCGCGGCAGCGGGGGAACCAGGATATGTCGCCGGCACCGCCGGCCGGACCCGGAAAGACTGGTCCCGACGGGGCCTGATTTCAAGCACGGGTCCGGATGTTGCCACGGATCGGGAGGGCCGCCTCCCTTGATCGGCCGGCCAGGCCCGGCCATATTTGCAACGGGCCCCCGGCCACGGGGGTTATCGCACAGGCCCATAAACGTTTTCAAGGATGCGGCACATGGCCTACGACACCCGCAGGGCATACGACGCGGGGGCGGCGTCGAGGGCGGTGGCCTTCGATGCCGGGCTGCGCACCTATATGCTCGGCATCTACAACTATATGGCCTCGGCGCTGGCGCTGACCGGCATCGTCGCCATTGCGGTGGCGAGCTCGCCGGATGTCTACACGGCGATCATGGGCACCGGCTTCCGCTGGGTCGCCATTCTGGCACCTCTGGGCTTCGTGCTGGCGCTGTCGGCCGGCATCAACCGGTTCAGCAAGACCACCACCCAGATTCTCTACTGGCTCTACGCGGCCTCGGTCGGGCTGTCGCTGTCGACCATCTTCATGGCCTATACCGGCTCCAGCATCGCGCGGACCTTCTTCGTGACCGCAGCGGCGTTCGGCGGCCTCAGCCTTTATGGCTACACCACGAAGCGCTCGCTCTCCGGCCTCGGCTCGTTCCTGATCATGGGGCTGATCGGCATCATCCTCGCCAGCCTGGTGAACCTGTTCATCGGCTCCACGATGCTGCAGTTCGTGGTCTCGGTGGCGGGCGTGCTGATCTTCGCCGGCCTCACCGCCTACGACACTCAGCAGCTGAAGCAGATGTATGCGGCGAACATGGACGACGAGACCGCCGGCAAGCTCAAGGTGATGGGCGCGCTGCGGCTCTATCTCGACTTCCTGAACCTGTTCATGCTGCTGCTGCAGTTCATGGGCAGCCAGCGCAACTGACGCTGCGGATCCCTGATCCGTGCTATGATCGGCCCGCCTCTCCGGAGGCGGGCCTTTCCTTTATCAGCACCTGTCCCGCGCCGCCGCACCGGTACCCGATGACCCTCACCCATCGCGAGCGTTTCCGCATCCGGATCTTCCTGGTGATCATGGCGGTCGGCCTGATCGACGGCTTCCTCTACAGCTTCAACTATGGCGTGGGACTGGAGACTCAGCTGCGCGGCACGGTCACCGGCCTGCTGGTCGTACTGCCGATCGGCCTCTGGGAGACCTGGCTGTCGACTGCAGCGATCGGGCGGTTCGTGCGGCGCCAGCGTGCCGCCGTCACCGTGCTGATCAGCAGCGCGATCTACCTCTCCTCGATCCTGTTCGGTATCCATACCGGCGCAGTGCTGTTCGACGACCCCGACAAAGCCGAGGGCCTTCTGGGCGTCGTCTCGGACGAGAGCTTCGCCTTCGCCGTCGCGATTTCGCTGCTGATGAACCTCATCTTCCAGATCCGCCGCATTCTGGGCCCGGATGTGATGGTTCAGTTTCTGACCGGGCGCTATCACCATCCGCGGGAAGAAGAGCGCGTGATCCTCTTCCTCGACATCCGCGGTTCAACCGCGATCGCCGAGCAGATCGGGGCGCTGCGCTTTCTCGATTTTCTGAACCGGTTCTATGCCGATCTCTCGGAACCGATTCTGGAAACGGGCGGCCAGATCTACCGCTATGTCGGCGACGAGATCATCGTGACCTGGCCCTTGGAGCGGGCCGCGCGCAATGCGGGCTGCTTCCGCCTGCTCCAGCTCGCCGAGGCCGTCATCGCCCAGCATGCAGCCCATTACGAGCGCACCTACGGGACGGTCCCGGCCTGGCGCGCGGCTCTCCATTGCGGCCGGGTCGCCGTGGGCGAACTGGGCGACATCCGCCAGGAAATCGTGCTCATCGGCGATGCGGTGAACGTCACGGCCCGACTGGTCGACCATGCCCGCGCAACCGGCGAAGACGCAGTGGCGAGCGCCGAACTGGTCCGGCGCCTGCAAATCCCGTCGCCGGTCCCCATGCGCCGCCTGGGCACCATCGATATCCGCGGCCGGCGGGAACCGCTGGAAGTTTATGGGCTCGGCGCGCTGCCGCCGAACAGATCCGGCATGGCCGCCGCGGGGGCTGCTTCTGCAACCGAGAGGTCCGGGGTCACGGCCGCCTCCAGCAGGCCAAGCGCCGCCGGAGCAGACATAGCCGGGTCCAGCCAGACCATCGCCTGATCATCGCCGTCAATCAGTGCCGGCATGCGCGGATGGATATGGGCAATGGCGGGGACGGCCGGCCGGGTGATCACGGTAAAGGCCGGATTGCCGGCGGCGTCACAGCCATAGAGCCCGGCCATCGTCAACAGGCCGCCGTCCCGGCGGCCGATCCGGACCCGGCTGCGGCCGCGGCCTTCGGTCCAGGCCGTGGCCGGCACCAGGCAGCGCCGGCCCAGATGCGGCCGGAAGCTCGGCGCTTCCGCCAGGCGTTCGATCCGGGCATTGAACAGCGGGCTGCCGTCCCAGGGTGCCGGCCAGCCCCAGGGCACCAGCCCGACCGCCGCTTCGCCCCCAGCATCGATCAGCAGCACCGGCGCCCTGTCCGTCGGTCGGAATGCCTGAACGCCAAGGGCTGTGTCGAGTGCAGCCGGCAGGCGCGGCAGCCGGCCCAGCAGGCGGGCCAGTACGGCGGCCAGGTCCCCTGCGTTCACCGTCAATTCATAGCGCGAGCACATCGGTCGTTCCGATTCCATCCGCCGGAGCCGGTCATCAGCCTAGGGAGTGACGCATCAGGCTGCAAGTACAGGCGCCCCTCGACTTGGGCGCGCCCGGCCCCATAATCTTCGGGATGACAGCCGACCTGTTTCCGCCACCGGCGCTCGACGCCACCGCCCGCCACAATCCCGTCCGGCCCTCGCGTCGACGGCGCTGGGGCGGTTTTGCCGTCAAGCTCGTGATCACCGTGGCGGCCCTGGCCATTGCCCTGCCCGATGCCGATGGTCGCGCGGTGGCTGCACGGCTTGCTGCGGCGGAACCCGGCTGGATCGCGCTTGCGATCGCGATCGTGCTGGTGCAGACCATCGTCTCCGCCCATCGCTGGCGACGGGCCGCCCGCGCCACCGGTATCCGGCTGCGCACCCGCACGGCCCTTCGGGCGCTGCTGGTCGCAAACGGCTTGGGTCAGGCGCTGCCGGCGTCGATCGGGACCGACGCGGCGCGGCTCGCTCTGGTCCGCCGGCCCGATCGACCAATAGCGGCACTGGTCTCAGGCGTCGTGCTCGACCGGGCGGCGGGGTTGACGGGGCTCGCCATTGCGGCAGCGGCAGCCCTCGCCCTTCTGCCCCATATCGGCGTCCATGCCGAAGCCGCGCCCGAGTTCGGCCTGCTGCCGCTGGCCGCAGCGGTGATCGGCCTTGCCCCGGTGCTTGCGGCCGCGCTTCTCGCCCGCCGTCGGCCAACCCGCTATCCGGATGCCCCCGCCGCCACCCGCAAGGCCCGTCTGGCTGCCGGGGCGGGGCGGGTCCTCGACGATCTCGCCCGGCTGGGACGACGTCCCCGACTGGCCTGGCGGCTGCTCGCGCCGACGCTCGTCGTTCACGCCCTCACCGGCCTCGCCTTCTGGGCGGTGACCCGGGCGCTGGGGCTGGGGCTGGACCCTCTGGCGGGCATTGCCCTCGGCATACTGCTCGCCACCGCCGCCACCCTGCCGATCGCCATTGCCGGCTGGGGTGTGCGGGAAGGCGCCGCCGTCGCCCTGCTGCCGCTTGCCGGCCTGTCAGCCGCCGATGCCTTCGCCGTCTCGATCGCCTTCGGGTTGATGCTGCTTGCCGCCGGCATCGCCGGATTGGCGGCCTGGTTGCTTCCGGCGGGCGACTGACCTGCGCGCCACCCGTCTGGCGCCGCGGGCGATTTCCTGCTATAGCCCCGGCCATTCGCCTGTTGGCGTATCCCAAGCCCTTGATGCATCGAACGGAGGCCCTTCGGATGGCACCCGCCGGCAACCGCATTTCGCGCGCCCTGATCTCGGTGTCCGACAAGACCGGTCTGGTCGATTTTGCCCGTTTCCTGGTGGAAAGCGGCGTCGAGATCGTCTCCACCGGCGGCTCGGCAAAGCTGCTGCGCGAGGCCGGCCTGCCGGTCCTCGACGTCGCCGATATGACCGGCTTCCCCGAGATGCTGGACGGCCGGGTGAAGACCCTGCATCCCAAGGTCCATGGCGGCATCCTGGGCCGTCGCGACCTTGAAAGCCATCGCGAGGCCATGGCCGCGCACGGCATCGGCAATATCGATCTGGTGGTCGTGAACCTCTACCCCTTCGAAGCGACCGTCGCTTCGGGTGCGGGCTGGGATGACGTGATCGAAAACATCGACATCGGCGGGCCCGCCCTGATCCGGGCCGCGGCCAAGAATCATGATTCGGTGACGGTCGTGGTCGATGCCGCCGATTATGCGGCGGTGACGGCCGAGATGCAGGCCAATGGCGGCGCCACCACCCCGGCCCTGCGCCGTGCGCTTGCCGGCCGCGCCTATCGCCGCACGGCCGCCTACGACACCGCCATCGGCAGCTGGTTCGCCGGGCAGGCCGAAGACACCCTGCCCGAGCGGCTGACGGTGGGCGGCGCCCGCGGCCAGGTGCTGCGCTATGGCGAGAATCCGCATCAGCAGGCAGCCTTCTACGTCACCGGCGAAAAGCGCCCGGGTGTCACCTCCGCCGCCCAGCTTCAGGGCAAGGAGCTGTCCTACAACAACCTGAACGATACGGACGCGGCCTATGAACTCGTCGCCGAGTTCGACCGGCCGGCGGTGGCGATCATCAAGCACGCCAATCCCTGCGGCGTCGCCGAGGGCGCTGATCTCAAGACCGCCTACGAGGCGGCGCTGGCCTGCGACCCGGTGTCGGCCTTCGGCGGCATCGTCGCGGTCAACCGGCCGCTGGACGAGGCGGTGGCGATCGAAATCGCGAAGATCTTCACCGAGGTGATCATCGCCCCCGAGGTGACCGAAGCCGCCCGCAAGGTGTTCGCAGCCAAGAAGAACCTGCGCGTGCTGGAAGCCGGAGCCCTGCCCGACCCGTCGGCACCGGGCCTTGCCGTGCGCTCGATCGCCGGCGGTCTGCTGGTCCAGACCCGCGATTCCGGCCGCATCGCCCGCGCCGATCTGAAGGTGGTGACGAAGCGCGCCCCGACCGAACAGGAACTGGACGACCTGCTGATGGCCTTCCGGGTCTGCAAACACGTGAAGTCGAACGCCATCGTCTATGTGAAGAACGGCGCCACCGTCGGCATCGGCGCCGGCCAGATGAGCCGCGTCGACAGCGCCCGCATCGCCGCCCGCAAATCCGAGGATGCCGCCGAGGCGCTGGGTCGCACCGGCCGGCTGACCGAGGGTTCGGTCGTCGCCTCCGACGCCTTCTTCCCCTTCGCCGACGGCCTGCTGGCCGCCGCCGCGGCCGGCGCCACCGCGGTGATCCAGCCCGGCGGTTCGGTCCGCGACGAAGAGGTGATCAAGGCCGCCGACGAGCATGGCCTGGCCATGGTCTTCACCGGCATGCGGCACTTCCGGCACTGATCGCACCGGACGGACCTGTCTGTCGAACGGCCCCGGTCCATCAGGATCGGGGCCGTTCGACATCACATCAGGCGGATCGGCCGTTCAACCGCCGGCCAGCGCCGTCAGCCGGCGTGCCGCGACGATCAGCATCGCCAGCGTCACATCGGGGGCCGACAGCACCTCGTCGACCGCTGCCGCGGCCCGGGCCAGTGCCGCAGCCTCCGCCTCTGCCCAGACATCGACATCACCCGCTGCATCGCGGATGAAGATCGACTGGGTGGCCCGGCGCTGGACGCCATAGAGGTCGTCGATCACGCTGCTGACCGCCAGCCGCTCCCAGGGGTCGTCGACCACGATGGTGCGGGCGGCATGGCGCAGGGCATGCAGGTGCAGCTTCGGGTCGACGGCATAATAGACCGGCGCCACCTTCTCCACCGGCAGTCCCAGATTCTCGGACAGCGCCGTCAGATCGAAGACCGAGACCAGCGAGCCCAGCTGCGACAGGCAGACAGCCGCCCCTTCATCAAGGCCGGCCGAGGCAAGCCCCGTGGCATCGGCGCCGATCGCCTCGGCAACTTCCGTCGGCAGCACCTGGGACAGCACGGCCTGAAGCGCCGCCGCGGTCGGCTGGAAGCGGCTGATGACCTCTCCCACCGTGGCGGCCCGGCCGCCACGGACCAGCAGCCAGCGCATGGCCTGGGTCAGACGCCGCGACAGCCGGTCGAGCGCGTCCAGCCGCCGGTCCGCAGGCATCGTCGCCTCGGCTGCATCCAGTGCCGACCAGAGCACCGGCAGGCCCAGCACATCGCGGGCGACGACATAGGCACGCAGGATCTCGGCCGGCCCCTGACCGGTCTCGTCGGCGAGTTCCCGCGCAAGGCAGGGGCCGCCGCGATTGACCATCTCGTTGACCAGATGGGTCGCCAGGATCTCGGCCCTCAGCGGATGGGCCGCGATATGCTCAGGGAAGCGCGTCCGGATCGGTCGCGGGAAGTAGGCCGCCAGATCACCGGCCAGCGCCGGATCCTCCAGCAGCGGATCCTCCGCCACCTTTTGGGTCAGTTCGATCTTGGCATAGGCGAGCAGCACCGCCAGTTCGGGCCGGGTCAACCCCAATCCCTCGCGCGCCCGCCGGGCGAGTTCGGCCTCGTCCGGAAGGCGTTCGAGCGTCCGGTCCAGCCGGCCGGCCCGCTCCAGCCCGTGCAGCAGCCGGACATGGCGATCCAGCCTTCGCCCGGCCTCGCGGCTTTCCACCGACAGCGCCTGGTTCTGCAACTCGTTGTTGGCGAG
The DNA here is from genome assembly GCF_041468085.1 of Tistrella mobilis. Lineage (NCBI taxonomy): Bacteria > Pseudomonadati > Pseudomonadota > Alphaproteobacteria > Geminicoccales > Geminicoccaceae > Tistrella > Tistrella mobilis. Next base: position 4,493,664 of record NZ_CP121017.1, on the reverse strand, counting down.
CACCAGAGCCGCCACTTCCTCGGTCATCTCGGCCAGCAGCAGGTCCCGTTGCTTGCGGGTCATGTCGCCCGCTTCGAGCACACGGCCGAGCAGGATCTTGATGTTGACCTCGTGGTCGGAGCAGTCGACGCCGCCGGAATTGTCGATGGCATCGGTGTTGATCCGTCCGCCGTTCAGGGCGAATTCGATCCGCGCCGCCTGGGTGAAGCCCAGATTGGCGCCCTCGCCCACCACCTTCGCCCGCAGCTCCGCCGCGGTGACGCGGAGTGCATCATTGCTGCGGTCACCGGCATCGGCATCACGCTCCTGCGAGGCCCGCACGAAAGTTCCGATGCCGCCGAACCAGAGCAGGTCGACCCGGGCTTTCAGCATCGCCCGGATCAGCGCCGAGGGCGTGACGCGGGGTTCGGTAATGCCCAGCAGGGCACGGATTTCAGGCGTGGTCTCGACGGTCTTGGCCGCGCGGTCATAGATCCGCCCGCCGGGCGACAGCACCGCCGGGTCGTAATCATTCCAGCCGGAGCGCTGGGCGGCGAAGAGCCGGGCACGCTCGGCGAAACTCCGTGCCGGATCGGGGTTGGGGTCCAGGAAGATATGCAGATGGTTGAAGGCGCCGACCAGCTTTACCGAATCCGAGCGCAGCAGCCCGTTGCCGAAGACGTCGCCGCCCATGTCGCCGACGCCCATCACGGTTACCGGATCCCGCTGCACGTCGATGCCGGCCTCGCGGAAATGCCGACGGACCGACACCCAGGCACCCCGCGCGGTGATCGCCATCTTCTTGTGGTCATAGCCGGCGGATCCGCCCGAGGCGAAGGCGTCCCCCAGCCAGAAGCCGCGTTCTTCGGCAATTCCGTTGGCGATGTCCGAGAAGGTCGCCGTGCCCTTGTCGGCCGCGACCACCAGATAGGGATCGTCACCATCACGTCGGTGGACACCCCGGGGCGGCACCGGCTCCCCCGCCTTCAGATCATCCGTGATGTCGAGCATGCCGCCGACGAAGGCGCGATAGCAGCCGATCACCTCGGCCTGAAGCTCGGGCCGGGTCGCAGGCGGACGCTTGACGATGAAGCCACCCTTGGCGCCGGTCGGCACGATCACCGCATTCTTGACCATCTGTGCCTTCATCAGGCCCAGGATCTCGGTGCGGAAATCCTCAAGCCGGTCAGACCAGCGGATGCCGCCACGGGCGACGCGACCACCACGCAGATGCACCGCCTCCACCCGGGGTGAATAGACGAAGATCTCGCGGAACGGCCGGGGCGGCGGCAGGTCGGGCAGGCTCTGCCCGTCCAGCTTGATCGCCAGCACCGGCCGGCGGCCGCCATCCGCCTCGCGCAGATAGGCATTGGTGCGCAGCACCGCCAGAACCACGTCGCGATAGCGGCTGAGGATGCGGTCCTCGTCCACATTGGTGACGGTGTCGAGCCCCTGGGCAAAGGCCTGGACCAGCCGGTCCGCCTCGGCCTCGGCCGCGGTTGAGGCCTCCGCCGTCTCGTGGCGGGCAGGATCGAGCCTGGCATGGAAGAGCTGCACGATCAGCCGGGCAAGCTCGCCATGACGGGCGAGCGTCTGCTCCACCGTGTTCTGGGCGAAAGGCAGGCCGATCTGGCGCATATAGCGATAGAGCGCCCGAAGGATCACCACCTCGTCGGCGGTGACACCGGCGCGCAGCACCAGAGCATTGAAGCGGTCGTTTTCGACCTCACCCCGCCAGACCCGTGCGAGTGTATCTTCAAGCAGTGGCCCCAGCCGCGCCGGATCGACCGCGCCGCCCTGCTGGTCGACCAGGCCGAAATCATGCAGCCAGGCGCGGATTCCGCCGGCCTCTGCATCCTCGATCGCATAGGGCTGCTCGTCGATGACGCGGAAGCCGAGATTTTCGATCATCGGCAGCACGTCGGACAGGGCGATCGGCCCGCCGGGCCGACTGAGCTTGAGCCGCAGCGCCACCGAGGCCCCGCCGCCGACGGGGGTATAGAAGGCAATCGAGATCGCCTGCGGATCGCCGGCCAGCGCCTCAAGCCGCAGCAGATCGGCCACCGCCTGTTCCGGGCCGAACCGCTCGGCATAGAGTGCCGGCAGGCCCCGGCCGATGCCGCGCCAGAGGGTCAGGCCGCGCTCCTCGCCCACCGCATCGATCAGCGCCTCGCGCAGCTCGTCGGCCCAGCCGCGCACCATGCGGGCCAGCCGGGCTTCCAGCGCCGCCGCATCGACCTGGGCCGGCTCGGCCTCGGGGTCGACCATCAGCACGAAACGCAGCCGCACCAGCGGCGCCTCGGACAGCTGCACCTCGGCCAGATCGGCGGTTTCCTCGGCGAGCGTGCCATGGGTTGCCGCTTCCAGTTCCGCGAGCACACGCCGCCGCAGCCGGCTGTCGAAGGCATCGCGCGGCACATAGACCAGCGCGCTCCAGAACCGTCCGAAAACATCGCGACGCAGGAACAGCCGCAGCCGCTGCCGCAGCTGCAACTTCAGAATGCCGATCGCGGTTTCATACAGATCGTCGGTGCCGATCTGAAGCAGTTCGTCGCGCGGATAGGTCTCCAGCACGTTGAGCAGCGACTTGGCGTCATGGCTGCCGGGCGCGAAGCCTGCCCGCTCTATGATGCCGCGCACCTTGCGGCGGATCAGCGGAATGGCGCGCGGATTGCTGTGATAGGCGGCAGAGGTGAACAGCCCCAGAAACAGGCGCTCGCCCTCTACCCGGCCATCGGGGCCGTAGATCTTGACGCCGATATAGTCCATCGGCACCGCGCGATGCACCGTCGCCCGGAAACGCGACTTGGTGATCGTGACCGGCTCGTCGCCGAAGCTCTGATCGCCGTGAAGGGTGAAGCCGGCAAGGCCGCGGGGCCGTTCGCGGCCGTCATCGCCGCCGGTCCCTTCCATCACCCCCAGGGTACGCAACACCTCGACCCGGCGCTGCCCCTGGCCGTCGGCTTCCGAGAAGCGGCAGTCCTGGAAGCCCAGGAAGGTGAAATTGTCGTCGCGGATCCAGCGCAGGAAGGCGGCATGCTCGCTGCGCAGGTCTTCAGACAGAACAGCATCCGGCAGAGTTTCGACATCGGCGATCGCCCGGTCGATCTCGTCGCGCATCGCCTGCCAGCCGGTGACGGCCGCCGCCACATCGTCCAGCACTTCGACCAGCCGGTGACGGACCTGGTCCAGCGCCGCCGCATCGGGGCGACGGGTGACCTCGATCAGCATGAAGCTCTCGGCCACCGCCCGGCCGCCCGGCCCGGCTGCGGCCTCCCCGGCACTGGCCAGCCCCAGATAGCGGCCATCGACGTCGCGACGCACGGTCAGGATCGGATGGATCAGGCCGTGTAGCGCCAGCCCCATCTGGTTCAGCGCCGCGACGGTGCTGTCCACCAGAAAAGGCCGGTCGTCGGTGGTGACCATGACCACGCTGTTACGGCTCTGCCAGCCATGACGGTCGATGTCGGGATTGAAGACGTCGACCAGGGTCTCGCCCGGCGCCCGCCTGCGGGCGAAGGCAAGATGGCCGAGTGCGGCGCCCGCCAGGCGCCGCGGCCCGCCCGCCGGCAGCTCGTCGAGCCCCGCGGCGTAATAGGCCTTCACGAACTCCGTCGCCTCTCGGGCGTCTTCGGGTGCGAGGCGCGCCTCGATCAGCGCGGCGATCGCGTCCATCGGCACGGCCCCGGTGTCTTGGACACCCGCCTGACTTGCCTCCGGCATGTTTCCTCCCCTTCGGGCTCTTGCTGGAACGACGTCCCGTGATGGGACGTCGACGGCCCGGTTAAGGGTGGTATCGAACGCCGTTCGACGCAAGCGCAGACCCGTGACGGATCAGCAGCAATGGCGTGAATTTTCCACGGAAGTGGACAGGCCGTTCCGCTCAGCGCCGCAGCACCAGCAGATTGCCGCAAAGGATCACCGCCGCACCTGCCAGCATGGCAGGCGTGAGCACCAGCCCTTCGAACCCCCAGGAGAGGGTCAGGGCAACCACCGGCACCAGGGTCATTGCATAGGCGGCCCTGCCTGGCCCGACGCGCCTGACCAGCTCGAAATAGATCAGGAAGTTGAGGCACGAGGCCGGAAGGGCCAGATAGGCGAGACTGAGACCATAGCGCCATGACCAGTCGAAGCTGAATGATGCCCCCTGAAGCAGGGCGACCATGAAGGCGGTGACGCCGCCGATCAGCCCGCCCCAGGCGATGGCTGCTTCGGGGGCCAGCCCCCGCGCCTGATGTCGGGCGCCGATCACCGTGCCAAGCGCCGCAGCGACGGCCGAGACCGCTGCCCAGGCCAGCCCTTCAAGCGCCCGCGGCCCCTCTCCCAGACGGGCGATGTCGGGAGCGAAGACCAGGGCGACGCCCCCGATGCCGAGCACCAGCCCGGCCAGATGGCGGCGGGTCAGCGAGGTGCCCAGCAGCGCCCAACCGATCAACCCTGCAAAAACCGAGGAGGTGGACAGCACCAGCGCCGCCGGGCCGCTGGGAATCAGACGAACGGCGCTGTAGAAGGCGACGAAGGCCAGGCCGTAGAAGGCGACGCCCTGCAGCGCCGTCCACCGCCAGTCGGCGGCTGTAAGCCTGAGCCGCACCCCCCGGATATGCGCCCAGCCCATCATCAACAGCCCGGCCGCGACCATGCGCCAACCCACCGACACCACCGCCGGCACGGGCCCCGCCTGAAAAGCCGTGGCGAGCGCCCCGCCGCCCCAGAGAAGGGCGGTGGAGATGAACAGAAGGGAGGTGACGCCCATGTTCCGGAACCCTTGCGGGAATGCGATCCGGAAATTTTATCCCGAAACGCGCATGTCCTTCCAGAGCTTCCACGAGGCACGGTCGTCGGCAGTCTTTGCGACGATTGTCTCATCACATGCACAAGAGCGGCCAGAGATCGGACAAAAGAAAACGGGCTGATCGTCACCGATCAGCCCGTTGTCGTTTGCGTTTCCGCAATCTCTGGAGCGGGAGAAGGGATTCGAACCCTCGACCCCAACCTTGGCAAGGTTGTGCTCTACCCCTGAGCTACTCCCGCCCGCTCCGTCAGGCAGCGTCGCTGCCGTCTGTGTGCGGGATAATATTCACGGCGGCGGTTGGCGCAAGAGGTTTTTTTCAGTTTGACGACGATTTTCAGACCGAGGCCGGAAGAGGCACCGGATGCAGCGACGGCCGGGCATTCAGGGCATCCCGATCGAAGCCGGCGATGTGCTTGTAATCGCCGATGATTCCGTTCAGTTCCGCCGCCGGCAGCACCTTTTCGACCGCATCGAACCCCTCAGGCGCCCGCTCCTCGACCAGCTGCATGACCTTCTCGGGCCCATTGGCACGGTTGGCGAGCACGATGCGGGCAGTGGCCGGCAGGCGCTCGGCCTCGTAGGCGGCAAGGGCCGCATCGACATCGCCCATGGTCGCCAGCCGCCAGACCAGGGTCCGGGCATCCAGGATCGCCTGCGAAGCGCCGTTGGAGCCGATCGGATACATGGGATGGGCGGCATCACCCAGCAGCGTCACACGACCATGGGTCCAGGCCTCCAGCGGATCACGATCGACCATCGGGAACTCGAACACCCGGATCGCGGCACGGATGATCGCCGGTACGTCCAGCCAGCCGAAATTCCAGCTCTCGAAGGCGGGCAGGAATTCCTCCAGCACGCCGGGGCGGTTCCAGTCCTCGCGCTCCAGCTTCCGGTCGGGCAGGTTCAGTTCGGCGATCCAGTTGATCAGCGATGCGCCGCGCGCCGCGATGTCGGGATCGATGGGATAACAGACGAACTTCTGATCCTGATGCCCGGCCATCACCATGCTGCGCCCATCCAGATAGGGCGGCGCCTCGCTGACGCCCCGCCAGAGGATGCGGCCGTTCCACTTCGGCAACCCCTCATCCGGATGGAACTGCGCCCGCACCGCCGAATGGATACCATCGGCAGCAATGATCAGATCGGCGGTATCGTGGCCAAGCGGGGCACCGGTGGTGCGCGAGACCAGATCGATCCGCGCCCGGCCGTCGGCATCGGTGGAGACCCGGGCGGCGGCATGGTCGGTCAGCACCCGATCGGCACCCAGCCGGGCACGTGCCGCCTCGAACAGCAGCATCTGCAGCCGACCGCGATGGATCGAATATTGCGGCCAGTTGTAGCCGGCCTCGCGCCCGCGCGCTTCGCGCCAGATCTCCTGTCCCAGCTTGTTGGTGTAAATCAGTGTCGAGGTGGCGACGCCGGTGCGGGCAAGTTCGTCGGCGAGGCCCAGCTCGGTCAGCTCGCGCACCGCATGGGGCAGCAGGTTGATCCCCACGCCCAGCGGCCGGATCTCGGGCACCGCCTCGTATATCACCGTCTCGATCCCGGCGGCGTGCAGGCTGAGCGCGGCCGTCAGCCCGCCGATACCAGCGCCTGCGATGATCACCTTCATCGGATCCTCTCCTCCCATCCGGCGCCCTCGGCTCCGGCTCCGGCCCGGGCGCATTGCGTGTTTCGGGACAGGATATATCCGTAGAATGTACGATGTCATTACAATCCGAATTGACGATCATCCGTTCTGCGAACTAATCTGAGGAAACCGGCAGAAAACCGGTTTATGGTGGCCGATGCACCGCCCGGGATCAGAACGAAGCCAGCCCGGGGCCGGATCATCGGGAGACGGGAATGACACGCGGACGGCGGACGACCTCCAGCGTCCTGCCGCGGCCGGCCGGTCGCGGCGATGCTTTTGAGCAATGGCCGGAGGATGTTGAGTTCGGGGTGCTGCGCGAGCTGATGGGCTATGCGCTGCGCCGGGCCCAGATCGCCATCTACGAGGATTTCTTCGCCACCGTCGCAGATCTGGACATCACACCGCCGATGTTCTCGTCGATGGTGCTGATCCGGAACAACCCCGGCCTCAACCAGAGCCGGCTCGGCCGGGTGGTGGGCATCGCCCGCTCGGGCACCATGGCCCTGGTGGATCGGCTGGAACGTGCGGGCTATGTCGAGCGCCGGCCGACCCCCGGCGACCGGCGGGTCAACCAGCTTGCCCTCACGCCCGATGGCGAGGCGGTGCTCGACGAGTTGATCCGGCGGATCCGCGCCCATGACGACCGCGTCTCGGCGCGGCTGAGCGAGGCGGAGAAGGTCACGCTCCGCGATCTGCTCGCGAGGTTTTGAGCACGCGATCTGCTCGCGAGGTTTTGAGCACGCGATCTGCTCGCGGGGCTTGAGACAACACAAGGCGGCATCCGCACTGGCGGATGCCGGAGACGAGCGGGGCAACAAGATCCCGCCGCCCAGGGAGGAGAGGCGCCCCATGTCGAGGGCAGACCCGGCCCCGCACAGCGTGCAGGGCCGCGGTCGGAAGGCGTCGCGGTCCGGCGGCCCCTTCCGTACCGGTTTCGGCCCCGTCGGGGTCCTGTGCCGTCTGGTCGCCATGGCCGGCGGGCTGATGCTGGTTGCGATCGCCGCGATGTCGGTGATCAGCATCATCGGCCGTTGGTTTGCCGGCACCGGCATCGCCGGGCTGGAATTGGGGCCGGTGCCGGGCGATTTCGAACTGGTCGAAACAGGTACCGCGATCGCGGTCTTCTGCTTTCTGCCCCAGGCCCAGCTCGCCCGCGCCCATGTCACCGTCGACCTCTTCACCATGCGCGCCGGCCCCGGCCTGCGCCGGGCGCTGGGCGTCATCGCCGATCTCCTCTTCGCCGTCACGTCCGCCCTGCTCGCCTGGCGGCTGACCATCGGTCTTGAAGAACGGCTGACTTATGGCGAGACCACGATGATTCTGGGTCTGCCGCAATGGTGGGTCTATGTGCCGGGGGTGGCCTTCATGGCCCTCACAACCCTCGCCTGCCTGACCACGCTTGGCGCCACGCTGCGCGGCGCCGTGCCGCCGACCGAAGCCGAGATCGCGGCGGCAGAGGCCGGACCGGCCAGGGCGGAGAACCGGTGATGAGCGATACCACCATCGGTCTTCTCGGCATTGCCGGTCTGCTCATCGCCATGGCCCTGCGCGTGCCGGTCGGGCTCGCCATGCTGCTGGCCGGCATCCTGGGCAGTATGGCGGTCGCAGGCCCCATGGGCATCATGGCCGGGCTCACCACCCTGCCGGTGGAGCAGTTCTCCAATCACGCGCTGTCGATCGTGCCGCTCTTCCTGCTGATGGGCGCCTTCGCCGGGCGGGCCGGCCTGTCGCAGCTGCTGTTCGATGCTGCCCGCGACTGGCTGGGCCATCGCCGCGGCGGCCTCGCCATGGCCGCGATCGGCGCCTGCGCCGCCTTCGGCTCGATCTGCGGCTCGTCACTCGCCACCGCCGCGACCATGACCCGGGTCGCCCTGCCCGAAATGCGCCGCCATGGCTATGACGACGGGCTGGCGACCGGCGTTCTGGCGGCCGGCGGTACGCTCGGTATCCTCATCCCGCCCTCGGTGGTGCTGGTGATCTATGCGGTGCTGACCGGGCAGAACATCGACCGGATGTTCATTGCCGCCCTGGTGCCGGGCGTGCTTGCCGCTCTGGGCTATATGGCAGCAATCAGGGTTCAGGTGATGCTGAAGCCGGAAGCCGCGCCGGCCGTCGCCCGGATCGGCTGGTCGGAACGTCTCCGCGGCCTCGCCCGCACCTGGCCGGTTTTCCTGATTTTCGTGCTGGTCATCGGCGGCATCTATGCCGGCGTCTTCACGCCCACCGAAGGAGCCGCGGTGGGGGCTGCCGCCACCGGGTTGTTCGCGCTGGTCCGCGGCGGGCTCCGCCGCGGTGCCTTCACCGAGGTGGTGATGGAGACCGCATCCGGCACCGCAATGATCTTCATGATCGTGCTGGGGGCCGCCGCCTTCAACGGCTTCCTGGCACTCACCGGCCTGCCGATGCAGGCGGCCGAGGCGATCGGCGGGCTCGACGTGCCGCCGATCGTGGTGCTGGCGGCAATCCTGGTGCTCTACCTGGCGCTCGGCTGCATCATGGACAGCCTGTCGATGATCCTGCTGACCGTGCCGATCTTCTACCCGCTGATCATGGCGCTGGATTTCGGCCTGCCGCCCGCAGAAGCCGCCATCTGGTTCGGCATTCTGGCGCTGGTGGTGGTGGAGGTCGGCATGATCACCCCCCCGGTCGGGCTCAATGTCTTCGTGATCAACGCCATGTCGGGCGGCACCCCCATGCGCGACACCTTCGCCGGCGTGATCCCGTTCCTCGTCTCCGACGTGCTGCGCATCCTGGCACTGGTGGCCTTTCCGGGCATCACGCTTGGCCTGATGCGCCTGCTCTACTGATCTTCAGGAAAGGTCCGCCGCCCATGACCACCGGCTTTCCCGCCACTCCGCCCGTGCTCTCCCCCGTGGCCCTGATCGAGGCCGAGATCGGCGCGCCCCAGGAACTGGGGACGCTTGTCGACGGCCAGCGCCGGATCATCCCGATCCTGGGTGGTCGGGTCTCCGGCGCCCGGCTGGCCGGGCGGGTGCTGCCCGGCGGGGCCGACTGGCAGACCGTGCGGCCCGACGGCCTGGCCGAGATCGAGGCCCGCTACACTCTCGCCCTCACCGAGGTCGACGGCATGGCCGTCGAGGCGCTGGTCGACATCCGCAATCCCGGCATGCGCCACGGTCCGGCCGACGTGCTGGCCCGGGTGGCGGCGGGCGAGGACGTCGACCCGGCGCTCTATTACTTCCGCACCACCCCACGCTTCACCACCGGTCATCCGGTTCTCGGCTGGATGAACCGGACGCTGTTCGTGGCCCGGGGCCGACGTCTGGCGGCGCGGGTCGAGATCGAGGTCTTCGCGGTCGGCTGACCGCAGCAGCCGGGCATGCCGCCCGTCCAGAAGCGGCAGCCCCTCAACATCCGCAAGATCAGGGAGGAAAGACCGATGACGGGGATTGCAACGGGCTGGCGGCGGCTCGCCGCACGAATGGCAGCCGGCGCAGCCGGCATGGTGCTGGCGGCAGGCATCGCCGGCCAGGCGGCCGCAGCAGAGGTGACGCTGCGCCTGCACCATTTCTTCCCGCCGACGTCGGCGGTTCATTCCAAGTACTTCGCCGACTGGAAGCAGCGGGTGGAGAGCCAGTCCGCCGGGCGGATCGAGGTCAAGATCTACCCGGCCATGCAGCTGGGCGGCACTCCGCCCTCGCTGTTCGATCAGGCGCGCACCGGCCAGGCCGACATCATCTGGACGGTGGTGGGATACACCCCCGACCGCTTCCCCGAAGCGGAGGTCTTCGATCTGCCCTTCCTGCCGCGCTCGGCCGAGATCACCAGCCAGGCCGCGCATGAATTCGCGATGAAGCACCTCACCGGCCGCTTCGAGGGCGTGAAGGTGATCGCGGCCCATACCCACAGCCCCGGGCTGATCCACACCCGCGATCGCGAGGTCCGCACGCCCGAAGAGATGAAGGGGCTGAAGCTGCGCGGCCCGTCGCGGCTGATCAATTCCTTCATCGAAGCGCTTGGTGCCGAGCCGGTCGGCATGCCGGTGCCGCAGACCGCAGAAGCGCTGTCGCGCGGCGTGATCGACGGCACCGTGCTGCCGATGGAAGGGCTGGACGCGCTGCGCCTGCAGGAACTGGTTCACCGTCATATGGTGTTCGCAGGCGAGAATGCGCTCTACACCACCATGATGCTGGTGGCGATGAACCAGGCGAAATATGACGGCCTGCCCGCCGACCTGAAGAAGGTCATCGACGACAATGCCGGCATCGCCGAGGCCCGCGCGATCGGCCGCGTGATGGATCAGGCCGATGCGCCGGTGGTCGCCTCGATCGAAAAGTCGACCACCAACCGGATCATCGCACTGACGCCTGAAGAGACTGATCGCTTCCGCGCCGTCGGCGCCGAGGTCGAAAAGGCCTGGGCAGAGCGCATGACCGCTCGTGGCATCGACGGCCCGGCGCTGATTGAAGAAGCCAAGGCTCTGGTCGCAAAGCATGCCGCCCGGCCCTGACGGGGCCGGCAAGGGGACTTGCAGGCGGGGCGGGGAAGCGGCGATGATCCGCTTCCCCGCCTCGTCTTTTCTGCCGCCAGAACCATCGGATCCGCCATGCCTGCCACCCGTGCCGACCTCTTCGCCCGTCTCGATGCCCTGGGCATCGCGCATGAGACCTTTGACCATGCGCCGGTCTTCACCGTCGAAGAGGCGGAAGCAGAGACTGCCCATGTGCCGGGGCTGCACGTCAAGAACCTGTTCCTGAAGGACAAGCGTGGCGATCTCTGGCTGGCCACCGTCGCCGCCGACCGGCGGGTGGATCTGAAGCATCTTCAGGCATTGCTCGGCGCCGGCCGTTTCTCCTTCGGAAAGCCGGATCTGCTGATGGAGGTGCTGGGCGTCAGCCCGGGCTCGGTCACGCCCTTCGCACTGATCAACGATCCCGATCGCCGGGTGGTGTTCGCCCTCGACCGGCGGGTGGCCGATGCGGATCGGGTCAACGCCCATCCGCTGTTCAACGATGCCTCGACCGTGGTCTCGGGCGACGGGCTGAAACGCTTCGTGGCAAGCTTCGGCCATGACGTCCGGATCGTCGATCTCGACGCTCTCAGCTGAGCGGTGACGGCGACGGATCGCGTCTGAGGCGTAATCCGGCTGGGGCGCCCCTTGCTGGAGACGCGCGCCGTGCCATCTTTCATGCTACAAGCGGGAGGCCGCGGCCGGCCTTCCGGGCGCAGGCAGAGTTTCGCCATCGCGCTTCGAAAAAGAACGGGACCGTTGCCATGCAGACCATCATCGGCGGCGCCAGGGGCACTGCCCCGGCGGATGTGATCAAAGACACCGACACCGCGCATTTCATGGCCGACGTCATCGAGGCCTCGCGTGAGACGCCGGTCATCGTCGACTTCTGGGCGCCCTGGTGCGGGCCCTGCAAGCAGCTGACGCCCGTGCTCGAAAAGGTGGTCCTGGCCGCCAAGGGCAAGGTGCGGCTGGTCAAGATGAACATCGACGAGAACCCGGAACTGGCGCAGCAGATGCGCATCCAGTCGATTCCGGCCGTCTATGCCTTCGTGGGCGGCCGGCCGGTCGACGGGTTCATGGGGGCACTGCCGGAAAGCCAGATCCGGCAGTTCGTCGACAACCTGCTTCGCGCGGGCGGCGACGACGAAACCCGGATGATCGACGAGGCGCTGGCCCAGGCGGCCGAGCTGCTGGAAGCCGGCGATGTGCGCATGGCTGGTGGCCTCTACACTCAGGTTCTGCAGGCCGATCCCTCGCGCACCGAGGCACTGGCGGGACTTGCCCAGGTCTACGTGAAGATGGGCGATCTGGAAAAGGCCCGCGAGGTGCTGGCCCACGCCCCTGAAGAGATGGCGAAAGATCCCCATCTGGTTCGCGCCCGCACGGCGATCGACCTGGCCGAGAAGGCAGCCGGTGCCGGTGAGACCGCGGCACTGGAAGCAAAGCTTGCGGCCGACCCGGGCGACCATGCCACCCGCATGGAGCTCGCCATGGCGCTCTATGCCGCAGGTGACGCAAAAGCCGCGATCGACCAGCTGCTCGAGATCGTCCGCCGCGACCGCGAGTGGAACGACAATGCCGCCCGCACCCAGCTGTTCGAGATCTTCGATGCGCTCGGCCCTAAGGACCCGGTGGCCCAGAGCGGCCGCCGCAAGCTGACCTCGATCCTGTTCGCCTGATCTTCTGGCATGTCTGGGGGATCCCGGACGAGGCGGCGGGCGACCGGCGCGTCCCCGCCTTCCGGATCCCACTCCCGCAACCCCGCCGGCCGACCGAGCAGAGCCCGAACCTGCCATGATCCGTGCCCATGACGTCCTGCCGCCGGTGCTGCCGATCTTCCCGCTCGGCGGTGTCATCCTGCTGCCCGGCGGGCGGCTGCCGCTGAACATCTTCGAGCCGCGCTATCTGGCGATGATCGACGACGCGCTCGGCAGCCACCGGCTGATCGGCATGGTCCAGCCGGCCCGCGCCGGGCTCGGCACCAATCTGGGTCTCGTCTCCGGCACGCCGGAAATCTACGGTGTCGGCTGTGCCGGCCGGATCAGCAGCTTCCAGGAAAGCGGCGACGGCCGCTATCTGATCACCCTGACCGGCGTTGCCCGGTTCCGGGTGGCCGAGGAACTGGCCGTCACCACCCCGTATCGCCAGGTCCGCACCGATTTTACCGCCTTCGAGGCAGATCGAGGTGAACCGGCGCCGACCGGGCTGGACAGGGCCCTGCTGACCGACCGGCTGAAGCGCTATTTCTCTCTGCAGGGACTGTCTGCCGACTGGCAGGCGATCGATCAGGCATCGGATCAGGCACTGATCACCTCGCTCGCGATGATCTGCCCCTTCTCGGAGGCGGAAAAGCAGGCCCTGCTTGAGGCGCCCTCGCTGCCGGAACGCGCCGCCTTGATCCTCGACATGATCGAGATGGCGTTGCATACCGGAGAGGAAGACGACGACGCGCCGCGTCACTGACCGCAAGGATTTCATGCCCCATGTCCGACGCCACCCCCATTGCCGACCAGACCGCCGTGCCGCCCGCGACCGTCGACCCGCGCCTGCTGGAGATTCTGGTCTGCCCGCTGACCCGTGAGCCGCTGCGTTATGACGCCGCCGCCCAGGAGCTGATCAGCGACGCCGCAAAGCTCGCCTATCCGATCCGCGACGGCATCCCGATCATGCTGGTCGATGAAGCCCGTTCACTCGACGATGCGGCCGGAGCCTGATCCGATGGCCGGTCTTCACGGGCATGATCATGAGCATGACCACGGGCACAGCCACACGCCCGCACCCGTTGCCCCCTGGCCGGTGGACATCCGCCTGAAACGGTCGGCACGGGTTCTGGAGGTCACTTTCGACGACGGCAACCACGTCCGGCTGGGCGCCGAATATCTGCGCGTCGAAAGCCCGTCGGCCGAAGTCCAGGGTCATGGCCCGGGGCAGAAGAAGGTGCCGGCCGGCAAACGCAATGTGGCAATCGTCGACGTTCAGCCGGTCGGCAACTATGCCGTGCGGCTGGTCTTCGATGACGGCCATTCCACCGGCATCTACGGCTGGGGCTATCTGGCCGAACTCGCCCGCGAGCACGACCGGCGCTGGGAAACCTATCTCGACACCCTTGCCGCCGCGGGACAGAGCCGGGGCTGACCGCACCGGCCGATGAAAAATGGCCGCCGCGACGGGGCATGTCGCGACGGCCAGGCTTCGGGTGATCGGGCCCGAGCTTTCTGAAGTCAGGCGGTACGGGATCGGAAAACCTTCCCTCCCGCGATCTTCTGTCCGGAGATTGGTGCGGCCTTAGCGGGCGATGCGGCGGCGGCGCGGATTGCGGCTGCCGGTGCCCGTACCCGTGCCGGGGCCGCGGTAGGTGCGGCCGCGCCGCGGCGTCTCGGCAGCGGCACGCAGACCGGCGGAACGTGGTGCCGGCACGGCGACGCGGCCCGTCGCCGGGGTGGAGATGGCGTGGCCGCGCGGGGGGCGAACCATGGTCATGAGGGCATTCCTTGCACACATCGGCCCGACGGGATGCGCCCATCCGGTCCGCCACGTTGTTAGTTTGTCTGATGATTACCAGCGGTAGCGGAAGACGGCCAGCCCCCGATCATGGGGGGCGCCCTGAAAATGCGTTTCAGGGCATACGTCCCTGAACCAGGGCCGGCAGGCGGCCCAGTTCGCCCATTGCGTGGCGCATGGCCAGCCTCTTCACCGGCCCCAGCCGGTTCACCGCGGCAAGCCCCAGATCACGCGCCAGGCGTACCGGCGCCACATCGTTGGAGAACAGCCGGTTCAGCCCGTCGGTCGCTGCCACCAGCGCCATGGTGTCGGTGCGGCGCCAGCCTTCGTACCTGGAAAGCACATCCGGTGCCCCGACATCGCCGCCCAGGCGCCGCGCCTGCACCATCACCTCGACCAGGGCCGCCACGTCGCGGATGCCCAGATTGAAGCCCTGCCCCGCGATCGGATGGATGGCATGGGCGGCATCGCCCACCAGCGCCAGACGCCGGTCGACGAAGCGCCGCGCCAGCGTCAACGCCAGCGGATAGGCGAAGCGCGGGCCTTCCAGCCGGAGCTGCCCCAGGAAATCGCCAAAGCGGATACGCAGTTCCTCCAGATACCGCACATCGTCCAGGACCTGGATCCGGGCCGCATCTTCGTGCCGCTCGGTCCAGACGATCGATGAGCGGTTGCCGGCCAGCGGCAGGATGGCGAAGGGGCCAGGGGTGAGGAAGCGTTCATGCGCCACACCCTCGTGCGGGTATTCATGGGCCACCGTGCAGACCAGCCCGGTCTGCCCATAGCCCCATTCGGTCACCGCGATCCCGGCCTCGTCACGCAGGCGTGACCGGCGGCCATCGGCCGCCACCACCAGCGGTGCACGCAAAACCCGGCCATCGGCCAGGGTGACGGTCGCCCGCGCGCCCTGCCGGTCCACCGCGACCACGCCTGCCGGGGCCACCACGGTCAGCCGATCGGCAAGTGCCGCGGCACGCTGCGCCAGGGCAGCTCGCATGTGGCGGTTCTCGACCAGCCAGCCCAGCGGTTCTTCCCCCACCTGGGCATGGTCGAAATGCAGATGCATCAGGCTGGGGCCGTCGGTGACCCGGATGTGCTCGATCGCGCCGGTCTCCGTCACCAACGGCCAGACGCCGATCGCCGCCAGCACCTGCTTCGACCCATGGGCAATGGCACTGGCCCGGCCGTCGAAGCCGCAATCGAGCTGTGCCGTAGGATCCTCACGATCGACGATGATCACATCGAGCCCGGCCGCGGCAGCCGCAACGCCCAGCGTCATGCCGACCAGCCCGCCGCCCACGATCACCAGGTCGCCCGCCGTCATCTGCCCCGTGATCATCTCCATAGGCCTCCGCTCCGTCACGCCTGCTCGGTCACGCCGGGCCGCTTTGCCCGGCCCCGACGCGCAAGATCGGCCCGCCGGTTCCGAAAGTCCAGCCATGGCCGGCAATTCATGGCGTGACCAGGAATTGCCCATCGCTGGATAATCTGCACAAAAAACAGACAAAATCATCTGCCATCGCCCCATCCGGGCCGGGCCGCCCCGGGTGAATTGCCCGTCCATCGTGCATTGCAGGGCAGAATCCCGCCGGTGACACGAAATTGGCACGGGTCTTGAAGTGTCCCGTCCGGACCGCCGGCGCCCAGGGCGCCGGCCGCCAGAACATCGAGGCTGCGGGGGAAAGGAACAGGGCGCCATGAAGCTGATCTCTGCGATCATCAAGCCCTTCAAGCTGCAAGCCGTTCGCGAGGCGCTGACCGATCTGGGCATCCAGGGCCTGACCGTCACCGAGGTGAAGGGTTACGGCCGGCAGAAGGGCCAGACCGAAATCTATCGCGGCGCGGAGTACGAAGTGAATTTCGTGCCCAAGCTGAAGATCGAGATCGCCCTCAACGACGATCTGCTGGAAGCAGCGATCGAAGCGATCCAGACCAATGCCCAGACCGGCAAGATCGGCGACGGCAAAATCTTCGTGTTCGACCTCGAACGTGTGGTGCGCATCCGCACGGGCGAAACCGACAAGGACGCTCTCTGAGCCAACTGGGAAGGAGACCCACCAGAGATGGCGCTGACGGCCACCAACTTCCGGCGTGCCGCCCTTGCGGCGATCGCTCTCACCCTCGTCGCGGCACCGGCGCGGGCCGAAGTCGACCCCGAGGTTCAGTATATCCTCAACACCTTCTCGTTCATCATCAACGGCGCCCTGGTCATGTGGATGGCCGCGGGCTTCGCGATGCTCGAATCCGGCCTGGCCCGGACCAAGAACGTCGCCACCATCCTGCTCAAGAACATCTCGCTCTTCGCCGTGGCCGGCATCACCTTCTACCTCGTCGGCTACAACCTGATGTACATGAACGTCGACGGCGGCTGGATCGGCAGCCTGGCCATCTGGTCGCAGAGCGACGCTACGGGCGACGCGATCGTCTACGAGGCCGGCACCTACGCCTCGGCGTCGGACTGGTTCTTCCAGATGGTCTTCGTGGCCACCGCAGCCTCGGTGGTGTCGGGCACGGTTGCGGAACGCAGCAAGCTCTGGTCGTTCCTGCTCTTCGTCGTGCTGCTCACCACCATCAGCTATCCGATCACCGGCTCCTGGGTCTGGGGCGGCGGCTGGCTGTCGGAAATGGGCTTCGTCGATTTTGCCGGCTCCACCCTGGTGCATTCCGTCGGCGGCTGGGCCGCGCTCGTCGGTGCCATCATCATCGGCCCGCGCATCGGCAAGTACAGCCGTGACGGCCGCGTGAACCCGATGCCCGGCTCCAACCTGGCGCTCGCCACCCTCGGCACCTTCGTTCTCTGGCTCGGCTGGTTCGGCTTCAACGGCGGCTCGATGCTGGCGCTGGGTACCGGTGCCGACGCCACCGGCATGGCCAATGTCGTGGCGAACACCAGCATGGCAGCTGCCGGCGGCATCGTCGCCGCGATGATCCTCTCGCAGCTGCTCTACAAGAAGGTCGACCTCACTCTGGCGCTGAACGGCGCCCTCGCCGGCCTGGTCTCGATCACGGCCGGTCCCGACACCCCCTCCATCGGCGGGGCGATTCTGATCGGCGCGGTCGGCGGTGTGCTCGCCAGCCTGACGGTGCCGCTGCTCGACAAGCTGAAGATCGACGACGTGGTCGGTGCCATTCCGGTGCACCTCGTCGGCGGCATCTGGGGCACGATCGCCGTGCCGATCACCAACGCGGACGCCAGTTTCGGCACCCAGATCGTCGGCATCATCGCGATCGGCGCCTTCACTGCGGTGTTCTCGGCCGTCGCCTGGCTGCTGATCAAGTTCACCGTCGGTGTCCGGGTCTCGGAAGAGGTCGAGCATGGCGGCATGGACAAGGCAGAGCTGGGCCTCGAAGCCTACCCCGAGTTCGGCCGCGGGTCGCAGACCCTCTGACGCCACCGCCCACCGGAACAACCCGGCTGCCCCGGCAGCCGGTCCCGCCTCCGACGCCCCGGTCTTCTGGTGAAGGCCGGGGCGTCCGCTCTTGCGGCGAGGCGGTTATGCGCCGTAAGGTGCCCCGGCACCCCCGCGGCCCGCACCCTTGGCGCCCCAGGCCACCACCCTGGCGGCACGACCGACGGACGGCGGTTTCGGAACGACTTCAATCCTCTGGCGTCATCCATGCTCAATCCCCGGCTCGCCGCGCTCACCGACTACCCGTTCAGGCGCCTGGACGCGCTGATCGCCGGCGCCGAGCCGCCGGAAGGCATCACGCGGCTGATGATGTCGCTGGGGGAGCCGCAGGGTGGCGCCCCGGCCATGATCGCCGAGATCCTGGCAGCCGAGGCTGGAGGCTTCGGAAAGTATCCGGCGGTGGCCGGCACGCCGGATCTGCGCCGGGCGATCACCGCCTGGGCCACCCGCCGCTACGGCCTGCCCGACGGCTTCCTCGACCCCGAGACCTCGGTCCTGGCCGCGGCCGGCACCCGCGAAGCGCTGTTCGCCACCCTTCAGGCGGTAACGCCCGAGACGAAGGACGGTGCCCGCCCGGTGGTGCTGATGCCCAACCCCTTCTACCAGGTCTATGCCGGCGGCGCGGTGATGGCCGGGGCCGAACCGGTCTTCGTGCCGGCGATCGCAGAGACCGGCTTCCAGCCCGATCTCGCCGCCGTCTCGCCCGATCTCTGGCGGCGCGCTTCGGCGGCCATCGTCTGCTCACCCGCCAACCCCCAGGGGACGGTACTGAGCGAGGCAGCGATGCTCGATCTGATCCGCATGGCGCGTGCGCATGATGCGGTGCTGATCGCGGACGAATGCTATTCTGAAATCTGGGTCGAGACCCCGCCTCCGGGCCTGCTCGAAGTGGCGGCGAAGCACGGGCTCGGCCTCGACAATCTGCTGGTCATGAATTCGCTGTCCAAGCGCTCGGGTGCGCCGGGGCTGCGTGCGGGCTTCATCGCCGGTGACCCGAAACTGATCGCCGGCCTGCTGCGGATGCGCACCTATTCGACCGGCTTCCTGTCGCCGCCGCTGATGGCCGCTGCGGCAGCGCTCTGGTCCGACGAAGCCCATGTCGAGATCAATCGCGCCCGGTACCGGGCCTCGATGGCGGCCGCGCAACGGATCCTGGGACCGGCCTTCGGCTGGACCATGCCGGCCGGAGGCTTTTTCGCCTGGGCCGATGTCGGCGATGGCGAGGCCGCGGCGCGCCGGCTCTGGGCCGCAGCCGGTGTCAAAGTCCTGCCCGGCGCCTATCTTTCCCGCGAGGGCGACCCCGCCCATGGCTTCGCACCAGACAATCCCGGCGCCCGCTATGTTCGCATCGCGCTCGTCCACGCACCGGATGTCGTCGAGGAGGGGCTGACCCGCATCGCCCGCACCCTCGCCGGCTGACCGCCGCCGCCTTCCGCCACCGTCCCCCCGTGGACATCCCGTCTTCCAGACACGATCAGCCGAGACCCATGGCCGCACGCTCGACCGGAACCGATCGGACGACCCGCTTCCTGCCCGCCGGCGCCGCCGGCCTTGCCCAGCGCCTGACCCGCGCCGCCGGCGGGCTGGTTCTGGCGGTGATCGCGATCTGTCTGATCCTGGCCCTGGCGAGCTATGACCAGAACGATCCGTCGCTGAACCACACGGCAGAATTCCCCATTGTCGCCAATATGATGGGCATGGCCGGCGCCTATTTCGCCGACATGTCCCTGCAGGCGCTGGGGCTGGGCGCCCTGATCCTGCCGATGGTGATGCTCGGCTGGTCCTGGCGGCTGATGCGCGGCCGCGGGCTGCCGATGCTGTGGCTGAACCTGACCGTATTGCCCGTCGCCCTGGTCGCGACCGCCGGCCTCGCCGCCGCCTTCGGCCGGCCTGAAGGCTGGCCGCTGGAAAGCGGGCTCGGCGGCGTGGTCGGAATGCTGCTTTACGCCCGGCTGACCGCCGTCACCGGCGTCGGGCCCTATCTGGTCGTCACCCTTGGCCTGGCGCTCGGCGGCATGCTGGCCGCTGCCGGCATGGGTCTCGGTGACTGGCGCAGCATCGGCCGGGGTATCGGATCCGCCGGTGGCCTCGCCGGCCGTGGCGGCAACCGCCTGGCCGCCCTGCTGCGGCGGCGCGACACTGCCGAAGACGACACAGCGCCGGCCCGTCGGCGCCCCGCGCGAAGCGACACTGCCCGCCGGATGGCAGAACCACGTTTCGACGACGATGCCGGACCGGTCCCCGCGCCGCCGCGGCGGCGCGCCCCCGAACCCGCCGAGATGCCCGCTGCCGGTGGCCCGCGGATCGGCACGCCCCGACGCAATGTCGAGGCAGCTGCTGCCGAGGCCCGTCGCCGCAACCCGCTCGACCTGGACGAAGCCTCCAACTACCGGCTGCCGGCCCTGGATCTGCTGGCACTGGCACCGCGGGGCGGCACCGGCAGCCAGGACCCGGGGCTGCTTGCCGAACAGGCCCGGGCGCTGGAAGGGGTGCTCGACGATTTCGGCGTCAAGGGCCGGATCGTGGAAGTCCGCCCCGGGCCGGTGGTCACGCTGTTCGAGCTGGAGCCGGCGCCCGGCATCAAATCGTCGCGCGTGATCAGCCTTGCCGACGACATCGCCCGCTCGATGAGCGCGATTTCCGCGCGCGTCGCGGTCATCCCCGGCCGTAACGCCATCGGCATCGAACTGCCCAACCCGAAGCGCGAGATGGTCTTCCTGCGCGAGCTGCTGGCAAGCGAGGCCTACGAGGTCACCGCCTCTCGGCTGGCACTGGCACTCGGCAAGGATATCGGCGGTGCGCCGGTGATCGCCGACCTCGCCCGCATGCCGCATCTTCTGGTCGCCGGCACCACCGGCTCGGGCAAGTCGGTCGCGATCAACACCATGATCCTGTCGCTGCTCTACCGGCTGTCGCCCGACCAGTGCAAGTTCATCATGATCGACCCCAAGATGCTGGAGCTGTCGGTCTATGAGGGCATTCCGCATCTGCTGGCACCGGTGGTGACCGAGCCGGGCAAAGCGGTGGTGGCTCTGAAATGGGCAGTGCGCGAGATGGAAGGCCGCTACCGCGCCATGTCGAACCTGGGCGTGCGCAATATCGGGGGCTACAACAAGCGTGTCGCCGAGGCCCGTGACGCCGGCGAGATCCTGACCCGTACCGTCCAGACCGGCTTCGATCCCGAGACCGGCAAACCGATCTTCGAGGAACAGACCCTCGAAACTGAACCCATGCCCTATATCGTGGTCGTGGTCGACGAAATGGCCGATCTGATGCTGGTGGCGGGCAAGGATATCGAGGCGGCGATCCAGCGCCTGGCCCAGATGGCGCGCGCCGCCGGCATCCATCTGATCATGGCCACGCAACGGCCGTCGGTAGACGTGATCACCGGCACGATCAAGGCCAATTTCCCGACCCGTATCTCCTTCCAGGTCACCAGCAAGATCGACAGCCGCACCATTCTGGGCGAGCAGGGCGCGGAACAGCTGCTGGGCCAGGGCGATATGCTGCACATGGAAGGCGGCGGCCGCATCACCCGCGTCCACGGCCCCTTCGTCTCGGATGAAGAGGTGGAGAAGGTGGTGCGGGCCCTTAAAGAACAGGGTGCGCCAACCTACATCGAAGCGGTGACCGACGATCCGGAGCTTGCCTCCGGCAGCACCGCCGACATCATCCAGGGTGGTGGAGCCGGCGGCGGCAGCGGCGAGGATGATCTCTACGATCAGGCCCTTGCCGTCGTGCTCCGGGAACGCCGGGCCTCGACCAGCTTCATCCAGCGCCACCTGCAGATCGGCTACAACCGGGCGGCGCGGCTGATCGAGCGCATGGAGAACGAAGGCGTCGTCAGCCGGGCCGATCGCACCGGCCGCCGGGAAGTGCTGCTCGGCGAGCCCCGCGACGACTGAGCGCCGATACGAGGAGTTTCCCCCCATGTCCCTTCGCCTGCCAGGCACCCTTCGCCGTGCCGCTCTCGCCGCGGGTACCCTCGCGGTGATCGCCACGGCCCTGCCCGAGGCCGCCCTCGCGCAGCAGAAGCCGGCTGCCGCTCCTGCGAAGGCACCCAATGTCGCCGCGGCCGAGGCCAGACGCGACATGGATCGCGCAGAGGCCTATCTGAACGGCTTCCGGCGCATGAAGGCGCATTTCACCCAGGTCGCCGCCGACGGCTCGACCTCGGAAGGCACCTTCTATCTGTCCCGCCCGGGCCGGCTCCGGGTCGATTACGACCCGCCGGTCGATCAGCTTCTGGTCGCGAACGGCGCGCAGTTGATCCATTACGACCGCAAGCTCGATCAGCCCTCCTACATCCCGCTCAGCCAGACGCCCGCCGGGCTGCTGACCCGCGAGACCTTCGATTTCGATGATCCGCTGCTCGAATTCGCCGGCTACGAACGCGACGCCAATGCCTTCGCCATCACGCTCCGCGATGCCAAGAACCCCGATCTGGGTTCGCTGGCCCTGGTCTTCACCGACAACCCGGTGCAGCTGCGCCAGTGGGTGGTGACCGATCCGCAGCGCGGGGTCACCCGGGTTACGCTGACCGACGTGAAGCTGGACCCGACGCTGGACAGCGACCTCTTCGTCTTCAACCGCTTCGCGCCGAAGAAGTGACGAGGGTCGGGACGTGATTGCCCCGTGACCGGCACCGCCGGAATGGCCGGTGCCGGTCACGCGGCGCGGCCTGGGATCGACAGCCGCGCGATCTGGCGGATCGCCGGGCCGATGATCCTCTCCAACCTGTCGGTCGCGGCCCTCGGCGCCGTCGATACCGGTGTCGCCGGCCATCTGGGGTCGGCACACAGCCTTGCCGCCGCCGCGATCGGCGGGCAGTTGCTGTCGTATTTCATCTGGTGCTGCGGCTTCCTGCGCATGGGCACCACCGGCCTTTCCGCCGGGGCCGCCGGCCGGGGGAATGGTCCGGAAGGGGCTGCCGTGCTGGGGCGCGGGCTGGCGCTGGCGCTCGGGCTTTCTGCCCTGCTCGGCCTCGTCCTGGGCATCGCCCTGCCCTTGCTGCTCGGCCTCTTCGGTCCGGCACCCGCCGTCAGGGATCTGGCAGCCGGCTATATCCTGATCCGCCTTACGGGGCTACCGGCCGCCCTCGGCATGCTGGTGCTGGTCGGCTGGTTCGTCGGCCGGGGCGAGGCCCGCCTGCCACTTGCCATGATTCTGGCCACCAATCTGGTCAATGCCGGCCTCGATCTGCTGCTGGCCCTGCATATCGGCCTCGGCCTCGACGGGCTGGCGATCGCGAGCGCCGTGGCGGACTGGACCGGCTGTCTGATCGGACTTGCCGCCGCCCTCCGCACCCTTGCCCGTGAGCGCACGCCCCGCCCCGACGGCAAGGCATTGCTCGACTGGCAAGCCATCGCCCGCATGGCCCGGATCAATGGCGACATCTTCGTCCGCACCCTGCTGCTGATCGGCGGCTTCGCCCTGTTCATGAGCCTGGCCGGCCGGCTCGGCACCACCCAGCTGGCAGCCACCGCCCTGCTGCTCACCTTCTTCAGCATGGCCTCGCAGGGGCTGGACGGCATGGCCTACGCCGCAGAGTCGCTTGCCGGCCGTGCGCTTGCCGCCGGCGATCTGGCGGGCTTCGATCGCGCGGTGCGCATGACCGGGCTCTGGACAGCCATGCTGGGCCTGCTCACCGCGCTGATCTTCGCGCTCGCCGGCCCGACCCTGATCGCGGCCCTCACCGATCTCGCGGAAGTGCGGCGGGCGGCAGGCGACCTTCTGCCCTATGTCGTGATCCTGCCGCTGATCGCCTGGGTCTGTTTCTGGCTGGACGGCGTGTTCATTGGCGTCACCTGGTCGGGTGCCATGCGCGACGCCATGCTGATCGCCTTCGCGATACACCTTGGACCCGCACTGCTTCTGCCCGATATGATGGGAGCGGACGGGTTGTGGATCGCCTTCCTCAGCCTGTTCGCGGCACGCGGTCTGGCGATGGCCGGCTGGTACCTGGCCCGCCGGCGACGCCTCTCCCCCCAGCCTCAACGACCCAGCATCTGACCACGCCACCTCGCGGCCTGTCGCAGCGGCCGCACCAGCCATCGGAGCCGATCGCCTTGTCGAGCGCGCCCATTCCCTCCGGCCGTCGGCCGGTCATCGCCGTCACCGCCTGCATCAAGCTGGTGGAGGGCAGCCCCTCCCATGCTGCAGGCATGAAATATGTCGAAGCCGCGGCGGATGGTGCCGGCGGCATGCCGCTGATCCTGCCGGCGCTTGGCGCGGGTATCGACATCGATCAGGTGCTCGACCTCGCCGACGGCGTGCTGGTGACGGGCAGTACCTCGAATGTGGCCCCCGAAATCTATGGCGGACCGGCACCGCGGCCCGGTAACAAGGCCGATCCGGCACGCGATGCCACGACCCTGCCGCTGATCCGCAGGGCGATCGACCGCGACCTGCCGCTGCTTGCAATCTGCCGCGGCCATCAGGAGCTGAACGTCGCCTTGGGCGGCAGTCTGCACCAGCATGTCCACGAGGTGCCGGGCATGATGGATCATCGCGACGATGCCAGCCTGCCCTGGGAAGAACGCTTCGGCCATGCCCATCCGGTAACGCCCGAAACCGGCGGCCTCCTTGCCCGGATTCAGGGCGGTGTCACGCCCTTCCTGGTCAATTCCCTGCACCACCAGGCCATCGACCGGCTCGCTTCCGGGCTTCGTGTCGAGGCCCGGGCCGAAGATGGTCTGATCGAGGCGGTTTCCGTACCCGGCCGCCGCTTCGTATTGGGCGTGCAGTGGCATCCCGAGGCCTTGTGGCGGATCGATCCCGCCCACGACGCCATCCTGAAAGCCTTCGGACAGGCTGCCCGTGAACGTGCCGCCCGTGCCGAAGCTGCTGCCTGACGATCTGCCCCGGATACCTGCCTCATGCCCCGCCTGCCCGACGATTTCGACGACGACGACGGTTTCGACCCCGATCACCCGCTGGCCGATCAGCCGGCACTGGCGGCGGTCGCCCGCTTCGCCCGCATGCTGGAGACCATCCCCTGGTTCTCGCGCGTCGGTGACCGGCTGGATGCCGAGGACCGGGCAGCTGCGGAAGACTACCTCTCGGCGCTGGGCTTCCCCGGCGCCGCAGTGGTCCCGGTCGGCGACTGGTATGAGGCGGCGGACTGCGCCGAGGCGCTGGACATGCACTCCCTCTCCTGGGAGGAGGAGGAGCATCTCCGCGCGGTCGCCCATGAAACCGCGCTTGAGATCACCGATGAAGAGGCGCTCGACGTGGCGCTCTCCCATGTCGCTCATCAGGCCGCCTCTCTGGTCGGCCCGGCGGCGGTGCTCTCGATGCGGGTGGGCGGGCTCGACGACGAAGCTCTGGCCCGGGCCGCAGCCGGCCATGCGGTTCAGGCCTGCCACCAGGCGGCGCTGGTCCTGGCCGCAGGCCTGGGGGCCGAGCATCCCTTCGCGCTGAAATTCCGGCTCTACGAGCGAGGCCGCTGGCCGGTCTCGATCACCGGAGAGAGCTTCAACCTGTTCTGATCACAAGACCCGCCTATGCCGATGGCCGGACAGCGGCATGGCGGAGATCGCCGTGTCACTGGCGCCAGTTCGCGTCATCGGTTCAAATGGGGCGGTCGGGCCTGAATTCGAAACCTCCAACCACGGGTCCGACCAGCCGAAAGGGGTCCGGCCCGCATGGATGCAGTCATCGATTTTCTCAACACCCTGCTCTGGAACTATGTGCTGATCTACGGCCTGCTGGCGGTGGGCATCTACTTCACCCTCCGTCTGCGCTTCGTCCAGATCCTGCACTTCCCCGAGATGATTCGGGCGGTGATCGGCTCGGGCGACAATGACCGGTCGGGCATCTCACCCTTTCAAGCGCTGTGCACGAGCCTCGCCTCGCGCGTCGGGACCGGCAATCTGGCCGGCGTGGCCGTGGCGCTCTATCTGGGCGGGCCGGGCGCGATTTTCTGGATGTGGGTGGTGGCGGCGATCGGTATGGCAACCGCCTATGCGGAAAGCAGCCTCGCCCAGCTCTACAAGGTGCGCGACGGCCACCGGCAGTATCGTGGCGGGCCGGCTTTCTACATGGCCAAGGGGCTGAAGGCGCCCTGGGCCGGCTGGCTGTTCTCGGTCTTCCTGATCCTGACCTTCGGCCTGGTCTTCAACGCGGTCCAGGCGAATTCCATCGCCGAGGCCGGAGAGGCGGCTTTCGGCCTGGGTAAGATCTGGATCGGCCTCGCCATCGCCGTGCTGACCGCGGTCGTGATCTTCGGCGGCATCCGCCAGATCGCCCGGGTGGCAGAGCTGGTGGTGCCGTTCATGGCGGTGGTCTATCTGGCCGTGGCGCTCTATGTGATCGCCGTCAACATCACGGAAGTGCCGGCGGCGATCGGCATGATCCTGCGCAGCGCCTTCGGCCTGGAGCAGGCGGCAGGCGGCATCGTCGGTGGCATGGCCGCCGCCATGCTCAACGGTGTGAAGCGCGGTCTGTTCTCGAACGAAGCCGGCATGGGCTCGGCACCGAACATCGCCGCCGCCGCAACACCCGACCCTCACCACCCCTCCTCGCAGGGCTTCGTGCAGTCGCTGGGCGTGTTTATCGACACCCTGCTGATCTGCACGGCGACCGCGATCATGATCCTGCTCTCCGACCGGCTGGTGCCCGGCTCGGGCGTCACCGGTACCCAGCTGACCCAGGAGGCGCTGACCGCCCATATCGGCGATGCCGGCGCCTGGTTCGTGGCGGTGGCGATCTTCTTCTTCGCCTTCACCTCGATCATCGGCAACTACGCCTATGCCGAGAACGCCCTGGTCTTCGTGAAGGCGGACAGCACGATCGGCATCACCATCCTGCGCTGCGGCACCCTCGCCATGGTGCTCTGGGGCAGCTATGAGAGCGTTTCCACCGTGTTCAATGCCGCCGATACTTCCATGGGCCTGATGGCGGTGATCAATCTGATCGCCATCGTCCTGCTGTCGGGGACGGTTGCCAAGCTCACCCGCGACTATCTGGAACAGCGCCGCGGCGGCCAGACCCCCGTCTTCCACGCCGCCGACTATCCCGAACTGGCGGGCGAGATCGACGAGGACATCTGGAGCCGCTGATCAGACGGACAGACCAAAAGAAAGGCCGGCCTCCCCGCAGGGAGGCCGGCCTTTCTGCCATCGGATCCGTCCGGTCGGGGACCGGGATCAATCAGGCCGGCGCATGCGCCCGGATGAAGGCCGCGATACGCGGCTTCACCTGTTCGCGCCAGCGACGGCCGTTGAAGATGCCGTAATGGCCAACGCCCGCCTGCTCATAATGGGCATGCATATGCTCGGGCAGATTGTTGCACAGCTTATGCGAGGCACGGGTCTGGCCGATGCCCGAGATGTCGTCCAGCTCGCCTTCCACCGTCATCACCGCGGTCCGGGTGATGGCCGAGGGATCGACCAGCTTGCCGTTCACAACCATCTCGCGCTTGGGCAGCAGGTGGCGCTGGAACACACGGTCGATGGTCTCGATGTAGTATTCCGCCGGCAGGTCCATCACCGACAGATACTCGTCATAGAACGACCGGTGTGCCTCGGCACTGTCGCCATCGCCACGCACCAGATGCTCGTAGAGCTTCACATGGGCGCCGATATGACGCTCCAGGTTCATGGTCATGAAGCCGGTGAGCTGTACGAAGCCCGGATAGACCCTGCGCATCACACCCGGGTAGATGCCCGGCACCGAGTGGATGACATTGTCTTCGAACCACTTCAACGGCCGGGTCATGGCCAGCTGGTTGACCTGGGTCGGGCTCTCGCGGGTATCGATCGGGCCGCCCATCAGGGTCATGGTAGCCGGCGCACACGGATCGTCGGCCGCGTTCATCAGCGACACAGCCGCCAGCACCGGCACCGAGGGCTGGCAGACCGCCATCACATTGGTGCCGGGGCCCAGCAGGTGCAGGAATTCGATGACGTATTCGACATAGTCGTCGAAATGGAACGGCCCTTCAAAGACCGGCACCATCCGGGCATCCACCCAGTCGGTGATGTACACGTCGTGATCGGGCAGCAGGGCCTCGACCGTGCCGCGCAGCAGGGTGGCGTAATGCCCCGAAAGCGGCGCCACCAGCAGCAGCTTCGGGTCGTTCAGACCCTCGGTGTCGCGGCGGAAATGCAGCAGTTTACAGAAGGTGAGATCGTGGACGATCTCTTCGACCACCGGCACGGTGCGGCCGTCGATGACGGTGTGGTCAAGCCCGAAGGCGGGTTTCTCGTAGCGGTCGGTGACACGCTCGATCACCTCGGCCGCGGCCGCAACCATGCGGCCATAGGGCGAGTACGACATCGGATTGAACGGCGAACTGTGGATGCGCTGCGCGGCCTTCGCCATCAGACGGATGGGCGTCACGGTCGCGGCGTGCAGTTCGTGGAGTTGGTAAAGCATGACCCCTCACGCGCTGTCCGGCGGAGCTGGGGAGAGCCGCCGGCTGCGGCGGCATCGTCCACCTCCCTCGTGGTCGATGCCGTCTGTCACTGTCGATCTTTGATGCGACCGGCGCCATTCGCGGGCGCCGGCTCGGTCGGTCGAGGCTGGTACGGTCTTCGGTCCGGGCTTTACATCCGCTGCGTGGACGGCCGAAAAGGCCCCTTCGCGCGCTGTCGGAGAGCGCCCGTGTTAAACATCTGTTTCAATTAGGCATTATCCGCTGAAAAAGTAAATGAGTTCCGAAGACGTTGCCGAAAATCCACGACAACGACCCGGAATGGTCACCCGGAACGGCAGGACCCGTTGCAAAATGCAACCATGCGCCATCAAAGACGCTGTTTTATTGCCGCCACGATCGTATCGGGCGTGTCTCCGCGGTTAAAATGGGTGAGATACGCCCCCTCGCGATCCATCAGATAGATGAAGGCGCTGTGGTCGACGAGGTAATCGGTGGCGCTGGCGTCGTCGCGGACTGCCTGATAATAGACCCGATACTCCTTGGCCGCCGCCGCAATGGCTTCCGGCGTTCCGGTCAGCCCGGTGATGTGATCGTTGAACAGGCTGAGATAGCGTGCAATCTGGTCGGTGGTATCACGCTCTGGATCGACGGTGATGAACACAGGGGCCACTTTGTCGGCATCTGCCCCAAGTATCTCCATGACCGCCGAAATCTTCTGCAGATCAGTGGGGCAGACGTCAGGACAGAAGGTGTAGCCGAAATAGACCAGCATCAGCCGGCCGCGGAAATCCTTGTCGGTGACCGGCTTGCCGGTCTGATCGTTGAGCGCGAAGGGTCCGCCGATCAGCGCCCGGCCGGAGGAAACGCCGCCGGCGCGATCCGCCGACATCTCCACCCAGCGCAGTGCGAGCACGCCGCCGATCGCGACCACCGCCGCGATTGCGATAACGGCCAGAATGGACGGGCGGCGGGGGGCCTTCTTCGACATGATGCTCTCGATCCGCGGGGAAGGCCGGCAGGCCGTGGGCGCCACCGGTCGGGGAGGTCCTTAAGGAGCACCGGGTGAGGGAGACCGCGGAGCCCCGGCGATGCCATCGCCGCCCCGGGGGTCGCGGGGCCGGCAATGCAGGCGCTTCCACCCCATAGCAGCCGGGCGCCACGGCCGCAACCGCATCATCTGCGACCGATCGTCGCTCGCCATGGCCTGCCGCCGACAATTGACCCGCGCCCTTCAGCCGCCGCACACTCCGGTGATATTTCTACCGCCCCGGCCCCCGGTCCACCCGCCCTGTCCCCCCAAGGTTCCTGCTCCATGCCCGCGGACACGCTGTTCCTCGCCGCCATCATCGGCCCGGTCTTCGCGCCCGATCCCGGGCTTCTGCTGCTTGTGGTCGCCGTCCTCGACGGCTTCATCGGCGACCCGCCAGGGCTCTGGGCGCGCATACCTCATCCGGTGGCGGTGATCGGCCGCGCGATCTCCGCACTCGACCGCCGGCTGAACCGGCCGGAGCGAAGCGAGGCGGAACGGGTACGCCGCGGGGCGCTGACGGTGATCCTCGTGGCCGGCGGCACGGCGCTCGTCGCCTGGGGGCTGTCGGATCTGCTGCGCAGCCTCCCCTTCGGCTGGGTCGGCGAGGCGCTGATCGCCATGACCCTCGTCGCGCAGAAGAGCCTGTACGAACATGTCCGCGATGTCGCCGATGCACTGGCCCGCGACGGGCTCGCCGCCGGCCGGCGCATGGTGGCTCGCATCGTGGGTCGCGATCCGGAGAGCCTGGATGAAGCCGGGGTGTCCAGAGCCGCCATCGAAAGCCTGGCGGAGAACTTCTCGGACGGTGTGGTGGCACCGCTGTTCTGGTTTGCGGTGGCGGGCCTGCCCGGCATCGCTGCCTACAAGGCGATCAACACCATGGACAGCATGATCGGTCATATGACTCCGCGCCATGCCGCCTTCGGCCGGGTCGCGGCGCGGCTGGACGATCTGGTCAACTGGCCGGCCGCCCGGATCGCCGGCGGGCTGATCGCCTTGGCCGCCGCCCTGCCCGGACCGGGTGATGCCGGCGAGGCGATGGCCGCCATGCGCCGCGACGCCCGGCGCCACCGCTCCCCCAATGCCGGCTGGCCGGAAGCGGCGATGGCGGGCGCCCTCGGGCTCCGGCTCGCCGGCCCGCGCCGTTATGGCAACCGGGTGGTGGACGATGCCTGGATGGGCCGCGGCGACACGGAAGCGGGCCCGGCCGATATCGACCGGGCCCTGACCCTGTATCTGCGTGCCTGCATGGCGGGGGCGCCGCTGCTGGCCCTGCTCGCCACCCTGCTCGATTGAGCAGCGGGCTGCCGGCTCAGCGTCCCGAGAGCGTGCTCTTCAGCGTGTCGGCCTTGCCGTCCGAAACATTGGTGCGAAGGATATTCTCAGCCGTCAGCGACTGGCCGTAATAGGCACGATTCCAGTCCTCTTCGGGCACGATCACCGTGCCGTCGAGCGAGGCACCGCCGAACAGACCCTTGGCGTTCGAAAAGGCGACGATGTCGGCATCCATGTTGGTGGTGGTGCTGCCCTCGACGCCGGCGCCGACGGTCGCCACCGCGATCGAAACGTCACCGCCCAGCGAGACCTTGTCAGAGAGCAGTTTCTGCAACCCGCGCTCGGTGCGCACGACCAGCACCGTCTCCGACACCTGAACGCCGGCCTGCAGACCGATGCCGCCCTTGGCGATGTCGTAGAACACCGGCCCGCGCCAGCCGCCCGAATCCCGGGCCATCAGCACACCGACGCCCCCCTCACCGCCGATGATAAAACCGGCCTTGACCAGGCTGGGGGCGATCAGCACCGCCCGTGCGCCCTTCAGCTGCGCCTCGAAATCCTTGCCCTGGGGCGAGTTGCGAATCGCTTCGACCGTGGCGGCGGCCTTGGAGACCGTCTCCTGCTGGTCGTTGGCGTAAGCCGGCGCCACAATCGCCAGCGGCGCCATGGCAGCCATGGCGGCGACGGTCAGCGCAAGCGGGCGGCGGTCGTTGAGGCGCATGCGGAACATGAGAAAACTCCTCGGCGGGTGCATATCCGACGGCAGCGGCGGGGAGCTTCGCAGGCTCCGCCCTGATTTCGGTGAAACCGGTTCCGTGCCGTCCTGTCCCCGCCGTTATGCCATGACCGGCTGTGACAGGGGTGCGATCAAGATGCGACCTCTCCGGCACCGAAAGAAGGTCCTTTCAGCACCAGCGGCAGCCCGGCCGCCACAAAGATCACCCGATCGGCTGCCGCTGCCACCTGCTGGTTCATCCGTCCCGCGACATCACGAAACCGCCGTGCCAGTGCATTATCGGGCACGATGCCCAGCCCCACTTCATTGGCCACCATCACCACCGGGCGGCCCAGATCACGGGCAGCTGCGATCAGACGTGCGGTTTCGGTGTCCGGATCCCGCTCCAGATGCATCAGCGTCGCCGCCCAGATCGTCAGACAGTCGAGCAGGACCGCCCCCGCCTCCGCGGCCACCGCGATCGCCCCCGCCGGATCGGCCGGCGCCTCGACCGTCACCCAGCCGGCCCCGCGATCCGTCCGATGACGCGCGATGCGATCGCGCATCTCGTCGTCGAAGGCTTCAGCCGTGGCGACATAAAGCGGCCGGACATCCCCCGCCGCCGCCACTGTCAGACGCTCCGCCAGGGCACTCTTGCCTGAGCGCGCCCCACCCAGAACCAGGGTCAGCATGGTTCGTCGTCTCCCGTCAGCAGCGGCCGGTTCACCGTCTCCACCCGCCAGAGCACCGCGCCGTCATCCATCTGGATCCGGTCGATCCGGGTGAGCGACAGCGGATCGACAACAAAGGAAATGCTCTGCTCAGGCGTCAGTCCCAGCGCCTGGGCAAGGGCTGCCCGCACGACCCCGGCATGGGCCACGACCACCACCGGTCGCGTATCCGCCTCGGCGGAGATCCGGTCGACCGTCGCGGCGACGCGGGCGATCACGTCTGAATAACGTTCCCCCTGAGGTGGGCGCGCCCGGGCGGGCTGACGCCAGAAGGCGGCATAGGCGTCGGGCTCCGCCGCCTCGATCTCGGCATGTACCCGGCCCTCCCAGAGGCCGAAATTCTGCTCGATGAAACCCGGGTCGATCCGGGCCGTGAGGTCGGGGCGAAGCACCGATGCGGTGTCCCGGGCGCGGGCAAGCGGGCTCGCCACCAGCCGGATCCCCTCAGGCAGGTGGCGGGCGATCCGGGCTGCATGCCGCGGGGGCGGCAGATCCACAGGCGCCTCCCCCGCACCGTGGATGCGTCCGAGCGCCGACGCCGCAAGCGGGGCATGCCTCAACCAGTACCAGCGGGTCACGGCCACCACAGCAGGCCTCCATAAGCCAGAAGCAGGGCGCCGATCTCGGCCGCCTGCTGAAGTGCACCATAGACGTCGCCGGTGGTACCGCCGATCTGACGGAGCGCCAGGCGCAGGATCACCAGCGCACCGACCGCCGCTCCGACCACGAGCCCCAGCACCGCTGGCAGGGCCTGGAGATCCAGCGCCCACCAGGCCAGGCCGGCAGTGATCAACAGGGTTGCCGCAAGACCGGCCACAGCCGCCGCCGCAGGGCCACGCCCGGCCGCATCTGCCAGGCCCGGCCGGTCGCGTCGGGCCGGTGGCACCCAGGCCATGGCAAGGCCGATCGCCGCGCGGGAAAGCCCTCCCGCCCCGGCAGCCAGCACCGCAGCCCCGATCCCCAGCGGGGCCAGCGCCGCATAGAGTGCCGCCCGCAGGCCGAAGCCGAGGATCAGCGCGCCGGCACCGAAAGTGCCGACCCGGCTGTCCTTCATGATCTCCAGCTTCGCCGCCCGGTCACGACCGCCGCCGAAACCATCGGCGACATCGGCGAGCCCATCCTCGTGGATCAGCCCGCCGATCAGCGCCGCGGCGATCAATGCCAGCAGGGCTGCAATCCAGCGGTCGGCAAAAACCTCTGCCGCCCCCGCCAGCACCAGCCCGGCAAGTCCGCCTGCGATCAACCCGGCCGGCCCCAGCCAGCCCGCAAAGCGCGCGGCCGGCTGCAGACCATGCGGCGCCGGCACCGGCAGACGGGTCACGAGCCCCAGCGCCAGCCACAAGCCGTCGAGCGGTCGCGCAGGTGCTGGCGGCGGAGGGACCGGCGGGGGAGGTGTCGGCGGGGGGACGGGCAGCTGATCGGTCATGAGCCTGGAACGCCGGTTACGGAACAGGGAACTCGCCCGAAGATAGCGGCGCCCCGACCACCCGGCCAGCCTGCGGGTCATCCGTGATACCAGAAGGCTTGACCGGACGGGCGGGGCGCGCAATCGTTCCGGCCATCACGTCCCGGTATCGTCCGGGACGATTTTCCGCATCTTCGACCGGCCGCGACGCCCCTGAGGCGCCGGCGGCCCGTGCCTCAGGAGGCCCCGCGCCGTGGCAGCCGACCATTCCGCCATCCCGTTCAAGGATCTCGCCGGCGTCGCCGAGCTGGTCCGCGCCTTTCCCGGCCCCGACGAGGAAGCGATGGAGCGCGCCCGCGCCCGCGACGCGGAACTGACCAAGCCACGCGGCGCGCTCGGCCGGCTGGAAGAGCTGGCGGTCTGGACCGCCGCGTGGCAGGCCGCCCATCCGCCGCGGGCCGCCCGGCCGCTCGCCTGCGTCTTCGCGGGCAATCACGGCATCGCCGAACGCGGCGTCTCGGCCTATCCCGCCTCTGTCACGGAACAGATGGTGGCGAATTTCGTCGAAGGCGGGGCGGCGGTGAACCAGCTCTGCCGCTCCTTCGGTGCCGGGCTGTCGGTCTACGAGATGGGCCTCGACCAGCCGACGGCGGATTTCACCCGCGGCCCGGCGCTGGAGGATGCCGAGGTGCTGCGCGCCATCGCCTTCGGCATGCGGGCGGTGGAGCCCGGCATCGACATCCTGTGTCTGGGTGAGATGGGCATCGGCAACACCACGGCGGGTTCGGCCATCGCCGCCGCGCTATTCGGCGGCATGGGCTCGGACTGGGCCGGTCGCGGCACGGGTGTCGACGATGCCGGTCTCGCCCGCAAGATTGCGGTGATCGACGAGGCCCTGGGCTTCCACGGCCCGGCCCTCGCCGACCCGCTCCAGGTGCTCCGCCGGCTGGGTGGCCACGAACTGGCGGCGATCGTGGGGGCGGTGATCGCGGCCCGCATGCTCAGAGTGCCGGTGCTGCTCGACGGATTCACCTGCACCGCCGCAGCCGCGGTGCTCTGGAAGCTGGATCCGGCGGCGCTCGATCATTGCCGTATCGCCCATCTGTCGCGCGAGCCCGGTCATCAGCGCCTGGCCGCCGCCATCGGCCAGCGGCCGCTGCTCGACCTCGACATGGCCCTCGGCGAGGCTTCGGGCGCCGTGCTGGCCTCTGCCCTGGTCCAGGCGGCCATCGCCACCCATAACGGCATGGCCACCTTTGCCGAGGCCGGTGTCTCAACCGCCTCGGACTGAGCGAAGCCATCGTTGTTGCGTTGCGGCGTGTGTTAACGACTCTTAAACAATTGGGCCATTAAGCTGCAGGATGCATTCGAAGCGGCGGATGCACCCTGCGCCGGAGATATCGGCGCCATGTGTGCAGCAGAGTTGTCGGAGGGGTCGCGTGGAATACGCGGAACAGACCGATCGGTCGGAATCCCACGCACAGGCTGCCCTCGGACTTCTCAAATCCCACGCAGTTGCGCCAAATCCGATCAATTACACGGTGGCCTACGTTCATGAGGCCGGTCGCGACCCGGAACTCAGCCGGGCGATCGACGGGCTGTTGGCCGATGGCGGGCAGCTGACCCCGGATTTCCTGCGGGAAGCCTTCGAGCGGCATTTCGGCATGGCCCGCGAGGCCCAGGCGGTCCGCGAAGGCGGCGCCCGGCTCGCCGCAGAGGCGGAACGGGCACTCACCGCGGCAGAAGGCGCCCGCTCGGCGCTCGACACGGCAGCCGACGAGGCGCAGCGTCTGGCCGAACGGCTGGAGCATGGCGATGCCGTCGATCCCCGGCGTCTGGCCGAGGCGGCACGGGGACTGGCGCTGCTGGCCCGACGCACGGCCCAGCGCACCGAAGGCGCGGTGCGCTCGCTCGACGCTGCAACCGACCAGATCGGCGGTGTCCGCCGCGATCTGGACAAGGTCCGGCGCGAACTCGCCACCGATCCGCTCACCGGTCTCGCCAACCGCCGGCATTTTGAGCTGCGCCTGGGCGAGGAGATCGCACTGGCCCGCGAGACCGGCGATCCGCTGACCGTCATGCTGGTCGATATCGAGGGGTTCGACACCATCGCCGCCGCCCATGGGCCCGGCATCGGCGACCAGGTGTTGCGGCTGGTGGGCAAGACCCTGGCCGACGGCGTGCGCGGACGCGACGTCGCCGCCCGCTTCGGCGCCCAGCGCTTCGCCGTTGCGCTGCCCCATACAACAGAAGGCGAATCCAGCGCGATCGCCGAGCAGATCCGCAACATCGTCTCGGGCCGGCGGATCGTACGTCGCGACAATCGGGAGGCCGTGGGGCGGATTGCCCTGTCCGTCTCGCGCGCCACCCTGCAACCGGGCGAGGATATCGGCAGGCTGATTGCCCGCGCCGAGGCCGGCCTGGATGGCCGCCGCAGCCGCAGTCCCCGTTGATCCGGCATCGACCGGACCGGCCCCTGGCAGACACACGCCCCGCGGAACTTTTTTCGCGGGGCGTCGTTTTGCACTGATCCACTCAGCGCCGGGCCGCGTATCTCTGCGACAAAGGGAACCAATGGCCTGAAAGGCCGGTCCATGACCGATGAGACCTGCATCCGTCCGCGCCTTGCGGCGCGGAAAGGAGTCCTGTTAGATGGCGCCATGAGCACGGTGGACGGCCGTGGCGGTCCGTCCGACGGGTCGCGCACGGTATCAGAACGCATGGCCGATCTGATGGTCCTTGTCGCACGCGACAGGGATCGTCGGGCATTCGCCGAGCTGTATGCGTGGTTTGCGCCCCGTGTGAAGGGTTTCCTGATCCGGCGCGGCCTCGACCCTCAGCGGGCTGAAGAAGTTGCACAGGAAGCGATGCTGACCGTCTGGCGCAAGGCCGAGCGGTTCGACCGGCGTCAGGCATCGGTTGCGACCTGGATCTTCACCATTGCCCGCAACCGCAGCATCGACGAGTTGCGCCGCGAGAAGCGGCCGGAGATTGAGCTTGACGACCCCACCCTGGTCGGGGACGGCCTTGCCCAGCCGGCCGAGACCGCCTATGCCGCCGGCCAGGAGGCCGAACGGCTGAAGGTGGCCATCGGAACCCTGCCCGAGGAGCAGGCCCGCCTGCTGCACATGGCGTTCTTCGAGGATAAGTCCCACAGCGCCATTGCAGAGAGCGAAGACCTTCCCCTCGGTACGGTCAAGTCACGGTTGAGACTGGCGCTGTCCAAACTCAGGACGGCGCTGGGGCCGGTACACTGATGGAGCATCACGAGACCATGGGTCCGCAGCACCACATGCCGGAGGCGTGGCTGGTCGATTACGCAGCCGGCACGCTGGACGAGGCAAATGCCCTGCTGGTTGCCTGCCATGCCGCGCTGTGCCCGACCTGCCGCGAGACGCTGCGCCTGCTCGATGCGACGGGTGGGGCCCTTCTCGACGATCAGGCACCGGTCGCTATGGCCGACGACGCGCTGGCCGCCCTTTTTGCCCGGATCGATGCCGAGGATGCCGCGGCTGAGCCGGCCCGGCCCGGCCACCGGTCGCTGGATCTGGACGCCCTGCTTCCGGTAAGCGAGGGCACGTTGCGCCTGCCGAGGCCCCTGCTTGCTTATCTTCCCACGGCACCGCAGGATCTCCCCTGGCGCTGGAACGGACCAGGCGTTCATGTCATCGACCTCGCGGTCGGCCGGCATCCGGGCACCCGGACCGTATTGATGAAGATCGGTGCCGGCCGCGCCATGCCCCAGCATACCCACAGGGGCACCGAGGCATTGATGGTCCTGGCCGGCGGCTATCGCGACGAGAGCGGCGACTTCTTCCCCGGCGACGTCGCGATCTCCACCGGTGAGGTGGATCATCGCCCCATCGCCCATGACGACGGCGAATGCCTGTGCCTTGCGGTGCTTGATGCCCCGATCTCGCTGACCGGCACCGTCGGCCGGCTGCTCAACCCCTTCATCCGCTTCTGAACGCCCCACTCCCGAGGCCTTGAACTGCGGGGGTTGCGGCATCATCCTGACCGCCCAGCGCAAAGTGGAGGCGGAGAGGGTGATGGTGAGCGATCCGGTTCTGGTCGAGGTGGTCCGTGGCGGCTTCGTCGAAAGCCGCCACCGGGGTGCCGTGGTGGTCTGCGATGCGCAGGGCCGCGTGGTCCTGGCGCTTGGCGACGGTGACCGCCCGGTCTTTCCCCGTTCAGCCACCAAGCCGATTCAGGCCCTGCAGCTGATCGAAAGCGGTGCGGCCGATGCAATGGGGTTGAGCGCGGCGGAACTGGCCCTCTCCCAGGCCAGCCATAACGGTGAGCCGATGCATGTCGGCCGGGTGTCGGCCTGGCTGGATCGGATGGGGCTCGGCACCGAGGACCTGATCTGCGGCGCCCACTGGTCGTCGCACGACGCAACCGCTCGTACCATGGCGCGCGATGGCGGCGCCCCCTCCCGCGCCCACAACAACTGCTCCGGCAAGCATTGCGGCTTCCTGGCCACCGCCCGCCATCTGGGCGAAGCCGTGACCGGCTATGGCGACCGCGACCACCCGGTACAACGGCGCTGGCGCGACGCCCTGTCGGAGCTGGGCGACCATCCGCTGGACGATGCACCCCAGGGAATCGACGGCTGCGGCATCCCGGTGATCGCCATGCCGCTTCGCGCCCTCGCACTCGCCTTCGCCCGCATTGCCGACCCCTCGCGTGAGACCACCGCCCGGCGCGATGCAATGTCCCGGCTGAGCCGGGCGGTCTGGACGGCGCCCGAGATGATTGCCGGTACCGGCCGGCTCTGTTCCGCCATCGCCCGTCAGGCGCCGGGCCGGGTGCTGGCCAAGGTCGGCGCCGAAGGCGTCTATGCCGCAGCCCTGCCCGGCCTGGGTCTCGGGGTGGCGCTCAAGGTCGAGGACGGGGCGGTTCGGGCCGCGGAAACGGCGCTGCTCGCCACACTGGCACGACTCGGCGCCCTCGATGACGCCGATCTCGATGCACTCGCTCCCTGGAGCCGGCGCGGCATCACCACCTGGGCCGGTGCCGAGGTCGGCGTGATCCGGCCGTCGGAGGCCTTCATCTGAGATGACGAAAGGCCGGCACCGCGGATGCGATGCCGGCCTTGTCGTCATCAGGCAGCGGATCCGGTCAGGCGAGACCGGGCGCGACCTTGAATTCGGCCTCGGTGCGGGCCTTGACCTCGTCGACCGTCAGCCCCGGGGCCAGCTCGATCAGGGTCAGGCCGTCCTCGAAGCTGAACACGCCGACCTCGCTGATCAGCAGATCGACGCAGGCCTTGCCGGTCAGCGGCAGGCTGCATTCCTTGACCAGCTTGGCCGAGCCGTCCTTGGCATTGTGGTCCATGATGACCACCACGCGCTGAACGCCGGCCACCAGGTCCATGGCACCGCCCATGCCCTTGACCATCTTGCCCGGGATCATCCAGTTGGCGAGATCGCCTGCCTCGGAGACCTGCAGCGCGCCCAGGATCGACAGGTTGATGTGTCCGCCACGCACCATGGCGAAGCTGGTCGCACTGTCGAAATAGCTGGAATAGGACAGTTCGGTGATCGTCTGCTTGCCGGCATTGATCAGGTCGGGGTCGACCTCGTCGTCATAGGGGAAGGGCCCCATGCCGAGCATGCCGTTCTCGGAATGCAGCACCACATGCACGCCGTCCGGAATGTAGTTCGCGACCAGCGTCGGGATGCCGATGCCGAGATTGGCGTAGAAGCCGTCCTTCAGCTCCTTCGCCGCGCGGCGGCACATGTCTTCGCGAGTCCAGGCCATGGTCACGCCTCCCCACGGGCACGAGTGGTGCGCTGCTCGATGCGCTTCTCGTAATTGCTGCCGGCCAGGATCCGCTGCACGAAGATGCCGGGGGTGTGGATCGCGTCGGCGCCCAGGGCGCCCGGCTCGACCAGTTCCTCGACCTCGGCCACGGTCACCTTGCCCGCGGTCGCCATCATCGGATTGAAGTTCCGGGCGGTCATCCGATAGATCAGATTGCCCTCGGTATCGCCCTTCCAGGCCTTCACGATCGACAGATCGGCGACCAGCCCCCGCTCCATGACGTACTGCTCGCCATCGAACTCGCGGACTTCCTTGCCGTCGGCGACGATGGTCCCGACGCCGGTCTTGGTGAAGAAGGCCGGGATACCGGCACCGCCGGCGCGGATGCGCTCGGCCAGCGTGCCCTGCGGGTTGAATTCAAGCTCCAGCTCGCCCGCGAGGTACTGCTTCTCGAAGGTCTTGTTCTCGCCCACATAGGACGAGACCATCTTCCGCACCTGCCGGGTCTCGAGCAGGATGCCGAGGCCGAAACCATCGACGCCTGCATTGTTCGAGATGACAGTCAGGTCGCGAACGCCGGACTCGCGGATCGCAAGGATCAGGTTTTCCGGAATGCCGCACAGTCCGAAGCCACCGGACATGATGGTCATGCCGTCCCTGAGCAGGCCGGCGAGCGCCGCCACCGCGTCAGGGTAGACTTTCTTGCTCATGCATACCGCCTTTTCTCGCGAGGGTTTCCCCCCGATGATACCCCCGGTCCCCGTTTGATAAGCGGCGGGGCCGATGCTGTCAATGAGCGCCGCCCCGGCCGGCGACGAAACCGCCGGTATCGGGCAAGTGCTTGCGCCGCAGCGCTTTGAAGACACCGCCGGCCGCATCGCGGGTGATATCCGTACGACGTTCGTCCCGCCTGCATTCCGGCCATGCGCGGGCGGGTGCCCGCAGACCATTGGCATCGCGGCCGATCGGGGGTCTATTGTCTCGTCACCCGCCGCGATCCGCCCGTCAGGTTCCCCAGATGCCCGTCCGTCCTGTCCCGTCCGCCCCGGTCGATCCGGGCCGCGCCCTGATTCTGGGCGGGCTCTGGATGACCGCCGCCTGCGGCATGCTGGCCCTGCTTGCGGCCGAGATCCGCATGGCGGCCCAGCATGTCCACCCGCTGGAGGTGGTGTTCTTCCGCAACCTGTTCGGCGTGGTGCTGATGGTGCCCATGCTGCGCCGACTGCCGCTGCCCTATAATTTCCGGCGGCGCTGGACGCTGTTCGGGCTGCGCGGGCTGACCAGCTTCCTGGCGATGTCCACCTGGTTCTTTGCGGTGGCGACCATCCCGCTTGCCGATGCGGTGGCACTGAACTTCACCCTGCCGCTCTTCGCCACGCTGCTTGCCGTCATCGCCCTCGGCGAGACGGTGCGGGCCCGGCGCTGGACGGCACTGGCGGTGGGGTTCGCCGGCACGCTGGTGGTGCTGCGCCCCGGCTTCACCGAAGTGTCGGCCGGCACCATCGCAGCCCTTGCCTCGGCGCTGTTCATGGCCTCGTCGGCGATCTCCATCCGGCGCATGGCCGCCCATGACGGACCGGCCGTGATCACGTTCTGGTCCAACATCGTGATGACGCCGATCTCATTCATTCCCGCCGCCTTCGTCTGGAGCTGGCCGGGCTGGGAGGGATGGGCATGGCTGCTGCTGGTGGGGGCAACCGCGATCGTCGCACAGATCTTCCTGTCCCGCGCCTACGCCGCCGCTCCCACCTCGGCGGTGATGCCCTTCGACTTCACCCGCCTGCCTTTCGCGGTGCTGATCGGCCTTGCCTTCTTCGATGAGGTACCGGACCCCTGGACCTTGGTCGGCGCAACCGTCATCATCGGCTCTGCCGTGTACATCACCCGCCGCGAAGCGCGCCTGGCCGGCCGCCCCACGGCAGCCGTCACCACCCCTGCCGCCACTGCCGACCGTTCAGAAACCACGCCCGAGGACAAATGACCGACCGTGAGATGAGCCGCCCCGCCCTCGCCACCATTCTCGCCGTCAATCAGCGCGAGGCGGTGGAGCGCGTGGAAGCCGGCGACGGCCGGCCGCTCTGGCGGCTGATCTGGTTCGGCGCATCGCGCATCGGCATGGGCGATGCCGGGCTCGAAGCCCTGCAGGATGCGCTGGGCGAGGATTTCCCGGACTTCCTTGCCGAAGTCGATCGCGGGGAGGAAGAGGGCGAACGGGTGCTGGAGCTGGACCTGCCCGGCGACGGCCCGGAGGACGAGCGCGCCGCCCGCGCGATCGCGGTCGCGGCCAATCCGAGCGCGATCGTGTTCTCGGGCGTGTTCGAGGGTGCGCCCTCAGCCGGCGGCACCTCGCGGCCGATGATCCAGCACGAGGATGACGAGGGCGCGGAACTGATCGCGGGCGACGGTGCCCGCTGGCTGGCCGTGGTCGCCGTCGACCGCAGCCGCGGCCGCCTGGCCTTAAGCCGGGTGGTGGAACGCGGCGGGCGCCCGACCGTGGTGCCCCCCACCAGCGAAGACGACCTCGACGCCTTTCACGATCTGATCGACTGGCTGGCCGGCTGGGCCGGCTGGACGCCGGTCGGCACCCGCACCCTCGACTCCTGACCACCGACCTCACGCTGCGCGATGGCTTCGGCCCTGATCCGGCAACCGGACGCCCGCCAGTGGCGCGACCCGGCCGTCGCGGGCTGACCCGCGGGTCGGCCGGGCTTGACCCCTGCCGCTGAATGGCGGATCAATTCCCGGCGATGGGGGAGAATTCCGGAGGTCGCCGCCCCGCGCCCCGGCCCCGCAGCGACAGCGATCGAGGAGACCAGGACCCATGCAGATCAACGGTGTTGCCGCAGTCGTGACCGGTGGTGCCTCCGGCCTGGGCGCCGGCACGGCCCGGGCGCTCGCCGCCGCCGGCGCCAAGGTGACCGTCGTCGACCTGAACGAGCAGGCGATCGAAGAGCTGGCGCGCGAGATCGGCGGCCTGGCGATCAAGCTGGACGTGACCGACCCGACCGCAGCCGAGGCCGCGTTCGAGACGGCCGCCGCAGCCCATGGACCGGTTCGCATTCTGGTCAACTGCGCCGGTATCGCGCCCGCCTTCAAGGTGCTGGGCAAGGACGGCCCGGCCTCGCTCGACGCCTTCTCGAAGGTGGTGAACGTCAACCTGATCGGCACCTTCAACATGATCCGCCTTGCCGCCGCCCAGATGGCGAAGGCCGATCCGGTCACCCAGGATGGCGAGCGCGGCGTGATCATCAACACCGCCTCGATCGCGGCCTTCGAAGGCCAGGTCGGCCAGTCGGCCTATTCGGCGTCGAAGGGCGGCGTTGTCGGCCTGCTGCTGCCGGTGGCGCGTGAGCTGGCCCAGCACGGCATCCGCATGTGCACCATCGCCCCGGGCATCTTCGGCACGCCGATGCTGTTCGGGCTGCCGCAGCAGGTTCAGGACAGCCTGGGTGCCAGCGTGCCCTTCCCCTCGCGGCTCGGCCGGCCCGAGGAGTATGCCGCGCTTGCCCGCCACATCGTCGAGAACAGCATGCTGAACGGCGAGGTCATCCGCCTGGACGGCGCCATCCGCATGTCGGCGCGCTGAGCCGGAAGCCGGATCCGGACAGGAAGACAGCTACGGAAAGGGCCGCGTCTCCGCAAAGGGACGCGGCCCTTTTTCCTGCCGTGACCGGCCGGCCGTTCAGTCGGCCAATCCGCTGCCGGCTGCTGCCTCCTCAATCACCCGCGCAAGCTTCGCATCGCGTGCCGACAGGCCGTCGGCATCATGGGTGGTCAGCAGGATCGTGACCCGGTTGTAAACATTCGACCATTCGGGGTGATGATCCTGGCCGTCTGCCGCTATGGCAACCCGGGTCATGAAGCCGAAGGCGGCCTTGAAATCGGTGAAGCGGAAGGTCTTCTCGATCGCGTCACGGCCCTCCACCTCGCTCCAGCCGGGGAGCGAGGCAAGAAGTTCGGCGCGGGCGGCGGGGTCGAGCTTTTCGACCATGGCGAGGCTCCCCATATCGCGTCCACGGGCCTCTGGCGC
Organism: Tistrella mobilis; assembly: GCF_041468085.1. Classification (NCBI taxonomy): domain Bacteria; kingdom Pseudomonadati; phylum Pseudomonadota; class Alphaproteobacteria; order Geminicoccales; family Geminicoccaceae; genus Tistrella; species Tistrella mobilis. Next base: position 4,450,542 of record NZ_CP121017.1, on the reverse strand, counting down.
CCGCGGATCCCTGATCACCAGAAGGGCCCGCAGGCGCAGGGCCTGTCAACCCGAGAGACGTGACATCCGGAATGGAGGCGCAAGCCAGATGACCGCTGCCGAGGACGATCCGGCTCGCCGCTATGGCAATCTCGTGGCCCCCGGCCTTGACGTGTTCGACGCAATCGCCGACCAGGCCTTCGGCAGCCTGCCGGCCGCCTTCCGCGAGGCGATCGGCCCGGTCGCCATCCGGGTGGAAGATTTTCCCGATGACGAGACCCTGGCAGAGATGGGCATCGAGGATCCCTTCGGCCTGCTCGGCCTCTATCGCGGCGTGCCGCTGACCGAGCGGTCACTGACGCAGCCGCAGGCCTGGCCGGATATGGTCTTTCTCTATCGCCGCCCGCTGCTCGATGCCTGGGCAGAGACCGAGGGCGAGGCCGCCGGCTCAACACTCTACGAGCTGATCCGTCACGTATTGATCCACGAGATCGGCCATCACTACGGCTTCTCCGACGAGGATATGGAGCGGATCGAGGCGGATTGACCACCCCGCCCCGATCCGCCCGCAGGTCTCAGGCCGCCGTCCAGCCCATGCGCTCCAGGAACCAGCCGGGCACCGGCGCCGAGCGGCCGGCCTGCATATCGGTGTAGACCCAGATGATCTCGCCGGTGGAGAGCAGCGCATCCTCTCCCTTGGGATGGATTTCGATCGCGAAGGTCACGCTCGACCGGCCGGCCGCGCCGATCCGCACACAGACATCGATCTCGTCATCGAAGCGGATCGGCCGTTTGTACTCGACCGTCGCCTTGACCAGATGAAAGTCGAACGTGTCCGGGGAGAAGTGGTCGTTGTATCCGATCTCGCGTGAGCGCAGGAATTCCGTGATCGCCGTATCGAAATAGGTGAGATAATGCGCATTGAATACAACGCGCTGGCCGTCCACTTCTGAATAGCGGATACGGAAGGGGAAGTGGAAATCGAAATCCGAACGGGCCATGGGGGAGGGCGTCTCCTGGGTGCGGGCGCCTCGCGGGATGTGGGCGCCTCTCTTTGATCTGCCGCCGCCCAAGCGGGCCGGGGCATGCGTTGTCTATCCTAGACGGGCCGGCATCGGCCGGCCAGATCCTGTAGTGCCGCGGCAGGGGAATCGCATTTGAAAATCCCGGGTAGCGGAATGGTCAGAGATGGATTCTTTATTCGGTTCCAAGGAGGAACCGATGCCATCTCTGATCACCATCCTGCGCCAGGTGCCCGACCCGCGCACGGGTAACGCGAGACGCCATGAGCTTCTGGACCTCCTGGTGATCGCGCTGACGGCTTCGATCTGCGGCTGCGAGAGCTGCGTCGATTTTGCCGACTTCGCAGAGGACCGCGAGGAGCTCTTCCGGGAGTTTCTCAGCCTTCCCAACGGCTTGCCAAGCCATGACACGTTCTCGCGGCTGTTCCGCCTGATCGATCCCGCAGCGTTGTCGGCGTGCTTCTCACAGTTCCTCGACGATCTCGGAGCCGATGGTCCCGGCGTAATCGCCATTGATGGCAAAACGCTCCGGCGTTCGTTTGACCGGGCTGCGGGTAAGAGCGCGCTGCACGTGGTGAGCGCCTTTGCCGGCGAGGCCGGGCTGGTGCTCGGCCAGGCGGCGGTTCCAGAGGGCGGCAACGAGATCACCGCCGCCCGCGCCCTCCTCGCCATCATCGATCTGAAGGGCATGCTCGTCACCGCTGACGCGATCCACTGCCAGGGCGAGACGGCGCGCCTCGTGCTGGAGCGCGGCGGCGACTACCTCTTCGCGCTGAAGAAAAACCGCCCCGCCACCCTTGCCGACGTCGAGACCTGGTTCGCCGATCCGGCGACGGCGCCGGCCGAGACGCTGCAAACCACCGACGCAGACCACGGCCGTCTGGAGATCCGTCGGCACGAGGTGGTTCATGACGTCGACTGGCTGTTCCCGGAAAAGCGGGACCCCGACCGGCCTGCCATGCCGGCGCTCGCCACCATCGCCCGGGTCGTCGCCACCGTCGAGCGGGACGGAAAGACAAGCACATCTACCCGCTATTACCTCTCCTCCGCCCGCTTGTCCGCCGCCGCCTTCGCCAAGGCCGTCCGCGGCCACTGGGCCATCGAGAACGGCCTGCACTGGGTTCTCGACACCACCTTCCGCGAGGACGAGGCCCGCGCTCGCAAGGACCACGGCCCGGAAAACCTCGCCATCATCCGAAAACTCGCCCTCAACGTCCTCAAAACTGCCAGGCCAACCATCTCCATCCGTCGCAAGCGAAAGCGATCCGGATGGTCCGACGCATTCGCCCGATCCGTCATCGGGCAAATGCGATAGCCCTGCCCCCGCGGGCGGATGCCGGACGCCGCGGCCTGAAGGCGCAGCAATATCAGTGCGCCGGCATAGACCGGGGCGGAGAGCAGCGCTGTAGCGGCGCCCAGCAGATGCGGGTCGTGGTCGAGCAGGGCGGCCGTGACCTGGGTTCCGATGGCGAGTGCGCCCCAGGGCACCAGCAACTGGCTCAACAGCGACAGCACCGCGACCCGGATCGGCGGCAGCCCTTCAAGGCGGAGCAGGGCGGCCGTCACCACGGCACCGACGCCGAAGCCGGTGGCGCTTTCGGCGAAGGGGCCGATCAGCATGCAGGCGGTGAAGATGCGGCGATAGCGCGCCGGATCGGCGGCGACCGTGCGCTCCCCGCCAAGGGCGGCGGCAGGCGAGGCCACGGCATCGAAAACCAGCCCGGCGAGGATGACCGATACGGCCGTCCAGGCGATCCAGCCGGCGCGGAGCCCGGCATCGATCAGGGAGGCGACATCCACCCCGCTGCCGAGCGCGATCAGCACCGCCACCCCGGCACCGGCGAGACCCGCTTCCAGGGAACTGCGTCGCAGTGCCAGCAGGACCATGGCGAGCAGAACCGGCAGCGGAGCGAGCAACAGGGCGGGGGCAGAGGGCGACATCAGCGTTCCGGTTGCAAAGGAAAGGGCCCGCGCATCACAGCCGATCATCCCCCATTGCGGCAACTGATTACGAATCAGTGGGGCCAGGAATCGCGGGCCATGATATTGCCACGGGGGCGGGCTTGACCTGCCATGGTCCCCGTGGCCGACTGTCGGTCGACCGCATCTGCCAGACGGATATGTCCTGCCCATGATCTTGCGCCCATCTGCCCGCCGGCTTGCGGTTCTGGCCATGCTGTTGCCTGCGGGGGGCTGTGCGCCGCTGCTGCAGCCGCTGGTGCCGCCCCGTTACGGATTGATGGCCGAGTGGCAGTCTCCGGTGCGGATCGACTGGCCGGCGCTGCAGCGCCAGCCGTCGCGCTTCGTGGTTCAGCCGTATGGCATCTACGACCGGGCAATTGCCGATTACGGCGACCTTTATGGCGCCGTGCCCCGGGGACAGGTGCGTCTGCAGCGCCTGGCATCGGAAAGCCGGTCTGCCCTGCTCACCCCCGATGCGTCTGCGCCCGAGCCCGAAACCGCTGCCGTTGCCGGGACGGGGACCGCGAGCGGGCAGAGCACGGTGGCCGGCAAGGGGGCCCCGACGCAGCCCGCCACCGTGCCGGTAAGGGCTGCGGATCCGCGCCTGGCCGGGCTGGACCTGTCAGCCCCCGATGAAGACGGGGCACCGGCTGCCGTCGATCCGGCAGGCAGTCAGGCGTTTTCGGTGGTGAACGGCTTTCTCAACGGGCCCGGACGGAATGGCGGCAGCCGCAGCTCCGTGCCGGCTGCCTCGCCGGTGGATAACGGGGGCGGAGCGGACCAGCCGGACGGTCCAGATGGGCCACCGGATCCTGTTACTGCGCTTGAGGAGGCGCTTCCGCTCTATTTCCAGCGCTTCGCCTACACGGTCGGCGGCGGCGGCAGTCTCGATGTGGCGTTGAATGACGGCCCGCGCGCGCGGCTGGACTGGGTGCGGGCGGAAACGGCGAACGCGCATTGCGTCCTGTTTACGACCAGCCTGCCCGACCAGTCACTGATCGATGCCGCGGCCGAAGCCGATACGGCGAAAACAACACCGGCCCCGGCACGGGGCCGGCGCTCGCCGGAGCCCGATGCGCCGCCGGTCGTCGATACCGCGATCGGCGAGATCGACGGCGACACCGGCATCGGTGCGGTGTTTGCCGGGATCGGGCGCTGGTTCGACAGCCAGGCTGACGAGCGGCCGGAAGCCGCCGAGCCCCCCGCCCCGAAGGCCGTGCCGGCGGAACCCGCCGATCAGGCGCCGGCCAAAGCCGAAGCGCCTGCCGAGGAGCAGGGGGATCCCGTGGGCGCCTTCTTCTCGCGGCTGTTCGGAGGGGATGAGGCCGCGGAGCCCGAGGCGATGCCTGAACCCGAACCGGAGGCCCAAGCCGAACCGGAGGCCCAACCCGAGGCAAGGCCCGCAGCCGGACCTCAGCCGCAGGCTGCACCGCAGTCCGAACCGGTCTCCGCGCCTGCCAAGCCGGCGCCGCTGCCGGCCAACCTCAGCTCCATCCGCCTCGACGGCCATATCTGCGTGCCGCTGGACGAGCCGCTCGATCAGGCGCGGATCGTTGACCTGCTCAATCGCATCCGGGTGAAATGACCCGCAGATTCAAAGACTGAAAAACACGGACGGGCGGCACCGGAGATCCGATGCCGCCCGTGGCGTTTCCTCCCGCCTGCCGACGGGGTCGTTCCGCTGCGTGATGGCTCAGGCGCTGGGGCCGATCATCAGCTTCGGGTCGACATAGCGGTCGAACTCGTCCTCGGTGAGCAGGCCGAGCTTGACCACCGCTTCTTTGAGGCTGGTGCCTTCCTTATGGGCGGTCTTGGCCGCCTTGGCGGCGTTGTCATAGCCGATATACGGGTTCAGCGCCGTCACCAGCATCAGCGAGTTGCGCATCAGCTCGTCGATGCGGCGGGTGTTCGCCTCGATGCCGACCACGCAGTTGTCGGCGAAGCTGACCGCGGCGTCGCCCAGCAGGCGGATCGACTGCAGGACGTTGTAGATGATCACCGGCTTGAAGACGTTCAGTTCGAAATGGCCGTTCGAGCCAGCGACCGTCACCGTCACATGGTTGCCCATCACCTGGGCGGCGACCATGGTCAGCGCCTCGCACTGGGTGGGGTTCACCTTGCCCGGCATGATCGACGAGCCGGGCTCGTTCTCGGGCAGCAGCAGCTCGCCCAGGCCCGAGCGCGGGCCCGAGCCCAGGAAGCGGATGTCGTTGGCGATCTTCATCACGCTGGCGGCGAGCACGTTCAGCGCGCCCGACAGCTCGACCAGCGCGTCATTGGCAGCCAGCGCCTCGAATTTGTTCGGCGCCGTGATGAAGGGCAGGCCGGTAATCTTCGCCACCTCGTCGGCGAAGGCTTCGGCGAAGCCGATCTTGGCGTTGAGGCCGGTACCGACGGCGGTGCCGCCCTGGGCCAGCTCGTAGACGCGGGCGAGGGACGATTCGACGCGGGCGATGCCGTATTCGATCTGGCGGGCATAGCCGCCGAATTCCTGGCCGAGGGTCAGCGGCGTCGCATCCTGGGTGTGGGTACGGCCGATCTTGATGATCTCGGCAAAGGCCTCGGCCTTGTCGGCCAGGGCCTTGTGCAGGTGGCGCAGGCTCGGGATCAGATGGCCGGTCGCTTCCACCGCGGCCGCGATGTGCATCACGGTCGGGAAGGTGTCGTTCGACGACTGGCCGCAGTTCACGTGGTCATTCGGATGAACCGGGCTCTTCGAGCCGATCTCGCCGCCGAGCATCTCGATCGCGCGGTTCGAGATCACCTCGTTGGCGTTCATGTTGGTCTGGGTGCCCGAACCGGTCTGCCAGACCACCAGCGGGAAGTGATCGTCGAGCTTGCCGTCGGCGACCTCGCGGGCCGCGGCGACGATGGCCTCGCCGACCTTCGCGTCCAGCGCGCCCAGGGCCATGTTCACCCGTGCCGCGGCCAGCTTCTGCACGCCCAGCGCGCGCACCAGCGGCACCGGCATCTTCTCGCCGCCGATCTTGAAGTTCTGCAGCGACCGCTGGGTCTGGGCACCCCAGTAGCGGTCGGCTGGCACGTCGAGCGACCCCATCGTGTCCTTCTCGACGCGCGTCTTCGGCGTGGTCTCGGTCATCGCGTCCTAGGCTCCATCGGCAAGTGGTCCGCGGGAGGGCCGGACATGGCACGGCCGCCCGCGTCCGGGCTTATCCATCCGCCCGGTATATGCGCCCCTCGCGGCGCCCGCGTCAAACATTCCGGGGGGTTGACCGACCTTGGTCGTATCGTTGCCGCCTCGGGACCATGCTCAGGCGGCGGCGGGTGGCCGCCCGGGGGCGGCGGGATCCATCGGCGGGGTGGCTGCGGCGCTGCTGGCCACCGGTGCCGGCCCGGTGGTCGCGGGCACGGCGGCGGGCACCGTGGCCGGCCGGCTCCAGCTGATGGTGTCGAAGCTGCCGCAGTTGCCGCAGACGGCGTGCCAGCGGGTGTGCACCGTGTTGCAGCGACCGCAGATCCAGCCCGGTGCCGGGCGGGCATCGGCCGCACGGTGCCAGGCCTGAGCGGCGGACTGCCAGTCGCCATCGGCTTCTGCGGCACGTGCCGCGATGCGTTCTGCACGGGTATCGCGATCGGCGACGGCGATCTTGTTGGCGGAATCACGGGCAACGCCCAGGATGCCGGCCTCAAGCGCCGTTTCGGCCACCAGCAGCCGGCTTTCGGCCTGGGTGGGGGCGATCTGGGCCAGATCGCGGGCGCGCTGCACCCGTTCGGTGGGGGTGGTGTTGCCACCAAGCAGGGTGACGTAAAGCCGCCCCAGCTCAGGGTGGGCCGCGGCGCCCCAGTTCTGTTCGATCAGCTTGCGGGCCACCGGCAGCTTGCCGGCCGCAATGGCGACCTCGACCTGTGTGATCGCCGCCTCGGGCCGGCCCGGAGCCAGTTTGACGGCGGTGCGTGCACGGGTGGTGGCGTCGTCGTGGTGGCCGGCGACGCTATCTGCGCGGGCGCGCTCGATCTCCAGCGCCGATTGCCGACGCCGGCTTTCCTCGCGGTCCAGATGCTTGTGCCGTTCAAGCGCGGTCAGTGCGGCTTCGGCTTCGGCCCAGTCGCCGTCGGCTAGCTTCACCTCGAACACGGTCTCCAGCGCCCAGCGTGTGCCGGGTCGCTTCGCCAGCGCCTCGCGGGCGCGAGCCACTGCCGCGGCACCGTCGCCCTGGCGGCGGGCCATCACCGCCAGTCCACGCAGGCCGAGTTCAGCGGTTTCCTCGTGCTCCAGCATGCGGGTCCAGCGGCGCTCGGCCTCGGCCGGATCTTCGGCCAGCTGTGCTGACTGCGCGGCGAGCATGTCGGCGAGCGGCTGGGCGTCGAGCAGCCGCTCGGCCCGAGCCGACAGCTTACGGGCATCGCGGGCATCGCCGGCAGCCACAGCGGCAAGACCGCGGGTCATGGCTTCCAGCCCCCGACGGCGGCGGCGCTCGGTACGGCGACGCATGAAGCTCTTCGGGCCGGTGACCAGGCCTGAGAGCAGGCGAACCACGATTGCGAGTGCCGCCAGTGCCACGACCAGCACCGCAAGCGCCACCGCAAAGCTGGTCTCGACGCGCCAGCCAAGCCAGTCGACCGAGAAGCTGCCGGGATGGTCGGCGATCCAGGCGCCGCCCAGGCTGAGGGCAATGATGACCAGGACGAGCAGGATGACGCGGATCATTGGGCAGCCTCACCAGCATTCCGGGAACCGGCCTCGCCGGCGGCGGGCACGACGGCAGTCTCGCGTGCGCCGGCCTCGAAGCGCGCGGCCACGGCATCGCCGAGGGTCGCTGCGGCCTTCTCGACCGCTAGCCTGGCCTTTGCGGCCTCCGTCCAGGCGGCGGCACGTTCGGCGGCGGCGGGCGGCAGGTCTTCGGCACGGGCAACGGCACCGGCGAGATCGCCTGCCTTCAGCCGCCGTTCGATGGCGGCGACGGTCAGGTCGGCATCGCCTTCAGGCGCGCCGGCGGCCGGCGCGGCCTGCTCCTGCCCCGTGCGACGTACGGTCACCAGACCGCGCAGCTCGGCGAGCACCCCGCCCACTACGTCGCCCTCGGCGGGCTTGGTCTCTGCGGCCTGCAGGATGGTCGGCACCAGAGCCTGGAAGCGTGCGATCAACTCGTCACGGGTCGGCACGCCTTCGGCCGCATGCGGCGCCAGCTGTCCGACGGCATCGGTGATCTCGCCATCGCCGCGGCCCAGGGCGCGGATTGCCCCCAGAGGGCCTTCGAAACTGCGGCCCGCATCCAGCGCATCCGCGAGCTGGGCATCGGCCAGCGCCAGCGCGGTCAGGCGCATGGCATCCGCGGTCGGGGTATCCGCCAGCCGGTTTTCGGCGATTGCCGCACGGTCCGAAAGGTTGCGGGCCGCACCTTCGACATTGGCCAGCCGGTTTTCCAACGGGCCGATCCGCGCCACGGTCTCGTTGGTGCGCGACAGCTCCGCTTCCAGCTTCGACACGGTTTCGGTCAGGGCTTCAAGCCGGGCGACCGCGTCCTCAAGGGCGCCGATGCGCTCCCCCAGCCGGTCCTCTTCCAGGCTGCCGAGGCCATTCTCGACGGTGCCCAGCCGGCGCTCGATCTCGGCGGTGTCGGGCGGCCCCTGATCGAGCCGCTGCTCCAGCGCTGCCATCCGGTCCGAAAGGGCTGGTTCGACGGTGGTTGGGGCGGCGCCCAGCATGGTCCGGACCCTGTCGGGGGCCGCGGTGACCACCACGCCGCCCACCACAACCAGCACCAGCGCCAGGACAGAGACGCCCAGGGCGGCACGGCCGACCCGGTCGCGCGGCTGGGCGCGATGGTCGGTCGGGGTGATGATGCGGGCAGCCGGCGTGGCGTCGTCGGCTGCCGGTGCAGCCTTGGGTTTTGCAGGCTCCGCCCCCGGGGTGTCGGCCTTCGGTGCGTCTGCCTTCGAAGGGGCAGCCTTTGCAGGCTCTGGCTTCGGTGCCCCGGCCTTGCCGGCGGCATTCGCACCTCCGGCAGGTGAGGACGTGGCGTCGTCGGCGCCGGTCCGGGCAGCAGGCTTCGGCTCCGCAGGCGTCGATACCGCCTCCGTCGGGGCGGTGGCGCCTTCGGTTTCGGCCGCGGCAGCGTCGGGCCGACCGGCCTCAGGGCCGGTCTTCTTCCCGGAGGGCGGCGTCCGGCTTTCGGTCATCGGGCGGTCTCCGTCTGGTCGGCTTGCACCCTTTGTCGCCGATCGGGCACCCATAGGCAAGCCGCGAGGGCCCGGCCGCGTTCCCGCCAGACGCGTCGTGCGCGGTTTTTACGGGGGAGTCAGCCCTCCTGCGCGGGGCCCTGCGAATTGGCGCTCTGCGCGTTGGGACCGGCCTGATCGAGCAGTGCCAGCATGGCGTCCCCGGCCGGTTCGGCTGCAATCAGCACCCGCCGCCAGGGCAGGCCGGCCGCCATTTCAGCCACGGCCGGGCTCAGGCAAAGCGCATCAATGCGACAGAAGGACGCGCCGATGCCCAGGCGCCCGATCTCGTCGAGGAACAGACGGGCGGTCCGGGGCGAGAACAGCATCACCACCGGCAGCTGGCCCTGGGCCAGCCCCTCTGCCACCGGCGGCGGCAGTTCGCCGATCGCGGCGGCATCGTAGCCGACCCGGCGTTCGACGGTGAAACCCAGCGCACCCAGCTGCTCCCCCAACCGGCCGGTGACCACGCTGCCGGCGATATGGGCGAGCGGGCCGTCCGCAGGCTTGTAGGAATTGGCGCAAAGTTCGGCCAGCCGGTCGGCATCACCGCCGGCCACGTCGATACGGGTGAAGCCGGCGCGCTTGGCAGCCTCGGCCGTGGCGCGGCCGACGGTGGCCAGCTTCAGGTCACGACGATCAGTCGCCCGCGCCAGTGCCCGGGCGCCATTGGCGCTGGTCAGCAGCACACGCTGCGCCCGGTCCAGCACCCGCTCCAGATCCGGAATCGGCCGGTAACGGACGGTCATCAAGGGCGCGATCACCGCCTGATGCCCCAGGCGATGCAACTTTTCCGCGAGCGTCTGTGCGTCGTCTATCGGACGTGTCACCAGGATGCGCATGGCGGGGCGGGCTCCGATCTCGGGCGGAAGGGCAGGCGATGATGCGGTCGGGAGGGGCGGGTCAGTTGGTGCCGGGGACCCATTGGCCGGTAACCCCGGCGGCCCAGCGGGCGATGTCCTCTCCCGCACGCTCCCGCAGGGCTATGCCCACGCGGTGGCCCAGAGCCGTGGCGGCAGCACGGTCTTCGGCGCCGATCTCCGCAGCGCCTGCCTCTTCCAGCAGCGTCCGGCCGTCCGGGCTTGCGACCCGGCCGGTCAGGGCCAGCCGGCCGGCGGGGTCGCGACTGGCGAGAGCTGCGATCGGTGTGCGGCAGGAGCCGTCGAGGACGGCGAGCAGCGCCCGTTCGGCGATCACCGCCAGTGCGGTTTCGCCGTCGTCGAGCGCGCCCACCCAGGCATTGGTGCGATCATCACCGCTGCGGGTCTCAACGCCGATGGCGCCCTGGGCCACCGCCGGCAGCATCACCGCCGGATCGATCGGGCTGCGGTCGACCTCGGTCAGCTGCAGCCGGTTAAGCCCCGCCATGGCGAGCAGGGTGGCGTCGATCCGCCCCTCGCGCAGGCGCGACAGCCGGGTCTGAACATTGCCGCGGAGCGGCACGACCGTCAGGTCGGGGCGGGCGGCGAGCAGCTGGGCCTGACGGCGCAGGCTGGCGGTGCCGATCACGGCCCCGGCCGGCAGGTCGTCGAGGCTGCGGGCCTTGAGCGACAGGAAGGCGTCGCGCGGATCCTCGCGCGGCAGCAGGGCGGTGATCGCCAGCCCTTCGGGCAGCTCGGTCGGCATGTCCTTCATGGAATGGACCGCAAGATCGATGGCGCCGGTGATCAGCGCCTCCTCGATCTCTTTGGTGAACAGGCCCTTGCCGCCCAGCTCGACCAGGGTCCGATCCTGAACCTGATCGCCGGTGGTACGGATGATGACGATCTCGACCGCGCCGGCTGCGGCGAGGGCCGGATCGAGTGCAGCCAGCCGTCCGCGAACCTCGTTCGCCTGTGCGAGGGCGAGCGGGCTGCCACGGGTGCCGATGCGGAGGAGCGGATGCGTGACCATGATGGCCCTGTGTTAGTGCCTGACGTGCGCTTTGGGAAGTGGTAATCGGCGGCCTGAGCCGCTACCTCTTGCCGCGGTCCCACCCGCGAACCGGAACCCTGCCCGATGACCGCGTCCGCCGCCAGCCTTTCTGATCCCGCCGCTGCCGAACGTCCCCGCATCTGTCTCGGTATCGAGACCAGCTGCGACGAGACGGCGGCCGCTGTGGTGGTGTCCGATCCGGCCGCGCAGCCGGGGCAGGGGCGGCCGCTTGGCACCATCCGCGCCCATCTGGTGCTCTCTCAGATCGCCGAGCATCAGGGTTTCGGCGGCGTGGTGCCCGAGATCGCGGCACGCGCTCATATCGACCATCTTGACCGGCTGGTTGCGGCCACGCTGGACGAAGCGAAGCTGGGCCTGGGCGATCTGGATGCGATCGCGGTCACCTCGGGGCCGGGGTTGATCGGCGGTGTGATGGTCGGGCTGATGACCGCCAAGGGGCTGGCGCTGGGCGCGGGCGTGCCGCTGCTCGGCATCAATCATCTGGAGGCGCATGCGCTGACCGCCCGCCTCACCCATGGCGTCGCCTTTCCCTTCCTGCTGCTGCTGGTCTCGGGCGGCCATTGCCTGATCGCCGAAGTTACCGGCCTCGGGCAGTATCGCCGTCTGGGCGCCACCATCGATGACGCAGTGGGTGAAGCCTTCGACAAGACCGCCCGTCTGCTGGGTCTCGGCTATCCCGGCGGGCCGGCGGTCGAAGTGGCCGCCCGCGACGGCGATCCCGCCCGTTTTGCCTTTCCGCGGCCGATGATCGGCCGGCCGGATTGCGACTTCTCGTTTTCGGGCCTCAAGACCGCGGTCCGTCAGGAGGCGGAGCGGATCCGGGTGCTGAGCCGGCAGGACGTCGCCGATCTGGCGGCGAGCTTTCAGGCCGCGGTGTCCGACAGCGTCGCCGACCGGGTCGGCCGCGCGGCCAAGGCATTCGTCGCCATCCATGGCCGCGGCCATGCGCTGGTCGTGGCCGGCGGCGTTGCCGCCAACACCGCACTGCGCACCCGGCTGACCGATGTCGCCGCCCGGCGCGGCCTGCATCTGATCGCCCCCCCCGTCAGGCTGTGTACGGACAACGGCGCGATGATTGCCTGGGCAGGTCTGGAGCATCTGGCAGCCGGCGGCGATCTGCCCGCCGGAGACGGCCTTGCTCTGATCCCCCGCGCCCGCTGGCCGCTCGACCCCGATGCCGGGCAGACCGTGGCTGGTGGGCGGGGGCGGCATCGGGGCTGATCCGGCCGTGGGTTCGGATATCCGCAAGGAGTTCGACCGGGCGCCCGGGGATGTCCCCATCGAGCAGAATTGTCTGTGGGAAGGGGCGGTCTCCGGTCGGGATGTGCGTGCCCTGTCCAGGGCTGGCCGACAGGCTCGGCCCCGGCCGACGGGGCGTCGGCGCCGGTGCAGGCGGCTCGGCCCCGTCCTCAGGCGGGCAACTCATCCTCTGCCGTGGCCTTGGGAAGGTCGCTCTCCAGCCCCTCGAAAGAGAGATCGAGCAGCTGGGTGAACTGGCCGGCACGGCGGCGGCGGTCATAGAAACCGATATGCCGGCGCAGCAGCAGATCGGCCCGGTTGCGCAGCCGGATCGCGGTCAGGGTATCCATGCCGCGGGTTTCGGGGAAGTGCAGGGCGGTTGCGAGATCGCCACCGATCAACCCGCGCGAGATGCCGTAGAGCTGCCGTACCAGCTTGCGGCGCAAATCGGGGTCATCGACCCCGGCGGCCATCGGGGCGGAATTGATCAGCCCGTTGGCGAGCACGATGCCTTCGATCTCGGGCGGCGGTTCCATCATCCGGCCGATCCGGAACAGCTGCTGGGCCTCGATTTCATGGCGCGGCAGCAGCTCGGCCGGCACACCGGCCAGATGGCCGGCCATGCGCCAGATCATCATGAAGGCGCGGCGTTCTTCGGGGAACAGCTCCACACCCAGCACCCGGGCGCGCTCCAGAAGCCGGCCCGACAGCGCGGCATTCATGAAGGCGATATGGGCGGCACTGAGCGGCGTACCCCAGTCTGCATGGTTCCAGTCGGGAGAGCGGGCGGTCAGGAGGCGCAGACGGGCATGCATGAGCCGGATGCGCAGCGCCATCTTCCAGCCTTCGCCGAACGTGCCGAGCCCGCCCGGCAGGAAAATTTCGGACAGCAGCTGGTTGTTCTGGCGGAAGCGCCGGCCGGCCTGATCCCCCAGCCGGCCGCTGGTGATGAAGGCCTTGGCGATCAGGGTCGAATAGGCTTCGACCAGCGAGCCCGCGACGAAGGCCGCGAGAAACATGCGTGAATTGCCGTGAAAGGCCCTGCAGCCGGGCAGGGTCCGGCTCTGGGTGAACCAGTAGGGCACGTCCGTGGCATGCGCGAAGAGGTCGCGAAGCGCCTCTGGCGCGTCGTCCAGCCCGGCCAGACCTTCGTCCAATCCGATCCGGATCCACGCGCGTTGTCGCGCGGTGGCGGCAGCCGCCACCGCCGCATCGGCGAGCGGGTCGCCCAGGCTCAGATGGCGGGCATAGCGCTCCGCCAGCCCGGCATCGACAAGCCGGGCCCGGTCGAAGCCGTCCCGGAAGGCGGCGGGTATGTCCAAGACCTGGGTCATGTGGTGACAGAGGCTCCCGTGACCTGCGGGCTGGATCGCGCTGCGGAATCTTAGGCGCAGCCGGCCCGCCGGGTCCAGGGGCGCAAAGCCCTGCCGGTCATGAACGTATCCGGCGGATCACTCTGGGGCGGAGATTTCTACCGTCGCGGCCGGTGGCGGCGGTGCCGCATCGGCCCGATATTCGGTCCAGGCAAGACGAGCTGAGAGTGCCAGGCAGGTGCAGACCAGCAGCGGTTTCACGATCCGGGTACCGCGGGCGATCACCAGGGCGGCGCCGATGCGGGCACCGATGACTGCGCCCGTGGCCATCACCGCGCCCAACATCCAGTCGATATGGCCGCCCAGTGCGAAGACGGCGAGCGCCGAGAGATTGCTGGTCAGGTTGAGCAGCTTGGTCTCGGCCACGGCCCGGCGCATGCCGCGCCCGTCGAGGGCGACCAGCGCCAGCATGAAGAAGGACCCGGTCCCGGGCCCGAAGAAGCCGTCATAGAAGCCGATCAGCGGCGCCACGATCCAGCCGGTGACCCAGCCCGGCACGCGGGACTCGGCATCGAGGTCGCCCACCCGTGGCGAGAGCAGGAAATAGGCGGCCATCACACCCAACAGCACCGGCAGGATGCGGCCCAGTGCCGAGGGATCGATCGCTTGCACGGCAAGCGAGCCCAGTGCCGCGCCGGCCAGCACGGTCAGCATCCGCGGCACCACCTCGCGCACCCGTACCTGGCCCGAGCGGACATAGGTGATCGCCGCCATGGCCGTGCCCATCGAGGACTGGACCTTATTGGTGGCGATCGCGGTGGCCGGGGCGACACCGGCTGCAAGCATGGCGGGCAGGGTGATCAGTCCGCCGCCGCCGGCGATGGCGTCGATGGCCGCAGCCACGACCGCGGCTGCGAACAGGGCCAGCAGCAGCTCCGGGCCGACGGGATGGGTGAGGAAGGCCGACAGGATGTCCATGACGTGCAGAAGCCGGGGTGGGGGCTGAGGGGCCTCCGGGTGTACGCTCCGCCCGCCTGCCGGTCACCCGAATTTCCTTCGCGCCCGACGCAGGGCCGCCCTGCATCCTCCGTCAGCCGTCGCCGGTGCGGGCATCATTCATATGGGCGGCCATGGTGGCCGCAATCGCCCGCTCGGGCGCCGTCGGCCGGAAATCGGGCACCAGCACCTGAAGGCGGTTGCCGGTGAGCACGACCGGATCGTCGAACAGATAGCGCAGTTCCAGCAGCTCGCGGGCGACCGGATCGGTGAGGGCGGCCATGCGCAACAGCCACCAGGGCAGGCGCTTCGGGCCAAGCTGCGGTCGGCCGGCCGCAGCTGCCGCCATCTCCATGAAGCGGCGCTGCGTTTCGAACGTCTGGGCCGCCAGATGGACGTGCTCCACCGGCGCGAGGCGTTCCGGGGCTTCGAGCAGGTCGGCGGCGAGCCGCGCAAGGTCGGGCACGAAGCACCACTGGTGCGGCAGGTCGAGCGGCCCGGGCCAGCGCGGCGCCTGCCCCTTCGCCAGCCGGGCGAAGATCATATCGGTCAGCCCGTTGCGCACGGTCGGGCCGTAGAAATCGCCGGCGCGCAGGATCAGCACCGGCGCCGCCCCTTCGTGGCCGAGCGTTTCGATGGCGCCCTCAAGATCGGCGCGCAACCTCCCCTTCACCGTATCGGGGCGGCGTTCGGCTTCTTCGTGCAGCGGCCGGGCATCCTGGCGGCCGAAGGCATAGACATTGCCGGGGAAGACCAGGCGGGCACCGCTGGCCCGGGCGCCCCCGACTGCGGCGGCGGTGATCCGGCGCATCGCCGGGTCCCATTGCGGATAGGGCAGGTTCACGGCATGGACGATCGCATCCATGCCCTGCGCGGCATGGGCGACGAGCGCCGGATCACGGGCGTCGCCGACCACGATATCGGCGTCTTCCGGCAGGCCCAGCCGGCCGAGCCGGGCCGGATCGCGGACCAGAAGCCGCAGGTACCAGCCGCGCCGGCCCAGCTCCTGCGCCATCGCGCCGCCGAACCCGCCCGCCGCCCCAAGGATCAGGGCCTGCCTGTTGCCGCTGTCGACCATGCGCGTCTCCCGCTCCGGACCGATATCGCCAAAGGTAGGGGGCGCGGGGCCGGTCTGCCAATGTCATGATGTGTGAAGGACAACCGACGGCAACCATGGCGCGTTCCGCGAGCCACCGCTCCGGGGAGGGAGAGGGTGGAGGCCCCTCGTGGAACGCGCTCCCGGGCGGTCGCGGCCGTCCCGGACTTGCCGCAGAGGACGTCATCGGCGCAGAATGGCGACGCCCGAACCATCCTGCTGCCGAGGAGTAAGGCCCCCATGCTGTTCGCCATCATCTGTATCGACAAGCCCGGCCACGAGGCCGTTCGTCTTGAGAACCGCCCCGACCATGTGGCCTTCCTCAAGGAAGAGGGCGAACAGGTGGTACTGGCCGGACCTTTCCTCTCCGACGACGGCGCCACGATGATCGGTAGCCTTCTGATCTATGATGCCGAGACGCTGGACGAGGCGAAGGACTTCGCCGCCGGCGATCCTTACGCGAAGGCCGGGCTGTTCGAAAGCGTCACGATCCGTCCGTGGCGCAAGGTTTTCGACAATCGCTGATCGGCCAGGAGACGCGACGCGATGGCCCGCTGGTTGGTCAAATCGGAACCGTTCAAGTATTCCTGGGACCGGATGGTCGCCGATGGCCGTACCCATTGGGACGGCGTGCGCAATCATCAGGCCTCGGCCAATCTGAAGGCTATGAAGATCGGCGATCGTGCCTTTTTCTATCATTCGAACGAGGGCAAGGAGATCGTGGGCGTGGTCGAGATCGTCCGCGAATATTATCCGGACCCGTCGGATGAAAAGGGCCGTTTCGGCATGGTCGATGTGGCACCGGTGACGGCGGTCGGGCGGCCGGTGACCCTGGCGGAGATCAAGGCCGATCCGGCGCTGGAAGGCATTGCGCTGGTCCGCCAGTCCCGGCTGTCGGTGATGCCGGTGTCGGACGAGCACTGGGATCATATCTGCCGCCTGGCCGGCATCGAGCCCGGTGTCTGAGATGCAGGATGGCGGGGACCGCCGGTTGCGGCTTTGTCCGGCGGCCGAGGTGCCGGAAGGTGGCGGCCGGGGCTTCGTGTTCGGGCGCATGCCCGAGGAATTCCGGGTCTTCGTGATCCGCTGGCAGGGGGAGCTTCGGGCGTATGAAAATGCCTGTCCCCATGCCGGCGTCTCGCTGGACTGGACGCCCGACCGGTTCTTCGACCGGACGGGAGAGTTGCTGATCTGCGCGCTGCATGGCGCGCGGTTCCGTCCCGATGACGGGCTCTGTATCGCCGGCCCCTGCAGGGGGCTGCGGCTTCCGGCACTGGCGCTGGAGTGCGACGGGGACGGGGTGCTTCATGCGGTGCGGCCTGACTGACGGCTGCATTGCCACGTGTAAGTGTGACGCCCGGATTTCAACCGGGCGCTGAGTGACGCTGCCGCGCCTGACCGCGGCCGCGAGGGATCCGACCGAGGGGGAAACCCAGCCCATGTCAGACGACAAGACCGCAGAGCCTAAGATGCTCTATCCCGTTCCGGAGGCCTTCGCGCGTGAGGCCCTGATCGACAAGGCCCGCTACGACGAGATGTACGCGCGCTCGATTTCGGATCCGGAAGGCTTCTGGGCCGAGCAGGCCGGGGCGCTGGACTGGATCAGGCGCTGGGACCGGGTCAAGAACACCGATTTCACCGGCGATGTGTCCATCCGCTGGTTCGAGGGCGGGCAGATCAACGTGGCCTGGAACTGCCTGGACCGCCACGAGGCGACCCGCGGCGCCAAGACGGCGATCATCTGGGAGCCGGATGATCCGAAGGCACCGAACCGCCTGATCACTTATGCCGAACTGGCCGCCGATGTCCGCCGCTTCGCCAATGTGCTGAAGGCACAGGGCGTGAAGAAGGGCGACCGGGTGACGATCTACCTGCCGATGATCCCGGAAGCCGCGGTGGCGATGCTCGCCTGCGCCCGGATCGGGGCCGTCCATTCGGTCGTCTTCGCCGGTTTTTCGCCCGACAGCCTGGCCGGCCGCATCGAGGATTGCGGTTCCACCGTGCTGATCACGGCCGACGAGGGCCTGCGCGGCGGCCGCAAGGTGCCGCTGAAGGCCAATGCCGACAAGGCGCTGGACCATGTGGACGGCGTCGGCACCGTGATCGTGGTGCGCCACACCGGCGGCAGTATCGCCATGAAGGACGGTCGCGACATCTGGTGGCATGAAGCGGTGGCCGAGGTTTCCGACGAATGCCCGCCGGAGCCGATGGAGTCCGAGGATCCGCTGTTTATCCTCTATACCTCGGGGTCGACCGGCAAGCCCAAGGGCGTGCTGCACACGACCGCCGGATATCTGCTCTATGCCTCGCTGACCCACAAGACCGTCTTCGATCTGAAGGAGGACGATGTCTACTGGTGCACGGCCGATGTGGGCTGGGTGACCGGGCATTCCTACATCCTCTACGGGCCGCTTGCGAACGGCGCCACCACCTTGATGTTCGAGGGCGTGCCCACTTGGCCCGATGCCGGCCGCCACTGGGAGGTGGTCGACAAGTACGGCGTCACGATCTATTACACGGCGCCCACCGCCATCCGCGCCCTGATGCGCGAGGGCGAGGCACCGGTGAAGCGGTCGTCGCGCAAGTCGCTGCGCCTGCTGGGCTCGGTGGGCGAGCCGATCAACCCCGAGGCCTGGCGGTGGTATCACGAGGTGGTCGGCGACGGCCGCTGCCCGATCACCGATACCTGGTGGCAGACCGAAACCGGAGGTTTGATGATCGCGCCGCTTCCGGGCGCCACCGACCTTAAGCCGGGATCAGCCACCCTGCCGCTGTTCGGTGTGAAGCCTCTGATCGTCGACAATGAAGGCAAGCCGCTGGACGGCGCCTGCGAGGGCAATCTCTGCATTGCCGATAGCTGGCCCGGGCAGATGCGCACCGTCTATGGCGATCACGAGCGCTTCGCCCAGACCTATTTCAGCACCTTCCCCGGCCTCTACTTCACCGGCGACGGCTGCCGGCGTGACGAGGACGGCTATTACTGGATCACCGGCCGGGTCGACGACGTGATCAACGTTTCGGGCCATCGGATGGGCACCGCCGAGATCGAGAGTGCGCTTGTCGCCCATGCCAAGGTCGCCGAGGCGGCCGTGGTCGGCTACCCGCACGAACTGAAGGGTCAGGGCATCTATGCTTATGTCACTCTGATCGCCGGCGAGACGCCGTCGGAGGAGCTGCGCAAGGAGCTGGTGGCCTGGGTGCGCAACGAGATCGGCCCGATCGCGACGCCGGATCTGATCCAGTGGGCGCCGGGCCTGCCCAAGACCCGTTCGGGCAAGATCATGCGCCGCATCCTGCGCAAGATCGCCGCCAACGAACATGACGGGCTGGGCGATACCTCGACGCTGGCCGATCCGACGGTGGTCGATGATCTGGTCGGCAACCGCATGAACAAGTGAGCGTCGCCTGATGACGCAAGCGGGCCCGGCAGGAAGCTGTCGGGCCCGCTTGCGTCTGGCGGCGCGCCGTCTCAGGCGGTCCGGGGGGTGGTCGCCTTGAACACCAGCGCGATGAAGGCCAGCCCGCCCAGCAATACGACGATGCTGCCGGCTTTGGCGAGCGGTTCTCCGGTTGCGACATCGCCCGAGAACAGGACGGTAAGGCCGATGGTCATCACCACCAGGCCGAGATGGGCCAGAATGGCGTGGAGTTTTGCCAGGCGGGTGGCCGCCAGGTCCGGGCGGTCCTTCAGCACCAGCCCGTAGATGGCGGCGGAGACGAAGCCCAGAAGGTTGAGATGGCCGTGAGCCGGCCCGTATTCGAAGTGCTGGCCGGCGGCCATTACGATGCCTGCGACCATGCCAAGCGCGACATAAATCGCGGCGGCGCGCAGATGGAAAGCGGCGAGGGCGTTCATCGACGGCCCTTTCTGTGCAGATTGGTGTGACCCTGTCGTCGCTGCGTGGCGGCCCGGCGGGCCTATTCCGCCGGGCGCGCATTTGCACACCACATCCTGCCGCCGATCAACACCCTGCGCAGGGCGGGGCGAAACGGGGGTGAACGGCTGTCAACGTCTTCAGAAGTCGACGCATTTTCCGTTGCGTTCCCAGTCGCCGTAGCGCACGGGATCCAGCCCCTTGGGGCCGCCGATCTCGGCCGGCTTTTCCGGTGCCGGCGTCGGGACGGCTGTGTCCGTCGCGACGGCCGTATCCGCGGCCACCGCGGTGCCGGCGTCGTTCTGCGTCTTTTCGGCCATAGCCTCTGATCCTCCTGCACTGCATGACACCGATGCGGGCGGTTTCGCTTGAAGCCCCCGTGCCTGTCCATATATGTCAGGCGATCCGGCGGCGCACCCCCGCCCGATGCGGAAGCCGTCTGCGGCCTCGTCCTCCATCCGGGCTCGACACATCCCATGAACCACATCCGAACGGCATTGCTGCTCGCGGTCATGACCGGGCTGTTCATGGTCGTGGGCTATCTGATCGGCGGTGGCAGCGGCATGATGATCGCGCTGCTGATCGCCATCGCAATGAACGGCTTCGCGTATTGGAACGCGGACAAGCTGGTCCTGCGCATGTATGGTGCACGCGAAGTGGATCCGCGCGCGGCACCCGAGCTGCACGACATGGTGGCGCGCCTTGCCGCCAATGCCGGCCTGCCGATGCCGAAGCTCTACATTGTGGAAGAGGCGCAGCCCAACGCCTTCGCGACCGGCCGTTCCCCGGAAAAGGGCGCTGTGGCTGTAACCCGCGGGCTGCTACAGGCGCTCTCGCCCGAAGAAGTTGCCGGCGTGGTCGCTCACGAGCTTGCCCATATTCGCAACCGCGATACCCTGATCATGACGGTGACCTCGGTCATCGCGGGTGCCATCGGCATGCTCGCCAATTTTGCCTTCTTTTTCGGCGGTACCCGGGACGACAATGGCAACCCCAACCCGTTGGGCTTCGTGGGCGTGCTGCTTGTCTCGATGCTCGCCCCGATCGGTGCCGCCCTGGTGCAGATGGCGATCAGCCGCTCGCGAGAGTATCAGGCCGATCGCATCGGTGCCGAGATCTGTGGCCGGCCCGACTGGCTTGCCTCGGCACTCACCCGTCTTGAGAACGCCTCTCGCCGCGTGGTCAATGCCCACGCCGAACACAACCCGGCTTCGGCCAATCTCTTCATTGTGAACCCATTGAAATCCAACGCCGTTGACAGCCTGTTCCGTACCCATCCGACCACCGCTGACCGGGTGGCGCGCCTGCGCGCCATGACGATCGGCACTGCCCCGGCCGGCGCCGGCGCGCCGGCGGGCTTCGCCCGCGGCCCGCGCCGCGGCCCCTGGGGCTGAGCGCCGGATGCGCCCGCCCCGCCGCCCCGAGGACGATCGCCGCAATGATCGCGGCGCCCGCCCCACTCGCGACGATCGCCCCGTTCATGATCAGGCCGCCGGTGACCGGCCCCGCGGCAGCCGCCCGCCGCAGGGCCGCGACCGCACCTATCAGGGGGATCGCGACGGCAGGATCCAGGGTGGTAAGCCCCGGAACGACCGCTATCGTGCGGCCCGCGACGACGCCCATGCGCCGCGGGCCCGCGCCAGCTTCCGCGAGCCGACACCGTCGCGAGCCGTTGCCGCGGAACTGCTGATGGACGTGCTGGATGATGGTCGGCCGCTGGACGATGCGATCGCAACCCATCCGGGCTTCCACCGTCTTGAGCCGCGCGACCGGGCCCATGCCCGGATGCTGGTCGCGACCGTGTTGCGCCGGAAGGGCGAATTCGACCGGCTGCTCGGCCGGGTGATGCAGCGGCCGGCGCCCGAAAAGGCCATGCATGTGCTGCGCCTCGGCCTCGCCGATCTCAGGATTCTGTCCACCCCGGATCATGCGGCGGTGGATAATGCCGTGCGCCTCGCTCAGGCGGGTGGGCTGGGCGGCCTGTCGGGGCTGGTCAATGCGGTGCTGCGCCGGCTGGCTGCCGAGGGGGACCAGATCGCCGCCGCCGCGAAGATCGACCCCAGGCGCGAGAACCTGCCCCGCTGGCTGCGTGCCTCGTGGGAAGCGGCCTACGGGATAGAGGCCACCGACGCCATTGCCGAGGTACTGCTGCGCGAGCCGCCCATCGATCTCTCGGTCAAGAACCCGCGCGAGGCGGCGGCCTGGGCTGAAAAGCTCGGCGGCCGTGCCATCGGCGGCCGTACCGTCCGTCTCGATCGCGCCGAGGGTGGTGTCGAGCGGCTGGAGGGCTACGATGAAGGCACCTGGTGGGTTCAGGATCTGGCAGCCACCCTGCCGGCCATGCTGCTCGGCGACGTGAAGGGCAAGGTGGTCTATGACCTCTGCGCCGCACCGGGCGGCAAGACCGCGCAGCTGGCTGCGGCCGGCGCCCATGTCACGGCCGTCGATCGCAATGCCCGTCGGATGATGCGCCTGGGCGAGAACATGGCCCGGCTGGGCTTCACCGACGTCACGCCCGTGACGGCCGATCTTCTTGAATGGCGGCCCGAGGCGGCAGCCGATGCCGTGCTGGTGGACGCACCCTGCTCCGGCACCGGTACATTGCGCCGGCGTCCTGACCTTGCCTGGTCCAAGCGTCCGGATCAGGTGGCGGAACTGGCGGAGCTGCAGGAAAAGCTGCTTGAGGCGGCGCTGAAGCTGGTGAAGCCCGGCGGCCTGATTGTTTATGCCACCTGTTCGCTGGAACCGTCGGAGGGCGAGGATCTTGTCCGCCGGGCGCTCGATCGCGGCCTTGCCGCCGAGCGTGTGCCCATCGGTGCCGATGAACTGCCCGCCCGGCTGGGTGTTGCGATCAACGCCGCCGGCGAACTGCGCACTACGCCCGCCCTGCTTGCCGATGCCGGCGGCATGGACGGCTTCTTCGCCGTTCGCTTGCGACGCCGCGACGCCGCCTGAGACCACTCGTAACCAGCCGTCATGACGGCCCCGTCGGAGGCTTCCCACCCGATGACCGCAACCGCCGCCAGCAGCCGCCCCGCCACCCCCAGCCCGGCACCGGTCCGGATCGCCCCGTCGATCCTGTCGGCCGATTTCGCCCGGCTGGGCGATGAGGTCGCCGCCATTGATCAGGCGGGGGCAGATTACATCCATGTCGATGTCATGGACGGCCATTACGTGCCGAACCTGACCATCGGGCCGATGGTGGTGAAGGCGCTCCGGCCGTGGTCGAAGAAGGTCTTCGACGTCCATCTGATGATCGCACCGGTCGATCCCTACATCCCGGCCTTCGTCGAGGCCGGGGCCGATATCGTAACGGTTCATGCCGAGGCGGGGCCGCATCTGCATCGCACCGTGCAGCTGGTGAAGTCGCTGGGGGTGAAGGTGGGCGTGTCGCTCAATCCCTCCACCCCGCCAGAGGTGTTGGATTACGTGCTGCCGGATCTGGATCTGGTGCTGGTGATGAGTGTGAACCCTGGTTTCGGCGGCCAGAGCTTCATCCCGTCCCAGCTCGACAAGATCCGCATCCTGCGGTCGAAGATCGATGCGACCGGCCGGGCGATCGATCTTGAGGTCGATGGCGGTGTGACGCCGGAAACGGCGGCCCTCGTAGCCGCCGCCGGGGCCGACGTGCTGGTTGCAGGCTCCGCCGCCTTCAAGGGCGGTGCCGAGGCCTACGCCCTGAATATCCGGGCACTGCGCACCGGCGCAGATCGGGGGCGCACTGGCGGCTGACTCTGTCGCTTTTAACCTGCATCTGCCGATACGTTTTACCTTCCCCTGCAATCGAGAGACCAGAGGCCCATGGCCGCGATCACGCGCATGCCGCCGCCCGGAAGCCCGCTGCCCGGCGCCGGCGACCGTCTGAGAGCGCTGGCTCATCGGTGGTTCGTGGCGCCGCTGCCGGATGCGCGCGGTGGCTTGAAACGGGTGCTGGAACCGCTACGCCCGGGCGATCCAGCCCGTGGTGTGGAGATGGTCCAGGGGCATTTCCGCCTGGCGGGGCAGGTGGTGGAGGCCAGCCACAAGCTGGGACCGGATCCGTTCCGTCCGGACGAGGCGGAGGGCGCCAGGGGGGACGACGAACCGGACATTGAGCTGACCCCCGTGCCGGCGCAGCCGCCGGCACCTGAGCCGATCCTCGACGACACCGCCCGCCCTGAAGATGCAGCCCTGCTTGAAGGCGGGGATGTGTCGACAGATGAGGTGCCCGTTCCGGCATTCACCACCCCGACGCCTGCCCTGTCGCGACCGGACTGGCTGCCGGACGAGGCGTCGGATGCCTGGTTGGTCGCCTGGCAGGGCTTTCAGTGGCTGGGGCATCTGAGGGCCGTCGCGGGACCCCATGCTTCCCGCGCCCGGGCGCTGGCCCGCGCTCTGGTTTTTGAATGGATTGCCGCGGACCGGGCGGCTTTCCAGCCTTATGTCTGGTCGCCGGGCATCGCCGGTCGCCGCCTGGCGGCGCTGTCGCTTCATGTCAGTTTTCTGATCGATGCCGATGACGACCGGCTGCAGGCGGCCCGCACCGATGATCGCCGGCTGATGGCGGCGCTGCGCCAGCATGCCGACCGCCTGGAGCGGATGGTGAAATGGCGCCACCTGGACGGGATCGAGCGCATCCAGGCTCTGCGCGGCCTGTGGATGGGCCGGGCTGCGCTGGGCGCGGGGCGGCGCAAGCTTGCCCGGATCGCGAAGCTGCTGGTGCAGGCGCTGGAACGGCAGATTCATGCAGACGGCGTGCATCACTCCCGGTCGCCGGTCTGTCAGCTTGATCTCGTCTCTGATCTGGTCGAGCTGAAGACGATTGCCGCGGCCCATGAGGCTGCCCTGCCGGCTGGCTTCGACGATCTGATCAGCCGGCTGGCCGCGGCGCTCAGGCTGATGCGCCACCGCGATGGCGTGCTTGCCCTGTTCAACGGAACGCCCGAAATTCCGGCGGCGCGGGTCGATCAGGTGCTTGGGCATGTGCCGGCCCGCGGCATGGAAAGGCTGGACGGGGCTGTCGGCGGGTTCGAGCGCCTGGCTGCCCGACGGACCACGGTGCTGGTCGATCTGGGGCTGCCGGCACCGGCTACGGCCGGACAAGCCGGCTTTTCTGGTTTCTCGTCGTTCGAGATGTCGACCGGCCGTGAGCGGCTGGTGGTCAATTGCGGTGCCTATGTCGCGAGGCCGGGCCCCTGGATGCAGGCCGTCACCCAGGCGGCGGCTCATTCCGGCGTGACGGTCGAAGACCAGGGGCCGCAGCGGGTTGAAGCGGGTTCAGGCGAACGTCGTCGCAGGGCCGGCCCACCGGTGATCATCGACCGCCGCGACGACGAAGGGGCGCAGTGGCTGGAATTCACCCATTACGGTTTCCGTGACCATGGCCTGCTCCATGCCCGCCGCTTTTATCTGGGGCCGGATGGCGATGATCTGCGCGGCGAGGACCGCTTCACCGCCCTGCCAGGGCGTGGCGGAGGAGCGGCGCGGTTCGCGCTGCGCTTCCATCTGCATCCGGCTGTCAAGGCCTCGCCGATTCAGGGGGGGGCGGCCGTGCTGGTGAGGCCGGTCCACGGCCCCGGCTGGTATGTCCGCGCCGATGGCGCGAGCATCGCGATCGAAGAGAGCGTCCACATGGGGCGTGAAGGTCGGGTGCGTCCGGCGCAGCAGGTCGTGGTGACCGGCGTTGCCGAGGGGCCCGAGACCCGGATACGCTGGGCATTCCAGCAGGTTCAGCCCAGGGGTGACGGAGACGTGCGGCAGCAGGGCGGTTTCGATGCCCGGCCCGCGCGGATCGATGATGCCCGACGTGGCGCGCCGGCCATGGCAGAGACGCCGCCCCGGACGCAAGGGGCGGAACGCGACGGCATCGGGGACCCGCCTGCGAATGCGTGAAAGCCGCACCGCGCCTTGCGTTTTTGATAAAGTAGGGTCTTGCCTTCCAGGCGCTGATGACCGATATAGGACCTGAACAGTCCTGATTGGCGAGGGGCCCTTCGTGGCTCTCGCCATCAACCGGCCCATCCGACCCGGGACCGACCATCCGATGCTGAAAATCGCCAAGCTTACCGATTATGGGATCGTGGTTCTGACCCATATCGCCAACGCGCCTGATCGTGTTCATCGGGTGACGGAGCTTGCCGAAGAGCTGGCCATCCCCGCGCCGACCGTCGCGAAACTGGCCAAGACGCTGGCCCGTGACGGGCTGCTGATTTCCCATCGCGGGGCTCACGGGGGGTATCGCCTGGCGCGTCCGGCGGCCGAGATCCGGGTGGTCGACATCGTCGAGAGCCTGGAAGGCCCGGTCGCGATCATGGAATGCATCGAACATCCCGGCACCTGCCGGCAGGAAAGCGTGTGTCAGACCCGCGGTAACTGGATCCGGATCAACCGGGCGATCAGCCGCGCACTGGAAGGGATCAGCCTTGCCGACATGGCGGCGGATGCGGCTGTGCAGCCCTTCCCCGCGGCGCAGGCGGGCTGAGCCGGACCGGAAACTTCCGGCTGACGCGGAGTTCGTGTCCGGGCCGGTGACGACGAGATCAAGAGGCGACGCCCGCCGGCCCGATGGACGGGCCGTTCTTTCAAGAACGGGCGCGCGGAGGACGAGTGATGACGAGCAAGAACGCAGTCGAGGCGCTTGTCGCCCGCGAGTACACGGAAGGCTTCCATGTCGACATCGACGCGGACAACGTGCCGCCGGGGCTCGACGAGGACGTCATCCGCGTGATCTCTGCAAAGAAGGAAGAGCCCGACTTCATGCTGGAGTGGCGGCTCAAGGCCTTCCGGACCTGGCAGGCGATGGAGGAGCCCGACTGGGCCTTCCTCAAGAAGCCCAAGGTCGATTTCCAGTCAATCATCTACTACTCCGCCCCCAAGCCCAAGGCCGACGCGCCGAAGAGCCTGGAGGAAATCGATCCCGAACTGCTGAAGATCTACGAGCGTCTCGGCATCCCGCTCAAGGAGCAGGAGATGCTGGCCGGCGTCGCCGTCGATGCGGTGCTCGACAGCGTTTCGGTCGCCACCACCTACAAGGGTAAGCTCAAGGAACTCGGCATCATCTTCTGCTCGTTTTCAGAAGCGGTGCGCGAGTACCCGGAGCTGGTCAAGAAGTATGTGGGATCGGTGGTCCCTGTCGGTGACAACTTCTATGCCGCGCTCAATTCGGCCGTGTTCTCGGACGGCACCTTCGTCTATGTGCCGAAGGGCGTGCGCTGCCCGATGGAGCTGTCGACCTATTTCCGCATCAATGCCGCCGGCAGCGGCCAGTTCGAACGGACGCTGATCATTGCTGAAGAAGGCGCGTATGTCAGCTATCTGGAAGGCTGCACGGCGCCCATGCGCGACGAGAACCAGCTGCATGCCGCGGTGGTCGAACTGGTGGCCATGAAGGATGCCGAGATCAAATACTCAACCGTCCAGAACTGGTATCCGGGCGACAAGGATGGCAAGGGTGGCATTCTGAACTACGTCACCAAACGTGGCGCCTGCCGCGGGGCCAATTCCAAGATTTCCTGGACCCAGGTCGAGACCGGCTCGGCGATCACCTGGAAGTATCCCAGCGTCATCCTGCAGGGCGACAACTCGATCGGGGAGTTCTATTCGGTCGCGGTCGCCAACAATGCGCAGCAGGCCGATACCGGCACCAAGATGATCCATATCGGGCGCAACACCCGTAGCACGATCATCTCCAAGGGCATTTCGGCCGGGCGCGGCCAGAACACCTATCGCGGCCTGGTGCGGATGCAGAAGGGTGCGGAGGGCGCCCGCAACTACACCCAGTGCGACAGTCTGCTGCTGGGGCCGGATTGCGGGGCACACACCTTCCCCTATATCGAGAGCCGCAACCCCACGGCGCAGGTCGAGCATGAGGCGACGACCTCGAAAATCAGCGACGACCAGCTGTTCTATCTGATGCAGCGCGGGCTGTCGGCCGAGGATGCCGTGTCGATGATCATCAACGGCTTCTGCAAGGACGTCCTGAAGGAGCTGCCGATGGAATTCGCGGTCGAGGCCCAGAAACTGCTCGGCATCACGCTGGAAGGTAGCGTCGGCTGACCCGGCCATCCGTTTCCCGCGGCCCGGGATCCTGCCGGGCCTGACGCATTGCGGCCGTTCAGGCCGCCGGACGATCTCATTCGAGGACCAACATGCTCATCATCCGCGACCTGCACGCCCGCGTCGACGGCAAGGAGATCCTGCGCGGCCTGAATCTGGACGTGCGGCCCGGCGAGGTCCACGCCATCATGGGGCCGAACGGCGCCGGCAAGAGCACGCTCTCCCACATCCTGGCCGGCCGCGACGGCTATGAGGTCACGCAGGGCTCGGTCACCTATATGGGGCAGGATCTGCTGGAGATGGCGCCGGAAGAGCGGGCGCGGTCGGGCGTGTTTCTGGCGTTCCAGTACCCGGTCGAGATCCCGGGCGTGAACAACACCTATCTGCTGAAGGCAGCGCTCAACGCCCGACGTAAGCATGAGGGTCTGCCCGAACTGGATGGCGTGCAGTTCCTGAAGCTGGTTCGCCAGAAGCTGAAGATCGTGCATCTGGACGAGAGCCTGCTGAAACGCCCGGTCAATGCCGGTTTCTCGGGCGGAGAAAAGAAGCGCAACGAGATCTTCCAGATGGCGGTGCTGGAGCCGAAGCTCTGCATCCTGGACGAGACCGACAGCGGCCTCGACATCGATGCGCTCAAGGCGGTGGCCGATGGCGTGAATACGTTGCGCGATCCCGCACGGTCCTTCGTGATGATCACCCATTATCAGCGCCTGCTCGACCATATCGTGCCCGATTTCGTCCATGTGCTGGCCCGGGGCCGGATCGTGCGCTCCGGCGACAAGTCGCTGGCGCTTGAGCTGGAGGAAAAGGGCTATGGCTGGGTCGAGGATCTGGCCGGGGCGGAGGCCTGAGATCATGGCGGTTCTGGATGCCACGCCCGACAAGCTCGATCTGCTGATCGCGGCCCAGGGGGCCAAGACCGGGCCCGACTGGCTGGAGGCGCTGCGCGCCGCCGGCCGTGACGGCTTCCGTGCCCTGGGCCTGCCGACCCCCCGCCAGGAGGACTGGCGCAATCTTCGCCTGAACGCACTCTATGGTCAGAGCTTCGCCGCTGCGGATGCGGCGGCGCCGCGGCTGACCTGGGCCCATCTGCAGCCGATCCTGCCCAAGGGGCTGGACTGCGACCGCATCGCCATGGTGAACGGGGTCTTCTCCGACGATCTTTCGGCGGTGGGGGAACTGCCCGACGGGGTGGTGGTCGCCGGGCTGTCCCAGGCACTCGCCACCGCCCCCGATCGGGTGCATGCGGTGCTGGGGCAGGTGGCGCGCGGGGATCGTGACGGCTTTGCCGCCCTCAATCAGGCGGCGCTCGCCGACGGTGCGGCAGTATTGGTGCCGCGCGGGGTGGAACTGGCCCGGCCGGTGCACCTGCTCCATCACGCCCTTGCCCCCCGCATGCCGGTGGTCGCGCAGCCGCGGATCGTGATCGATCTGGCCGATAATGCCAGGGCGACGGTAATCGAGCACTGGCGCGGCCTTGCCGGCGAGACCGCCTTCGTCAATGCCACGGTGGAGATCCGCCTCGGCCGCGGGGCGAAGCTGACCCTGATCCGCCTGCAGACCAGCGGCGAGAAAGGCTTCCATATCGACCGGCTGGCATCTTCGGTCGCCGGGGATGCCGAACTCGACATGATCCAGATCGATCTGGGCGGGCGACTGTCGCGCCACACGCTGGACGTGGCGCTGGAGGGCCGCGGTGCGGCGGCGACGCTGGATGGACTCTTCGCCATCGGTGCCGAGCAGCAGACCGACACCCGGTCGAATGTCGAGCACCGCGCCCGCGACTGCCGCCTCTCCCAGACCTGGAAGGGCGTGGCGGGCGGCCGGGCGCGCGGCATCTTCAACGGCCGGGTCCACGTCCTTCCGGGTGCGATCGGCACCGATGCGGAGATGTCGAGCCGTAACCTGCTTGCCTCGCGTGAGGCCGAGATCCTGCCCAAGCCCGAGCTTGAGATCCATGCCGACGAGGTGAAATGCGCCCATGGCGCGACCGTCGGTGCCATCTCGGAGCAGGAGCTGTTCTACCTGCGGAGCCGCGGGCTGGATGCCGCCGAAGGCCGGCGCATCCTGACCCGGGCCTTCGCCGAGGAAATCGTCGACCGCCTGCCCTTCGAGGCCTTCCGCGAGCAGGTCTCGGGCTGGGTCGACCGCCACATGGCCCAGACCGTGCTGACCGAGACGGTCGCGAAGGAGGCGACGGCGTGATGACCGATCAGAAGACCCTGCCGGTTTACGACGTGGAGCGGATCCGCGCCGATTTCCCGATCCTGGCCACCCAGGTGCGCGGCAAGCCGCTGGTTTATTTCGACAATGCGGCCTCCTCGCAGAAGCCGCGCCAGGTGCTGGATGCCGAGCGGGCGGTCTATGAGACCTCTTACGCCAATGTCCATCGCGGTGTGCACTATCTGTCGGAAAAGGCGACCTCGGCCTATGAGGCGGCACGCGAGACCGTTCGTGCCTGGCTCAATGCCGCTTCGGAGCGGGAGATCGTCTTCACCCGCGGCACGACCGAGGGATTGAACCTGGTCGCCTATACCTGGGCTCGGACCAATCTGAAGCCGGATGACGAGATCCTGGTCACGCATCTGGAGCATCACTCCAATATCGTGCCCTGGCAGATCGTGGCGGGGCAGACGGGCGCACGGCTGGTCGTGGTGCCGGTGACCGATACCGGCGAGGTCGACCAGGACGCCTTCGATCGGCTGATCGCCAGCGGCCGGGTGAAGATCATGGCCGTGGCCCATGTCTCCAACGCGCTCGGCACCATTCTGCCGCTGCGGCGGATGATCGATGCGGCCCATGCCGCGGGGGCGATCGCGGTGATCGACGGCGCCCAGGCTCTGCCGCATATGAGGGTCGATGTCCGGGCGCTGGATGCCGATTTCTACGCGGTTTCATCGCACAAGGCCTATGGTCCGACCGGTTTCGGCGTGCTTTACGGCAAGCTGCCGCTGCTGGAAGCCATGCCGCCCTGGCAGGGTGGTGGTGACATGATCGAGACCGTGAGCTTCGAGAAGACCACCTATGCGCCGCCGCCAGCAAAGTTCGAGGCCGGCACGCCGCATATCGTGGGGGCGATCGCCTTCGCCGCCGCGCTCGACTATCTGGCCGCGGTCGGCGTCGAGGCCGTGGCGGCCCACGAGCACGACCTGACCGCCTATGCCCATGAGCGGCTGCGCGAGATCAACCGACTGAAGATCGTGGGCGAAGCGCGCGAAAAGGCGGGTGTGGTGTCCTTTGCCATCGACGGCATTCATCCGCATGATATCGGCACGATCCTGGATCAGCAGGGCATTGCGGTGCGCACCGGTCATCACTGCACCCAGCCGCTGATGGCCCGTTTTGGCCTGCCGGCAACGGCGCGTGCGTCTTTCGGCATGTACAACACCCGCGCCGAGGTCGATGCGCTGGTCGACGGGCTGCGCAAGGTCGTGAAGTTCATGGGCTGAGGAGACCCGCCATGCCGGCCGATACTGCCCTCGACGACGACCTCCGGTCGCTCTATCAGCAGATCATCCTGGAGCATAACCGCAACCCGCGGCATTTCGGCCGGCTGGACCCGGCCGATGCCAGCGCCCATGGGCATAACCCGCTCTGCGGCGACGAGGTGACGGTCGATCTGAGGTTCAAGGAGGACCGGGTGGCGGAGATCGCCTTCAAGGGTCGTGGCTGCGCCATCTCCACCGCGTCTGCATCGATGATGACCGAGGTGGTGCAGGGCCGCAGCCGGACCGAGATCGCAGATATGTTCATGCGCTTCCGTGATCTGGTGACCGGTGCCGATCCGCGGGCGCTCGACCATCCGGAGGTCGAGGCGACGCTGGGCGTGCTGGCGGCACTCGGGGGCGTGCGTGAATTTCCGAGCCGGGTGAAATGCGCGACCCTGCCCTGGCACACGCTGGCCCGGGCACTGGAGAACGGTGGGGATGCAGACCGGGCCGGCGGCCCGGTCTCGACCGAGTGAAGCGGCGCCCCAACCATCAGGCCAGCCCGATGCAGGCGGCCGGAGACGACGGGTTTCGAACGGAAGCAGGCGATATGACCGACAACACCAAGCCATTGCCACAGGACGAGCCGGGCGATCTTGAAGCCGCGGTGATCGATGTGCTGCGCAGCTGCTATGATCCCGAGATCCCGGTCAACATCTATGATCTGGGGCTGATCTACGAGGTGCGTATCGATGCGGGCGACCTGGCCTATATCCGCATGACGCTCACCTCACCGATGTGCCCGGTGGCCGAAAGCCTGCCGGTCGAGATCGAGACCAAGATCCGCGACATCGCCGGTATTTCCGACGTGACCGTCGAGGTGGTCTGGGATCCGCCATGGACCCCGGAGATGATGAGCGAGGATGCCCGGCTCGAACTCAACATGTTCTGAGCCGGAAATATTCCGAGCCGGAACATGTTCCGCGCGGGCCACCTGCCCGGGATTGAACCCGTCATCCTGCTGCGTCATGCTGCGTTGAGCATGATCGGGCACGGGCACGTGCCATAAAAAAGCAGAGGACGGGATCCATGCATCAGATGATCGGCCTCGCCATCGGCGCGGTGCTGTTCCTCATCACACATCTGGTGCCGGGCATCCCGGCCGTCAGACGCTATATGATCGCCTCGCTGGGTGAGGGCGCCTATCGCGCCCTCTTTTCTCTGGTGGCGCTCTTCTCGCTCGGCATTCTGATCTGGGGCTATGGGCAGGCCCCATATGTGCCGCTCTGGGACGGCAGCGGCGCGCTGCGCCATCTGGCCTTCACGCTGATGCTGTTCGCGGTTGCCTTCGCGGTGCTGGGGCTGACCCAGCGCAACCCGACCATGGCCGGGGCCGATGCCGCCGGCGCGCCTGCACCCAAGGCGGTCGGCGTGCTCAAGATCACCCGCCACCCGCTGATGTGGGGGATCATGATCTGGGCTGTGGCCCATATTCTGGCCAATGGCGATCTTGCCACCACAATTCTGGGCCTCACGATCTTTGTCGTCGCCCTTGCCGGCAGCCGGCTGATCGAGATCCGCAAGCGCCGCGACATGCCGGTCTCGTGGATGCTGTTTACCGGCGCCAGCTCTTATATTCCCTTTGCCGCGATCTTCGCGGGCAAGGCCAGGGGGGCCTTTGCCGAGATCGCCTGGTGGCGCTGGCTGGTGGCGCTCGTGGTTTATATGGCCCTTTTCGCAGGCCATCGCTGGATCGCTGGCGTGCCGCTGATGTAAGGCAGGCCTGTCATTCGTCCCGCGATATCGGCCGATAAAAAGACTCGTATACGAGATATATGTATGCGAGAGTTTATCTTATGAACCGCATCGAAGACTGCATCAGTTTCCTGACCGGCAAGGCCGCGCAGGCTGTCACCCGGGCGGCCCGTGACCGGCTGGCCCGGCATGGAGTGACACCGGTTCAGTACGCCGTGCTCCAGGTCTTGTGGGAAGAGGACGGCCAGAGCGGCGCGACCATTGGCGCGCGGCTGGTGCTGGACAGCGCTACCATCACCGGCGTGATCGACCGTCTGGTGAAGCTGGAGTTGATCGCGCGTCGGCCATCCGCAGAGGACCGGCGAGTCAACGCTCTGCATCTGACCGACCGCGGCCGGGCGCTGCGCGATCCGCTCCAGGCGGAGATGGATGCGCTCAATGCCGATGTCGATGCGGCTCTGGGTGGCCCGGCAGCAGAGGAGCTGAAATCGCTCCTCCGCCGGATCGCAGCCGCCCCCCTCTCTTAAGGAGCCTGCGGGGATATGCAGTTCGAGACCAAGATCGCGCTGGTGGTGCGCGATGACCTTGCCGTGTGGCAGAAGCTGAACGTCACGGCGTTTCTGATGAGCGGCGTCACCGGGGCGGCGCCCGAGATCATGGGGGAGCCTTACCGCGATGCTGCCGGCAATATCGCATTGCCGCTGTCGATCCAACCGGTAATTGTGCTGGCGGCTGACGGCCAGACGCTCGTCACCATCCGCCGCCGCTGCCTGGAGCGGGAAGTGGTGCCGGCGCTCTATGTCGAAGACATGTTTGCAACCGGCCACGATGCTGCCAACCGCGCTGTATTTGCAGAGCAGCAGCCCGAGACCGCGAAGCTGGTCGGGCTGGGGATCAGGGCAGATCGGCGTGTGGTTGACCGGATCACCAAGGGTGCGCGCATGCATCCCTGATACGGGCCGATGCCGTCGGTCAGGTGAGGGCGGCATGCAGATCCGCCCGCACCCCTTCGATATGAGCGGTCAGCACCTGACAGGCTGCTTCGATCTCACCCCTTCGACAGAGGGCGATCAATGTGCCGTGCTCGCGCTCTGCCCGGCCAGGAGAGGGTGTGGTGGAGAGCTGAAGCCGTGTGTAGCGATCCGAGGTCTGCAGCAGCCCGGTTACGATGCGCAGGCTGCGCGGCCGGCGGGCATGCATGTACATGGCCAGATGCAACTCGGCGTTCAGGGCGCCCCAGCGGGCCATGTCACCGGCGGCAACGGCGCCGATGAACAGATGATGGATCGTCTCGATCCGGGCGAAGTCGGCCGGCGTCAGTGCAGGAACTGCCTCGCGTAGCAGCCGCGGTTCCAGGATCACCCTGAGATCGAAGACATCGTCGATTTCCTCTCGCGAGATCGACGACACCACGGCGCCGACACCCGGCGTGATCCGTACCAGCCCTTCTGCATCCAGCTGCAGCAGGGCCGAACGGATCACGGCCGGATCGACCCCATGCTCCCCTGCCAGTGCATCCTGGTGCAGTTCCGTGCCGGCGGGGCAGGCGCCATCGATGATCGCCTTGCGGAGCCCGGCCGTGATGGCGACCGCGGATGGATGGAGCATGGGATGGCCCAGCCTATTCTGGTGTCTGTTCCGGCGCGCCTGCAAAGAGCGCGGCGCCGGGTGACCGGACCAGGGACTGGTAGTGGTCGAACTGGACGAGCACGTCCGCTATCAGCTGATCGCGGGTCAGGCCATAGACGTCATAGCCACGGCTGCCGTCGCTGAACCAGGTGCGCGCTTCATGGCGCAGATCGGGTCGGGCGGCATCCATCGCCGTCAGGGCCGGCAGCGGATGGCTGGCCGGCTGAATGCCGTAGATGAAGTTCCGTACGCCTTCGGCCGGCAGCACCAGCGAGATGCCGCCGGTCGCATCGTCGCGTTCCACGTCTGCCGGATGGCCGCGGCCGTTGAACTCCGCCGCCACCGCCCGGAGTGCATCCGTGGCGGTACCATCCAGGAAGCGGCGTACGTCCTTCTCGTCCGGTGTGTGCAGGATCTGACCAAGGCGGCGCTTCCAGCCGGCTTCCACACCCGGGACACCTGTTGAGGGGACGGGGGCACCGAGCGGCCGGTGGGCAAGATCTGCGCTCATGCCGCGGAACAGGCTCCAGCACAGCAGCAGCATCACCACGGCGAAGGGCAGGGCACTGGCGATGGTGACGGTCTGGAGCGCCGAGAGACCGCCGGCCAGCAACAGGACCGCCGCGACCACGCCTTCGAGCACGCACCAGAACACCCGCTGCGGGATCGGCGTGTTGGTGGCCCCGCCCGACGCGATGGTGTCGACCACCATCGAACCAGAATCCGACGAGGTCACGAAGAACACCGTCACCAGCATCACCGCCAGAACCGCCGTGATCGACGAGAGCGGCAGATATTCGAGGAACCGGAACAGGGCGACCGACACATCCTCGGCAACCGCGGCGGCCAGTGCGCCGTTGGCGACCTCGGTGTCGATGAACATGGCCGTGTTACCGAATACCGTCATCCACAGGAAGGTGAAGCCCAGCGGCACGAACAGCACCGCAATCACGAATTCCCGCACCGTCCGACCACGCGAGATGCGGGCGATGAACATGCCGACGAAGGGCGACCACGAGATCCACCAGGCCCAGTAGAACAGCGTCCAGGAATAGATCCACGAGCGCGGTTCATAGGCATAAAGGTTGAAGGTCTTGAGGACGAAATTGTCGAGATAGATGCCGATGTTCTGGACGAAGGCCCGGAACAGCATCGTGGTGGGCCCGACGGCCAGCACAAAGAGCATGAGCGCAACGGCGAGCACCAGATTGGTCTCGCTCAGGATCCGCACACCCTTGTCGAGGCCGCTGATCACCGAGATGGTGGCGACACCGGTCACGGCGGCGATCAGCGTCACCTGCACGATGGGGGAGACTTCAAGCCCGATCAGATGATCGAGACCGGCATTGATCTGCAGGACGCCGAAGCCCAGAGAGGTGGCGAGACCGAAGACCGTGCCGCAGATCGCGAAGATATCGACCGCATGACCGATCGGCCCATGGATCCGCTCTTTCAGCAAAGGGTAGAGGCCCGAGCGGATCGTCAGCGGCAGATTGTAGCGATAGCCGAAATAGGCGAGCGACAGGCCGACGATGGCATAGATCGCCCAGGCGTGGATGCCCCAGTGGAAGAAGGTGATGTTCATCGCAGAGCGTTGCGCCTCGATCGAGCGGGGCTCGACCACAGGCGGGCTCGCGAAATGGGTCATGGGCTCGCCGACCGCAAAGAACATGAGCCCGATGCCCATACCGGCGGCAAAGAGCATGGCCACCCACGAGCCATAGCGGAAATCCGGTTCGGAGTCGTCCGGGCCGAGTTTCAGGCGCCCAAAGCGGCTGAAGCCGAGAAACAGGGCCATGCCCAGGAAGATCGCGACCACCAGGATATAGAACCAGCCGAAGCGATGCAGGATCTCGCTTTGGACGACGGTGAACAATGCTTCCATCTGCTCGGGTATCGCGGCCCCTGCGACCACAAAGGCGAGGATGATGGAAGCGGCGCCGAAGAAGACCGGCGGGTTGATCGTCATCCTTAGCATGATCCGGGTCCTGCAGTGGTGGCGCTCTGGTTCCCACGCTACAGGAAGCCGGCCGATGACGCGACGTCAGATCCAAGGCAATGTCATGGATCAAGTCATCGCCCGGCGCCATCAAATGACATAACCCGTGTTCATTCAGGGGCGGACCCCGTTGTAACGTTACGATCGATTGACCTGATACATCTTTCATGACGTCATGTGGTCAAGCGAAGTCGGGTGACATTCGTTGCCCCCGAAAGATACGAGGTCATACAAATGAGCCGGAACGTTCTGTATCTGATTATCGGTGCTCTGCTCGTGATCGTCGCCGTCGGTGGCTATCAGTATTATCAGGAGAGTCAGAAGAGCGGAGTCGAGGTGGAGGTCGGCAATGGCGGTCTGTCGGTCGAGACGAAGTGAATCCCCGGCTGATCAACCATTCGGGCCATCGATCTCGGCCAGCCGCCGGGCCGCGGCGTCGAGATCATCGTCGGCAAATACTTCGATACCGGCGGCGGTAAGAGCCTCGGCCGTCAGGCCGTCGCCTGGGATCAGCCGGCCGCTGAAGCTGCCGTCATGGATCCGCCCGACCCCGCAGGACGGGCTCCGCGC
The DNA here is from genome assembly GCF_041468085.1 of Tistrella mobilis. NCBI lineage: Bacteria > Pseudomonadati > Pseudomonadota > Alphaproteobacteria > Geminicoccales > Geminicoccaceae > Tistrella > Tistrella mobilis. The sequence goes on along the minus strand of NZ_CP121017.1, from coordinate 4,413,530 downwards.
CTTGAGCAGCGCCAGGCGCACCCCACGGGCCAGGGCAGTTTCGACGGCGATGCGGGCACCGGCTGAAAACGCTGCGGTGACATCGGTGCCGGTTGCATCGATCACCCGGCGGCGACTGTCGAGCTCCGCCGGCGGTCGTGGTGTCGGCAGACCGCCCGCCATCTCGGGGCAGAGCGGGATCAGCCGGCCTTCGGCCATGAGATCGTTGATCAGCGGATGCGGTCGCGCGGCACCCCGGCCGTCGAAACGAACCGGCCTGCCCAGAAGGCAGGCCGAGATCAGAACCGGGCGGCGGTCTGCCGCCCGGTTTTCGTGGCTCGCGGACATCACGCCGCTTCGCGGCTGAGCCCGTCGACCAGGTCGACGATGTCGGCCATGATCTGGGTGATTTCGAAGTCCTTGGGCGTGTAGACCCGGGCGACGCCGGCCGCCTTCAGCTTGCGGGCATCCTCGTCGGGGATGATGCCGCCCACGATCACCGGCACGTCGGTGAGCCCGGCTTCGGCCATGCGGCGCATGACATCGGCGACCAGCTCGTTATGGCTGCCCGACAGGATCGACAGGCCCACAACGTGAACGCTCTCTTCAAGAGCGGCATTGACGATCTGGGCCGGGGTGAGGCGGATGCCCTCGTAGACCACCTCCATACCGCAGTCGCGGGCCTTCAGGGCGATCTGCTCGGCACCGTTGGAATGGCCATCGAGACCGGGCTTGCCGACCAGGAATTTCAGCCGGCGGCCCAGGCGGTCCGACAGGCTGTCGACCTTGGCGCGCACCGCCTCGGTCCGGTCGCGATCGCCACGCACCTCGACCACGCTGCCGCCGACGCCGGTGGGTGCCCTGTATTCGCCGAAGATCTGGCGCAGCGTCTCTGCCCATTCCCCGGTGGTGACGCCGGCATGGGCGCAGGCGATCGAGCTTTCCATGATATTGCGGCCTTCCTTGGCCGCACGAGCAAGTTCGGCGAGGCTCGCCTCGACCGCTGTCGCATCACGAGCGGCCTTGTGGGCCTGAAGCTTCTCGATCTGTCGGCGTTCGACACCGGGGTCGACGGTCAGGATGGCGCCATCCTCGCCAGAGGTCAGCGGCGACGGCGCAGTCTCGACGAACTTGTTGACGCCGATCACCGCCATCTCTCCCGATTCGATCGCGGCCACGCGGCGGGCATTGCTCTCGACCAGCCGCTGCTTCATGTAGCCGCTCTCGACCGCGGTCACCGCGCCGCCCATCTCCTCGATCCGGGCCAGTTCGGCGCGGGCGCCGGCCTTCAGCTCCTCGACCTTGGCCGCCACCACCGGTGAACCGTCGAACAGATCGCCGTATTCCAGAAGATCGGTTTCCATGGCGACGATCTGCTGCAGGCGCAGCGACCACTGCTGGTCCCAGGGGCGCGGCAGGCCCAGAGCCTCGTTCCAGGCCGGCAGCTGCACGGCGCGGGCGCGGGCGTTCTTGGACAGCACCACCGCCAGCATTTCCAGCAGGATGCGGTAGACGTTGTTCTCGGGCTGCTGCTCGGTCAGGCCCAGCGAGTTCACCTGCACGCCGTAGCGGAAGCGGCGGAACTTCTCTTCCGCAACGCCGTAACGGTCGCGGGTGATCTCGTCCCAAAGCTCGGTGAAGGCGCGCATCTTGCAAAGCTCGGTGACGAAGCGGATGCCGGCATTCACGAAAAAGCTGATCCGTCCCACCACCTGCGGCAGATCCGCCTCAGGCACCTGACCGCCGGCGCGCACCGTATCCAGCACCGCCACCGCCGTCGCCAGTGCATAGGCCAGTTCCTGCTCGGGCGTCGCCCCTGCTTCCTGCAGATGGTAGGAGCAGACATTGGTCGGGTTCCACTTGGGCAGTTCCCGGTAGGTGAAGGCGATGGTGTCGGCGATCAGGTTCAGGCTGGGCTTGGGCGGGAAGACATAGGTGCCGCGCGACAGATATTCCTTGATGATGTCGTTCTGGGTCGTGCCCTGGAGCGATGCCCGCGGCGCTCCCTGCTTCTCGGCGGTGGCGATGTAGAGCGACAGCAGCCAGGCTGCGGTCGCATTGATCGTCATCGAGGTGTTCATCCGCTCAAGCGGGATGCCGTCGAAGAGCGTCATCATGTCGCCGATATGACAGATCGGCACGCCCACCTTGCCCACCTCTCCCCTGGCGAGCACATGGTCGGCGTCATAGCCGGTCTGGGTCGGCAGGTCGAAGGCGACGGAGAGACCGGTCTGACCGCGCGACAGATTGGTGCGGTACAGTTTGTTGCTCTCCTCCGCCGAGGAGTGGCCGGCATAGGTGCGCATCAGCCAGGGCGTATCGCGGCGCGGCATGGCGCCGCTTGCCGCTTCTGCGGCGGAATTCGGCTGCTTCGGCATCTTTTCGTCCTGTCGTGGCGGGGTTCTGTGTCGAATCTTACCCTGAGGGCGCCCCATTGGAAATAAGGCCCTATTTTGCGCCGCAAAAAAGGGCTTGAAAATCCCTTATATCCGGAAAATCATGAACGGCAACCGGAAAGCTCTGGTCGCGATCGCGTCGCAGCATGCGACCGTACCGCGATTGATCTTCCGGCGGGTTCTGGTCCCGTTGTCCCTTCCCGGACGGGACTGCCGGACCATCCGAACGATACCACCAAGAACGAACGACAAATACCAACGCGCGAACAATACGCGCGGTTCCACGACAGTACGCCGGCCCCGGACATCGGGGCGCAGCCAGGAGGCCGCAGGATTGCGTGGTGCCCCGACCCCACCTGCGGACGCTTAAGGTCGAGAGAAGTAGAACGAGGGCACGGTCTTCCCATGAACACTGACACCACCGCCGCCGAGGCGACCCGCACCCAGCCGGTCAAGTCGCTCTACGAGGTCGGCGAAATTCCGCCGCTGGGCCATGTTCCGGATCAGATGTACGCCTGGTGCATCCGCCGGGAGCGTCACGGCAACCCCGACACCGCCATGCAGGTCGAGGTCGTCGAAACCCCCAAGGACCTGGCGCCGGACGAAGTGCTCGTCATGGTGATGGCCGCCGGCGTCAACTATAACGGCGTCTGGGCCTCACTCGGCCGACCGATCTCGCCGTTTGACGGCCATGGCGCGCCATATCATATCGCCGGCTCCGATGCTTCGGGCATCGTCTGGGCCATCGGCTCCAAGGTGAAGCGCTTCAAGGTCGGCGACGAGGTCGTCGTCCACTGTAACCAGGATGATGGTGACGACGAGGAGTGCAACGGCGGCGACCCGATGTTCTCGCCGTCGCAGCGCATCTGGGGCTACGAGACCCCGGACGGCTCCTTCGCCCAGTTCTGTCGCGTGCAGTCGCGCCAGCTGATGCCGCGCCCGCGCCATCTGACCTGGGAGGAGAGCGGCTGCTACATGCTGACGCTCGCCACCGCCTATCGCATGCTGTTCGGCCATCGCCCGCACATCCTGCGTCCGGGTGACAACGTCCTGGTCTGGGGCGCCGCCGGCGGTCTGGGCTCGATGGCGCTGCAGCTGATCGCCACGGCCGGTGCCAACGGCATCGCGGTCATCTCTGAAGACAACAAGCGCGACTTCGTGCTCAGCCTGGGTGCCAAGGCCGCGATCAACCGCAAGAATTTCGACTGCTGGGGCCGTCTGCCCGAGGTCGACGACGTTCAGGGTTATAACGACTACATCCGCCGCGTCCGCGCCTTCGGCAAGGCGATCTGGGACGTGACCGGCAAGGGCAATGACGTCGATTTCGTCTTCGAGCATCCGGGTGAGCAGACCTTCCCGGTCTCGACCTATGTGGTCAAGCGCGGCGGCATGGTCGTGTTCTGCGCCGGTACCACCGGCTACAACCTGACCATGGATGCCCGGTTCGTGTGGATGCGTCAGAAGCGCATCCAGGGCAGTCACTTCGCCAATCTGAAGCAGGCAGCCCAGGCCAACCGGCTGGTGATCGAGCGTCGCATCGATCCCTGCATGTCGGAAGTCTTCTCGTGGGACGACATCCCCGAGGCGCATATGAAGATGTTCCGCAACCAGCACAAGCCCGGCAACATGGCCGTGCTGGTCCAGGCGCCGCGCCCGGGCCTGCGGACGATCGAGGACGCCATCGACGGCTGACCGAAACTGATGCGGTGAGTGGCCGGCGCGGCACCGCCACGCCGGCCCCGGCGCCGCCTGCGCCGATCCGGCCCCGTCCAGGGGCCTGATCGGGCGGGCGGCGCCGCACCTTGATCAGGATGCCGCAGCGGATCGTCCGGACCGGCGCTGGACGCCGGCCGCCTCAGGGCCATATCCGGTGCGGTACCCCGCCGTTTCCGATATCCGCAGTGTTCGACACGTCTTCCGACCAGAGGACCATTCCTCCCATGTCCGCTTCCACCGCGATCCTTTCGCCCGAGACCGACGCCCCCGTCCTGATCGACGACCTGCTCGACCGGGCCGAACGCGCCCTTGCCGCCGTCGAGGCCTATGCCGATGCCGTCCAGACCGCCGTGGGCGGGATGGTGCGTCGCGACGGCAAGGTCGATGCTGCCGTGCTCGATGCTAGCCAGCATGCCGCTCATGGCCTTGCCTGGACGGCAACCTATGTCGAGGCCCTGCGCCAGATGCTTGGCTGGGCACGTCGGCTGGATGCCGAGGGGCGCCTTGGCGAGACCGAACAGCTGATGCTGCAGACCGCCTTCGGCGAGTACGTGGCACAGCTTCAGGGCGGCCTGCCCATGTCGCAGGGCGAGATCGTTCGTCCGGCCGATTTCGGCCTCATCGACGAGGCGGCAGCGCTCTCGCAGGGGGATGCGGGCCTGTTCCTGCGGGCCGGCAACACGGCCGCGGTTCGGGCGCGGCTGGCGGCACTGATCGCCGACGGCAATTTCGGCGAGCTGGGGCTCGAAGACGAGACCCTGCTGATGATCCGTGACCAGTTCCGCCGCTTCGTGGAAGAAAAGGTCGTTCCCTTCGCCCATGACTGGCACAAGGCCGACGAGCTGATCCCGCTCGAGGTCGTGAACCAGATGGCGGAGCTGGGCGTGTTCGGCCTGACCGTGCCTGAGGAGTTCGGCGGGCTCGGCCTTTCCAAGGTGGCGATGTGTCTGGTCACCGAAGAACTGTCGCGCGGTTATATCGGCGTCGGTTCGCTGGGGACGCGGTCCGAGATCGCGGCCGAGCTGATCCGGCTTGGCGGCACGGAAGACCAGAAGCAGAGCTGGCTGCCGCGTCTCGCCTCGGGTGAGATCCTGCCGACCGCGGTCTTCACCGAACCCGGTACCGGTTCCGACCTCGGCGGCCTCAAGACCCGCGCGACCCGGGATGGCGATGTCTACCGGGTGACCGGCAACAAGACCTGGATCACTCATGCCGCCCGCGCCGATCTGATGACCCTGCTGGTCCGGACCGATCCGGCCACCAAGAACTATTCCGGCCTGTCGATGTTTCTGGCCGAGAAGCCCCGTGGCACCGATGCCGAGCCTTTCCCGGCCGAGGGCATGAGCGGCGGCGAGATCCGCGTGCTCGGCTATCGCGGCATGAAGGAATACGAGATCGGTTTCGACGATTTCACCGTGCCCGCTGACAACCTGCTGGGGCGGACCGAGGGCCAGGGCTTCAAGCAGCTGATGGCGACCTTCGAAAGCGCCCGTATCCAGACTGCAGCCCGTGCGGTCGGTGTCGCCCAGTCGGCGCTGGAAATGGGGCTGCGCTATGCTCATGAGCGCGTGCAGTTCAACAAGCCGATCTACGCCTTCCCGCGGGTTTTCGACAAGCTGGTCTGGGCTGCCGTCGAGATCATGATCGCCCGCCAGCTGACCTATTTCTCGGCGCGCGAGAAGGATAGCGACCGGCGCTGCGACCTGGAGGCCGGCATGGCCAAGCTTCTGGCAGCCCGCGTCGCCTGGGCCACGGCCGACAACGCCGTCCAGGTCCATGGCGGCAATGGCTATGCCGAGGAATATCCGATCAGCCGCGTGCTCTGTGATGCGCGCATCCTCAATGTGTTCGAGGGTGCGGCCGAGATCCAGGCACAGGTCATCGCCCGCCGCCTTCTGGGTTGAGGGTGACGGGGCCGGCTTCCGCAGGGACGCCGGCCTTCGCGCGAAAATCTCGCCCGCCGGGACCGGTTGACCCTGTCAGACCGGGCCCGGCGGGGCCATATTGCGGGCCATGGATACGATGTCAGGCGTGGTGCCGGTTCTGATCGTGGTTGCGATGGTCGCCACGGCCGGCGTTCTCCTGGTGGGCGTGATGTCGATGCTCGTCGGCGGGCGCTTCAACCAGAAATATTCGAACAAGCTGATGCAGTGGCGGGTGCTGCTGCAGGCCCTGGCGATCCTGCTCGTCCTGCTGTTCCTGGCGATGACGGGCGGCTGACCCGACCTGCCGTCGCTGCCACCTTCAACCACCAACGGAGCCCCCGATGGTCCAGCTCACCCGCATCTACACCCGTGGCGGCGATCGCGGTGAAACCTCGCTCGGCGACGGTAGCCGACGACCGAAGGATGATCTCAGGGTCGCCTCTTACGGCACGGTCGACGAGGCGAACGGCGTGATCGGGCTGGTCAGGCTGCATCTGGAGACCGGGAGCGACGAAGACCGCATGCTCGCCCGTATCCAGAATGATCTGTTCGATCTGGGGGCGGATCTCGCCTGCCCCGCCGGCGACGACCCTGCACGTGAGGCGAAGGCATTGCGCATTCTGCCGGCGCAGGTTGACCGGCTGGAAACCGAGATCGATGCAATGAATGCCGGGCTGCAGCCGCTCAAATCCTTCATCCTGCCCGGCGGTACGCCGGCATCGGCGCATCTGCATCTGGCGCGGACGGTCGTTCGCCGCGCAGAGCGTGACCTGGTCGAGCTGATGAGGGTGGAGCCGGTGAACGAGGCGGCACTGCGCTATCTCAACCGGCTGTCGGATCATTTGTTCGTTCTGGCACGTCATCTGAACGATAAGGGCGCGCGCGACGTCCTCTGGGTCCCGGGGGCCAACCGCTGACGCGGCCTTAAGCCGCGGCGTTCCTTGAATTTTCGAGAGGTGCCCCGAAATTGACACCGCACGTCGCAGCGCCTAATGTGCGGTGGACTCGATCGGGGGAACCGGCAGCCGGGAGCCATGTGACGCAGGTCGTCGCGCGCCACCCGGGCAGCCGGTCGCCTGTCGTCCGACGGAGAGCCGGCGCCCTGCCGTTCGCTGCCGGGCGTCCTGGTCCGGATCCGCACCCGCTGAGGGGGTCGGGGGATGCGACCGGACGACGTAGAGCCGAAAAAACCCAACTGGAGTCGGGAGATCTATGAAGGTACTCGTCCCCGTCAAGCGCGTGGTCGACTATAACGTCAAGGTCCGCGTCAAGGCTGACCAGACCGGCGTCGACCTCGCCAACGTCAAGATGTCGATGAACCCCTTCGACGAGATCGCGGTCGAGGAAGCCGTGCGGCTGAAGGAAGCCGGCAAGGCCACCGAGATCGTGGTCGTGTCCATCGGCCCTAAGGGTGCACAGGAACAGATCCGCACGGCGCTGGCCATGGGCGCGGATCGCGGCCTGCTGATCGAGACCGATGAAGAGGTCCAGCCGCTCGCCGTGGCCAAGCTGCTGAAGGCGGTCGCAGAGGCCGAGCAGCCGCAGCTGGTCGTGCTGGGCAAGCAGGCGATCGACGACGACTCCAACCAGACCGGCCAGATGCTGGCGGCGCTGCTGGGCTGGGCCCAGGGCACCTTCGCGTCCAAGGTCACCGTCGGTGACGGCGAGGTCGAGGTGATCCGCGAGATCGACGGCGGTCTCGAGACCGTCTCGCTCAAGCTGCCTGCGATCGTGACCACCGATCTGCGTCTCAACGAGCCCCGCTACGCTTCGCTGCCGAATATCATGAAGGCGAAGAAGAAGCCGCTCGACACCAAGACCCCCGGTGATTTCGGTGTGGACGTTGCGCCGCGCCTGAAGACCCTGAAGGTCACCGAGCCGCCGAAGCGCAAGGGCGGCATCAAGGTGCCGGATATTGCGACGCTGGTGGACAAGCTGAAGAACGAGGCGGGGGTTATCTGACCATGACGGTTCTCGTCATTGCCGATCACAACAACGCGTCGCTTGGCGCCGCGACCCTGAACGCCGTCACCGCCGGTACCAAGCTGGGCGACGTGCATGTGCTGGTCGCCGGCAAGGATGCCGGTGCGGCTGCCGAGGCTGCCGCCAAGGTCCAGGGCGTTGCCAAGGTGCTCCATGCCGAGGGCGACCAGTACCAGGGCGCCCTGCCCGAGAACCTGGCCCCGCTGATCGTGGGTCTGGCCGGCAGCTACAGCCACATCGTCGCCTCGTCGAGCAGCGTTGCAAAGAATGTGCTGCCGCGCGTGGCTGCTCTTCTCGACGTTGCTCAGATCTCGGATGCCATCGAGATCGTGTCGGAAGACACCTTCGTTCGTCCGATCTATGCCGGTAACGCGCTTGCTACCGTGCAGTCTTCGGACAAGGTGAAGGTCCTCACCATCCGCGGCACCGCCTTCAAGGCGGCCGAGGCCGAGGGCGGTTCGGCCGCCGTCGAGACCATCGCCGCCGGTGAGGATGCGGGCCTCAGCCGCTTTGTGGGCCAGAGCCTGAGCAAGTCCGAGCGTCCCGAACTCGCCAGCGCGAAGATCGTGGTGTCGGGCGGCCGCGGCGTCGGCAGCTCGGACAACTTCAAGATCATCGAAGGCCTGGCGGATGCCCTGGGCGCCGCCGTCGGCGCGAGCCGCGCGGCCGTCGATGCCGGCTATGTGCCGAATGATTACCAGGTTGGCCAGACCGGCAAGGTCGTCGCTCCGCAGCTTTATGTCGCGGTCGGCATTTCGGGTGCCATCCAGCACCTGGCCGGCATGAAGGACAGCAAGGTGATCGTGGCGATCAACAAGGACGAAGAGGCGCCGATCTTCCAGGTCGCCGATTACGGCCTTGTGGGCGATCTGTTCAAGATCGTGCCCGAGTTGACCGAGACGCTGCAGAAGTAACGTAACATATGACCGGATGAATGCCGGTCATGTGAAAGAAAACCGAGCCCGGTGCGGGGTTTTGCGCAACTTGTGTTAAACAGGGGGCGCGGGGCCCTGCCCCGGGCTGTCAAGTCGAAGAAGGTGCGGTCCTCATGATCAGGAAGATCGGCGTCATCGGGGCAGGCCAGATGGGCCGCGGCATCGCGCATGTCTGCGCCCTCGCCGGCTACGACGTCACGATGGTCGACATTTCCGAGGCGCAGCTCGCCAAGGCGATGGACCGGATCGAGCAGGCGCTCGACCGTCAGGTGTCGCGTAGCGAGATCGAGCCCGCGGACAAGCCCGCCGCTCTGTCCCGGATCAGGACACAGGTCGGCTATGCCGGCTTTGACGTGCTCGACCTGGTGATCGAGGCGGCCACCGAGAACGAGGATCTGAAGCGGAAGATCTTCGCCGAAATCCGCGACATGCTGAAGGACGAGGTGATCGTCGCGACCAACACCTCGTCGCTGTCGATCACCCGCCTGGCTGCGACCATGCGTCATCCCGAGCGGTTCATGGGCATGCATTTCATGAACCCGGTGCCGCGCATGCAGCTGGTGGAACTGATCCGCGGCATCGCGACCGACAACCCCACCTACGAGGTGGTGCGCGAGCTGGTCTTCAAGCTCGACAAGACCCCGGCGGTGTCGGAAGACTTCCCGGCCTTCATCGTCAACCGCATTCTGCTGCCGATGATCAACGAGGCGATCTACACGCTCTACGAGGGCGTCGGCACGGTCGAGGCGATCGACACTGCGATGAAGCTGGGCGCGAACCATCCGATGGGTCCGCTCGAGCTGGCCGACTTCATCGGCCTCGATACCTGCCTGTCGATCATGCAGGTGCTGTATGACGGCCTCGCCGACAGCAAGTATCGCCCCTGCCCGCTGCTCGTGAAGTATGTCGAGGCCGGCTGGCTGGGTCGCAAGACCGACCGTGGCTTCTATGACTATCGCGGCGACGTGCCTGTTCCGACCCGCTGATGCGGGACGGCGGAACCATTGCCTGACGTCTTCGGGGCCGCCTTCGGGCGGCCCCTGTCGTTTGACCGTCAGTCTGCGGCAGCCGGTTTGCCGATGGCAGCGTTGATCAACGCCACGCCCTCGGGCGCATCCCAATGGGCGATGCCGACCAGACGGGCGATCTCGCGGCCCTCGCGGTCGATCAGAAGGGTGGTGGGAAGGCCCGCGACCTTCGTTGCACCCAGCGTGCGCATAGGCTTGTCGATCGCAACCTCGATCCGGTCGAGTTTCAGCCTGTCCAGGAAGGGACCGACCACGGCGGCTCCCCCCTGATCGGCCGCCACTGCCAGCACCGTGAAGTCGTTGCCGCCAAGCGAGGCCTGCAGGCGGTTCAGGGCCGGCATTTCCTCGATACAGGGCGCACACCATGTGGCCCAGAAGTTGAGCAGCACGACCTTGCCCCGGTAGTCGGCAAGCGTCACGGGACTGCCGTCGAGCCTGGTCATTTCAAGCACCGGCAGCGGAGCGGGCTGGTCCTGGACCTGAAGCTTCGCCAGACTGTCCCGTGCGAAGGAGGCATCGATCCCGCCCGGCTTGTCGGCGGGGCCGAAGCCGCGGTAGATAAGGACACCCGCCACGATGACGACGACTGCGGCGGCGAGAGCGGCGATGACCGGTTTCTTCATGCGAGGAGGATCTCCGTGTGAGGAAGGCCTGTCGCGAATGTCCGCCTGCCGCGTAATCGCCGTCCCCATCCATCGAAACCCGGGGAGGCCCTCAGGGTCCCCTGATCTGCCAGGAAGCCGAGGAGCGAGATGACCAGCGACAGCAAGGGCGGCGCCGGCCGCGCGAGCGGCGTGAACATGTGGGGCGGCCACTTCGACAGCGCGCCCTCGGATCTGATGCAGGAGATTAACGCCTCCATCGATTTCGACAAGCGCCTCTACGCCCAGGACATCGCCGGCTCGCGCGCTCATGCCCGGATGCTGGGCGCCAGAGGTATCCTGTCGGCTGAGGATGTGGCAGCGATCGAAGGCGGCCTCGACCAGGTTCTGGCCGAGATCGAAGGCGGCAATTTCCCGTTCAGCCGCGAGCTTGAAGACATCCACATGAATGTCGAAGCCCGGCTGACCGAGATCATCGGCGATGCCGGCAAGCGGCTGCACACCGGTCGGTCGCGCAACGATCAGGTCGCCACCGATTTCCGCCTGTGGCTGCGCGACATGCTCGACCGTTTCGACGGCCAGCTCCGCGATCTGCAGGCGGCCCTGATCGAGCGTGCGGAACAGCATGCCGAGACGGTGATGCCCGGCTTCACCCATCTCCAGACCGCCCAGCCGGTGACCTTCGGTCATCATCTGCTGGCCTATGTCGAGATGTTCGGCCGCGATCGCGGCCGGCTTTCCGACGCCCGCGGCCGGCTGAACGAGAGCCCGCTGGGATCGGCGGCGCTGGCCGGCACCTCCTTCCCGATCGACCGGCACATGACGGCCGCCGAACTGGGCTTCGACCGGCCGATGGCCAACTCGCTCGACGGCGTCTCGGCACGGGATTTTGCGCTGGAGTTCCTGGGGGCGGCTGCGATCTGCGGTACCCATCTGTCGCGCATCGCCGAAGAGCTGGTGATCTGGTCGTCGGCACCCTTCCGCTTTGTGCGCATGTCCGACGCCTATACCACCGGCTCGTCGATCATGCCCCAGAAGCGCAATCCCGATGCCGCCGAACTGGTCCGGGCCAAGGTCGGCCGGATCATGGGCGCCCAGGTGGCGCTGATGACGGTGATGAAGGGCCTTCCGCTCGCCTATTCGAAGGACATGCAGGAAGACAAGGAGCCGACCTTCGATGCGGTCGACGCCCTGTCGCTGGCCATTCAGGCCATGACCGGCATGATCCGCGACCTGACCGTCAACCCCGATGCCATGCGTGCCCAGGCCTCCGGCGGCTATTCCACGGCGACCGATCTGGCCGACTGGCTGGTGCGGGTGGTGGGGCTCCCCTTCCGCGAGGCGCATCACCTGACCGGCCGCGTGGTCCGCGCCGCCGAGACCCGCGGGCTCCGGCTCGACGAACTTTCCGCCGAGGATCTGGCGGCGGTGGATGCCCGGATCACGGCCGAGGCGATGGCGGTGCTGACCGTCGATGCCTCGGTGCGCAGTCGTACCTCGTTCGGCGGTACCGCGCCCGACGGCGTGCGTGCCCGTGCGGCCGAAGCCAGGGAGCGCTTTCTGTGAGCCACCTCTCCAACCGCCTCCGACACCTCGTTCTGGTCCTGATGGTCGCGACGGCCGTCGCTGCCTGCGGCAAGAAGGGTGATCTGGTACCGCCGATGGCGGTGAAATCCGACGGCACCGTCGACACGGAGAAGATCCCCAACTACCCGGTGGGATCCGACCCGAAGAGCCTGGTGACCCCGGGCCGCACCAGTGGCCCCGGCCTGGGTGTGCCGCCCTACTGACCGCCCGATCCCGAGGACGACATGGATCATTTCGAATACCGCAACGGCATCCTCCATGCCGAGGACGTGCCGCTGACCCGGATCGCGGCCGAGGTGGGGACCCCGGTCTACGTCTATTCCCGCGCGACCCTGACCCGACATGCCCGCGTCTTTCGCGACGCTCTGGCGGGGCTGGATCCGCTGATCTGCTATGCCGTGAAGGCCAATGGCAATCAGGCGGTCCTGAAGCTGCTGGCGGCAGAGGGTTATGGTGCCGACGTCGTCTCGGCAGGCGAGATGAGGCGCGCCCTGGCTGCCGGCATCCCGGCGGAGAAGATCGTGTTCTCGGGCGTTGCCAAGACCGATGCCGAGATCCGCGCGGCGCTGGAGGCGGGCATTCTGCAGTTCAACGTCGAAAGCGATGCTGAACTGGATGCGATCGAGCAGGTGGCGGCAGCGATGGGGGTGACGGCGCGGGTGTCGCTGCGCATCAACCCCGATGTCGATGCCGGCACGCATGCCAAGATCACGACCGGCAAGGCCGACAACAAGTTCGGCATCGCCTGGGATCGCGCGATCGACGTCTACGCCCATGCCCGACGGCTGCCGCATGTCGAGGCGACCGGCATCGACCTGCATATCGGCTCGCAGCTCTCGAAGCTTGAGCCCTTCGAGGCGGCCTTCACCCGTACGGTGGAGCTGATCCGGAAGCTCAAGGCCGAAGGCCATACGATCCGTCATCTCGATCTCGGTGGCGGCCTCGGTATCCCCTACAGCGACGAGACGCCACCGGCGCCTCAGGCCTATGCCGAGATGGTGCACCGGGTGACCGGCGATCTGGATCTGAAGCTGATCTTCGAGCCGGGCCGCGTGATCGTCGGCAATGCCGGACTGATGCTCTCCGAGGTGGTCTATGTCAAGGACACGGCGAGCAAGCGCTTCCTGATCCTGGATGCGGGCATGAACGATCTGATGCGTCCGGCACTCTATGACGCCTATCACGAAGTGGTGGCGGTGAACGAGCCCGCCCCTGGGGCGCCCAGGGCGCCGGTGGAGATCGTCGGTCCCGTGTGCGAGAGCACCGATGTTTTCGCCCGGGAACGGCCGATGCCGCCGGTGGCGCGGGGCGATCTGGTCGCCTTCCGCTCGGCCGGTGCCTATGGCGCCACCATGTCCAACACCTACAACGCGCGCGAATTGGTGCCCGAGGTGCTGGTCGATGGCGACCGCTATGCCGTCATCCGTCCGCGCCAGACGGTCGACGAACTGATCGCGATGGACCGTGTCCCCGACTGGATCTGAGATCCGGCGGATCTGCGCATGAAGAGGGCGGCAGCCGGTCACCGGCTGCCGCCCTCTTGCTGTCCGACTGCCGAGCTGCCGAGCGGGGTCAGCCCTCTTTGGGGGCCAGCACGCCGATAAAGGGCAGCTCGCGGAAATAATGGGCGTAGTCGAGGCCGTAGCCGATCACGAACAGGTCGTCGACGGTGAAGCCCACATGATCGGCCTGGAACTCCACCTTCGCCTTGCCGGGCTTGTGGAGCAGCACACAGGACTTCACCTCCGCAGCGCCGCGCGACAGCAGATGGTCGCGGGCGAAGCGCAGGGTGCGGCCGCTTTCCAGGATGTCGTCGATCAGCAGGATCTGGCGGCCCTCGACCGAGTCGGTCACGTCCTTGCGGATTTCGACCACGCCCGAACTGGTCGTGCTGCGGCCATAGCTGGACAGCATCATGAAATCGACCTGCGGCTGCATGCCGGCGCCGTGCAGACCCCGGATCAGATCGGCGCAGAAGACGAAGCTGCCCTTCAGGATGGCGACCAGCAGCGGTTCCGGCCCCATGCTCGACGCGATCTCGGAGGAGAGCCCCTGGATCCTCTGGTCGATTTCGCCTCGGCTGATCAGGGTGCGGATATCGCCTTCCGGACGCATGCGGTCTGGTCTCCAGATGTCGGGGATGGATAAGGCGCCGCGCCTGACGATGGCGGCGCCTTCAGGATGTCATTGAGCGGCGGCGAAGCGCACGTCGAAACGGACCGCCTCCCGCGGCGGGTTCTCGACCCGCTGGTTGAAGCGCAGGACCTCGCCGGGCAGCATGCGGTTCGACGAGACACTGAAGGTCGACGTTCCGAGTTCCTGACCGCCCGAACCGTAATACATGATCGTGAGCGGCGGCACGGCGCGGACACCGTCGGAGAGATTGTAGATCTCGCCGTCGATTTCGAGGATCGGGCGTCCCTCGACCGTTTCGCCCCGGGCAACCAGGTTGCGGACTTCGAGCCCCAGCACCTCACCGCCCACACCCAGGCCCAGGGTGCCATAGACGGCTGCCGTGAAGGGCAGGGCTCGCACCACCTGCTCACGGCCCACGATCAGGCCGCCGATCATTGCTGCGACCACGATGCCGAGTGCCGTGAAGGCCGGCCAGCGCGGGCTGCGGGCGGGGGCCACTTCCATGGCAACCGGCCGCCGCTCGTAAAGGCTGGCGGGTTCATCGGGATTCTCATCGCGAGGCAGCGCCAGCGGGCGCGGCATGTCGGCCGGCGGATCCTGGTGCCAGACATGGCCACATTGGGTGCAACGCACCTTCCGGCCATCGGGGCCCAGGGACTGCGGGTCGAGCGTATAGCGGGTCGAACAGGCCGGGCAGGTCAGGATCATCGCTCGAAACCGAGGGTGTGCGGGGCGGCATGCGCCGTGCCGCCGGGCGGCCTGGCAGGGGAGGTCCTCGCGCCGGATGAACGGGTGCAGCCAAGGTTGCAGCCTCCGTCCGGGCGGGTTATAGGCTCCACCGGGTGCCGGTTGCAAGGCCACCGGCCCCGTGCCATGCTTCCCGCGGCGCGTCATGAGGATACCCTCCTACGGAACCCCCTCGCAACAGGCAGGATCGATGGCCGACGAGACGGCTCTAGTCCGGTTCGACGACGTCGGCATGCGGTATGACGGCGGCGCCGAGGTGCTGCACGGCGTCAGCTTCAGCCTCGCACCCGGCTCTTATCATTTTCTGACCGGCCCGAGCGGTGCCGGCAAGTCCACGCTTCTGCGGCTGCTCTACCTGGCCCAGCGGCCGACGGCCGGGCAGATCTCGCTCTTCGGCCGCGATGTCCGCGGGCTTGGCCGCTCCGATCGCGCTCGCATGCGTCAGCGCATCGGCGTGGTCTTCCAGGATTTCCGCCTGCTGCCGCATCTGAGTGTGTTCGACAACGTCGCCTTGCCCCTGCGCATCCTGAAGACTCCGGAAGCCGAAATCCGGCGGGATGTCGGGGAGTTGCTGGCCTGGGTCGGTCTGGGCGAGCATGAAGCCGCCTCGCCCGCCACGCTGTCCGGTGGCCAGCAGCAGCGCCTGGCGATCGCCCGGGCCGTGGTCGTCCGGCCACGGCTGCTGCTTGCCGACGAGCCGACCGGCAATCTGGACGCCGAGATGGGCCTGAAGCTGATGCATCTTTTCGAAGAGCTGAACAAGCTGGGCACGACCCTCGTGATCGCCACGCACGATACAACCCTGCTCGCCCGGTTCCGCCACCCCCGTCTGGTTCTGAACGAAGGGCGGCTGAAGCTGATGCCTCCCGCCCCGCCGCCGCGGGCGCCCGTCGTCCAGCGTGCCGCTCCGGCGCGCGCCGAAGAGACACGGGGGGAGGGGCAGCCATGATCGGTCGTCGCGGAGCGGGCTTGCCGCTCGGCCGGGATCTGTCGGCGCGTTTTCTGCCCTGGCTGCTGGCGCCGATGGCGGCGCTGCTGGCGCTGGCCATGATTGCGATCGGCACGGCCGACCAGGCGATCGATCGTTGGGCTGCCGCACTCGGCGATCGGGCCACAGTCTGGCTGCCAGCCTCAGAAGATCAGGATCACGGACCTGATGCCCGGCTGGGACCGTTGATCGGGCTGCTGGAGGCCGAGCCGCTGGTGCGCGAGATCCGGCCGGTCCCGCGCGAGGATGCCGAGGCCCTTGTCTCGCCCTGGCTTGGGCCGGAACTGGCCGAGGTGGACTTGCCGCTGCCGACCCTGGTCGACCTGACGCTCGCACCGGCCCGACCGGGGGAGATCGAGGTACTGTCGGATCGTATCGCTGATCTGATCGAGGGTGCCCGGCTGGAACAGCCGGGCGACTGGGTAGCCAGACTGGCGGCAATCGGACGAACCGTGCAGGCTGCGGCGGCAGGACTCGGCGCCCTCTTTGGCCTTGCCGCGGCGCTGGCGGTGATCTTCGCGGTCAAGACGGCGCTCGCCATCCATCGCGAGACCATCGACATCCTTCACGTCATGGGTGCACCTGACGACTATGTCGCCCGGCAGTTCGCCATGCAGGGCCTCCGGGTCGGCTTCTGGGGTGGCCTGGCCGGCAGCCTGGTTGCCGCCGCGCTGGTCTTTGCGGCCGGGGCGGTTCTGCCTGAGACGACGGCGCCGCTGCTGCCCCGGCTGGATCCCGGGCCAGTGGGTTGGGGCGGTCTTATCCTGGTGACGCCGGCGCTGGCGGTGGTGGCGGCGCTGGTCGCCCGCATCACCGTCATCCGGCGCCTGAGGGCGATGCCGTGAGCCGCCGTGGCCGGCGGCTGGGCAGCGCATCGGCAGGGGGACCCCGGCGGCGTCCCTGGCGGTTACGCCTGCTGGCCTGGCGCCTGCTGCTGGTGGCGGTGGGGGCCTGGGCAGCCGGTTTCGTGATCTATGCCGAAACCCTGCCGTCCGAAACCCTGCCCGACTGGCGGCGCACCGATGCGATCGTGGTGTTGACCGGCGGCGCCGACCGGCTGGGCGTGGGGCTGGATCTGCTGGATGCGGGTGCGGCCCCGCGGCTGTTCATTTCGGGCGTCGACCGCCGGGTCGACCTGCCCGGCCTGCTGAAGGCGTCGGGACGTGAGGCCGCAGACTATGCGGGGCGCGTGGTGCTGGGCTTTTCCGCCGGCGACACGGTGGGCAATGCCCGCGAGACCTATGGCTGGGCAGAGGCGCAAGGCGTGCGGTCCATTCGCCTGGTTACGGCGTCCTATCATCTGCCGCGGGCCCTGATCGAGTTTCGCCGCGCCCTGCCGGGGGTGGAGATCCTGCCCCATCCGGTCATCCCGGAACATGTCAAGCAGGACGGCTGGTGGCGCTGGCCGGGCACGGCCGCGCTGTTCCTGGCCGAGTATCAGAAATTCCTGGTCGCCTGGGCGCGGGACTGGCTGCTCCGCAAGCTGCTGCCCTGGCCGGCCGGCACGGTCGACGAGGTCGGGGCATGACTACTGTGCGGGCGCTGGTCTTCAGCCTGTTCTTCTATCTCTGGGGCACGGTGATCATGCTGGCCGCCCTGCCCGTCGCCTGGAGCCGGGGGGCGCTCTGGTGGCTGCGCCGGGTGTGGATCCGGGGATTCCTGGCGGTGCTGAGGCTGGTGGTGGGCCTCAGGGTCGAGATCCGCGGCCGCGCCCATCTGCCGCCCGAACCCTTCATCGTCGCCGCCAAGCATCAGTCGATGCTGGAGACCTTCGTGCTGGGCGCGCTCTTCGACCGGCCGGCCTTCGTGCTCAAGCGAGAGCTGACCTCGATTCCAGTCTTCGGCTGGTATCTGAAACGGGTGGGCATGGTGCCGATCGATCGGGCGCGCGGGCCGTCTGCGCTCAGGCGGATGCACACCGCCGCCCGGGCCTGCGCGGCGGAGCGCCGGCCCCTGATCATCTTTCCCGAAGGCACCCGCCGTGCGCCCGGTGCGCCGCCCGATTACAAGCGCGGGCTTGCCCTGGTGGCGCGGGCCACCCCCGATCTGCCGGTGGTGCCGGTGGCGCTCAACACCGGCCTGTTCTGGGGCAAGGGCCTGCTGGACAAGCGGCCGGGGGTGGCGGTGATCGAGATCCTGCCGCCGCTGGCCCCCGGGCTTCAGGGGGATGCGCTGCTCGATGCCGTCGCAGCGGTCATCGAGCCGGCCTCGACCCGGCTGGCGGACGGCTCGTCTGACGGTCGTTGAGGTGCTGCGACCATCCACCGCAGTCTGTGGATAAATCTGTGTATGATCTGGGGATCCGTGCGGATATCCGCCCTGAACAGAGTCTGAAATTCGATCTAACCATCTGATCGGGATGAGAGTCAGGCTCGACATCCACATGTTCCCCGAAATGTGGATGAAATCCCCGGAGGCCGGATCAATCGATCAGGAAATGGGCGATGGCCGAGGCGATCGGGCGCGCCCGGTCTTCCTGCCATGCCGTGGTGTGAACATTGACCACCCGACGGCCCATCTTGGTGATCCGGCTGGTGGCATAGGTATCCACCGCGCGGCCAGAGCGCAGGTAATCGATCGTGATGGTGATCGTTTTCGGCACGCGGACCTGAGACATCTCCCAGGTGACGTGGGAGAGGGCTGCGGTTTCCAGCAGCGAGCCGATGATCCCGCCATGCAGCGCCCGAAGCACCGGGTTGCCGATATGCTCCGGACGATAGCCCATCCGGAACACCAGCTCGTCCTCAACCAGATTGGCGGTGAGGTTCAGGAACCGCGCATAGGGGACTGCCTGGTTCAGGGGGGCAAAGTCGCCGGTGGCGCGCGACCGTTCAATAGCATCCTGAAGGCTGGTCATTCGGCGTCCTCGCGATGGGTCAGCTTGGTGCCGATCATGAAGCTGCCGGCGGCAGTGGCGATCGGGCCATCCTCGCCCTCATGCCAGGCTTCGGCGGTGACGAAGGCAACATTGGGGGTGACCCTGGTCACCCGGGCGCGGGCATGCAGCCACTTGTTCGGTGTGGACGGGCGCATGTAGTCGATCCGCAGGTCGAGCGTCGCGATCGGCTGCAGCCGGGGCAGGGCGGTGAAGACCGCGATGCCGCAGGCGCTGTCGATCAGCGTGGTGACCACGCCGCCGTGCAGCACGCCGGTCTCGGGGTTGCCGATCATGAAGCTGCGATAGGGCAGGCGCACCACGGCCAGGCCCTTGTCGATCTCAAGCACCTCGAGACCGAAATGGCTGATCAGCGGGTGGTCTTCGCCGAAGATCGCCCTGAGCGCGGGATTATCGCCCGTGTCGAGTGCCCCTTTTCCGGCGGGCGTTCCGTCCGTTTCGGTCATCGTCTGGCGGCCGTCCTGTGCGTTTCCATCGCCCTGGTTCTTCTGATCCTACACGTGCTTACCCGAGGCGGGCCCGGAAGGCAAATTTGTTGCGCTGGTGTACTCCGCCGTCGGGACCTCGATGCCGCGTGCCACCGCATCCAGAACGTCGCGGAGCGGGCCGCCATGCAGGCCCATTTCGGCCATCCGCTCCAGCGTCTGCGACAGATAGTCCCGGGCCGTTCCCATCATGCCGGTACCGGCGCGGACCAGCTCTGCCATGTGCTCCAGCCCGAGCCGGCCGGTATAGCGGGCGCCGTTGCGATCGGCGACATAGGTGACGGCCGGCACCCGGCGGCCGTCGTCGAGCCGGATCGGCAGGATCCGGCGCAGATAAACTCGATCATCCTGGCCCATCTCGCGGTCGTCCAGATAGGCGAGCACGGTTCGGGTTTCATCGGCCCGGATGCGGAAGGCAATACCCCGGCAGGCGCCGCCACGATCCAGCCCCATCACCAGGCCGGGCCGTTCAGGCGTACCGCGATAGCGGGTGGAATAGATGCACAGGGCCCGGTGATAGCCGTAGAGCAGCGCTGCCTGTGCCTCGGCCGGCTCGAAGCCCGGCCGCCACATCAGAGAGCCGTAGCCGAACACCCAGACATCGCCGCCGTCCATCGACATCATTCGCCTTCCCATAGCACGCCCGCCCGGCATCTTCAGCAGGCCAGTCTACGCTCCGACCGGCTGAGGCGAAAAGCTTTGTGACCGCAGGGCCCTCGTGACCATTCACGGACGTCCTCCCCATGTCTCGACCCCAGGTGCTCTCCGCGTTATACAGGCCCGAGCTGCGCCATCCCCGGTGCCGCTGTCCATTGGAGAAGGCCCTGGCCCCATGCGACTGAAGCGTGTGTTCGTTCTCCTTGCCATCCCGGTGATCGCCCTTGGGGCCTGGACGGCGGTCTGGTTCCGTATCGCCGACGAGGTGAAGGCGTCCGTCGACGGCTTTGCGGCCGAACAGGCGAAATCCGGGCGCAGCTTTGCGCACGGGGGTGTGGTCGTGAATGGCTGGCCTTTCCGGGTGGAGGCGACCGTGCCGCAGCCGGTGCTGACGGCGGAGAACGGCCGCAATACCGTCCGGGCCGACCGGGTGGTGGTCTATGTGCAGCCCTTGCAGATGCGCCATCTGGTGGCGGTGATCGAGGGCCCGATCGCCTTTGCCGACGCCACGGCGCGGATCGAGCTTGAGCCCGAGCACGCCGCGTCGAGCCTGGTCTTCGACGAGGCCGGCCGGCTGGAGCGCGGGGCGCTCGACATGACGAAGATCAAGGGGCGCAGGATCGAAGGCGATGCTCCGCCTGCCGCCTTCACCATGGAGCGGCTTCAGGTCCATGAGCGCCGCGAGGCCGAGGGTGGCGCCCGGGCGGCACTGGAGATGGAAGGGCTCGACCCCGAGGCGGAAGATTATCCGACGCTGTCGCGGCTGTTCATCGACGTCACCCGGCCGCAGCCGATCGACGAGCCGGTCGATCGGGCGGCGCTGGAACGCTGGCGCGACGCCGGGGGCACGGTCGACCTCACCCGCTTCGAGGCGATCGCCGGCGAGGTGACGGTGACCGGCGACGGCACGTTCGCGATCGACAAACTGCTGAGGCCCGAGGGGGCGGCCTCCTTCCGCATCGCAGGCGCCGAGGAACTGCTGGCCCGGCTGGAAGACTCCGGCCGCATGACGCCGCAGGTCCGCACCATGTTGGAACAGATGCTGGGCCTGTTCGAACAGGTCGAGGAGGGCGGCCGCAAGGCGGTGCGGGTGCCGGTGACGATCCAGGCCGGCGTGCTGACCGTGGCCGGCCTGCCGATCGTGCCCGTCGCACCGCTGCTGCCGCCCGAGCAGCCGTCCTGACAACGACCCGGAGGGTGTTCTCAAGGCCGGGGGGCGCGTCAGGCCTGACGCGCCTCGATGATCGCCCGGCGGGCATCGCGAGTACGGGTGAACAGGGCTTCGAGCTTGTCCGCCTCCCCCCAGCGGATCGCCCGCTGCAGGGCCTGAAGATCCTCGGTGAAGCGGCCGAGCATCTCCAGCACCGCATCCCGATTGTTCAGGAAGACGTCGCGCCACATCACCGGGTCGGACCCCGCCAGGCGCGAGAAGTCGCGGAAGCCGCCGGCGGCATATTTGAACACCTCCCAGTGGTGGTGCTCCTCCAGGTCCATGACCGTGCCGACGATGGTGTAGGAGATCAGATGCGGCAGATGCGAGGTGATGGCCAGCACCGTGTCATGGTGTTCGGGCGTCATCACGTCGACATTGCTGCCCAGCGCCCGCCAGAAGCGGGTGCAGAGATCGACCGCACCGGCGTCGGCGCCCTCGATCGACGGCGGGGTCAGGATGCACCAGCGGCCGTCGAACAGTGTGGCGAAGCCGTGTTCCGGGCCTGATTTCTCGGTACCGGCGACCGGATGGGCCGGCACGAAGTGGATGCCGGCCGGCACGTGAGGGGCGACATCGGCGACCACCGACGTCTTGGTCGAACCCACATCGGACAGGATCGCACCTGGCCGCATGGCCGGGGCCGCGGCCGCCGCGATACGGCCCATGGCACCCACCGGCGCACAGATCAGGACCATGTCGGCATCCGCCACGGCGTCTTCGATGCTGCCGGCCGCGCGATCGATGGCCGACAGTTCCAGCGCCTTTGCAAGCCGTCCGGCATCCGGGTCATAGGCCACAACCTCGCCCGCGGCGCCGTACTGGCGGGCCGCCCGGGATACGGAGCTGCCGATGAGGCCGATGCCGAGGATGGCAAGGCGGCCGATGACCGGGGGGTGCTTGACCATGAGACGGGTTCCGAAAGGCGAAGGGCAGGTGTCGGCAGCGAAAGGGATGACCGGCACCCCTTTCGCTGCGGCGATGATCAGTCGGCGTTGCGGCCCAGGATGTTCTTCAGCGAGACCAGCATGGCGTCCAGGCTGTCGGCTGCACCGATGGTGATGCGCAACGCGTTGGGCAGGCCGTAGCTCGCCATGGCGCGCAGGATAATGCCGTCGGCCATCAGCGCTTCGTAAACGCGGGCGGCAGTGTTTGGCCCTTCGGCAGGGAAGTCGACCAGCAGGAAGTTGCCATGGCTTGGATG
The DNA here is from genome assembly GCF_041468085.1 of Tistrella mobilis. Lineage (NCBI taxonomy): Bacteria > Pseudomonadati > Pseudomonadota > Alphaproteobacteria > Geminicoccales > Geminicoccaceae > Tistrella > Tistrella mobilis. Next base: position 4,391,056 of record NZ_CP121017.1, on the reverse strand, counting down.
GACGGTGAGGCCAAGGGCGGTCAGCTCGCCTGCAAGCCAGCTCCGCTTTGCGACCGTGTAATCGCGCACCCGGGCCACATGCTCCTGGTCACGCACGGCGGCGGCGGCGGCGATCTGCGCCGGCAGCGGCACGTTGAAGGGGTTGCGGATCCGGTTGAGGACGTCGGCGACGACGGGCGAGCAATAGGCCCAGCCGACCCGCAGGGCAGCGAGGCCGTAGATCTTCGAGAAGGTCCGGGCCATCACCACATTATCGGCCGCATCGACCAGTTCGGTGCCGGGCGAGTAGTCGGGGTCCGTGACGTATTCGGCATAGGCCGCGTCCAGCACCAGCAGGGTCGAGGCCGGCAGGCCGGCATGCAGGCGGCGGACCTCCGAGAACGGCAGCAGACTGCCGGTCGGGTTGTTCGGGTTGGCCAGGAACACGATCCGGGTGGTCGGCGTGACATTGGCCAGAAGCTGGTCGACATCGGCGACCAGCGCCTGTTCGGGGGCCGCCACCGGCTTTGCGCCCACGCCCTTGGCGTTCAGCGGGTACATCAGGAAGCCGTACTGGCTGTAGAGGACATGGTCCTCGGGACCCGCATAGGCACGGGTCAGCAGGGTCAGCACCTCATCCGAGCCGCAGCCGGTGACGATCCGTGCCGGATCGAGCCCATGCACCTCGGCAATCGCCTCGCGCAGATCGTCGGCACCGCCTTCGGGATAGCGGTGCAGCATCGTGGCGCAGGACAGATAGGCCTCCACGGCCTTCGGGCTGGGGCCCAGATCGTTCTCGTTCGAGGCGAGCTTGATCGACCGGACGGCGCCGTCGGCCGAGTTCTTGCCACCGACATAGGGCTTGATGTCCATGATGCCCGGACGGGGCGTAAGGGCGGTCATGCGGGGTCTCCACTCATCGTCAACCGCGGCCCGTGCAAGGCCGTGCGCAGGAATGTCGCGGCTGCCGGGCGGATCTCTGTCTCTGGTCTTCGGGCCCGAGGGGGCTCGGACGTCCTGCCGACACGGGTTCAGCCGCCGGCTTATTCGGCCGGCGGCGCGGGGTATCGCAGTTCTTCGGCCGAAAGTGGCGTGGCGTACCCGCCGATCGGGATCACCCGGACGGACACGTCGTTGAAGCAGCCGGTCAGGCGCGCCAGCCGTTCGTCGCGGGCCCCGACGAATTCGGCCACTTCCAGAAGATGGGTGCGCAGATTGGCCGGGCCACCGGTTACATGGCTGTCCACCCAACGGGCCTTGAGGCCCGCACGCTCGAAGCCCTCGAACAGCCGGTCGCGGCTGATTTCAGAGCCTTCGAGTTCGATCGCGATCAGCGTGCGATCGTCACCCGTTTCCTCGGGCTCAAGGGCGGCGATCACCAGACCGTCCAGATCCTGAGCACGGCTGTTGGGCATGCGCACGAAAGGCAGACGGGCGATGACCTTGGGCGTGCCGGGCCGCTCGCTGAACAGACCGCGCCACCAATGGGCGTCACCATCGGCACTGCTTGTGCCGGGTATCGGGAGCACCCCCACCGTGGCGTTGCCCGAACTGACCTCGGTGAGCACGTCGGAGGCGCTCCGCCAGGCATGCATCGGCGCGAAGGAGCCGAAATGATCGCGGGAGAGATCCCAGTATTCGCCATCGCCGCGCGCATCCAGTACCGCGACCGAGAACGGACCTTCCAGGCAGAGTGAGCCGATGATCATCTCGCGCCAGAGCCGGAGCAGGACCGGTCTCGGGAAACGTCCGCGATGCTGCGCGTTCAGACGGCGGAGCATGCGTGCCTCGCGGCCGGGGCGAATGAAGCTGACCTGTCCCCAGGCTTCGCGCTTGATCTCCCCAACCCGCTCCACCAGCTCCGTCCGACGAACGATCAGCTCATGGAGATCGTCGTCGATGGTGTCGATCTGCCGGCGCAGCGCATCAAGGCGTTCTTCGGGCGTCGGTTCCGTGCTGGACATGGGCGGCGCGATCTCCGGGAACACGCGAGGCGCGTGGGTGCGGCCGGCGCGGTCGATCGTGGACGAGGGGGACGAGCAGGCGGGCATCGGACGGGAACGGTCGGTGCGACAGGTGCTGCTGCGTGCAGACGTCGAACGCTGCCGATCGCCGGACGTCCATTGCCCGGCGTCCATTGATAGTCGCGGGCACGGCCAAAATCAAAGAAAACGTTGACACTGGCCGGGCGGCGGCCGCTAGCTGTCTTGCCGATCAGTCATCATAATGAGATCCGGATACAACCTGAGATGAAGGGAGGTGCCCATGGCTCCTGATACCGGCCGGGCCCCGGCCGGGCCGGAGGATCCGGGGCCGGAGAACCCCGGACACGATGATTCCGGACAAAAGGATCCGCTGGCGGCCGACGGCGTCACCCGCATCGCATGTCTGGCCGTGGACAAGCCGATGCCGCTCGATTGCGGCCGCAGCCTGGGGCCGATCGAGATCGCCTATACCACATTCGGCCGGCTGAACGCGGCGCGGTCGAATGCGATCCTGATCTGTCATGCCCTGACCGGCGATCAGCATGTGCTCGGCACCCATCCGGTGACCGGCAAGCCCGGCTGGTGGGAAACTCTGGTCGGCCCCGGCCGGGCGATCGATACCGACCGCTACTTCCTGATCTGCTCCAACATCCTGGGGGGCTGCATGGGGTCCACCGGCCCTGCCGGGATCGATCCTGCGACCGGCCGGATCTGGGGGACCGATTTCCCGGTCGTGACCATTGCCGACATGGTGCGTGCCCAGGCCCTGTTGATCGACCATCTGGGCATCAAGCGGCTGTTCGCGGTGGTCGGTGGTTCCATGGGCGGCATGCAGGTACTGCAATGGGCGGCATCCCTGCCCGACCGGCTGTTCGCGGCGGTGCCGATCGCCACGGCGGCCCGTCATTCTGCGCAGAACATCGCCTTCCACGAAGTGGGGCGCCAGGCGATCATGGCCGATCCCGACTGGCATCACGGGCGCTATGCCGAGCATGGCAGCCGGCCGGTCAAGGGGCTGGCGGTGGCGCGGATGACGGCGCACATCACCTATCTGTCCGAAATGGCGTTGCACAACAAATTCGGTCGGCGCCTGCAGGACCGGGGCGCGCGCTCTTATGGATTCGATGCGGATTTTCAGGTCGAAAGCTATCTGCGCCATCAGGGCAGCACCTTCGTCGATCGTTTCGATGCCAACAGCTATCTCTATATCACCCGCGCGATGGATTATTTCGATCTGGCAGCCGATCACGGTGGGGTGCTGGCGCACGCCTTCCGTGGCAGCCGGGTCCGGTTCTGCGTGATCTCGTTCTCGTCGGACTGGTTGTTTCCGACGGCGGAGAGCCGTGCCGTGGCGCGTGCGATCGCCGCGGTAGCCGGCAATGTCAGCTTCACCGAGATCGAGACCGATCGCGGCCACGATGCCTTTCTGCTCGATGAGCCGGTCTTCGCCCGCATCGTCGAGGGCTTTCTGGACGGCGCGGCAGGGCATGCGGGGATAGACCGGACATGACCAGATCCTTCTCCCCGCCGGCCGACGACCGGATCCGGCCGATGGGCCCCGGGGTCATCCGTGATGCGCACGGCTATCCGGCGCTGCGGCCCGATCTGGACTTGATTGCCGGCATGGTGGAGCCTCAGGTCCGGGTCCTCGACATCGGCTGCGGTGATGGCGTGCTGCTGCACTATCTGGATCGCGAGAAGGGCTGCGACGGCCGTGGCATCGAGATCAGCCAGCAGGGCGTGCAGGAATCGGTCGCCCGGGGCCTGTCGGTGATCCAGGGCGATGCGGACCACGATCTCGACTTCTTTCCCGATGATGCCTTCGATGTGGTCGTGCTGAGCCAGACCCTGCAGGCGACCCGGCGGCCGGACATGGTGATCCGCAACCTGGTGCGTATCGGCCGGCGGGCGATCGTGTCCTTTCCCAATTTCGGCCACTGGCGTTGCCGGGCACATCTTCTGATCCGCGGACGGATGCCACGGACACGCGGGCTGCCCTATGCCTGGTACGACACGCCCAACATCCATCTCTGTACCATCACCGATTTCGTCCGCTCCTGCGCACATGCCGGCGTGCGGATCGAAACCTCGCTCGCACTCGACAGTCGCGGCCGGGTGGTGCGCCGCAATGCGCCGGACGGTTATGCCAATCTGATCGGCGAGATCGGCATGTTCGTGCTGACACGCGACCGGGTCTGACAGAGCCGGTCAGGCAACGGGCAGCGTGACACGAACCGTGGTTCCGATACCTTCGGTGCTGTCGATGTCAAGCCGCCCTCCCTGCAGCTCCACCAGGCTGCGCGAGATATAGAGGCCAAGCCCTGTCCCCTTGTGCTTGTGATCGCTCTCCACCCGCACGAAAGGCTGGCCCAGTTCAGCCAGCCGGTCTGCCGGAATGCCGATGCCGTCATCCCTGACTTCCAGCCCTGCATGATCCTGATCCGGCCTGTAGATCCGCAGTGCCACCCGGCCGTCGGGTCTGCTGAACTTGAGCGCATTGCTGACGAGATTCAGGGCGACCTGAGTCAGTGCGCGCCGATCGCCACGCGCGGTGACCGGGACATCGGGCGCCTGGATCTCCACCGCTCCGGCATCCGCCCCGGCCATGGAGAGGGCGTCGACCGCGACCGTAAGCAGGTCCACCGGTTCGGCGGAGAGAGTCATGCGGCCGGCCTCGATCTTGGACAGATCGAGCAGGTCATCGATCAGGGTAAGCAGATGCCGGCCGCTGGTGGCGATGATCCGCGCATAATCCTGATAGCGGGATGAACCCAGCGGGCCATACATTTCGGCCGACATGATCTCGGCAAAGCCGATGATCGCGTTCAGCGGCGTGCGCAATTCATGGCTCATGCCGGCAAGGAAAGTGGTCTTGGTGGCGCTTGCCGCCTCGGCCCGGGCCTTGGCCTCGAAAACCGCATCGTCGGCCCGCCGTCGCCCGATGGCCACCGCCGCGAGTGCCGCCATATGGGCGGCGGTCCGCAGATGCTGGCGGGTGGGGCCACGGCGCTCCGGGAAATAGATGGCGAATGTGCCGATGGTCCGTCGTTCAGGGTCGCGGATCGGTGTAGACCAGCAGGCCCGGAGCCCTGCGGTCTCCGCAAGATCCCGATAATCGGCCCAGAGCGGGCTCTCGCGGATGTCTTCGACCACCACCTGCCGGCCGGTATAGGCGGCCGTGCCACATGATCCGGCTGACGGTCCGATCTCTAAGCCGTCGATAGCGGCGTTGTAGGCCTGCGGAAGGTGAGGTGCTGCACCGTGGTGCAGCTTCCGATCATCATCGAGCAACAGCACCGAGCAGGCAGAGCCATCGATCAGGCGCTCCATCGCCGTGCAGATGATGGTCAGCACCCGCTCAAGCGGCCATCCCCGTGCAAGAGCACGCAACGCCGCCCGATCAGCCGCAGCGAGGGTGCGTCGCCACGTGGTATCGGGGCTGGCTGACAGGTCGGGATGCTGGCGGGTCATGTGGAATGCCGATCTGTGGTCGGACGGTTGCAGGATCGCCCGGCATGAAGGCTGAGCGCAACACCTTAAGCCTGGGTGCCCTCTCTTCCGTGCCGGGTGCAGTCTCCCGAAAAGAATGGTCTCGTCCAACATGTGGATCCAGGGGAGACATGGCCCCGCCCGCAGGATAAAACAGGAGGGTGCGACGACATAACCCTGGGGGAAAAGGGGGTGTCGTCGCTGAACCGGAACGAGCCGCGGCCAACGGCGGCCCGGGGACGAGCGTCCGGCGCATTGCGCCTGAGCCGGCCCCGCCGGACGACGAGAAGAACGAGGGACCTGAGAGGGAGAACGTCCTGATGAAACCGACGATGCTCGGAACGGCTGCGGCCGCCCTGCTGGGAATGGTGATGTTCGGCGGTGCTGCGGTTGCAGCCGATCCGGTGACACTGAAACTGGGCTACAGCCTGCCGGCCACGTCGCATTACGGCGTCGGCGCCCAGGCTTTCGCCGATGCGCTGGCTGAAAAGACCGATGGCCGGTTCAAGGTGGAGATGTTTCCCTCCAATGCGCTGGGCGGTGAGCGCGAGATGATCGAGGGCGCTCAGTTCGGCACCATCGATCTGGTGGTGACGTCAACCGGCCCTGTGGGCAATTTTGTGCCCGAGACCCTGGTCTTCGACATTCCTTTCCTGTTCCGCGACTATGCCCATGCTCGCGGTGTGCTCGACGGGGAGATCGGTCAGGAGGTGCTGGACAAGTTCCCCGAGCGTGGCCTGATCGCGCTTGCCTGGGCTGAGAACGGCTTCCGCCATCTGACCAACAGCAAACAGGCCGTGACTGAGCCCGAGGACGTCAAGGGCCTGAAGATCCGTACCATGCAGAACGATGTGCACATGCGGGCCTTCACCACGCTGGGCGCGCTGCCGACGCCGATGGCTTTCCCCGAGGTGTTCACGGCTCTGCAGCAGCACACCATCGACGGTCAGGAAAATCCGATCCCGGTGATCGTCTCGGGCAATTTTGCGCAGGTGCAGAAGTATCTGTCGCTCACCGGCCACGTCTATTCGCCGGCGCTGTTCATCATGGCACCGTCGCGCTGGGAGGAGCTGTCGGACCAGGACAAGGCGGCGTTCAAGGCGGCGGCCAAGACCGGTGCCGATGCCATGCGTAAGCAGGTCGAGACGTTTGAGGCCGACGGCATCGCCAAGCTTGAGGCTGCCGGCATGACGGTGGTGGAGCAGCCCGACAAGGCGCGCTTCCTGGAAGAGCTGAAGCCGGCCTATGCCGAATACGAGAAGCGGTTCGATCCGGAGCTGATCAAGCGCATCCGCGATTGGAAGCAGTGATCGACTCCCGCCGGACTTGACCCGTGACGGCCCGACCCGCCGCCCGCTCTATCCCGGGGTGGTGGTCGGGCCGCTCACGCCTCTGATCGGTGGGGCCACATGATCATTCGTCTGATTCTCACCGCCGACCGGGTGCTGACCGGTCTTGCGGTGCTCACCGCCATGGTCGCGCTTGCCCTGGCGGTGGCCCTGGGCTTCTGGCAGGTCGTGGCGCGCTTCGTGCTGGCCCAGCCCAGCCCCTGGACCGAGGTCGCCATTCAGCTGCTGATCGCCTGGATGGTGTTTCTCGGCGCCGCCGGCGCCTTCCGCACCGGTGCTGCGGTCTCGGTGGATCTGGCGCGTCGCGCGCTCAAGGGACGTGCCCGGCTGGTGCTGGACGTGGTCATCGGCGCCGCGTCGGCCGGATTCCTGGCGCTCGTGGTCTGGCAGGGCTGGATCGTGGTTCGCCGGGTACGGTTCCAGAATCTGGCCGGTCTCGACATCCCGGTCAGCTATGCCTATGCGGCCCTCCCGGTGGGGGCTGCCTTCTGCATGATCGCGGTGCTGGCACGGCTGCTCGATCCCGAAAGCCGGCGAGAGGAAACCGACCCCTCGCTCGAAACGCAGGTCTGACGCCATGACCGCGGGTATGCTCATCGCCATGCTGGTGCTGCTCGGGCTCTCCGTCCCGGTCGGCATTTCCGTCGGTCTGGCCGCCGCCATCGGCGTCTATGCCTTCACCAAACTGCCGCTGCTCATCGTGGTGCAGCAGCTGTTCATTGCCGTCGACAAGTTTCCGCTGGTCGCGGTGCCCTTCTTCATCCTGGCCGGCAACGTCATGGAGCGGGCCGGGATATCCCAGCGTCTGGTCGACTTTGCCAAGGCGCTGGTCGGTGGCCTTCGCGGCGGCCTTGCCGTCACTTGTGTGCTGACCTGTATGATCTTCGCTGCAATCTCGGGCTCGTCGGTCGCAACCACTTTCGCCATCGGTGCGATCCTGATCCCGGCGCTTGCCCGCCATGGCTATCCAAGGCCGCATGCCGCCTCGCTGCAGGCCGTCTCGGCCGAGCTGGGCGTGATCGTGCCGCCCTCGATCCCGCTGATCCTCTATGGCGTGTCAGCGGAGGTGTCGATCGGCGAGCTGTTCATCGCGGGCTTCGGCCCGGGGCTGCTCATCGCCTCGGCACTCGCGGTGACCGTGCTGATCTGGTGCCGGATCAAGGGTTGGGGGGCACGTGACGGCGAGGACCGGTTGCCGCTCTTTACCGCCGCGCGACGTGCTTTCGCGTCGCTCATGCTGCCGGTGGTGGTTCTGGGCGGCATCTACGGCGGTGTCTTCACACCGACCGAGGCGTCTGTCATCGCTGTGGTGGCGGCTCTGGTGATCGGCTTCGTTTTCCACCGTGAACTGAAGCTTCGTGACCTGCCGGTGATCTTCCGCAAGTCGGTGATCTCGTCGTCGGTGATCATGTTCATCATCGCAGCGGCGGGGCTGTTCTCGTATCTGATCACGCAGGCAGGCGTGCCGGCGGCTCTGGGGCGGTATCTGGCCGATACCTTCTCTGGCCCCTGGGCCTTCCTGATTGCGGTCAATGTGGTGCTGTTCGTGGTCGGCATGTTCATCGAGACCTCGGCCTCGATCATCGTGCTCGCACCGATCCTGGCGCCGGTGGCGATCGCCTTCGGCATCGATCCGGTGCATTTCGGCATCATCATGGTGGTCAATCTGGCGATGGGCATGTTCACCCCGCCTTTTGGCGTGAACCTGTTCGCAGCCAGCGCCGTGGCCCGGGTGCCGTTGAACCGGATGGTGCCCTATCTGCTGCCCTTCATCGGGGTGGTTATGCTGTGTCAGGCGGTCATCACCTACTGGTCGCCGCTGGCGCTCACCCTTCGCGATCTCGTCTATCGCTGAGCGTGGCCGTGCGCGCCGGGGCCCAGGCCCCGCGCGCACGGCTGCGGACTGCCAGCCGGGCCGGCGCCCGGCGCCCCCCGGGCGGCGTGGCGGCATAGACCTGCTTCTGTGCCTCGATGACCACCACACCGCCCACCGCCGGCAGCCAGCGCCGGCCGAAATGCTCGATCGGTCCCGCCAGCCGCAGGAACAGTCCGCGCTCGGCAGGCGGGGCGAACAGGGCGGTCTCGGGGGCGCCGGTCACGAACATGGCATTGCGCAGCAGCCGGGTCAGCTGCCCGGTGCTGAAGGGGTGGCCGTGGCCGAAGGGGGTGCGGTCGACCCGCGCCCAGATACCGCGCCGGTTCGGCACCACCACCACCAGCCGCCCCGAAGGGCGCAGTACCCGCCAGCATTCCCGCAACAGGGCCTGGGCCGACGGGGCGAACTCCAGTGCGTGTACCATCAGCAGCCGGTCGATGCTCTGGTCGGGATAGGGGAGTTCCGCCTCCTCGACCAGCGTGACCAGATTGGGGCCCTCATGGGGCCAGACATGCCCGCCTTGTGGAGCCGGCATGGCGGCGATCACCCGGCCGGCCTCGCCCAGGAATGGGCGCAGGAAGGGCGTGGCGTAGCCGAGGCCCAGCAGGGTTTCGGCCGGTCCGATCCGCGGCCAGATCCGGCGGATCTCGCGACGGAGCAGGCGCTGGGCGATGCGGCCGCCACGCGACTGATAGAAGTTTCTGAGGTCGATGATGTCGTGCCACATGGTGGCGCGGATCCTCCGGCGGCGGGGCCAGGCGTCATGTCCGGCAGCCCCCAAGATGGGGCCGCAAATGCCCGGCGGCAAGGCGCGGCACCGTCGCATGCCACCCGCCCGGACGTGCTATGATGGTTGAAAATCGCCGGCATGCAGCCGCCCCGCCTCTTCCGGAATCCTGAGGACGAGCCAGATGATCCGCATCGATGTCGAACGTATTCCCTGCCTCTCGGACAATTACGTCTGGATGATCAAGGTCGATGATGACGCTCAGCCGACCGCCACCGCAATTGTCGACCCGGCCGAGGTCGGGCCGGTGGTGGCGGCGCTGGAGCGGGCCGGACGGCGGCCGACCCACATCCTGAACACCCATCATCATGGCGATCATGTCGGTGGCAATCTGGAGCTGAAGGCGCGCTACGGGCTGACCGTCGTCGGTCCTGCGGCAGATCGGGCACGCATTCCCGGTATCGATATCGCCCTTGCCCAGGATGATGCCTATGATCTGGGCGGTGCAGTGGCAAGGGTCCTGGATGTGCCGGGCCATACCTCAGGCCATATCGCCTGGTATTTCGAGCGGCACGGCGCGCTGTTCTGCGGCGATACCCTGTTCGCGCTGGGCTGTGGCCGGGTGTTCGAGGGCACCATGCCCCAGATGTGGCAGTCGCTGCTGAAGCTGCGCGATCTGCCCGACGACACCACCGTCTACTGCGCCCATGAATACACCCTGTCCAACGCCCGCTTCGCGCGCGGCATCGATCCGTCCAATCCGGCGCTGGCGGTTCGGGCGGAAGCCGTGGCACGGGCGCGGGAAGAGGGACGTCCCACCGTGCCGTCTCGGCTCGGCGACGAAAAGGAGACCAATCCCTTCCTGCGCGCCGATGATCCGGTTCTGGCGGCCGCGATGGGGCTTGCCGGCCGGTCTGCCGAAGATGTCTTCGCGGCGATCCGCAGCGCCAAAGATCGGGCCTGAGCGGCGTCTGTCCTCAGGGGCTGCGGCCGATCAGCGGTTCCACCTGATCGGGATCTGCTCTACCGTTCTCGACCGGGAGAAACGCCAGGATTTCCAGCCCGACATTCCGCGTCGGGCCGGAAAGATGTGCCCGATCAGAGAGACCTGCGGTCCATGAAGCTGTACTACACGAACACCTCGCCCTTTGCGCGCATCGTGCGCCTCGCGATCCTTGAACTCGACATCGCGGACCGGCTGGAGATGGCCATCGCAGACCCATGGACCGAAGAGTCCGGGCTGTACCGGGTGAACCCTCTGGAGAAGGTGCCCGCACTTCAACTGGATGACGGTCGGATCCTGGTCGACAGCCTGACGATCGCCGAGTATCTGGACCGCACCCTCGGCGGCAACCGCCTGCTGCCGGTCGATCCGGGGGGCTGGGTGGCGGAACGTCGCCTGGCCACCCTCGGTCATGGCATCACCGAGGCAGGTGTCGCCCGGCTGATCGAGCGGCTGCGCCGGCCGGAGCCCTATCGCTGGGCGGGCTGGGACGCGCGGCAGAAGGCAAAGATGGTTCGGACACTCGATCTGCTGGAAGGTGAGGCCGCCGGTTTCGCCGGCACCGATCCCAGCCTTGGACGAATCGCATTGGCCGCGGCGCTGGGCTATATGGATTTCCGTTTCGCCGACGATACATGGCGAAACGGACGGCCTCGCCTTGCGGAATGGTACGAAGCGATGTCGGCGCGCCCGGCCATGCAACAGACCATGCCCGGCTGAACTCCTGCGGATATCACGCCGGAGACCGGAGCCTCACTCGGGCATGGCGGCAAGCCATGCGTCGAGGGCATCACGGTCTCCGGCCGGCACCAGCAGACAGCCCGCCTGCAGGTCGACCTTGAACACGGTCGGCGCAACGGGCCGGATCATACTGGTGGTACGGCAAGCCGCCCCGGGCACAACCAGGTGCTCCATCGGCGACATCTCCTCCGTCTTCCTTCCCGCTGCAGCCCTCGCGTGGTGAGACCGCATCAGTATGCGTTCGTACAGCAGCAACAGGTCGTCGATGAGCGCTTCCAGCGCAGCATCGTCATTCTCCTCGGGATCTGCCTCGTCGAACCATGCGAGCCGACACGTCAACGCAGCGCTGGCGTCGTTCAGCTCCGCTTCGAATGAAGGCGACTGATCGTGCAGCCGTTGAAGGGGGAGAAAAGCGCTCTTGAGCATCCAGGGGCTCTGGGGTGATTGCCGACCCCGTCACTCTGCCCCTTCCGGCCGGTTCATGCAGCCCCGACGCTGCGGCCTCATGCGGCCACGGCGCCGGGGCAGGTCTCACGGCTCCAGAAGCAGCTCCGCCTGGACGGTCAGGCGCAATGTCCGTTCACCCGGTTCGATTGACGGGGCCGCCATATCAGACGCCGCCATCGCTTCCATGCGCATGGCCTTGAACGGGATCGGCTGGGGGGTGCCGGGGCCGCTACCCGGGCTCAGCGCCCGAATTTTCACGGTACGGGTCCCGATTTCCTTCCCGATCAGATCGGCACGGGCGCGGATCTGACGGATGGCTTCAACCGTCAGCTTGTCGCTTTCCACCCGGGCGCGTTCCTCCGACACGTAAGTCGACAGATCCTGCAGCACCAGGCCCTGGGCCTGGAGTTTCCCGGCAAGCTCGGCCAGGGCGGTCATGTCGGCGCTGTCGAGTTCGATGGTCTGGCGGCCGTTCCAGATGCGGGCCTGGTCTTCCTGGTCGATCGGGTAGACGCCATACCCGCCGGTTTCGACCTTCACGGGCGCGGCTTCACGCGCAAGCTTCAGGGCGGCTTCGATCTTGCGGTTGATGTCCGCCTGAACCTTTGCCGCATCGGCGCCGCGTTCCTCGGCTGCCAGTGTCGCCCGTGCACGATCGGCAGCGACGATGGTGGTGGCGGTCTCGGACAGGGTCAGCACCGTGGCGGCATCAGGCACATCGCGCTCGGCGCGTGCGGGCGATGGCGAGACTGCGGCCAGGGCCGCCAGCAGGGCACCAAGGGCAACCGCGCTGCGCAGACGGCGGCTGGTGGTGATGGCGAGGGGGCTGGTCATAGGTCGGTGTCACCTTCCGATGATGGATCGGCAATGCGGCGACCGGCCCCTGGGTCGGGGCCCGCCGGTCGCGGATGCGGCCGGCGGGCGGGACCGGTCAGCCGGCGATATACTGGGCGCCGTTGACGGTGAGGGTGGCGCCGGTGATAAAGCCGGCATCCTCGGCGGTGAGGAAGCTCACCGCGCGGGCGATCTCTTCGGCCTTGCCCAGGCGGCCGACGGGGATGGTCCCGATAATCTTCTGCAGCACCGGCTCGGGAACCGCCGCAACCATTTCTGTGTCAACATAGCCGGGGGCGATCACGTTCACGGTGATGCCCTTGGACGCGGCTTCCTGCGCCAGCGCCTTGGTGAAGCCGATCATGCCGGCCTTGGCGGCCGAATAATTGGCCTGGCCGATCTGGCCCTTCTGGCCGTTGATCGAGCTGATGTTGACGATGCGGCCATAGCTGCGGGCGCGCATGCCCTCGATCACCAGGCGGCACATGTTGAAGATCGACGTCAGGTCGGTGCGGATGACGTCGTCCCACTGGGCCTGGGTCATCTTGTGCAGGGTGGCGTCGCGGGTGATGCCGGCATTGTTCACCACCACGTCCACCGGCCCGAGATCCGCCTCGACCTTGGCGATGCCTTCGGCGCAGGCCTCGTAGCTGCCCACATCCCACTTGTAGACGGCGATGCCGGTCTCCGACGAGAACGCCTGTGCCGCTGCGTCATTGCCGGCATAATTGGCGGCGACGGTGAACCCGTCCGCCTTCAGACGCTCTGAAATCGCACGGCCGATACCACGTGTACCGCCGGTGACGATTGCCACTCGTGCCATCTTCCCTGGCCTCCTGGATCTAGGCTTATTGGACTGCTCTGGGTCTCGCTCCCCGCCGGACCCGCCGCCTGAGCATGACGACGGGCCCGGCGCCCCCGGGAAACGATGCTACGTTACGAAGGTTGGTTTCGAAATAAAATGACTTTTTCGTGAACCAGACACTTCAAAACGTAACCGGCTGATCTGTCAGCGCTCCACCAGCATCGCAATGCCCTGGCCGCCGCCGATGCACAGCGTGGCGAGACCGCGGCGGGCGTCGCGCTTCTTCATTTCGAAGAGCAGGGTGGTGAGGATGCGGGTGCCGCTGGCGCCGATGGGGTGGCCGATGGCGATGGCGCCGCCATTGACGTTGAGCTTCGCGGGATCGAAACCCAGATCCTTGCCGACCGCCAGCGCCTGGGCGGCGAAGGCTTCGTTGGCCTCGATCAGGTCCAGATCGTCGATGGTCCAGCCGGCCTTGGCCAGTGCTGCGCGGGTAGCCGGGATCGGGCCCGAGCCCATGATCGCCGGATCGACGCCCGCCTGCGCCCAGGCCACGATGCGGCCCAGCGGTTCGAGCCCGCGACGCTCCGCTTCCTCGGCCGACATCACGATGGTCGCCGCGGCGCCGTCATTGATGCCCGAGGCCGAGCCGGCGGTGACGCTGCCGGCCTTGTCGAAGGCGGGTTTCAGCTTGGTCAGCATGTCGAGCGTGGTGCCGTGGCGCGGATACTCGTCGGTGTCGATCACCACATCGCCTTTACGTCCGGCGATGGTGACGGGCACGATCTCGTCGGCGAATCGGCCGGCCTTCTGGGCGGCTTCGGCCTTGGTCTGCGAGGCCAGGGCGAATTCGTCCTGTTCTTCGCGGGTGATCTGCCACTGGCGCGCCACGTTCTCGGCGGTGTTGCCCATGTGATAGCCGTTGAAGGCGCACCACAGGCCATCCTTGATCATGGTGTCGACCAGCGACAGGTCGCCCATCTTCTTGCCCTGGCGCAGCGGGGCCGCGTGCGGCGCGTTCGACATGCTCTCCTGGCCACCGGCGACCACGATCTTTGCCTCGCCCGACTTGATGGCCTGGGCGGCCAGCGCCACGGTCTTCAGGCCCGAACCGCAGACATGGTTCACGACCCAGGCCGGAACTTCCTGCGGGACGCCTGCATGCAGCGAGGCCTGACGGGCGGGGTTCTGGCCGGCAGCGGCGGTCAGAACCTGGCCCATGATCACTTCGGACACGTCGGCGGCATCGACGCCGGCGCGGGCGATGGCCTCGCGGATGGCGATGGTGCCCAACTCGGCGGCGGAAAGCGGCGCGAGCGCGCCGTTGAAGGCACCGACCGGCGTGCGGGCGGCGGCAACGATGACGGCGTCGGTCATGGGAGACTGTCTCCTGTTCTGTCGCGCGGGGCGCGCAGGCTGCGGGTACGAGGCTTATCTCCCCGGGCCGCAGATCGTTATTTCGGTTCCTACTATACCGGCGTTTTCTCGCCGGAAAAGCGTGGCGGGTGGTCGCGGCACCCTACTTTCGAGGGGGGCTGCGCCGTCGTCGCCGCGCTGCCGGGGCCGGCTCTTCGCACAGCCAGTGCGCGAGCGGCTCCCAGAGTTCTTTCGCCGATCGGCTGCCCACCATCATCCCGATATGTCCGGCGGCGGGACGGATCAGCCGGGCATCGGGCAGAACAGCCGCCAGGGCGGCCGCAGTCGGGGGCGGCACGATCCGGTCACGTTCCGGAACCGCCACCAGCACCGGCATCGGCGCCAGAACACCGGGGTCGATGATCTCACCCGCCACCTCCCAGCAGCCTTCCGCCGGTTTGTTGGTCCCGTACCAGTCGTGAACCACCGTGCGGGCGACCGGTCCTGCCAGCGGTACACCGTCGTTCAGCCAGTCTTCCAGCGCGACGAAATCCCGGGCGGCATCGCTTGCGGGATCCAGCGCCGCGAAATCGCGGAACTTGCGTGGAACCATAGCGGGGTCGGTGGCGACGAACAGAATCTGCAGCATGTCGACCGGCATGCTTCCGGTCTGCTCCACCGTCTTCAGGATGGAACGACCCAACACCCGGATCAGGCGGCGCTCGGCGGTATCGCCGGCCGCGAAATCCCAGGGTGTCGCCATCAGTGCCATGCGGGCGACACGTTCGCGTGCCAGCTGAACGCCCGCGATGGTCAACAGCCCGCCCATGCAATAGCCGACGACCGGCACGGGGCCGCCGGCAAGTTCCGAGGCGTGGGCAATCATCGCACCCAGCCGGCGGGCGACGTAGTCTTCGATGGACAGGCTGAGTTCGGTGCCGGTCGGCACGCCCCAATCCACCAGCAGGGGGCGGAAGCCGCGGACCATCAGCCAGCGCATCAGGCTGCGCCGGCGAGACAGATCCATCACATAGTGGCGGTTGACCAGCGAGGGCACGAAGAGTGCGATGCGACCGTCACCCCTGAGCCCGTCTTCCCCTGGGGTGAAGCCCAGCGGATCTGCGGCACCATAATCGAGCAGGCGGGTGGCCCCTTCCTGCCAGATGACGGGCGGATCGGGGAGGTCGCGCACATATGGATGATCACGATAGCGGCTGACGCCGGCAAGCAGCGCCTCTAGCCGGCGTTTGGCCTCCGCCGCAACCTCGGCGCCGATGATCGCGGGATCAAGCCCCTGCAGCACCTGGGTCAGATGCGCCCCCCGTGCCGCCAGATGCGGGGCCCAGGGCAGAGAGCCGTCGCGCAGCATCGGCAAGGCCGCGACGGAGCTGGTCAGCAAGGCGCTGGTCATCCCCAGATGATAAGGCATCGGCCGCGGCCCCTTGCGGGGGAACAGCGTCTCGGCGGGCGGTGGCAGAGGTTGAGGCTCCGGCGCCGGCCGGGCCTCGGACTGCCGCTTCCGCGACCGGCTCCGCGGCGGGGGCGGCGTTTCCGCCTCTGCCGTGGTCTGAAGCGTCTCTTCCGGCTCGTGGCGGATTGCGGCTCGGCTCATCGGGAGAGGGGGTCCTCGACGGATCAGGCGCGCTGTTGCCGCCCGAACGGGCGGCGGCGACCGCTGCGGCATCGATCGCCTTGGCGAGATTGATGTCGGTCACCATCGCCGACGTCTGGCGCTCCCAGAGGTCGAGAAAAGCAGCGGCGGTTGCCGGTATGCCAGATGGTGTCGACATGGGGCAGAGTATACCGATCCGGGAGCCCGCGCGAAAGCACCGGAGGTGTCCGGTCATGCGATGGCCGACGCTCTCTTTCCCCCGCGCTGCGGTCCCTCTTGTTGCGGTGCGGATCAACCCTGTGATTTAATCACCCATGCTGCGTTTCCTGTCGGTTTTGCCGTGCAGCAAGGCTCCGGTCGCAGATGCGCAGGGAGACGCCCATGGCGGATGCGGCGACATTGCCCGATACCGATACGGGCCGATAACGATACGGGATCCATGAGGCGCGGGATCCGTGTCCCGCGGACATGGCCCTATGAATGCGCGGGGAGAGAATGACCGAGAAGTCTGAAGCGACCGCCGGGCGGACCGAAAAGGTAAAGGTCAAGATCAAGAAGTACGCCAATCGGCGACTTTACAACACCGCGACCAGCAGCTACGTCACGCTCGATCATCTGTCGCAGATGGTGAAGGATGATATCGACTTCATCGTCAATGATGCGAAGACGGGCGAGGACATCACCCATCAGGTGCTGACCCAGATCATCGTCGAGGAAGAAGGCAAGGGGCGCAATCTGTTGCCGACCAGCTTTCTGCGTCAACTCATCTCCTTTTACGGTGACAGTCTGCAGGCATTCGTGCCGCGCTATCTGGAAATGTCGATGGAATCGCTTGCCCGGAATCAGGAGCAGGTGCGCCGGACCTTCGGTAATCTGTTTCCCTTCCCCTCGATTGAGGAGATGAGCAAGCAGAATATGCAGATGATGGAGCAGGCCATGCGCATGTTCGCAGGCGGCCTGCGCATGCCAGAGACGCCCCGCACCGAGGAGACCGAGGAACGGCCGGCAGTCCCGCCTGCGGCACCTGCGGCGGGTGAGGACATCCGGCAGCTGGCCGACAGGCTGAATGATCTGCAGAAGCAGATTGAGGCGCTTACGCGCGATCGTGACAAATAGGTCGCCCGTCTTTATAAGGCGCCAAGCCGTTGGACCAACATGATGCCGTCTCTCATCGCAAGCCTGAGAGGCGGCGTTTTCATGTCAGGCCTGCGTGCTGGCGGGCAAGGACGCCTTAGTAGCGGCCAAGGCTGATCGTGGAGCGGGCGAGGACGTCGTCACCGGCCAGGGCAGGGCGTATGCCCTGTGGCGGCAAGGGTATGCGCAGGGCCACGATCTCCGCGGAATAGTGATTGCCCGTGCCTCCAGAACAGGGGCCGAGATAGGCGGTGCCCGGCGCGAGGCGGCCGCGATGGGGGGCAAGCATCATCACGCCGTCCGGCAGGGCCGCCGTCTCGCCCGGAATGGAGGGGACCAGGACCCAGCCGACGCCGCCATCGGCGGCGACGGCGATCGTGCCATGGCCACCATCCGTGGAGAGTGGGCGGTAACTGTCGTCGTTGAAGGCGACGGCGACCATCCGGGTGCCTTCGGGCAGGCCGGTGACGATCAGTGGAGGCGATGCACCCGCAGGGCCATAACGGCTGCAGCGGGCATGAGTGGGAATGGAAACGCCGTCCCAGGATGGATCGGCAAAGCGCACATCAAGCCCCGGCTGCATGCCGGCAGATGTGCCGTGCCCGACGCCTGCCAGCAGGCTGCCGGCAACCAGCAGGCCGGCGGCGAAAGCGCCGAAGGCGATCGCCAGAATGGTGAAGGCCCATTTGTTGCCGCTATCGGACAGATCGGTCTTTGCGGTTGCCCGCAGCATATCTCCGGACACGTCCCTGGCTGCCGGGCCGGCGCCTGTGCCGGTCACAGCTCCGCCGGACGTGGTATCTGCGATACCATCGTCGATCTGGGCCATGGTTTGCCCCGTTCCCGTATGTGCCTGGTTGCGGGGATCTTGAGAGGTGCCCCCGCTTCTGTGGTATCCTACCAATACGCGCTATTGTTTCAAACAATTATTGCGTTATGCGCGCAATTGGAACAACCGGCAGAGCGTTTCCGGATCAGCCATCTTCTCCCTGTGCCTGATCAGGCGATGTCGTGTCTTCATCCTGTCCGCCCGGCCGTTCTGCGCCGCCTGGCAGCCAGCGGCGCACGGCCGCAACCAGATCATCGCGCCGGAAGGGCTTCGAGAGATGATCGTCCATGCCTGCGGCACGGCAGATCTCTGCCGCTTCCCGTCCGGCATTGGCGGTGAGCGCCAGGATAGGGGTGCGCCCTCGCGGGCCATCGACGGATCGGATGCGGCGGGTCGCCTCCAGCCCGCTCAGGCCCGGCATCTGGACGTCCATCAGGATCAGATCGTAGTCACACGTCGTTGCTGCCTCGACGGCGGCATTGCCTTCACTCACGCTGTCGACCGTATAACCGGCCCGCTGCAAGGCGCGGGCGGTCAGCATCTGGTTCATGGCGTTGTCCTCGGCAAGCAGGATGCGAATGGGTGTCCCGGGTGGTGTCGCATCCGTTTCGGCGTGTCGGGGCATGGTCTCCGGTCCTGGATGTCGTCGGGTCGGGATCCTCGAAGGCTCGGAAGCCAACAGGGCGTGGGCATTGGCAAGGCTGCGTGGGGAAGGCAGAACGGCCGGCAGCTCAAACCAGAAGCGACTGCCCTCTCCGGCGATACTGTCGCAACCGATGCGCCCGCCCAGGAGGTCCGTCAGGCGGCGAACGATCGCGAGACCAAGGCCGGTGCCGCGGGTCATGGCGGCAGCCTGGTCGGCACCGGCCTGGTAGTATTCCTCGAACAGTCGCCGGGTCTGTTCGGGTGGAATGCCGACACCGGTGTCGATCACCTCCATCCGCAGGGCCGGGGGGCCCCCTGGCGTGGTCGCGACCAGATCGAGAGAGAGCGTGACCCGCCCGGTATCCGTGAACTTCACGGCATTGCCGGTGAGGTTCACCAGAATCTGACGGAGCCGCCTCTGGTCGCCCATCAGCCGGGGCGGTACCGATGGTGTTGCTTCGATGGTGATGTCTAGCCCCTTGCGGCGTGCCTGCGGGTCGTACATCGCCTTCACGTCGCGGGCGAGGGCGACCGGGTCGAACGGCTTCGGGTCGATCGCAAGTTTTCCTGCTTCGATTCGCGACAGATCAAGCACGTCATCGAGCAGATCGAGCAGCAGCTCTGACGCCCGGCGCATGATCTGGGCCAGTCCGGCCTGTTCCGGGTCGAGGTCGGTTTCGTCCAGAAAATGCAGGGCGTTGATGATCGCGTTCAGCGGGTTGCGGATTTCATGTGATACCGTCGCCAGGAAGCGCGACCGCGCCTCCGCGGCGCCGAGCGCACGTTCCCGGGCATCTTCCAGCGCATCCTGCATCCGGCGCCGGTCTGTGACGTCGGTGTAGATGGTCAGTGTGCCGCCATCGTCGACCGGCAGGCGGATCAATTCCAGCCGACGGCCGTCGGGCCGGACATGCTCCACCGGCTGTCCGAGCAGGGCCGGATCGCGCATCCGGGTGAGCCAGGCTTCTGCCAGCCGTTCCGGATCACCGGGGCCGAATTCGCCGCGACGGGCGACGAAGCGGACCAGTTCAGTCATCGGATTGCCGGGCCGGGCGATGCCGCTCGGGATTTCCAGCAGTTCCTGGAAGCGGCGGTTGACCACCACGATGTCGAGCGCGCGGTCCACCAGCATCAGGCCTTGTTCCATTGCATCGATGGTCAGGCGCAACACTTCGGTCTGGCGGGCCAGCTCACGTTCGGCCGCGCGTCTGGTGGTGACATCGGTGAACGTCATCACCAGGCCGCCCCCCGGGAAGGGGGCGCTCGCCATCTCCAGCACCGTCCCGTCCGGCCGGCGGCGTTCCCAGCTTTGCGGCCAGGGGCGGCGGAGCGCCGACAGCCGGCGGGTGACCTCGGCGAAGGCCGGCCCGACGCCGAATTCACCGCGGCGGGCCATCAGGTGCATCAACTGCTCGAAATCGGCCAGAGGCGGGCAGTCGTCGGCTGTCAGGCCGTTCATTTCCAGGAAGCGCCGGTTGTGGAGCACCACACGAAACCCGGCATCGAGCAGGCAGAGCCCCTGACGCATGCTGTCCAGCGTGGTGGAGAGCAGGCGGGAATTCTCTGTGGCGGCCCGGTCGGCGGCAATCCGTTCACCCACATCGCGCAGGCTGGCATGGAACTCGGCAGGTGCGCCCGTGCGCGGGTCGCGAAGCATGCGGGCGCCAGCTTCCACCCAGACCGGACGTCCGGTCGCGTGACGCATCCGCAGGGTCGCACGGTCACGACCATTCTCGATGAGGGCGGACATATGAGCCGTGAGCACGCCTGCATCTTCAGTCACGATCAGATCGGCAAGTCGCCGGCCGATCAGGCGGTCGGGCTCCAGTCCCAGAAGGGTCTGTGATGCCGGAGAGGCATAAAGGATGGTGCCTTCCGGATCCTGACGCAGGATCAGGTCGCCGGCATTCTCGGCCAGCAGCCGGTAGCGCCATTCACTGTCGCGCAGCGCCGCGTCGATCTTGCGTGCCTCGGTGACGTCTTCGTAAATCGCGACCGAGCCGCCATCGGCCATGGGATTGTGGGTGATGCGGATCACCCGCCCCTGGGCAGAGGTTTCGGTCAAAGTGGCTGTTTCGCGCATCCGGGCAAGGGCCACCCGTTTTTCGATCCGCTCGGGGCGTGTCGTCTCGGCCACTTCATAGAGCGCCTGCTCTGCGATCCTGACAAGCGGTGTGCCTGGCTGTGTCAGGTCTTCGGGAACCCCCATCAGCCCGGCATAGCGTCGATTGCAGGCCACCAGCACCAGATCCCGATTGAAGATCGCGATGCCATGACCAAGGGCGGCGAAAGCGCCATCCAGCAGCCTGCCGCGATCGGCAGCTTCGGCGGTACGAGCGGCCACCTCCCCCTCAAGATCACGGGTGTGACCATCGAGTGCCGCGCGCATGCGTTCGATCCCCTCTGCCAGTTCGACGATCTCTCGTGCGCCGCCAACTGCAGGTACCGGCCGGGCCGTATCGCCACCACCCAGCTCTGCCACGATGGCATGTAGCCGGGCGATCGGAACCACGATGTGCCGGCGGATCAGAAAGAGCATGGCGGCCAGAACTGCCGCCATCACCACAAGCAGGACAAGATCGGCTATACGGGCTTCCGCCCAGGCCGCCCGGACATCGGCCAGCGACAGGCCGGCCGCCACCGCCAGCGGCCGCCCGGGAACATCGGCAAGGCCATAGAGGCGGGTAACACCGTCATCCGGATCGACCATTTCCCTGTCGGGGGTGATGCGGGTCGGGTCGCTCCAGGCTCTGCCGAGGCCTGCAGGATTGCGCGGGCTTTCAACGGCGCCGCTGGCGTTTCCGATCCCGTCTTCACCGTCGGGGACGCTGCCGAGCTTTCGGCCGTCCGTATCCAGCAGTAGCAGACGGCCGCCGGGGCCGACATCCACCGAGCGGTAGACCTGAATGAAATAGGCCGGGTCGACCGCGGCGGCCACGACACCCAGAAGCCTGTTGTCGATGGTCCTGATCGCGCGGGCGGCCGGAACATACCATTTGCCGGTCAAAACCCCCTCGACGGGCGGGTCGATGATCAGCCCTTCGGCACCGGCGGCGGCGCGGGCGAAATAGGTGCGGTCGGTGGCGGTCAGTTCCGGTGCGGGCCAGTCATGAGTGACCTGCACGATCCGGCCGGCCGGGTCGATCAACCAGAGTGCCCGGATCTGGGGCGTCTCGTCGGCAATGTGACGCAGCCGGTCGAACCAGAGCTTGTCCTGGCGATCGGGCAGGCGGTTTTCGTTGCGGATCTGATCGGCGATGCGGGCGACCTCGATGTCGACGGCATCCATGGCCCGAGCCGCATGTTCGGCCAGGAGCAGCGCAAGCCCGGTGGCACGGCGACCGGCCTCGATCTTCGCCGCCTCGTAGGATCGCCAGGCCAGGCCTGCCGTAACCATCGTCAGCAGCGCGCCCAGGGCCAGGGCGGCGATGGTGAGTGATCGGGCAAGAGCGGCGGGTCGGTCCTGGCGCATGAACCCCTGGGCGGTTGAGCTTGCAGGTGGAAAATGGTCGAGGCGCACGTAGAGGGCGCGCCACTTGCAGGATCATCGCGCGCTGGGACGGCTTCCGTCAAACCGCATCCGATGAGCGATCGGGCACCAGAGTCGTTGAAGGTACCGGAAGACCTGTGCAAACAGGGGCTTGACCCGTGCGCGCTTCATCACGATATCTGTGGCGAGCACGGGTGACCCATGTCGCCCGTCCCGAGGTTACGGAGCACGGCCATGCAGATCCCACCCACCGCCGCCTTCCTGAACGCGCAGACCGTGGCGCCGACCCAGGTCGCAGGCTATGCCGACCCGCGCGGCACGCAGACCGTGGAGGCGGTGCCGGCCGCCGGCAAGGTGGACAGCAGCGTCGACCGTCAGCCGCCACCCCCGCCCCCGGCCAGCGGTCGTGGCAGCGTGCTGGACATTACGGTCTGACACGCGATTCCTCTCCGAAACATCGCTCCGTCGAGTTGTCCTGACACCGCCGGTTCCGCAGGGGGCCGGCGGTGTTTTCATGGCGTGCATCCCTGTTTTCGGGCGGGTGACCATGCCGATGCCCGGTGTGCGTGCATCGGACGCCGATCGATCGCCGGGTGCGCTTGACCCGCCGCGCGGGCCATGGGCATCCTTGTGCCAGCGCGCATACGGCCGGTCAGTCGCCGCGGGAGACGGCGGTTGCCCCCGTGTCGGCCGCACGCGAAAAAGACGAGGGACCGCGGCGCGGGGACGCTGCCGCGCCACAACGACACCAGGGAAGGGCGTCTTTCGATGACCATGATCACCCGCCGCCGGACCACGCGGATCGCGGCATCTCTTGCCGGGCTTGCCATCGCGGGCCTTGCCGCCGGCACCAGCCTTGCGGCCGAGGAGAAATCCGTGGCGATCACCCAGATCGTCGAGCATCCGGCGCTGGATGCCACCCGCCAGGGTGTGCAGGATGCGCTGAAGGCGGCCGGCTGGGAGGTCGGCAAGAACCTGACGTGGGACTATCAGAACGCGCAGGGCAACGTCGCGACCGCGGCCCAGATCGCCCGGAAATTCGTGGGTGAGCAGCCCGATGCGATCGTGGCGATTGCGACGCCGTCGGCCCAGGCCGTGGCGGCGGCGACCCGTGATATCCCGGTCGTGTTCTCGGCCGTGACCGATCCTGTCGGCGCCAAGCTGGTGAGCAGCATGGAGAAGCCGGGCGGCAACGTTACCGGTGTCTCCGATCTGTCGCCGATGGACGAGCATCTGAAGCTGATCACCCGGATCACCCCGAATGCCAAACGGCTGGGCGTCATCTACAACCCGGGTGAGGCGAATGCCGTGGCCCTGGTCGATCTGGTCGAGAAGACCGCCGGCCAGTTCGGCATGACGGTCGAGAAGGCCGCCTCGCCCAAGTCGAGCGACGTGCTCACCGCCGCCCGGTCGCTGGTCGGCAAGGTCGACGCGATCTACGTTCCGACAGACAACACCGTGGTCTCGGCGATCGAGAGCGTGGTGAAAGTTGGCCAGGATGCCGATATCCCGGTCTATGCCGGTGATACCAACTCGGTTGGCCGCGGCGCCATCGCCGCCGTCGGCTTCAACTACTACGACGTCGGCGTCCAGACCGGCGAGATGGTTGCCAAGATCCTGGCCGGTGCGAAGCCTGCCGACATTCCGGCCTCGACCGTCTCCAAGTTGGAACTCCATCTGAACCCGGGCTCGGCCAAGGAGATGGGCGTTACCATCCCCGAGGCCGTGATCGCCGACGCCAAGGAAGTGGTGAAGTGATCTGACGGCCGGTTCCGGCTGCAGGCGAGAGAATGCCGCCCGGCCCGCCGGGCGGCATTTTTCTTGGCTCGTGCGCATTGTCCCGGCCTGTCCGGTCTTCGCGAAATAGTTTCATTCGTTCTACACTTCTGATATGGACTTGCGATCCGCTTGCGGCACGGGGGGGGATCCGCTACCACTGCCCCGTCACCCGGGCGGCACGACTGCCGAGCCGTCGGGGGAGACGGCGGCCGGCGGCATCAGAGGCCCGCGGCACGGCCGCAACGGGCCCTTCGGACCTGTGGGGATCACACGCGGCCCGGGCTTCGGAGACAGGCCCGGCGGACGCGGCAGACGGGAACGCAACCGACATGCTGCACGCATGCCTTCCGGCGCAGGGCTGCGCCGGGCGCCTCGGGGGAGGGGCGCGATGAGCCTGATCGCCTGGATGGGTGCAATCGAGACCGGCTTCGTCTACGCCCTGGTGGCGCTCGGGGTCTTCCTCTCCTTCCGCATCCTCGATTTTCCGGATCTGACCGTCGATGGCAGCTTCCCGCTGGGGGCCGCCGTCGCCGCCACCGCCATCGTCGGCGGCTGGGATCCCTTCCTGTCGACGGCCCTTGCCTTCGTTGCGGGTTGTATCGCGGGCAGCATCACGGCCTGGCTGAATGTCCGGCTCAAGATCCTGAACCTGCTCGCCTCGATTTTGATGATGATCGCGCTCTACTCGATCAATCTCAGGATCATGGGGCGCCCCAACGTGGCGCTGCTGGGCGAGCGGACGGTGCTGACCCCGTTCGAAGGGCTGGGCCTGCCCTTCTATCTGCTCACCCCGCTGGTTTTCGCCGTGGTGGTGATCGCGGCGATGATCCTGCTGATCCGCTTCCTGAACAGCGAGATGGGCCTTGCCATGCGGGCGACCGGCGCCAATGCGCGCATGGCCCGCGCCCAGGGCATCAACACTGCCGCCATGACCTTGCTCGGCATGGCCCTGTCCAACGGCCTGGTCGCGATCGGTGGCGCGCTCTTCGCCCAGTCCCAGGGCAGTGCCGACGTCACCATGGGTGTCGGCACCATCGTGGTAGGCCTGGCCTCGGTGATCGGCGGCGAAGCGGTAATGTCGACCCGCACCATCGCCCGGGCGATCATTGCCTGCCTGATCGGCGCCATTCTCTACCGCGTCGCGGTAGCGCTGGCCTTGAATGCCGGCTTCCTTGGCCTCACCGCCTCGGACCTCAACCTGGTGACCGCCGTGCTGGTCGCCGCCGCCATGGTGCTGCCGCGGGTTCTTGCCCAGCGGCGGCGCAAGGCCGCCTGAGCCGGGAGGAATGATCCGATGATCGAAGCCAAGAGCCTCCAGGTCACCTTCAACCCGGGCACACCGCTTGAGACGCGGGCGCTGCGCGGGCTCGACCTCACTATCGGCGAGGGCGAATTCGTCTGTGTGATCGGCTCCAACGGTGCCGGCAAATCAACTTTCCTGAATGCCCTGTCGGGTGAAATCGGGGTGGATGACGGCCGGATCGTGATCGACGGCACCGACGTCACCCGCTGGCCGGCACGCCGCCGCGCCGGGTTGATGGCGCGCGTGTTTCAGGATCCGATGGCCGGCACTTGCGAGAAGCTGTCGATCGAAGAGAACATGGCGCTGGCCTTCTCTCGCGGGGCAAATCGCGGGCTGGGTGCTGCCGTGCGCGCCGACCGCCGCGATCGTTTCCGCGAAGCGCTGAAGCGGCTCGACCTCGGCCTCGACAAGCGGCTTGGCGATCGCATGGGCCTGCTCTCGGGCGGCCAGCGTCAGGCCGTCAGCCTGCTGATGGCGACGCTTCAGCCGATGAAGATCCTGCTGCTGGACGAGCACACCGCGGCACTGGACCCGCGCACGGCGGATTTCGTGCTGCAGCTGACCCGTGACATCGTCGACGAGGGCCGGCTGACCACGCTGATGGTCACCCACAGCATGAAGCAGGCGCTGGATTTCGGCACCCGCACGGTGATGCTGCATGAGGGCCGGGTGGTGTTCGACGTCTCGGGTGAGCAGCGCAAGGGTCTTCAGGTCGAGGATCTGCTCGCCATGTTCAAGCGCGTGCGCGGCGAGGAACTGGCCGACGACGCCCTCCTGCTCGGCTGATCAAGGGGCCGGAAGATGATCGGTGGCGGGGCTTGCCCGGCCCCGCCACGGCTGTCACTCTGATCGGACCCGATCGCATCCGCCATCCGCCCGGAGGTTCCCGGTCTTGGACTATTGCTCGTCCTGCGGCGGCCGCGTCACCCTGCGCATCCCCCAGGGCGACAGCCGGCCGCGCCACGTCTGCACCCAGTGCGGCATGATCCACTACCAGAACCCCAACATGGTGGTCGGGGCAGTCTGCGTGTGGGAAGACCGCATCCTGCTCGCCCGCCGGGCGATCGCGCCGCGTGAGGGCTTCTGGACCATACCGGCCGGGTTCCTCGAAAACGGCGAAAGCACGGCCGACGGCGCACTGCGTGAAGTCTTCGAGGAAGCCGGCGCCCGCGCCGAGATCGAGCGTCTGCTCGCGGTCTACGACATCCCCGAGATCCATCAGGTCCAGATCTTCTATCTGGCCCGCATGACGCGACCGGAGATTTCGGCCGGCATCGAGAGCCTGGAGGTCGGCCTGTTCACCTGGGACGAGATCCCCTGGGGAGAGCTCGCCTTCCCCACGGTCAAGGCGATCCTGAAGGACTGGCAACGCCTGCATCAGGGCGATGCCGTTTCGCGCCGCGACTTCTGGCGCCCGAAGCCGCCGGAGCCTGAGCGGAAACCCGAACTGGTGCCCGAGACGGAGTCGCCCCCGGCGCAGGCATGAGCCTCGTCCAGCATCATGCGAGCCAACGCCACTTCCGACATTGTCTGAAGCGAACGTCATATCAAATCCGTGGCGGGGCGCCTTCGGCTCTGGCCGGTGAGACAAATCCCGCGCATGATCCATATCGGAGAAGCGTCCGGCAAAGACCGGATGCCCCGGATCATCCGCAGAGGAAACGTCCCAATGTCTCTCAGCTTCAAGCGGTGGCTCGCCGCCGGGGTGGCCGCGGCCGCGCTGGTGCCGGGCCTGGCGGCGGCGCAGAGTGCGCCGGTTGCCGAATGGCAGCTCGACACGATCATTCAGCCATCGCCGTTTCGCGGCGTGCATGGCCTGGCGGTGGCCCCTGATGGCGAGGTGCTCGGTGGCAGCGTCGTCGGCCAGCAGATCATCGGTGTCGATCCGGTCAGCGGCAAGGCCCGCATCGTGGTCGACCGGCCGGCCGGCCAGGCCGACGATCTGGTGATTGCACCCGATGGCCGCATCGTTTGGACAGCCTTTCTGTCGGGCGAGGTGCGCGCGATTTCTGGCGATGCGCTTCAGGGCAAGGCGGCACCGGTGCAGGTGCTGGCCACGGGCCTGCCCGGTATCAACTCGCTCGATTTCGACGACAATGGCCGGTTGTACGCGACCCGGGTGTTCCTGGGCGATGCGCTCTACGAGATCGACCCGACCGGCGCGACCCCGGCGAAGCAGCTTCTGGAGGGCATGGGGGGGCTCAACGGCTTCGAGATCCGCGGCCGTACGCTCACCGGCCCGCTCTGGTTCAAGGGCAAGCTCGCTCGGGTGAACCTGGACGATCCTAAGATCGAGACGTTTGCCGAAGGGTTCAGGGTACCGGCTGCGGTCAACCAGGAAGTCGACGGCAAGGTGGTGGCACTCGATACCGTCACCGGCGAGGTCAAGCGCGTCGATCCGACGACTGGCGCCGTCACGGTGATCGCGAAGCTCAACCCGGCGCTGGACAATCTCGCCATCGGCGAGGACGGCACGATCTACGTCTCGAACATGGCCGAAGGGGCGATCTTCCAGGTCGACCCCAAGACCGGCAGCACCCATACGATCATCAAGGGTGATCTGGCGGTGCCGGGCGGTCTGGTGGCCGTCCCGAAAGCCGGAGGCGGTTCCACGCTGCACCTGGCCGACCTCTTCGCCTATCGCACTATCGACGGGGCGACGGGCAAGGTGACCGATGTCGCGCGGGCCTATGCGAGCAATCTCGAAAATCCGATGAACGCCAATTACGACGGCGGCCGGATCCTGCTGACGAGCTGGTTCGCGGGTGGGGTTCAGATGTTCGATCCCGCGACCGGCGCCGAGCTTGGCCATGTCAACAAGCTGGCCGCGCCCATGGATGCGCTGATGGCGGATGACGGCCATCTGCTGGTCCTGACTGCCGGCGGCACCATCCACAAGGCCGCGCTGGACGGCAGTGCGGCGCCGGCTGATCAGAAGCCGGTGGTGGAACATCTGGTTATGCCGACCCGGATGATCTGGTCGGGCCCCGATCACAGATCGGTCTATGTAACGGAAACCGGTGCCGGCCGGATCGTCGAGGTCCCGGTCGACGGTCAGGCGCTTCGGGTCGTCGTGGGCGATCTCAAGGCCCCCGAGGGCCTTGCCCGCCTGCCCGATGGCCGGCTGGTGACGGTGGAAACCGGCACGGGGCAGGTGCTGGCCTTCGATCCCGAAACGGCGAAGGGCGAACTGATCTCCACCGGCCTCAAGGGCCGGGTCGGGCTGGAAGGCACCGCAGGCATGCCGCCGGCCTATATCCCGACCGGCATCGCGGTGGATGATGCCGGCCGCATCTGGGTGGCGGGCGACCGCGACGGCAGCCTGGTGCGTCTCAGCCCGCGCTGATCGACAGAGATCTACCCCTGGTCGCCGGTATTGCTGCCGGTGGCCAGGGTGTGTCGCTGGATCAGTGGCACCTGCGAGATGCTGAACAGAAGCGTCAGCGGCATGATGCCGAACAGCTTGAAGCCGACCCAGAAATCGGTGGAGAAGTTCCGCCAGACCACCTCGTTGATCACCGCCAGTAGCAGGAAGAACAGGCCCCAGTTGCGGGTGATCTTCAGCCAGCCCTGATGGTCCAGCAGAAAGGCCCAGCCGACCAGCGGCTTGAGCAGCGGTCGGCCGAAGGCGAGACCGGCCAGCAGGATCACACCGAAGAGTGTGTTGACCACCGTCGGTTTGATCTTGATGAACAACTCGTCATCGAAGATCAGCGCCAGCCCGCCGAAACCCAGCACAAACACACCTGAGACCAGCGGCAGGATCGGGATGCGTCGCTCCCGCACCCACGAGACGGCGAGTGCAATGGCGGTGGCCGCCATCCAGCCGGCGGTGCCGGTCATCAGGCCGAATTTCGCGTTCAGCACAAAGAACACGACCAGCGGCCCGGCCTCAAGCGCCAGGCGCATCAAGCCGGTGCCGGCATCGGCCGGGCGTTGCTCCGTCGGGCGGGCTTCGACGCCTTCGTTCGGCTTGTCGGTCATCGGATCAGGTCTCCAGCCCGACCAGGGCGCGGGCGAAGGCCCGGGCCTCGAAGGGCTTCAGGTCGTCGATCCCTTCGCCGACACCTACCGCATAGACCGGCAGGCCGAAGCGATCGGCCAGCGCCACCAGCACACCGCCCTTGGCGGTGCCATCCAGCTTGGTCAGCACCAGACCGGTCAGGGGCACCATCGATTTGAAGGTTTCAACCTGATTGATGGCGTTCTGGCCGGTGGTGGCGTCCAGCGCCAGCACGATTTCGTGGGGGGCCTCGGCGTCGACCTTGCCGACCACGCGGACGATCTTCTGCAGCTCGGCCATCAGCCCGGCCTTGTTGTGCAACCGGCCGGCCGTGTCGATGAACACCAGGTCCACGCCATCGCGGCGGCCGCGCTCCACCGCATCAAAGGCCAGTCCCGCCGCATCGGCACCGGTCTCGCGCTTCAGCACCGGCACGCCGGCGCGCTGGCCCCAGACTTCCAGCTGTTCCACGGCAGCCGCGCGGAAGGTGTCGCCGGCGGCGAGCAGCACCTTGCGGCGCTGGCCGACGGCAGCGGAAGAGAGCTTGCCGAGCGTCGTGGTCTTGCCTGTGCCGTTGACCCCCACCATCACCACGACCCTCGGGCCCGAGGCGGTTGGGGCGAAGTTCAGCGGCTGTGCCACCGGCTCCAGGATCTTCGCGATCTCGTCGGCCAGCAGACCCTTGATCTCGTCCAGTCCCAGATCCTGGCCATAGCGACCCTTGGCGAGGCCGGCAGTGACCTTCGCGGCGGTTGCCGGGCCCAGATCGGCCTGGATCAGCAGCTCTTCCAGCTCTTCCAGCGTTTCGGCGTCGAGCTTGCGCTTGGTGAAGATGCCGACCAGACCATCGCCGATCCGGCTGCTGGTCTTCTTCAGCCCGGCCCGAAGGCGGGACAGCCAGCCGCCCTTGCTCGTCTGCTCCTCGCTCAAGCGGTCGCCCTCCCTTCGGCGTCGATATGGGGGTGGCCCCGGAGGTGGTCGGCCGCATGATGCGGCAGGATCGCACCCGCCAGGGTCTCGTCATCGGCTGCGGTGACCCGGGCGGTCACGATCCCACCGACCAGTGCCGGATCGGCCGGTTCCGCCAGACGCACCAGGGCGAAGCCCTCGCTGCGGCCGGTATCCGGGGCTTCAAGCAGAATCGGCAGATCGGCGCCGATATGGCTCTCCAGCCAGCGGCGCAGCCCGACAGCGCCGGCTTCGCGCAGGGCCCGGGCCCGGTCGCGGCGCACGGCTACCGGCACCTGGGGCATGCGGGCTGCCGGCGTACCGGTGCGGGCGGAATAGGGGAAGACGTGCAGATGCACCAGCCCCATCTCCTCCACCAGCTTCAGGCTGTTGGCGAACATCTCGTCGGTCTCGGTCGGGAAGCCGGCGATCAGATCGGCCCCGAAGACGACATCGGGGCGGATGCGGCGCACGGCCTCGGCGAAGGCGATCGCCTGGGCCCGGTTATGCCGGCGCTTCATCCGCTTCAGCACCATGTCGTCGCCGGCCTGAAGCGAGAGATGCAGATGCGGCATCAGCCGCGGCTCTTCCGCCAGCGCCTGCATCAGATCGGGGTCGATCTCGGCCGAATCGATCGAGGACAGCCGGAGCCGCGGCAGGTCGGGCACCAGCTTCAGCACCCGGCGCACCAGATTGCCCAGACTCGGACGTCCGGGCAGATCGGCGCCGTAGGAGGTGATGTCCACCCCGGTCAGCACGACTTCGGCATAGCCGCGGGCGGTCAGTTCGCGCACCTGCGCCACCACTTCGCCGAGTGGTACCGAGCGGCTGTTGCCGCGGCCATAGGGGATGATGCAGAAAGTGCAGCGGTGGTCGCAGCCGTTCTGCACCTGTACGAAAGCACGTGCACGGCCGTCCAGCCCTTCGACCAGATGGCCGGCGGTTTCGCGAACCGCCATGATATCGTCGACGAAGATCCGGGCAGGTTCGGTCGCCCCAACGAAATCCGGAGCGGATGGCGCGTCATCCTTCGGCAGGGATACCCGGTTGGGTGTGGCGGCGAGCGCGGCAGCAAAGCGGTCGGCCTTCAGCTTGTCCTCGTTGCCGAGAACGGCGTCGACCTCGGGCATATCCGCCCAGGCTTCGGGCCGGATCTGCGCCGCACAGCCGGTCACGACGATCCGGGCGTCGGGATCCTCGCGCCGGGCCCGGCGGATGGCCTGACGGGCCTGACGCTCCGCCTCTGCCGTCACTGCACAGGTGTTGAACACGATCGTCCGCCCGCCGGCTGCTCCGTCGCGGGCGTGGCCGCGCATCACCTCGCTCTCATAGGCATTGAGGCGACAGCCGAAGGTGATGATCCGCAGAGGATCGTCAGTCTGGTCGGACATGGGGGATTGTGGACCGGATGAGGAACCGAAGGTCAGGCGAGCAGGGACGGATCGAGCGTCCCCTCGAAGCTGGTCGCGACCGGGCCCGACATCAAGACGCGATCGTCTTCGGTCCAGGTAATGACCAGCGGGCCACCGTCAAGGACGATCTCCACCGTGCGGCCGGTGAGGCCGCGCCGGATGGCCGCGACGGCCGTTGCACAGGCGCCGGTGCCGCAGGCTGCGGTGATGCCCACACCGCGTTCCCACACCCGCATGCGCAACCGGTCGGGGCCGAGACGATGGGCAACCTCGACATTGGTGCGTTCGGGGAAGACCGGGTGATGTTCGATCATCGGCCCCCAGCGGGTGAGATCGATCGCCTCGGCATCCTCGACGAAATAGACCGCGTGCGGATTGCCGACATTGACTGCCACGGGCCGCTGCAAGGGACCGGCCTCCACGCCCTCGACCGCGAGCGTATCGGCTGGGCCGGCGAGCGGGATCTGCTGCCAGTCGAGACGGGCCGGGCCCATGTCGACGGTCACCATCCCGGCTTCATGCTGTGCCGGATCGCGGCTGGCCTGCAGCAGGCCCGAAACCGTCGCGATGGTCGTGCGACCGAGACCGCTTTCATCCATCAGCAGGGCGCCGACGCAGCGGGTGGCGTTGCCGCAGGCGCCCACTTCACCGCCATCGGCATTGTGGATGCGCATTACCGCATCGGCACTGCCGGCGGCGATCGGGTCGCCATCGGTCGGATCGATCAGAATGAACTGGTCACAACCGACACCATGCCGCCGGTCCGAGATCCGGCGGATGGTCGCGTCGTCGAGGACGAGGCCCCGAGCCGGGCCGCTCCGTCGGTCGATGACGACGAAGTCGTTGCCGAGCCCGTGCATTTTGAGGAACGGGATCCTGATCATAGCTTCGATCTTATAGGCTCCGGCCCGGCTGCCGTCCAATCAATTCGCGGCCGTGAAGGCAGGGTTGCAGGGGGCGATCAGGCCGGAATTTCAGACTCTTGGTCGGCTGCAGGCAATATCGTGGCCGGTGCATGCACCGGCAGCAGGCAGGTGATCCGCGCGCCTCCGCCCGGGGCGTCGTCGATCCGGATCCGGCCACCATGCAATTCGATCAGGCTGCGGGCAAGCGGCAGGCCAAGGCCCACCCCGGCCTTGCGTTCGCCGCGGCGCCGGCGCCAGAAGCGCTCGAAGACCTGTTCGCGCTCTTCCTCGGGGATGCCGGGACCCTGGTCAGAGATGGTGACCGCCACCACAGGCGGAAGACCTTCTGCCGGATCTGCGGGTCGGGCTTCGGCCGCCATGCGGACACGGGTATCGACAGGAGTGAAGCGCAACGCATTGCCGAGCAGGTTGTAGAGGGCCTGACGCAGGCGCAGGCCGTCGGCATCGATGGTGCCGCAGTCGGGCGGGCAGTCCAGATCGATCGACACCGAGGCGGCCTTGGCGCGCTGGCGGGCGAGATCTGCCACCGACCTCAGAAGCTGGCAGACATCGACCGGCCGGCGATTGAGGGTAACGTCGCCGGCATCGATCGAGGCAAGGTCGATCATGTCGTTGATCAGTACCAGCAGATGTTCCGAGGCATGCACGATGTCTTCGGCATAGCCCCGCTGGCGCAGGTTCAGCGGCCCGGCCATTTCGCTGGCCAGAAGCTGCGCGAAGCCGATCACCGAATTCAGCGGTGTGCGCAGCTCGTAGGACACATGGGCCACGAATTCGGATTTGAGGCGATCGGCTTCGGCAAGTGCCGCGGCCTTGTCACGCAGGGCACGTTCCACCCGGATGGTGTCAGTGACGTCGGCAAGCGACACCAGGGCAGCGCCGTCCGGAAGCGGGGTGGCTGCGATGGAGAAGAAGCGGTCGCCGGCGAGTTCGAGCGTCATCTCGCCGCGGCGGCGTTCGACCAGGGCCTCGTCCACCACCTGCCGGACGAGTTCCAGATCGTCGGCACGGGCGGCGAGCGGTCGCGCGGCATTCAGCAGCTGGCCGAGCGGCGTCTCGATCGAGACCTGATCAGGCCGCGTCTCCAGCAATCGGGCGAAAGTCTGGTTGGCGAGGCCGAGCCGGCCATCGGAGCGGAACACCGCCAGCCCTTCGGCCAGGGCATCGATGGTCGCACGCTGCACGGCGATCAGTGTGTTGTAAGACCGCTCCAACGCCAGCCGGTCGCTGACATCCTCATAGATGTGGACCAGCCCGCCCTGGCGGTGCGGGGCGATGATGACATGGAGCGTGCGGCCGTCGGGCAGATGAACCAGTTCCTCCATCGGCGCGAACAGGCTGGTGTAGAGCGCCAGCCGGTCGCGCTTCCAGGCCGGGAAGTTCACCACTTCGGGCAGGCGCCGGCTTTCGCGGAGGCGCTCTAGCAGCTCTCCTTCCCGCGGGCGCTGGTCCAGGAAGGCGGCATCCAGATGCCACAGCCGGGCGAAGGCCCCATTCCAGAAGGTCAGGCGCATGTCGGCGCCGAAGACCGCAATGCCGCTGGTGACGCTTTCGAAGGCTTCGATATAGCCGGCTTCCACCCGCTCCATCGCTGCTTCCGCCTCGGCGAGCGCCGTGGCGTCGAGAGCGAGACCCACGGCAGGTCGGTCGGTTCCGGGCGGAATCTCCAGGATCTCGTACACCCGGCGCACGCCGTCGGTCACCACGGCGCGGCGTTCGCGCATCGGCAGGCCGCGATCGCGGGCAGTGCGGGCAAGGGCGCGGGCCTGGGCGATCAGGGCGCGGTTGGCGAATTCCGGACGTTCATGCCCATCATCGCCCAGTTGGAAAGCATCGAAGGCGGCGTTGTGGCCATCGATTGCACCACTGATGTCGCGCCACCAGACCGGCAAAGGCAGGGCATCGAGCAGGGCCGTGGCGGCATCCGCCCGGGCCGAGGCGGTCTCTGCTGCGACGGCAGCCGCTTCACGGGCCCGTCGTTCGGCGGCCAGCGCACGCTCGGCCGACTGCAGGCGATCGGCAACGGCTCGCCCACGCGCACGCAGCCTGATTGCGTACACGGCAAGGCCGGCCGAAAGGGCCGTCATGACTGCGGCGACGACGATCGGGTCCATGGCGTGAGTGTAGCAGTCATGGCCGGAGCCGCAATCACGACACCGCATGGATCGTGCCATTGGCCCCGAAACGCACCGCCGCCGCCGGGTAACCCCGGCGGCGGCGGTGCGGCGATACGATCCCTGACGGGAGGCGTCGCTCAGTAGCGGTAGTATTCCGGCTTGAACGGGCCTTCCGCCGGCACGCCGATATACTGGGCCTGCTTGTCGCTGAGCTTCGTCAGCTTCACGCCCAGCTTGTCGAGATGCAGCGCCGCCACCTTCTCATCCAGATGCTTGGGCAGGGTGTAGACCTTGCGCTCATAGGCCTGGGCGTTGTTCCAGAGTTCGATCTGGGCCAGGACCTGATTGGTGAACGAGGCGCTCATCACGAAGCTCGGATGGCCGGTGGCGCAGCCGAGGTTCACCAAGCGGCCCTTGGCGAGCAGGATCAGACGCTTGCCACCGGGCAGCGTGATCTCGTCGACTTGCGGCTTGATCTCGTTCCACTCGTAATTGTGCAGGGCCGAGACCTGAATCTCGCTGTCGAAGTGGCCGATATTGCAGACGATCGCCCGGTCCTTCATCTCGCGCATGTGGTCGAGCGTGATGATGTCGACATTGCCGGTGGCGGTGACAAAGATGTCGCCCTGCGGTGCCGCCTCGTCCATGGTCGTGACCTGATAGCCGTCCATGGCGGCCTGCAGGGCACAGATCGGGTCGATCTCGGTGACCAGAACCCGGGCGCCCTGGCCGCGCAGCGCCTCGGCCGAGCCCTTGCCGACATCGCCATAGCCTGCAACCACGGCGACCTTACCGGCGAGCATCACGTCGGTCGCGCGCTTGATGCCGTCGATCAGGCTTTCGCGGCAGCCGTAGAGGTTGTCGAATTTCGACTTGGTGACGCTGTCGTTCACGTTGATCGCCGGGCAGGCCAGCTTGCCGGTCTTTGCCATCTCGTAGAGACGCAGCACACCGGTGGTCGTCTCTTCCGAGATGCCGCGGACCTCGTTCATCAGCTCCGGATACTTCTGGTGCATGATGAGGGTCAGGTCGCCGCCGTCATCCAGGATCATGTTCGGGGTCCAGCCATCGGGCCCCTTGATGGTCTGTTCGACGCACCACTCATATTCCTCTTCGGTCTCCCCCTTCCAGGCGAAGACCGGGATGCCGGCGGCGGCGATACCGGCCGCTGCCTGATCCTGGGTCGAGAAGATGTTGCACGACGACCAGCGGACCTCGGCGCCCAGCGCGATCAGGGTCTCGATCAGCACGGCGGTCTGAATGGTCATGTGCAGGCAGCCGGCGATCCGCGCACCCGCCAGCGGCTTCGACGCGCCATATTCGTCGCGCAGCGCCATCAGCCCCGGCATCTCGGTCTCGGCCAGCGAGATCTCCTTGCGGCCCCACTCGGCGAGGGCGATGTCCTTGACCTTGTAGTCCGTGAACGTGGTCATCGAGGGCGCTCCTGATGGGCATGGCGGCTTTGCCGGGGAACCGGCAAACGTCTCTCCCTCTGGTTATAGCCCTGGCCGCCCTGATCGGGCAAGGGAATATAAAGCTATCTTTATATGGTAATATGCCGCCGCATGCGGTGGAGGCCATGAAAAAACCCGCCGGGACGGCGGGTCGGCACGGGTCGGGCAGACGGCCAAACGTCTATTCATCCTCGTCGAAACGGTTGCCGATCAGTTTGACCAGGGCATCCATGGCCTGGGGGGCGTCCGCGCCCGCAGCCTCTATATCGATGGTGCAGCCGGGGCTCGCGGCCAGCATCATAAGCCCCATGATCGACCGGCCCGACACGGTCTGGCCGCAGCGGGTGACCTCGATCTCGGCCGAGAAGCTGTCGGCTGTCTTGACGAATTTCGCTGCGGCGCGTGCGTGGAGGCCGCGTCGGTTGATGATCTCGACGGTGCGCTTCAGGCGTTCGCCTGACGGGGCGGCGGACTGGCTCATCGGGCGGGGGCTCCCTTGCGTCAGCGGCCGTCGCCGGCGAGCAGGGTGCTCGCGACGTTGATGTATTTGCGCCCGGCATCCTGGGCGCTGACCACGGCTTTGGCGAGTGGCTCCGTCTCACGCACGCTGGCAAGCTTGATCAGCATCGGCAGATTCACGCCGGCGATGACCTCGACATGGGCCCGATCCAGGATCGAGATCGCCAGATTGGACGGGGTGCCGCCGAACATGTCGGTCAGCACGATCACGCCATCGCCGCCGTCGACGGCGGCCACCGCGTCGATGATGTCCTGGCGCCGCTTTTCCATGTCGTCATCGGGGCCGATGCAGATCGCCTTCATGGCCTTCTGAGGGCCGACGACATGTTCGGTTGCTGCCACGAATTCGTCGGCGAGCCGGCCGTGCGTCACCAGTACCAGACCGATCATCGGTTCCGTCGTCACCTTGGTTGCGGAGGCTCCGGCATCGTCCGCCATTGCGGCAGCGCGCCGGGGCCCCTCCGTTCATGGGCAGCCACCTGCCGGCGGAGGCGCGTTCTGACGCCTCAGACCGGTTTTGCAGCCGGGGATCCCGTTCGCGCCAGATCCGCGTCGGGCATGTCGCGATGGCGTACTGTAACCCGCCACCCGTCCTGCCTCAATTCCTCTGCGAGACGTTCAGTGACGAAGACCGAGCGGTGTTTGCCACCGGTGCAGCCTACCGCCACGGTGAGATAGGATTTGCCCTCGCGGGCGTAGGCCGGCAGCAGCAGGCGGATGAGGTCCAGCATCCGGTCGAAGAAGGGGGCGAAGAGCGGATCGGCGGCGATATGGGTACCCACCGCCGGATCCCGACCAGTGAGCGGCCGCAGCAGCGGATCGTAATGCGGATTGGCCAGGAAGCGTACGTCGAAGACCAGATCGGCATCGCGCGGCAGGCCATTGCGGAACCCGAACG
This sequence comes from Tistrella mobilis, assembly GCF_041468085.1. Taxonomy (NCBI): domain Bacteria; kingdom Pseudomonadati; phylum Pseudomonadota; class Alphaproteobacteria; order Geminicoccales; family Geminicoccaceae; genus Tistrella; species Tistrella mobilis. The sequence goes on along the minus strand of NZ_CP121017.1, from coordinate 4,353,396 downwards.
AGGTGACCGAGAGCTGAAGCCCCGGCGAGCCGCCGAAGGCGAACAGTTCCGACGCCTTGCGCCTGAGGTCCGTCAGGCTGAACTCGCTGGTGTCGAGCACCACATCGGCGCGATCGCGCAAGGGTGCGATCAGTGCCCGCTCGTCGCGGATTCCGTCTTCGACCGGGCGATCGGTCGAGCTGGCGAGCGGATGCCGGCGCCTGGTCTCGGTATAGCGGCGGTAGAGCACCTCGTCGTCGCAATCCAGAAAGACGACTGTGGCGGCGAGTCCGGGCAGGGCAGCGATCTGGCTGAGCGCCTGATCTACCGCGGCCGCATCAAAGCCGCGGGTGCGCACGTCGATGCCCACGGCCAGCGCCTCGCCCGGCGCCATGGCTTCCACCGCGGGTGCCATCAGCCGGACGGGCATGTTGTCGATCGTCTCGTAGCCCAGATCCTCCAGCGCCTTGAGCAGCGAGGTCCGGCCGGCCCCCGACAGGCCGGTGATCACCAGCAGGCGGGCCGGCCCGCTTGCATCAGATCGAGTCGGAGCGGGTCGGGCGATCGGGGTCATGCATGCCTCTGAAGCGGATCGAGCACGGCAGCCAGGGCTGCGCGCAACTTGGCCGGCGCTGAGGCCTCCACCGCCACCAGATCGATCACCGGAACGGCGATACCCGCAAGCGTGATGAAATCGGGCTCGGGCAGGCGCTCAATCCTGGAGCCCGGCGGATGGAGCCGGACGGCCAGACGTACCGCCGCCGGTGCCGAGACCTCGGTGCGAAGGATGCCGACGCCGCGCACCTCGATCAAGCCACAAAGCATCTCAGGGGCGGAGGCGACCGGCCATGGCGCATCCGGTGTCCCGGTCTGGAGCACCACACGATCGTCAGCAACCAGCCGGGCACCGGTATCGATCAGCCGCAAAGCCAGATCGGATTTGCCCACGCCGCTCGGCCCGGTCAGCAGAATGCCGGCCGGACCGATGCGGATGCAGGTGGCGTGGATGGTCTGCGGGTCCGTCGCCATGTCAAGGCCCCGCCCCTCGGCATGACCGCCCGGGCTCAGGCGGCTTTGCTCGATGCGTCGTCGGTGAGCAGTGCATAGAGCGCTTCGGCAGTGTCCGAGCCGCGGAGCTTGTCGCAGACCCGTTCATCCCGCAGCAGCCGTGACACACGCGCCAGCGCCTTCAGATGATCCGCCCCGGCAGACTCCGGCGCCAGCAGCAGGAAGATCAGATCGACCGGCTGGTCGTCCACGGCGTCGAAATCGATCGGGCGCTCCAGCCGGGCGAACAGGCCCTGGACCCGGTCCAACCCGCCCAGCCGGCCATGGGGAATGGCGACGCCGTTGCCGACGCCGGTGGTCCCCAGGCGCTCGCGCTCGAGCAGCGTTTCGAAGATGGTGCGTTCGTCGATGCCTGTCAGATCGGCCGCTCGTTGCGACAGATCCTGAAGAACCTGCTTCTTGCTGCTGGACTTCAGGGATGCAAATACCCCCTCCGGACGCAGCAGATCCGCGATCTCCATGACGATCGAAACCTCTTGTGGGAAAGCCGGGGCGCCCGTGCGGCCCCGGCTTACACGTCGGATGGCCCCCTCCGGGACCGGGAGCGGCGAGCCGGTGGCCGTCGGGGCCGGTCGCCGCGACCGACCCGGTACCGACGTTCCGGCGTCTCCGCCGTTCGACGTCGACCCTCAGGCCGGCTGGCGCGGATCAACCCAGCCGATATTCCCGTCCTCACGACGGTAGACCAGATTGAGCCCGCCATGTGCCTTGTTGCGGAACAGCAGCGCGGCCTGATCCGCCAGATCCATGCGCATCACCGCCTCTCCCACGGTCAGGGACAGGATGGCGGTGTCGGTTTCCGCAATCACCACCGGGTGGCCGTCGGCCGCGTCCTCACGCTCGACCGTCTCGTCCTCCTCGGCGGCGAGAACGTAGGCGCGGGCCGGGATGGATGCAAATGAATTCTGTGCAGCATCAGCCCGCCCGTCAGTGCGGTGATGATCCCGCAGGCGCCGCTTATAGCGCCGGAGCTGCTTTTCTGCGCGTGAGAGTGCCTGATCGAAGGCGACATAGATCTCGTCGGAGGCGCCGCTGGCCTTCATCATGACACCGCGGCGGGCATGAACCGAAATATCGCAGCGGAACAGGTGGGCATCCCGGCCGAAGGCCACATGGGCGTCGATGGCATCGTCGAAATACTTGCTGACGCCGCGGTCCAGTTCCTCGAAGACGTGGTCGCGCAGGGCGTCGCCGACGTTGATCTGCTTGCCCGTAACGGTAAGCTGCATGTTCCCTCGCCTGTCGCTTGTCCGCATCCGGCGTCTGCGATGGGGCAGGGCGCGACAGACTGCCGCGCGCCCCGCACCGGCGCATTGCCGGGGGCGGATCGTTGACGGGGCCGTCGGGCCGGCCGGCCTCCCTTCCGGCAGGTCCGCAGTGGAGCCGGACCCCGATGTCAGCGCCTGGCCATTTTGGCCCGGCGGCGCTGGACCGAGGATCCGATCCCCATCCCCTCCCGATACTTTGCGACAGTTCGGCGCGCGATGTCGATGCCATCCGCAGCCAGCAGCTCGACCAGCTTGTCGTCGGACAGGATCGCATCGGCGCTTTCGCCGTCGATCAGTTCCTTGATCCGGTGCCTGACCGCCTCGGCCGAGACGGATCCGGATCCGTCGGCTGTGGCGATGGCGGCGGTGAAGAAGAACTTGAGTTCGAACAGGCCGCGGGGGGTGGCCATGTACTTGTTGGCCGTGACCCGGCTGACCGTGCTCTCATGCATGCCGATGGCATCGGCGATGTCGCGCAAGGTCAGGGGCCGCAGATGGCGGATACCGTGGGCGAAGAAGCCGTCCTGCTGGCGGACCAGCTCGCTGCCCACCTTCAGGATCGTGCGGGCACGCTGGTCCAGTGCCTTCACCAGCCAGCTTGCCGTCTGCATCCGCTCAGAGATGTATTCGCGCTCGGCCTTGGACTTCGCCTGGGCGGTGATGGTCGTGGCATAGGCGTGATCGACCAGAACCCGGGGCAGCGTCTCAGGATTGAGTTCGATCTGCCAGCCGCCATCGGGGCGGGGGCGAAGCAGGATGTCGGGCACCACGGTCTGTAGCGGATCCGTGCCGAAGCGCAGGCCGGGGCGCGGATCCAGGGCCCGCAGCTCGCGGATCATGTCGTCGAGATCTTCGTCGTCGACCCCGGTCACCCGTTTCAACCGTGCCCGGTCGCCCTGGGCCAGCAGGTCCAGATTGGCGAGCAGCGCCTGCATCGCCGGGTCCAGGCGATCACGCTCGGCCAGCTGCAAGCCAAGGCATTCGGCCAGATCCCGGGCGAAGACGCCGGTCGGGTCCAGCCCCTTCAGCCTGGTCAGCACTGCCTCCACCCGCGGGACGTCGATCCCGATCAGCTGGGCAGCATCGGCCGTGCTCATGGTCAGATAGCCGTTCTCGTCCAGCAGGCCGGCAAGCACGATTGCGATCGCCCGCTCAATCCCCTCCGGGATCTCGATGGCGATCTGTTCCTCAAGATGGCGGGCAAGAGTGGTGGCCTCGCTGGTGCGGGCTTCGAAACCTTCGTCGTCGCCGTCGAAATTCATGTCGCCGCCGCGGCCGACCGGCCCTCCGGCATCGAAGCCGAGACCCGGATCCAGATCCATCTCCCGCTGGGCAGGGGTCTCCTGGGAAGGTGCGGGACCGTCGCTCTCGAACATGCCGGCGATGTCGGCATCAAGGGGAGCGTGCTCGGAATCGGGCATGACGCCGCTGCCGACCAGTTCGGTCAGTTCTGTACGCGCCCCGGGCTCGAAAGCGGGCTCCTGGCCTCTCGGATCGTCACCGGCATCGCCGGTCGTCAGCGCCGTCAGCGGTTCGTCGCGCTCCTCTGCCCGGACCAGCAGCGGGTTCTGCAGCAGCTCTTCGTCCACGAAGGCGCCAAGTTCGATGTTGTTCAGCTGCAGCAGCTTGATGGCCTGCTGCAGCTGGGGCGTCATGACCAGCGCCTGCGAGAGCTTGATGTCCAGTCTCTGGCTGAGCGCCATGCGCGGGCTCCTAGAGGCTGAACCGGTCGCCGAGATAGACGCGGCGCACGTCGTCATTGGCGACGATGTCTTCGGGGGCACCTTCCATCAGCACGGTGCCGTCGTGCAGGATGTAGGCGCGATCGATGATGTCGAGGGTCTCGCGGACATTGTGATCGGTGATCAGCACGCCGATGCCGCGATGCTTCAGATGCGAGACCAGGTCGCGGATATCGGCAACCGCGATCGGGTCGATGCCGGCCAGCGGTTCGTCGAGCAGCACGAAGGCGGGACTGGTGGCAAGGGCGCGGGCGATCTCCACCCGTCGCCGTTCACCGCCAGAGAGCGCTATCGCTGGCGTGCGGCGCAGATGGCTGATCGAGAACTCGGCAAGCAGTTCGTCCAGCATGGTCTCGCGCTTGTCGCGCACCGGCTCCGCCACTTCCAGGGTCGCCCGGATATTGTCTTCCACCGTCAGCCCGCGAAAGATCGAAGCCTCCTGCGGCAGATAGCCGATGCCCAGGCGGGCGCGCCGGTACATGGGCAGGGTGGTCACGTCGTCGCCGTCGAGCAGGATCCGGCCGTAATCGGCCGAGATCAGCCCGGTGATGATGTAGAAGCAGGTGGTCTTGCCGGCGCCGTTGGGGCCAAGCAGCCCCACTGCTTCTCCACGGGCGACGTTGAGCGACACGTCGCGCAGCACCGGGCGCTTGCGGTAGTGCTTGCCCAGCGACTGGGCGACCAGCCCCGCCGGCACATCGCCGCCCGCATCCGCGCGCTCGGGCGCGTCGGCGGCAAGCCTGCCGGGTATGTCCTGATGGCCAGAGGTCAAGGGCTCGGTGTTCCTCGTCGATGATGCGGCCCTGTCGGCGGGCCGCCGCGTCACATCTTGTCGGTCATCACTTCTTTTCAGGCACGAACAGGCCGCGCACCGGGCCCTTGCGACCGCTTTCCAGCGTGCTGCGGCCCTTGTTCAGGTCGAGCACCAGCCGCTCGCCTTCAAGCTGGCTGCGGCCCTGGGTGAGCTTTACCGCGCCGGTCAGCGTGATCATGCCCTTGTTGACATCATAGACGCCGACATCGCCGCGGGCGCTCTCATTCGGGGTGATGATCTGCACATGGCCGTCGGCTTCGATCTTCGAGATCTCGCCGGCGGCATCGGCAAGACCGCCGCCCTGCTGCCCTTCACCCTCCTGCCCCTCACTCTGGCCCGCCTGCGGCGGGGCCTGCTTCGCCCCCTTCGCGCCGGGCTGGGCGACATGGACCTTCAGCGTGTCGGCATAGAGGGTCATCGTCCCCTGGACGGCCTTCACCTCGCCGCGAAAGGTTGCCACCCGTTCGACATCCGCCCATTCAAGCGAATCCTGGGCGGTGATCTCGATCGGCTGCGACGTGTCGATGCTGGAGGTACGGATGGCGCTCTGCGCCGCAGCCGGAACGGGGGCGAGCACCGGGATCACGGCGGCCGCCGATCCAAAGGCCGTCACCAGCAGGGCGAGGGCCGCACCGTGACGGCGGCCCGTGGAAAGGCTGAAGGGCATGCGCGCTCCTGACGTCATCTCTCAACACCCGGATAGCCGGTCACACGGACGGGCCCATCGAAGGTGATGGTGTCACTTTCCCGCCGGGCGGTGAAGCCGGCGGCGTCGATGCTTCCCACCGGACCATGCGCCACCACCGGGCTGTCGCTTCGGATGGTTCCGCTGCCAAGCTCGGCGTCCACCCGCTCGGTCGACATGGCGTAGCCGGTTTCGGCAATCACCTCGACATCGCCCTCAAGCTTCAGCCGTTCGGCTTCACGATCGAAGGCGCCCGTCTTTGCCCGGATGGCGAGCCAGGTTCCGTCCGACGCGGTCATGTCGGCCCGGATGGTCTTGAGCGTGATCTGCGAACTGTCGACCGCCGGCTGGGTCGCCTCGTCGGCTTCTACCCGGAACGGCCGGCCCTCCGCATCCACACCGGTGAATCTGGGTTCCAGCATCCGGAGCGCATCCACATCGTCCCGGACGATCTTCGAGTATCCTATACGTGCATCGCCGCCGATGCCCGACAATTGCGACCACACGAGCACCAGCACGATCAGCCCGGCGCCGATCGCAGGCAGCAGGATCCGCGCCAGCCGGACGAAACGGCTGTAACGGCTGCGTCGGCGCGGTGCCTGCGGGCCCGTCGGCAGGGGGGGCATCTTCGGCGTCTCGGCCATGATCTGCTCGTCGTGCTCCGGGCGGGACAGGCTGGGATAAGGAGGAGACGGCGCGTTCAGGCCACGCCGGCCCTCAGGCAATCGTGGACGTGCAGGATACCTACGGGCCGACCGTCGTCATCCACCGCAAACAGGGCGGTGATCTTGTAGGCGTTCATGATGGCCAGTGCCTCGGCCGCCAGTGCCCGGGCGCGGATGGTCTTGGGCGTGGCCGTCATGACGTCCGACACTTTGCGGGCGGCAAGATCCGGCCCCATATGGCGGCGCAGATCGCCATCCGTCACGATACCGGCAAGCCGGCCGGCATCGTCGGTCACGCCGACGCAGCCGAAGCTTCTGGCGCTGATCTCGATCAGGGCCTCGGCCATGGGGCGGTCGGGAGTGATCAGGGGCAGGTCTTCGGGGCCGTGCATGATGTCGGCCACTTTCACCAGCCGCGCCCCGAGTTTGCCACCGGGGTGGAATATCCGGAAATCCTCGGCGGTGAAGCCGCGCCGGTCGAGCAGCGCCATTGCGATCGCATCCCCCAGCGCCAGCGTCATGGTGGTGGAGGTGGTGGGGGCAAGCTGCAGTGGGCAGGCTTCGGGCGCCGGCGGCAGGATCAGTGCCACGTCCGCTGCTTCAGCCAGCGGGCTGGCCCTGCGGGCGGTAATGCCGACCAGCGGGATGCTGAAGCGGCGGCTGTGGGCCAGAATATCCGACAGCTCGGGCGTCGCTCCGGAATTGGAGAGGGCCAGAACCGCATCCTGGCGGGTGATCATGCCGAGGTCGCCATGGCTCGCTTCGGCGGGGTGGACAAATTGTGCCGGCGTGCCGGTGGAGGCGAGTGTCGCTGCGATCTTGGCACCGACATGGCCGCTCTTGCCCATGCCGGTGACGATCACCCGGCCCTTTGTGGCGTAGAGCAGGTTCACCGCGTGCGCGAAATCGGGCCCCAGCCCGGCGCGCAGGGCTTCGAGCCCGGCGATTTCCAGGGCAAGCGCCTGTTCGGCCGCGGCAAGGGCGCGGCCGTCATCGGCGGCAGTGTGGGGGAGCGTCTCGGCGGTCATCGGCACGGTGTCCCGTGGTCATGTGCGAAGGCATGTGCAGGAAAGATGGCACATGCCGTTCTATATGGTCGGCCCCCCTGCCCCGTGAAAGGGTGTCTGCGGCAGTATGTTCCGCGGGGCGGAATATGGGGGCCTGCCTGTGGGGAGCCTTGGAGGTTAGTGGGCAAAGATGTCCGGCTCTTCCCAACCCAGCAGATCAAGCCGGGCACGGGCGGGAAGGAAATCAAAGCAGGCACGGGCCAGATCGGTGCGGCCCTCGCGCGCGAGCATATCATCAAGCACGACCTTCACGGCGTGCAGATGCAGCACGTCGCCGGCGGCATAGGTCTGCTGTTCCGGCGTCAGCTGGTCTGCCCCCCAGTCAGATGACTGCTGCTGCTTCGAGATTTCGACGCCGATCGTCTCGCGCAGCAGATCGCGCAGGCCGTGGCGGTCGGTATAGGTCCGGATCAGCTTCGATGCGATCTTGGTGCAATAGACCGGCCGGCAGTCGATCCCAAGCCGCTCGTGGAGCACGGCGAGATCGAACCGGGCGAAGTGGAAGATCTTAAGGACGTCCGGATCTTCCAGCAGGGCCGCCAGCCGCGGCGCCGTGGTCTGGCCACGGGCGATCCGCACCAGATGGGCATCGCCGTCGCCGGTGGAAATCTGCACCAGGCACAGCCGGTCGCGATGCGGCTTCAGTCCCATGGTTTCGGTATCGATGGCGATCGATGTCGGCCGGCCGAAATCCTCGGGCAGGTCGCCTTCGTGCAGGTGAATGGTCATCCGGCCGCGCCTCCGCTGTCGTCACGGCAGACCCGCTGCCTGCCGAGGCAAGGTTTTAGCGCAAGCTGATCCTTGCCGCCAAGTGCGGATGGCTTCTGCCGGCCGTCATCTGCCGGTCATCAAGCTGCGGCCGGATCATGACTTTCCGTCGCATGGGGCGGCTCCGGCGTTGCGTCGTGGCACCCGCCGGATTATGTGTAGCCCAGGTTTGCGCGACCGGCGGTGCCGGACCAGGAGAGGGAGACTTTGATCGCCATGAAGGATCGGCTCGTCACGGTATTCGGCGGCTCGGGCTTCCTCGGCCGCTATGTCGTCGCGCGGCTCGCCCGCACCGGCGTGCGGATCAGGGTGGCGGTGCGCGATGCGGACCGGGCCCTGTTCCTGAAGCCTGCGGGTGATGTCGGCCAGATCGCGATCATGTCCTGCGATGTGACGGACGCGGCTCAGGTGCGGGCGGCGCTCGTCGACGCCTCGGCGGCGGTCAATCTGACCGGTATCCTGGCCGAGGGCTGGGGCGCCACCTTCGACGGAGTCCATGTCCAGGGTGCCGGCAATATCGCCAGGGCTGCGGCGGATGCCGGGCTCGACGCGCTGGTCCATGTTTCGGCGATCGGTGCCGATCCCGCCAGCAGTTCGGCCTATGGCCGGACCAAGGCTGCCGGTGAGGCGGCGGTGCGCGAGGCCTTCCCGGCGGCCGTGATCCTGCGCCCCAGCATCCTGTTCGGCCCCGAGGACGATTTCTTCAACCGTTTCGCCGGGATGACCCGCATCTCGCCGGCCCTGCCGCTGATCGGCGGTGGCCAGACCCGCTTTCAGCCGGTCTGGGTGGTCGATGTCGCCGAGGCTGTGGTCCGGTCGCTCGAAGAGCCGGAATTTGCCGGCCGGACGTTCGAACTGGGTGGCCCGAAGGTGTACAGCTTCGCCCAAATCCTGGAATACATCCTCGTGACCGTGCGCAAGCATCGCGGCCTGGTGCCCATGCCATGGGCGCTCGCCGGCGTCGTGGCCCGGTTCGGCGACCTCCTGCCCGGTGGCATGGCGCCGCTGACCACCGATCAGCTGCGGATGCTGAAGCGCGACAATGTGGTGGCCGAAGGGGCCGAAGGGCTCGCAGCTTTCGGGATCCGTCCGACCCCGGTCGAGGCGGTGGTGCCGGATTATCTGGCCCGCTATCGCGCCTGGATCCATCGGCCGCGGGATGGTCGGACCGGAAACTGACCGACTTTAATGTCGGGACGCCTGACGTGCGGCCGGCCCCGGTGGGGCCGGCCGCTTTCTTTCGTGCATCTTCGATGACCGCCCGCCCTGGGGTGGTTGAGGCTCTGCTCGGCCCCATACTTCTTATGAAACAATGGGCTGGATGGATATAGGTCAGAATATGAGACCATTATCGCGTCAGTCGTCGGGCGCAGCCCTGCGAATCGCTCGCAATTTCTCTCTGTCTGACGAAAAATGGTCTTAGATCGGACCTTTCATCATCTTTTTACTCGCCAGACGGCCTGCAAAGGCGTATATGACCTTCGAAGGCCTCCGTGCGCGCAAGGGGCGGGGTCAGGCTGCGTCGATCCGCCGGTGAAATGACCGGGATCTGACGGGGCAGGCCCTCTGCAAACCTCCCCGGCGTTCGCGTCGTCTTCCGCCCGCCCGAGGCGGACCCTGACGCGACCGCAGATGACATGCCCGCAGCCAGGAACAGCCCCGGCCCGCCGATCAGGCGGGTTGCCGAAGCAGAACCCTGCCGGCACGGACGTCACCCTGACAAAGACGTTGCCCGCGACCCTGCCGGTCCCGGGTGGCAATGAACCGATCCGCGGCGCGGCCCTTGCCGAAGCTCGCGGACACCCAACCCCTGCCGGGCAGGACATGCCCGGCCCACGGTCGAAGGACGAGGACCATGGCGCGCAAGCTGATGCAGTTCACCCGTATCGAGCAGAAGATGCCCGAGAAGCGAACCGCTCAAACCCGCGCCAAAGATTTCGGCGAGATCTATGCCGGGTTTGCGCCGGAACAGGCGGCCACCCAGGCCTCGCGGTGCTCCCAGTGCGGCATCCCGTTCTGCCAGGTGCATTGCCCGCTGCAGAACAACATACCCGACTGGCTGAAGCTGACCGCGGAAGGCCGGCTGGAAGAGGCCTATGCAATCTCGTCGGCGACCAATACCTTCCCCGAGATCTGTGGCCGCATCTGCCCGCAGGATCGCCTGTGCGAAGGTAATTGCGTCATCGAGAAGGGTTTCAACTCGGTGACTATCGGATCGGTGGAGAAGTACATCACCGAGACCGCCTTCGAGAACGGCTGGGTCAAGGCGCCCAGGCCCGAGCGTGAGCTGGGCCTGTCGATCGGCATCGTCGGCGCCGGGCCGGCCGGTCTTGCTGCCGCAGAGATGCTGCGCCGCCGTGGCTACGAGATTCATGTGTATGACCGCTACGACCGCGTCGGCGGCCTGCTGATCTATGGCATCCCCAACTTCAAGCTCGACAAGCAGGTCGTGCTGCGCCGCTGGAAGCTGCTTGAAGAAGGCGGGATCAGATTCCATCTGGGCGTCGACATCGGGCGCGATGTTACGATCGAGGAGCTGCGTCAGCGCCACGAGGCAGTGCTGATCGCGACCGGCGTCTATCAGTCGCGTGAGATCAAGGTGCCGGGTGTCGGCCTTCAGGGCGTCGAGAAGGCGCTCGACTTCCTGACCGCGTCCGATCGGCTCAATCTGGGCGACGAGCTGTCGGCGGAGATGCAGGCGCGGTTCTCGGCCAAGGGCAAGAACGTTGTCGTGGTCGGCGGCGGCGATACGGCCATGGACTGCGTGCGTACCTCGATCCGGCAGGGTGCCGCCTCGGTGACCTGCCTCTATCGGCGTAACCGGCAGAACATGCCCGGCTCGCAGCGCGAAGTCGCGAATGCCACGGAAGAGGGCGTCACCTTCGAATGGCTGTCCAACCCCGAAGCCTTCCTCGGCAACGAGAAGGTCGAGGCGGTGCGGGCCGTGCGTATGCGTCTGGGGGCACCCGACCCGTCGGGCCGTCAGTCACCTGTGGTGGTCGACGGCAGCCAGTTCATTCTCAAGGCCGATCTGGTGATCAAGGCCCTGGGCTTCGACCCTGAGGATCTGCCGGTGCTGTTCGACTGCCCCGAGCTGGTGACCACCCGCTGGGGCACGCTCAAGACCGATATCCGTACCTTCATGACCAGCGTCGACGGCGTCTTCGCCGCCGGTGACATCGTTCGCGGTGCCTCGCTGGTCGTCTGGGCGATCCGTGACGGCCGCGATGCCGCCGAGCAGATCGACCGCTATGTCCGCAACCGCATCACCGCTGCCGAGCAGTCGGCGGCTGCCAGCTGAACGCCTGGACGGGAGACAAAGCCATGTCCGAGATCATCCGCGAGACGGCCGAGACCTTCGTTGCCGCCTGGGCTGCCAACAAGGCCAAGCTGGAAGCCGCCCACGCCTATAACCCGGCCGACGAGCACGATGCCTGCGGCGTCGGCCTCGTTGCCTCGATCGACGGCACGCCCCAGCGGCGGGTCGTCGAGGCCGGCATCACCGCGCTCTCCAACCTGATGCATCGCGGTGCGGTCGATGCCGACGGCAAGACCGGCGACGGCGCCGGCATCCACCTGCAGATCCCGAAGGATTTCTTTCAGGAGCATATCGAGCGCACCGGCCATCGCATGGCCGAGGGCAGCGTGCTGGCCGTGGGCCAGGTCTTCCTGCCGCGCAATGATTTCGGCGCCCAGGAGCTGTGCCGCACGATCGTCGAGAGCGAGATCCTGGAACTCGGTTACACGATCTACGGCTGGCGCCAGGTGCCGGTGAACACCCGGGCGATCGGCGAGAAGGCCGCGGCGACGCGGCCCGAGATCGAGCAGATCATGATCGCCAACGACAAGGGCAACGGGACCGTCGCCTTCGAGCGCGACCTGTATCTCATCCGTCGCCGGATCGAGAAGAAGGTCCGCGAGGCGAGCGTTGCCGACTTCTACATGTGCTCGCTGTCCAGCCGCTCGATCATCTATAAGGGCATGTTCCTGGGCGAGCAGCTGACGGTGTTCTATCCGGATCTGCTCGACGAGCGGTTCGTGTCGAACTTCGTCATCTACCATCAGCGCTATTCGACCAACACCTTCCCGACCTGGTCGCTGGCCCAGCCCTTCCGGATGCTCGCCCATAACGGCGAGATCAACACCGTGCGCGGCAACAGCAACTGGATGAAGAGCCACGAGACCCTGATGGTCTCCGAGGTCTTCGGCCCGGCCGGCGAGGACATCAAGCCGCTGATCCCGCAGGGGAGTTCCGACTCGGGCGCGCTTGACGCCGTGTTCGAGGCGCTCTGCCATGCCGGCCGTTCGGCGCCGCTGGTGAAGCTGATGCTGGTGCCGCCGGCGTGGTCGAAGGTGCCGGATGTGCCGGAGGCGCATCGCTCGCTCTATGCCTATCTGAACACGGTCATGGAGCCCTGGGACGGCCCGGCGGCGCTGGCGGTCTATGACGGCCGCTGGATTGCGGCGGGCATGGACCGCAACGGTCTGCGCCCGATGCGCTATGCCATCACCGCCGACGGCCTGTTGGTGGTCGGCTCGGAAGCTGGGATGGTGCCGCTGACCGATCAGGACGTGATCGAGAAGGGCCGGGTCGGCCCGGGCGAGATCCTGGGGGTCGACCTTCAGGAGGGCAAGCTCTACCACGACCGCGCGCTCAAGGATCTGCTCGCGGCAGAGCATGACTATGCCTCCTGGGCGGGCAAGACCACCCGGCTCGGCTCGCTGATCGATCAGGTCCCCGCACCCCAGCCGCGCTTCAATGCCGACGAGCTTCGCCGGCGCCAGCTGGCGGTCGGCCTGACCATCGAGGATCTGGAGCTCATCCTTCATCCCATGGTGGAAGAGGGCAAGGAAGCCGTGGGCTCGATGGGCGATGATGCGCCGATCGCCGTGCTCTCCAGCCACTATCGCGGCCTGCACAACTTCTTCCGGCAGGAATTCAGCCAGGTGACCAACCCGCCGATCGACCCGCTCCGCGAGGAGATGGTCATGACGCTGGACACGCGCCTCGGCAATCTGGGCAACGTCTTTGCCCATGACGAAAGCCAGATGAAGATCCTGCTGCTCGACAGCCCGGTCGTGACCAACCGCGCCTATGCGGCCATGCGCCGCTACATGAAGGATCGTGCGGTCGAGATCGACTGCACCATGCCGGCGGGTGCGGGCGAGGGCGTGCTGAAGAAGGCGCTGGAGCGGATCCGTCGGGAGGCGGAGGATGCGGTGCGCGGCGGTGCCGAGCACATCATCCTGACCGACGAGCGGCTGGACGAGTCGAACGTCGCCGTGCCGATGATCCTGGCCGCAGGCGGTGTGCACACGCATCTGGTGAAGCAGAAGCTGCGGACCTTCTGCTCCGTCAACGTGCGGTCGGCCGAATGCCTTGATGTGCAGTATATGGCGGTGCTGGTCGGTGTCGGCGCGACCACGATCAATGCCTATCTGGCCGAGGAGACGATCTATGATCGTCATCGCCGCGGCCTGTTCGGCGATCTGACGGTCGACGAGGCGGTGTCGAACTTCAAGCACGCCGCCGATCTGGGCCTGCTCAAGGTGCTCTCGAAGATGGGCATCTCGGTGATCAGCAGCTATCGCGGCGCCTACAACTTCGAGGCGGTGGGCCTGTCGCGGTCGCTGGTGGCGGAGTTCTTCCCCGGCATGTCGTCGCGCGTCTCGGGCATCGGCCTGGCCGGTATCGAGCGCAAGACCATCCGCCAGCACGAGCGCGGCTTCCAGGGCGGCGCCTCGATCCTGCCGATCGGCGGTTTCTACCGCTACCGGGCGAAGGGTGAGGCGCATGGCCATGACGGCCGGCTGATCCACATGCTTCAGACGGCCGTCGCCAGCGACAGCTACACCCTCTACAAGAAGTATGCCGAGGGTGTGCGGGCGCTGCCCCCGATCCATCTGCGCGATCTGCTGGACTTCAAGACCAACCGCAAGCCGGTGCCGGTCGACGAGGTCGAGAGCATCACCTCGATCCGCAAGCGGTTCGAGACCCCGGCCATGTCGCTGGGCGCGCTGAGTGCGGAAGCGCACGAGACGCTGACCATCGCGATGAATCGGATCGGTGCGCATTCGAACTCGGGCGAGGGCGGCGAGAGCCGCGATCGCTTCCAGCCGCGTCCGAACGGCGACAACGCCAACTCCGGCACCAAGCAGGTCGCCTCGGGCCGCTTCGGCGTGACGACCGAGTACCTGAACAACTGCCGCGAGATCCAGATCAAGGTGGCGCAGGGCGCCAAGCCCGGCGAAGGCGGGCAGCTGCCCGGCTTCAAGGTGACGGTCGAGATCGCGAAGCTTCGGCATTCGACGCCGGGTGTGATGCTGATCTCGCCCCCGCCGCACCACGACATCTATTCGATCGAAGATCTGGCGCAGTTGATCTACGACCTGAAGCAGGTCAATCCCGATGCCGAGGTCTCGGTGAAGCTGGTCGCCCGCTCGGGCATCGGCACCATCGCGGCCGGCGTTGCCAAGGCCAATGCCGACGTGATCGTGATCTCGGGCCACAATGGTGGCACCGGCGCCAGCCCGCAGACCTCGATCAAATATGCCGGCGTGCCCTGGGAGATGGGTCTGTCCGAAGCCAACCAGGTGCTGACGCTCAACCGTCTGCGCCATCGGGTGCGGCTGCGCACCGACGGCGGCCTGAAGACCGGCCGCGACGTCGTCATCGCCGCCATGCTCGGTGCCGAGGAATTCGGCATCGGCACCACTTCGCTGGTGGCGATGGGCTGCATCATGGTCCGCCAGTGCCACAGCAACACCTGCCCGGTGGGCGTGTGCACCCAGGATCCGGCGCTGCGTGCCAAGTTCGACGGCACGCCCGAGAAGGTGGTGAACCTCTTCACCTTCATCTCGGAAGAGGTGCGCGAGATCCTGGCCCAGCTCGGCGCCCGGTCGCTGAACGAGATCATCGGCCGGTCGGACCTGCTGTCGCAGGTCAGCCGCGGCAGCGCGCATCTGGACGATCTGGACCTGAACCCGATCCTGGCCCAGGCCGATCCGGGCGATCTGCCCCGCTACTTCTCGCTGTCGGCCCGCAACCCGGTGCCCGACACCCTCGACGCGCAGATGATCGTCGACGCGGCGCCGGCCCTCAACGAGGGCGAGAAGATGCAGCTGACCTACAATGTGCGCAACACGCACCGGTCTGTGGGCACGCGCCTGTCGTCCAAGATCGTCCGCCGCTTCGGCATGGACGGGCTGCAGCCGGGGCACATCACCGTGCGCCTGCGTGGTTCGGCCGGCCAGTCGCTCGGCGCCTTTGCGGTGCAGGGCCTGAAGCTGGAGGTCATCGGCGACTCGAACGACTATGTCGGCAAAGGCCTGTCGGGTGGCAGCATCGTGGTGCGTCCGCCCTTCGTGACCACGCGCAAGAGCAACGAGAACGTCATCATCGGCAACACCGTGCTCTATGGTGCGACCTCGGGCGAGCTGTTCGCGGCCGGCCAGGCGGGTGAGCGCTTCTGCGTCCGCAACTCCGGCGCCCAGGCGGTGGTCGAAGGCTGCGGGGCCAATGGCTGCGAGTACATGACCGGCGGCACCGTCGTGATCCTGGGCAAGGTCGGCCACAATTTCGGTGCCGGCATGACCGGCGGCATGGCCTTCATCCTGGACAGCGACGGCTCGTTCGAGCGCCGGGTGAATCCGGAAACGCTGGTCTGGCAGCGCATCGCCACCCCGCATTGGGAAGCGATGCTGCGCGGCCTGATCGAGCGCCACGTGGACGAGACCAAATCTGCCTTCGCCCAGAACCTGCTCGACGATTGGGATCGTACGCTCGATCGCATCTGGCAGGTGGTGCCGAAGGAGATGGTCTCGCGCCTCGAACACCCCCTGAACCCGGAAGAGGTCGCGGCGGTCACCGCCTGAGGCGGACCCTCGCGGGGGCGGCCCCGGGGCCTTCGGACCCCGAACTGAGGACGGGCCGGACGACGAAGACGGGAAGCGGCGGGCATCCGGAAGGGGGCCCGCCGTTTTCGTTCAGGCACAGGCCTCGTCGCTATCCGGCCGCAGAGTTCCGGAACGACATTTCCTTTCAGTCCGGTCGCCGGGCGGTTAAACCGCGCAAGGATCGGTCCTGCGACGGGCGGGGCCGGTTCTCTCTCGTAACCCCCGCAAAAGACTGGTGACATGACATGTTGGATGATGAACGCGGTCCGCTGCTTCGGCAGGCACTCTCTCGTCTCGATACGGCGGCCGCGTATCTCGACCTCGATCCGGACGTGGCAGAGAAGCTGGGTGCCCCCCGCGAGACCCTGAAGGCGCGACTGCTGATCCGGATGGACGACGGCAGCCGGCGGGCCTTCACCGCCTGGCGCTGCCGCTATGACGACACCCGCGGCCCCACCAAGGGCGGCATCCGCTATCACCCCGCCTCGACCATGGACGAGGTGGAGGCGCTGGCCTTCTGGATGACCTTCAAATGCGCGGTGATGAACCTGCCCTATGGCGGCGGCAAGGGCGCGATCCGGGTGGATCCGCGTGGCCTGTCGCGGGCCGAGCTGGAGCGGCTGTCACGCGCTTATGTCCAGGCCTTTGCCGGCGTGATCGGGCCGGAGCGCGACATTCCGGCGCCCGATGTCTACACCGACGCCATGGTCATGGGCTGGATGGCCGATGAATACGGCTCGCTGACCGGTGCACCGGCGCCGGCGGTGGTCACCGGCAAGCCGGTGGCGCTGGGCGGATCGCTCGGCCGCGGTGACGCCACGGCCCGCGGCGGCTGGTATCTGCTGCGCCACCTGGCTGCCCGGCTGGGTGTCGAGGACCGGCCGGGTCGGGTGCGGCGTGCGATCGTCCAGGGCTATGGCAATGCCGGCCGGCACATGGCGCGGCTGCTGGCATCGGATGGCTGGAAGATCGTCGGCGTTTCCGACAGCCGGGGCGCGGTGGCGGCGCCCGACGGCATTGATCTCGATGCGCTGGATGCCGCCAAGGCCCGGGGTGGGGTCGGTCTTCTGGAGGGGCCGGGCGTGCGCCGGGTCGATCCGGACGAGATCCTGGCCCTTGATGCCGAACTGCTGGTGCCGGCCGCTCTGGAAGAGATGATCCATGCCGGTAATGTGCATCTGATCACCGCGCCCGTGGTCCTGGAGCTGGCCAATGGTCCGGTGACGCCCGAGGCCGACGAGGTGCTGACCGCCCGCGGCATCACCGTCCTGCCCGACATTCTGGCCAATGCCGGCGGTGTCACCGTCTCGTACTTCGAGTGGGTCCAGAACCGGCAGGGCTGGTACTGGGGTGAAGCCGAGGTGCATGAGCGGCTGAAAGCGGCCATTGAGCGGGAAGGCGATGCAATCGGCGACCGTGTCGCGGCTCTCGGCATCGACTGGCGGACGGCGGCTTATGTTCACGGTCTGGCACGGCTGGCCGATGCCATTGCCGCCCATGGTACCCAGACCGACTTCCGGGGCTGAAGCCGTTCCAGGCTGAAGCAGGCCTCTGGTTCAATCCGGCTCATGCAAGAGGTGTGGAGCTTTTGGTCCGCACCCCCTGGCGGGATGGCGGGTGGGGGGATAGGATCGCCCAGGCGTTCCTATCCCCCCGCTTCCGGACCCGCACCCAGATGCCCTCCACCCCGCGCAGTCCCTCGCCGGCGCTGCCTGCCGGCGCGCCCCCCGGGCTTGGCCGGCCGGCTGCAGCGGCCTTCGGTGCCTATGTCATCTGGGGCCTGTTCCCGCTCTATTTCTCGGCTCTGGCTGCGGTGCCGTCGCTGGAGGTTCTGGCCGACCGGATCCTGGGCTCGCTGGTCGTGCTGATCTTCATCGCTGCGGGCCACCGCCATCGGACCGAGATCCGCGCCCTGATCGCCCGTCCCCGGGTTCTGGGGCTGCTCTGCCTCAGTGCCTTCGCCATCGCTGCCAATTGGGGCGTCTACATCTACGCGGTCCAGACCGGCCGCGCGGTCGATGCCAGCCTCGGCTACTACGTCAATCCGCTGGTCTCGGTGGTGCTGGGGGTCGTGTTCCTCCGCGAACGGCCGCGGGCGATGCAGATCCTGGCCTTCTTCCTGGCCATCGGTGGCGTCGCCTGGATTGCCCGAGAAGGCGGCGGCCTGCCCTGGATCGCGATCGCGCTGGCCCTGAGCTTCGGCACCTACGGTCTGTTGCGCAAGCTCGCTGCGGTCGGTGCCGTCGCGGGGCTTGCGGTTGAAACCGCGGTTCTGGCGCCCATAGCGCTCGGCTGGACGATCTACGCTGCGGCCGATGGTGTTCTCGCCATCCCCTCGGCCGGGTCGCTGCAGGTGCTGTTGTTGCTGGCTGCCGGTGCCGTCACGGTGGTGCCGCTGCTGATGTTCGGTTTCGCGGCACCGCGCCTGCCCCTTGGCCTGTTGGGCTTTCTGCAATACGTCAATCCCACCTGTCAGCTCGCCGTCGCCGTGTTTCTGCTGGGCGAAACCGTGTCGGAGGCGCAAGGTGTGGCCTTCGTTCTCATCTGGATCGCGCTCGCGCTCTATACCGGTGATGCGGTAGTGGCCCGACGCCGTTCTCTGCGCTAAAGTCCTCGGCCATGCGCACGCTTTATCATCACTGGCTGAACCCTGGTTGCCGCGTGGTCCGACTGGCCCTCGGCGAGAAGCAGCTCGATCACGATCTGCAGCTCGAGAAGGCGTGGGAACGCCGTACCGAATTCCTGAGGCTCAACCCCGCTGGCGTGCTTCCGGTTCTGGTTGAAGCCGACGACACCGTGGTCGCCGGCCACCGCACCGTGCTCGAATATCTGGAAGAGGCCTATCCGGAACATCCCCTGCTGCCGCGCCGGCCGGGTGACAGGGCCGAGGTTCGCCGCCTGATCGACTGGTTCGACCATAAATTCTCCGACGAGGTCACCCGCAACCTGGTTGGGGAGAAGGTGGACAAGCGCCTGGCGGGGCTGGGCCAGCCGACCTCGGCTGCCATCCGCGCCGGCCTTGCCAACATCAACTACCACCTGGAATACGTGGCCTTCCTGACCGAGCGGCGCAAATGGCTGGCCGGTGATCAGCTCTCGCTTGCCGATCTTGCGGCCGCCGCCCATTTCTCGGCCATCGACTATCTGGGCGATGTGCCCTGGGTCCGCCATCCGGTGGCCAAGGAATGGTATGTCCGGATCAAGTCCCGGCCAAGCTTCCGGCCGATGCTCAAGGACCGGATCATCGGCATCGCGCCCGCGGCGCATTATGGCGACCTCGATTTCTGACCGGCGCCCACCCGCGCCACCGCCGCCCAGGCGCAAGGGGCCGCCGCTCGACCTCGATCCTGCCGGCTGGACGGCCGCGATCCGCGCCAGGGCGCGGGAGATCGGCTTCGATGCCGTGGGCTTCGCCCCGGCCCGCCTGCCCCCTGCGACAGGCGAGGCGCTCGACCGTTTCGTCGAACTCGGCCGCCATGGCGACATGCATTGGATCGAGGACCGGATCGACTGGCGCCGCAGCCCGGATGCGCTCTGGCCCGGGGCACGCAGCGCCATTGTCCTTGCCCAGAATTACGGACCGGCCACCGACCCTCTGGCCAATCTCTCCTGCCCTGAAACCGGCAGCCTGTCGGTCTATGCCCGTGGCGACGATTATCACGAGGTGATCAAGGCCAAGCTGCGCCGTCTGGCCCGCTGGCTGTGGGACGAAAGCGCGGTGGAGCTGAAGTTCTTCGTCGACACCGCGCCGGTGATGGAAAAGCCCCTGGCTGCGCTGGCCGGGCTGGGCTGGCAGGGGCGGCATACCAATCTGGTCTCGCGTGATTTCGGTTCCTGGACCTTCCTGGCGGTGATGCTGACCGGGCTGGATCTTGTCTATGACCGCCCTCATGGCGATCGCTGCGGCAGCTGCCATGCCTGTCTGGATGCTTGCCCGACCGATGCTTTCCCGGCGCCCTATGAACTGGATGCGCGACGCTGCATCTCTTACCTCACCATCGAACTCGACGGGCCGGTGCCTGTGGAATTCCGGGCGGCGATGGGCAACCGGATCTATGGCTGTGACGACTGTCTCGCGGTCTGCCCCTGGAACAAGTTCGCGAGAGGGGCGGCCGAGACGAAACTGGCCGGCCGGGAGGCGTTGACGGCACCGGGGCTTGCCGGGCTTGCCGGGCTGGACGATGCCGCATTCCGCACCATGTTCGCCAGGACCGCCGTCAAGCGGATCGGCCGCGATCGCTTCGTCCGCAACGTCGCGATCGCGATCGGCAATTCGGGGCGGCCCGATCTGGTCCCCGCACTCCGGCCGCTGCTGGCGGATGGGGCGGCACAGGTGCGGGCGATGGCGGTCTGGGCGGCATCGCGCCTGATGTCGCCGCCCGAATTTGCACGCGCGGCGGCCGAGCGGCTGTCGGGCGAAACCGATCCGGCGGTGCTGGCCGAATGGCGGGCTGCCGGTGTCCTGTCCGAGGAGAGGCCATGACCGACCAGTCGACTGATCAGGGGCCGACGGATCCCGTTGCCCTGCTTCGCCCCGTGGCGGGCGACGGGCGCCTGCTGTTCTGCTTCGGCCTCGGCTTTTCGGCCCGGGCGCTGGCGCAGGCCTGGATGGCCGCGGGGGGCCGGGTTGCCGGTACCTGCCGGAGTGCCGGAAAGCGCGACCAGCTGGCGGCCGAGGGGATCGCCGCATATCTGTTCGACGGCAGCGGCCCCATGGGCGCCGCAGGTCTCGCGGATCTGGGACGGGCGGTGGCGATCCTGTCCTCGGTCGGGCCCGACGCCGAAGGGGATGTGGTGATCCGCGTTCACGGGGCGGATATCGCCGCCGCGGCAGCAGCAGGTGCCGCACGAGGGCGGGCGCCCTGGATCGGTTATCTGTCGACGACCGGGGTCTATGGCGATCACGGCGGCGGCTGGGTCGACGAGACCACGCCCACCATTGCTGCCACCGGCCGGGGCGGCCGCCGGGTCGCGGCGGAGCAGGCCTGGTCGGCGCTGGCGCCCGAGGCACCTGCCCATCTCTTTCGGCTGGCGGGCATCTACGGCCCTGGCCGTTCGGCGCTCGATACGGTCCGTGCCGGGCGGGCGCACCGCGTGGTGAAGCCGGGTCAGGTCTTCTCGCGCATACATGTCGACGATATTGCAGCCGTGCTGGCCGCCTCCCTTGCCCACCCCGCGCCGGGGCGCGCCTACAACCTCTGCGACGACGAAGCCGCCCCACCCCAGGACGTGATCCTGCATGCCTGCGAGCTGCTGGGGGTGGCGCCGCCGCCGGAAGTGCCGTTCGAGGAGGCCGATCTCAGCCCGATGGCGCGCAGCTTCTATGCCGACAACAAGCGGGTGCGCAACAACCGGATCCGTGACGAGCTGGGCGTGCGGCTGAAATACCGCACCTACCGGGACGGGCTGGCGGCCCAGCTTGCGGCGGAAGCGGCGAGCCGGTAGCGGCGGTCAGGCGGGAAGCCGCAGATGCCGCCCGATGCCCAGACGGGCGAGCAGTATCGGGTCGTGGCTGACCAGGACCAGGGCGCCGTCCCAGGCGGCAAGTGCGGTCTCCACCGTCTCGGTCGCCTCCAGGTCCAGGTGATTGGTGGGCTCGTCGAGCAGCAGCAGCTCTGGCGGTTCCGCCTGGCCGAGCAGGCAGGCGAGAGCGACCCGCACCCGCTCGCCGCCGCTCAGCATGGCCGTCTGCCGCAATGCGGCGTCACCGCGGAACAGGAAGCGTGCAAGGATTGCGCGCAAGGCTTCCTCTCCGGCATCAGGCGCATGGCGCCGCAGATTGTCGAGCAGGCTGAGCGCCGGGTCGAGCAGGTCCGCATGCTGGTCGAGCAGGGCGATCCGGCCGGGGCGCCGGACCGAACCGCTGCGGGGCAGGTCCAGCCCGGCGGCGATCCTGAGCAGCGACGTCTTGCCGGCGCCGTTCGGCCCCGTGATCGCGATCCGCTCCGGCCCCGTGACGTTGAGATCGGGCAGGGAAATACCGGCCGCCGTCACGACATCGCGCATATCGAGCAGCTCCCGCCCACGGGCGAGACCTGTTGCGGGCAGGGAGAAAGCCGGCCGGCCGGTCAGGTCGAGCGCGGCGCGGGCGGCCGTCAGCTCGCCTGCTGCCGTCTCCAGACGCCTGGCTGCAAGCCGGTTCCCGCGGCCCCGGCTGCGCTCCGCCCGATCCTGTCGGGCATCGAGCAGGATCTTCGGCATGTCCCCGCGGCCGCGATGCCGGCGGCCGGTGGCATCGCGGCGATCCTGGCGCGCGGTCGCTGCAGAGGCCTCGCGCTTGGTCCGGCTCATCTGATCCCGGGCGGCAGCCATGGCGGCAAGGGCCGCGGCTTCCCGGGCCGCGCGCGCGGCAAGCCAGGCCTCGCCGCCGCCTGTGTGGTGGAAGACCCGGCCGGGCGCCAGTTCCAGAATGCGCGGCAGGCCGCGCAACAGGTCCCGGTCATGAGACGCGATGATCAGCCCGCGCGTCCAGTCTGCGATGAGAGAGACGACCGCCTGTCGCCCGCTCTCGTCCAGATGGTTGGTCGGTTCGTCCAGCAGCAGCAGATCCGGTTCGGCCAGGATTGCGCCTGCAAGCCGCAGCCGGGCGCGTTCGCCACCGCTGAGGGTGGCGGCGGGCCGGCGGAGGTCCAGGCCTGCGAGGCCCATCCGGCTCAGCACTGCGGCGATCCGGGCTTCAAGGCCCCAGTCGACGCGGGCTGCATCGCGGGCGTCAACGTGCCCCGCCAGGGCCCGGTCGATGAGGTCGAGTGCGGCTCTCTGGCCGATCAGATCGGCAACGGTCCGATCTGTCGGCGTGCCTGCCGTCTGGTCGAGCAGCAGGCAGTCGGCCGGTCGGACGATCCGACCGGCTGCGGGAGAGGCATCGCCTCTGATGATCCGGAGCAGGGTCGATTTGCCACTGCCGTTGCGACCGACGAGACCAAGGGTTTCCTGGCCCAGATCGAGATCGAGCCCTGAAAAAAGCTCACGCCCCAGCGGATCGATCGCGGCAATGCCGCGGAGGCTGAGGAGCACGGAGGTGGATGGCATGGAGAGCCTTCGGAACGGAACGACGACACGGGGTGAGGCGGTCGGTCGTCGTTCCGATCATCGGCAGGGCACTCCCGAAAGCTGCGGCGGGTTGAAGGTTCTTGATATGTAGGGAGCCGTGGCCCCGGATCAATCCGCTTCGACCACCAGCCGGCACACCTCGTCGAGGGTGCGGGTCAGCATGGCGATGTCGGACGGCGTCGAGAGCCGGTGATCACCGCCCTTGACCAGTTCGATCCGGAGATCGGTGGTGGTCAGTGCCGCGGCGGTTTCCAGCGACAGCCGCCAGGGCACGTCGGGGTCTTCCAGACCATGAAGCAGGCGTACCGGCCCGTCGAAGGGGATCGGGCCGTCGAGTACCAGATTGTCGCGCCCTTCTTCGATCAGCCGACGGGTGATCACCGTAGGTTCCGGGTCGTATTCCGACGGGATCTCCAGGCGACCGTCACGGAGCAGCGTCTCCTGCTGGCTGGCCGTCATGTCGGGCCACATCAGCTTTTCAGTGAAATCCGGAGCTGCGGCGATGCCGATCATGCCCTTCACCCGATCCGGGCGGGCCAGGGCAACGCGCAGCATGATCCAGCCGCCCATGCTGGAGCCGACCAGAACCAGCGGCCCGTCGGTCAGCCGGTCGATCATCACCAGCGCGTCCTCGACCCAGCGACCGATGCAGCCGTCTTCGAAGGCGCCGTCCGAGGCGCCGTGACCGGAATAGTCGAAGCGCAGATAGGGCCGGCCGGTGCGGGCGCAGAACCCGTCGAGCGCCATGGCTTTGGTGCCGGTCATGTCCGATCGGAAACCGCCCAGGAACACGACGCCTGGCCCCGGTGCCCAGAGCTTGGGCAGGTGGCGATGATAGGCCAGATACACGCCGTCGCCGCGGTCGATGCGACCGGTATCGGAACCGGCGGGATGGGCGGCATCGGCGGAAGAGGTGGGGGTGGACACGCGATCCTCCATTTGGGGGATGGGGGTTGGATGTGGACGAAACCGGGGTGACGGGCCGGATGCATGACAGCCAGACCGGTGACCATTTCGGGGCCTGGCAGCCCGGACTTCTGCCCGAAAGGTCGCTCGTGTAGTCTGTGGGCGGATCCGGCCGGGGGCCGGGCCAGCCGTGTCCTCGCCCGCATGGAGCCCTGAACCCGGTGCAATCGGACGATATTAGCAGCAAGCCCGCCCATGACCCAAACGACGGTCCTGTGACGCTCCCCGCTTCGACCACCCGGCCGCGCACCGTCCTCCAGGTGCTCCCGGCGCTGGGGCCGGGCGGTGTCGAGCGCGGGACCGTCGATATCGCGGCCGGCCTGATCGCGGCCGGCTGGCGGGCAATCGTCGCCTCCGAAGGGGGGCCGCTGGCGGTGGAGCTGGAGCGGCTGGGCGGGCGGCATGTCACCCTGCCGCTGGCGACGAAGCGCCCCTGGGCGATCCGCGCCAATGCCGGGCGGCTCGCCGATCTGATCCGGGAGGAGGGGGTCGATCTGGTCCACGCCCGCTCTCGCGCACCGGCCTGGAGCGCCTTCATGGCGGCGGAGCGCACCGGCACTCCCTTCGTGACGACCTTTCACGGCACCTATGGTCACGGCAGCTGGCTGAAGCGCCGCTACAACGCGGTAATGACCCGCGGCCGACCGCTGATCGCCATCTCGGACTTCATCGCCGACCATCTGCAGACGGTCTATGGCGTCGATCCGGCCGTGATCCGGACCATCCCGCGCGGGGTGGATGTCTCGAAATTCCATCCGGCAGCGGTCTCGGCCGACCGGATCATCGCACTCGCCCGCCGCTGGCGGCTGGATGAAAGCCGGGCGCTGATCCTGATGCCCGGCCGGCTCAGCCGCTGGAAAGGGCATATGGTGCTGCTCGATGCGCTGGCAGAACTGGGGCGGCGCGATCTGCAATGCGTGATGGTCGGGGCTGCTCCCGGCACCGAAAGCTACCGATCGGAAATCGAGCAGGCGATCCGCGATCGCGGGCTGGAGGATGTGGCGGGTATCGCCGAAGCCGAGCGCGACATGCCGGCTGCCTACATGCTTGCCGATGTGGTGGTGTCACCGGCGACGGAGCCCGAGGCCTTCGGCCGGGTGCCGGTGGAGGCCCAGGCGATGGGTCGCTGGATCATCGCCACGGACCATGGCGGGGCGCGTGAGACCGTGGACACGAATGTCGGTGGCATGCTGGTGCCGCCGGGGGATGCCGGCGCGCTGGCGCGGGCGCTGGGGCTGGCGCTCGGCATGGATCCGAAGACGCGGGCCGCGGCGGCACGGGCGATGATTGCCCAGGTCGACGGCCGCTTCACCCTTGCCCGGATGCAGGCGTCGACGCTTGCGGTCTACGAAGAGGCGCTGGCCCGGAGACGGCCGGCATGAAGACGGTACAGAAAATCATCGTGCCGCCGGTGCCCGATCCACGGGCCCGCGTGCTGGTGATCAAGCATTCTGCGTTCGGCGACGTAATCCTGGCGCTCGGGCCGATGAAGGCGATCCGCCTGGCCCATCCGGAGGGCCGTATCACCCTGTTGACCACGAAGCCCTATGCCGGGCTGCTGGAACAGAGCGGGCTGTTCGACGAGATCTGGATCGACGAGCGACCCAAGGCCTGGCAGTTCGGCAAAGTCCGAGACATGCGCCGCCGACTGAACGCGGAAGGCTTCGAGCGGGTTTACGATCTCCAGACCAGCGATCGCAGCAGCAGCTATTTCAGGCTCTTCGACCGGCCGCGGCCGCTCTGGTCCGGTATTGCCCCCGGATGCGCGCTGCCGCATGCCAACCCGCAGCGCGACCACATGCACACGCTGGAGCGCCAGGCCGAACAGCTGGTCATGGCCGGGATCAAGCGGGTACCGGCGCCCGACCTCAGCTTTCTGAAGGCCGATCTGTCCGGCTTCGACCTGCCGGCGCGGTTCGGCCTTCTGGTGCCGGGCGGTGCAGTGCATCGCCCCGGCAAACGCTGGCCCGCTGAGAAGTATGCCGAGACGGCAGGTCTGCTCGCCGATCAGGGCATCAGGCCGATCCTGATCGGCACGAATGCCGAAGCCGAAGCGATCGGTGCGGTGGTCGCCGCCGAGCCGCGAGCCGTGTCTTTGCAGGGGCGCACCAGTTTTGCCGATATCGCAAGCCTGGCCCGGCGCGCGGCGATTGCGGTGGGCAATGACACCGGGCCGATGCACCTGATCGCCGCGGTCGGCTGCCCGTCGCTCAGCCTCTTCTCGAAGGAGAGCGATCCGCAACTGACCCGGCCCCGCGGGCCGCGCGCGTCCTGGCTGCGGTCGGATCGGCTGGCCGATCTGTCGGTCGGAGAGGTCGCGACCGCGATCCGCCGGCTGCTGGAGACGTGACCGCGGCTAAGTCGCCGTTCAAGAAAGACTTGCGCGGCTCCGGACCGTGACTATCCTTCTGTCATATCGGCGACGCGCATGTGCGCGTCGACCCCGCTTCATGCCCTGTCGCCCGGTTCAAGAATCAGCCTGTCGTCACCATATCCGGTTTTTCCCGCCGGTATCGTGGCCCGTGGCGGGTTTCCTGGCCCGGCCCGCAGGGTGCGGGTTTCCGGTCGGCAATCGAAAGGGGACTGACCATCGCTAGAAGACCAATGCCGGTGGCGCCGAACGCGAATCGCGACGCCCATCGCATCAATGAAGCCATCCGCGTGCCGCAGGTGCGTCTGATCGACGCCGACGGCAACATGATCGGTATCGTCTCCCGGGACGACGCCCTGAACCGCGCTGCCGATGCCGGGCTCGACCTGGTTGAAGTCGCGGCTCAGGCCGAGCCGCCGGTGTGCAAGCTTCTCGACTACGGCAAGTTCAAGTACGAGTCGCAGAAGAAGGCCCAGGAGGCCCGGAAGAAGCACAAGACGATCGAGATCAAGGAACTCAAGTTCCGGCCGAACATCGACGACAACGACTACAACGTCAAGATGAAGCATGCCGTCAAGTTCCTGACCGAAGGCGACAAGGTGAAGATCACCATGCGCTTCCGCGGTCGTGAAGTGACGCACCAGGATCTGGGCATGCGCGTCCTGATGCGGGTTTCGGGTGATCTTGCCGAACTGGGCAAGGTCGAGCAGCGCCCGACTCTGGAAGGTCGTCAGATGACCATGGTGCTTGCACCGCTCGTCCAGCCGGGCGAGAAGGCCGAAGGTGCGGACAAGGCCGCCGAAAAGGCATGAGCTGACCGGTCTCGTGCCTGCCGGCTCGCGATGGGCGCCGGGACCCGCAGGATCCCGGCTGCCTTTTGAGTGATGGCGTGCGTCCTGCACTTGCCAAGTGCAGGCAGCATCGCTATAAAGCCGGCTTCGAAACGCCGGAACGGGTGACCGCTCCGCGCGACATGGTGGCCGTGGCCTCTGGCATGCCCGTCCGCCGTGGATGCTCCGCATCGTCCTGTGCTGCCGCTGGCGGCGACTGGTGGTGCGACCTGAACAGACGGAGAGCAAAATGCCAAAGCTGAAGAGCAAGAGCGGCGCCAAGAAGCGGTTCCGCCTGACTGCGAGCGGCAAGGTCCGCCGCGCCAGCGCCTTCCATCGTCACTGCATGTCGTCCAAGACGCAGAAGCAGAAGCGCAACAGCCGCAAGACCCAGATCCTGACGGCTGCCGACGCCAAGATCGTCAAGCAGTTCCTGCCCTACGCCTGACCGGCTCCCGGCGGACGACGACTGAAGATGCAGTGTCCGGCCGATTGAACGGCCGGCTCCAATGATTTCCATCGGGAGTACAGACGATGGCCCGTGTGAAGCGCGGCGTGACGTCCCATGCGCGCCACAAGAAGGTTCTGAAGCTGGCCGAGGGCGCCCGTGGCCGCTCGTCCAAGACGATCCGCGCAGCCAAGCAGCGCGTCGACAAGAACCTGCAGTATGCCTACCGCGACCGTCGCGTCCGCAAGCGCCAGTTCCGCGCGCTGTGGATTCAGCGCATCAACGCTGGTACGCGCGAGCTGGGCATGACCTACAGCCAGTTCATGGCCGGCCTGAAGGCCGCGGCCATCGAGATGGACCGCAAGGTTCTGTCGGATCTGGCCGTGCACGAGCCCGCAGCCTTTAAGAGCCTTGTCGAGCAGGCGCAGAGCGCTCTCGCCAAGGCCGGTGCCTGAGAGACGCGGATATCGGGCGGTGACGCCCGGTGACCCGGATCCGGCACAGAAGGACGCCGATCGAAGCGAGGGGGCCCGCGCCTGCGGGACCCCTCGTTTTGCGTTCTGAGCCAGGTTTATCCGGAAGGGCGCGGTGTCATCGAACCGTCACTGGTGAACGCGCATTCTGCCCCTCCGTCGGAATCCCGGACTCCGGCGAATCTCAGACGTCCGATACGCATAAGACCGTCGAGCCAAACTGATCCCGAGGCCTCCATGACCGACATCGACAGCCTGAAGGAGGAGATCGAGGGGCGCATCGCCGCTGCCGCCGATCTCGACGCGCTCGAAGAGGTGCGCGTTCAGGCCTTTGGCCGCAAGGGCCGCATCACCGAGATGCTGAAGGGCCTGGGCGCCCTGGATCCCGAGGCGCGCAAGGCGACCGGGCAGGCGCTGAACCAGGTCCGTGACCAGCTGCAGACGGCACTGGAGGCTCGCCGCGAGGTGCTGAAGGCGGCGGCGCTTGATGCCCGCCTCGCGGCCGAGCGGATCGACGTCACCCTGCCGGTGCGCCCCGAGCCCCAGGGCCGGATTCACCCGATCTCGCAGGTGATCGACGAGCTGACCGCCATCTTCGCCGATATGGGCTTCCAGGTGGCCGAAGGTCCGCAGATCGAGACCGACTATTACAACTTCACTGCGCTCAACATCCCGCCGGAGCATCCTGCCCGGCAGATGCACGACACCTTCTATGTCCGCGGCAAGGCCGAAGACGGTGCCAACCTGGTGCTGCGCACCCACACCTCGCCGGTGCAGATCCGCACCATGGAGGCGGGCAAGCCGCCCTACCGGATCATTGCGCCGGGGCGGACCTATCGCAGCGACAGCGACATGACCCACACCCCGATGTTCCATCAGGTGGAGGGGCTGGTGATCGATCGCGACATCACCATGGCGCATCTGAAGGGCTGCCTGATCGAGTTCGCCAAGGCCTTCTTCGAGGTGGATGATCTTCCCGTACGCTTCCGGCCAAGCTATTTCCCGTTCACGGAGCCGTCGGCCGAGATGGATATCGGCTGCCAGCGCGGCGGCGGTGAACTCAAGATCGGCAATTACGGCGACTGGCTGGAGATCCTGGGCTGTGGCATGGTCCACCCCAAGGTGCTGGCCATGGCCGGCATCGACCCCAACGAGTATCAGGGCTTCGCCTTCGGCATGGGCATCGAACGGATTGCCATGCTGAAGTACGGCGTGCCGGATCTGCGCACCTTCTTCGAGGGCGATCCGCGCTGGCTGAAGCATTACGGCTTCGCGGCGGCCGATCTGCCGACGCTCGCCGGCGGTCTGACGCGCTGAACGGAGATCACTCGCGATGAAGTTCACCCTGTCCTGGTTGAAGGACCATCTCGACACCGATGCCGATCTGGATCGGATCGCGCTTGCGCTGACCGCGGTCGGGCTCGAGGTGGAGGAGATCACCGACCGGCGCGCGGCGCTTGCCCCGTTCACCATCGCCCATGTCATCTCGGCCGAGCAGCATCCGGATGCAGACAAGCTCCGGGTCTGCCGCGTGGATACCGGTGATGGCGAGGTCCAGGTCGTCTGCGGCGCGCCCAATGCCCGCACCGGCCTGAAGGCCGTCTTCGCGCGGTCGGGCCTCACCGTGCCCGGCACCGGGCTCACGCTCAAGCCCTCGAAGATCCGCGGCGTCGAAAGCAACGGCATGCTGGTCTCGATGCGCGAGATGGGCCTGTCGGACGAGCATGACGGCATCATCGAGATGCCCGAGGACGCGCCGCTCGGCCAGCCTTTCGCGCCGGTGCTGGGTGTCGACGATCCGGTTATCGAGATTGCGATCACCCCCAACCGGGGTGACTGCCTGGGCGTGCGCGGTATCGCCCGCGATCTGGCCGCTGCCGGCCTTGGTACGCTGAAGCCGCTGGATGCGACCCCGGTCGCGGGCAGCTTCCCGAACCCGATCGCGATCCGGATCACCGACGATGCAAAGGCCGGTTGCCCGGTTTTTGCCGGCCGCACCATCCGCGGCGTGACCAATGGTGCGGCGCCCGAGTGGATGTTGCGCCGGCTGACCGCGGTCGGCCTGCGGCCGATTTCGGTGCTGGTCGACATCACCAACTATGTGTCGCTGGATCTGGGCCGGCCGCTGCATGTCTTCGATGCAAAGAAGCTGACCGGCGGTCTGACCATCCGCACCGCCGCCGAGGGCGAAAGCCTGAAGGCGCTGGACGAGCGGACCTATGCGCTGGGTGCCGGCCGCGACGTGGTGATCGCCGACGATGCCGGGGTGCAGAGCCTGGGCGGCATCATGGGTGGCGAGGCGACCGGCGTCGACGAGACCACCACCGAGGTGGTGCTGGAATGCGCCTGGTTCGATCCCAAGCGGATCGCCGAAAGCGGCCGGGCCCTCTCGATCCTGAGCGATGCCCGCTATCGCTTCGAGCGCACCGTCGATCCCGAAACGGTGCTGCCGGGCACCGAAATTGCGACCGCACTGATCCTGAAGCTTGCCGGTGGCGAGGCGTCCGAGGTCACGGTTGCGGGCGAGGTGCCGGGCTTCGACCGGGTCATCGGCTTCCGCCCGGCGCGGGTGGAAAGTCTGGGCGGCATCGTCGTCGATCCGGCCGCGCAGGCCACGATCCTCACCCGCCTCGGCTTCGATGTGGTGCAGG
Source organism: Tistrella mobilis (assembly GCF_041468085.1). NCBI lineage: Bacteria > Pseudomonadati > Pseudomonadota > Alphaproteobacteria > Geminicoccales > Geminicoccaceae > Tistrella > Tistrella mobilis. The sequence goes on along the minus strand of NZ_CP121017.1, from coordinate 4,322,652 downwards.
AGAGCGACGTCCTCTGGCAGGTCCGCGTGCCCAGCTGGCGCCAGGATGTCGAGGGCGAGGCGGATCTGGTCGAGGAGGTGCTGCGCATCAACGGCTATGACGCCGTGCCGCCGGTGCCGCTGCCGAGGGTGGATGTCGTCACCCGCACGGCGACCAACGACCGCCGTCGCCGGGCGGGCTGGGTTCGCCGTGACCTGGCCGCCCGCGGCCTGGTCGAGACGGTGAACTACTCCTTCCTGACCGCCGCTGCTGCCAGGCGTTTCGGCGGCGGAGCGGACGAGTTGCATCTGCTGAATCCGATCTCGGCGGATCTGGAAGTGATGCGGCCGACCCCGCTCGCCTCTCTGGTCATGATTGCCGGCCGTGCTGCTGCGCGTGGCGAACCGGACGGCCGGTGGTTCGAGGTCGGACCCGGCTGGCGCGGCGTTGCGCCTGAAGATCAGCGCAATCTGGCGACCGGTCTGCGTACCGGTCGCACGGGGCCGCGCAACTGGGCCGGCCAGCCGCGGCCGGTCGACGTCTTCGATGCCAAGGCCGACATCCTGGCGGCGCTCGCCGCGGCGGGCATGGATGCCGACAAGGTGCAGATCGTCCCTGGCGAAGCGCCGGCGCATTACCACCCCGGCCGGTCGGCGGCGGTGAAGCTGGGGCCGAAGCTGACTCTCGGCTTCTTCGGTGAGCTGCATCCGTTGGTGGTCGAAGCCCATGATGTGAAGGGGCCGGCGGTCGGCTTCGAACTGGATCTCGACGCTTTGCCCGAGCCGAAGCGCAAGGCGGACCGGACCCGTCCGGCGCTGGTGCTGCACGACCTGCAGCCGGTCGAGCGCGATTTCGCCTTCGTCGTCGACGCCGGGGTTGCAGCCGAGGCGCTGGTCAAGGCGGTTCGCGGTGCCGAGAAGAAGCTGATCACCGACGTCTCGGTCTTCGACCGTTACGAGGGTGAGCGGCTGGGCGCCGGCAAGGTTTCGCTCGCGGTATCGGTCACCCTTCAGCCGGTGGAGCGCACGCTGACCGATGCCGAGATCCAGGCGGTGTCTGACCGGATCGTGGCAGCGGTGACCAAGGCCACCGGGGCCGTGCTGCGGGGCTGACACGCAGCCAGCCGCGTTCTGATCAAAAGCGCCAGGGGCGGTACGGGGTGTGACATGCGTCGCAGACCGTGCCGCCCCTGCGTTTTTGACACGATCCATTTTTGCTGCGCCGCCGTATGATTGTCATCCGGGTGTCATTCGGATCGGCTGTGGCATTGATGGCGCCCGGAAACACGCCCATATGCGGTTCTCCGGCAGTTTCCCCGCCGGATTCCGCCAGATGACCAGTCGTGCCATACCTGTCCGTCAGAGGCTGCCGGCGCATGTCCGAAGTCGATCAACTGCTGCTTGCCCGGGAAAAGAAGGGCGTGCGCTTTGCGCTGATTGCCCGGCTCGGCATGCTCGGCATTGTCTTCGGGTTGCATGTCTTGCTGTATCAGACCATCGGAGAGCTGGCTCTGGTCGGCCTGCTCTGCGGTGGGGCGGCGATCGGCACGGCGGCCCTGTTGATGCATCTGGATCGCCAGGGCTGCCCCAAACTCACCGGCTATCTGGCGACTCTGCTGGATGTGATGGTGCTGAGCGGGCTGCCGGTGATCTGGTATGTCGGCTCCGGAGCGGATCAGGTGGTCGGGCCGCAATTCTTCCTGCAGACCCGCATGACGGTCGGCGTGCTGATGGTGATGGTGGTGAATGCCCTCGCCTTCCGCCCGGCCTATCCGCTGGTGATCGCGGTCGGCTTCGTGGCGATCTATGGCGGCTTCTCGGGTATGATCCTGAACGATCCCCGAACGGCGATCACCACCGATCCGCTCGCTGCCATGACCGGCATGGGCGTGGCGCCCAGACTGGTGGTTGCTGACATGGTGATCGTGATGGTGGTGGGGCTGCTGCTCGCCTTCATGACCAGGGTCGCCCGCCACATGGCGGTTCAGGCGGTGCGTCAGCAGCATGCTTCGGATCAGCTCCGCCGCTATTTCTCCCCGGCCGTGGCCGCCCGCATCGCTGAAGGTGGAGACGATTTCTTCCGCCCCGGTGGCGTGGTGCGCGAGGTGGCGGTTCTGTTCGCCGATATCCGCGGCTTCACCCGGCTGTCCGCCCAGATGCCGCCCGCCCATGTGCTGGACCTGCTGCGCAGCTATCATGCCGAGATGGTCGCCACCGTCTTTGCCCACGGCGGTACGCTCGACAAGTTCATCGGCGATGCGATCATGGTGACCTTCGGATCGGCCGAACCCGATCCCAACCCGGCGCGCCGCGCGCTGGAAACGGCACTTGCCATGCGCGAGGCGCTGGAGCGGCTGAACCGGCGGCGGATCGCTGCCGGCGAGCCGCCGCTCGCACAGGATGTGGGGGTGCATGTCGGCCCGGCCCTGGTCGGCAATGTCGGCACGCCGGAGCGCCTGGAGCATACGGTCATCGGCGATACGGTGAACACGGCAAGCCGGATCGAGGCGGCGTGCAAACAGCATGGCCGCGATCTGCTGGTGTCCGAGGCGGTGATCGCCAAGGCCGGCGGAGGCTTCCTGCTTGAACGGCTGGCGCCCACCGTGCTCGCCGGCAAGACCGACCCGATCCAGCTCTATGCGGTGCTGGGGCACGGGGGCGCCGATCAGGACGAAGACGTGATCCTGCCCGGCCTGTCTGCGGCACCGCGCGTCGTTCAGGTAGAGGACGACGCGCCGGAAGCGGCCAACGGGCTGGTGCGCGGTGCGGCCTGACGCCTGCCCCGCCCGCTGTGGCCATGGGGCCGCCTGACGCCGATCCCGGTTGCCAGCGCCCCTTGTGGGCCTTATGTTCCCCGGCAACTCAAACGCTTGTGCCTGCCCGGCCCCTTGTGCCCATCCGGCTGACGGGGCCCGGCCCTTCGGGGATGTCCATGACCGACCTCGCGAACATCCGCAACTTCTCGATCATCGCCCATATCGACCATGGCAAGTCGACCCTCGCCGACCGCCTGATCGAGCGGCTGGGCGGTCTTCAGGGCCGCGAGATGAAAGAGCAGATCCTCGACTCGATGGATATCGAGCGCGAGCGGGGCATCACGATCAAGGCGCAGACCGTCCGGCTCACCTATGACGCCAGGGACGGCAAGACCTACGAACTGAACCTGATCGACACGCCCGGCCATGTGGACTTCTCCTACGAGGTCAGCCGTTCGCTGTCGGCCTGCGAAGGCTCTCTGCTGCTGGTCGATGCCAGCCAGGGCGTGGAAGCGCAGACGCTGGCCAATGCCTATCTCGCGATCGACAATGATCACGAAATCGTGCCGGTGCTGAACAAGGTCGACCTGCCGGCGGCAGAGCCCGAGCGGATCAAGCAGCAGATCGAGGACGTGATCGGCCTCGATGCCTCGCAGGCGATCCCGATCTCGGCCAAGACCGGTATCGGCATCGACGATGTGCTGGAAGCCCTGGTCACCCGCCTGCCGGCGCCTGCCGGCGATCCGGCGGCACCGTTGAAGGCGCTGGTGGTCGACAGCTGGTACGACCCTTATCTGGGCGTGGTCATCCTGGTGCGGGTGAAGGACGGGACGCTCAGGAAGGGCGCCAAAATCCGCTTCATGGCGACGAAGCGCGCGCATCCGGTCGACCGGGTGGGCGTGTTCACGCCCAAGCCGCTGATGATCGATACGCTCGGCTGCGGCTCGATCGGTTTCATCACGGCCGGCATCAAGGACATCGCCGACGCTCAGGTCGGTGACACGATCACCGAAGAGGATCGGCCGGCTGCGGCGCCTCTGCCGGGCTTCAAGCCGACCGTGCCGGTGGTGTTCTGCTCGCTCTTCCCGGTCGATGCCAGCGATTACGAGCATCTGCGCGACAGCCTGGGCAAGCTCCGGCTCAACGATGCGGCGCTGCATTTCGAGCCCGAGACCTCGACGGCGCTGGGTCTCGGCTTCCGCTGCGGCTTCCTGGGCCTGCTGCATCTGGAGATCATCCAGGAGCGGCTGGAACGCGAGTTCAATCTGGACCTGATCACCACGGCGCCGAGCGTGGTCTATAAGATCTACAAGACCGACGGCTCGATCATGGAGCTGCACAACCCGGCGGACATGCCCGACCCGGTGCAGATCGACCATATCGAAGAGCCGATGATCAATGCCACCATCATGGTGCCGGATGACCATCTGGGCGCCGTGCTGAAACTCTGCGAAGAGAAGCGCGGTCGGCAGAAGGAGCTGACCTATGTCGGCGGCCGGGCCATGGTGGTCTATGAACTGCCGCTGGCCGAAGTGGTGTTTGATTTCTACGACCGGCTGAAATCGGTCAGCCGCGGCTATGCCAGTTTCGATTATCAGCTTCAGGGCTATGAGGAGAGCGATCTCGTCAAGCTGACCATCCTGGTCAACAAGGAGCCGGTCGATGCGCTGTCGATCATCGTCCACCGCGCCATGGCCGAGACCCGCGGCCGGGTGATCTGCGAACGGCTGAAGGACCTGATCCCCCGCCAGATGTTCCAGATCGCGGTTCAGGCGGCGATCGGCGGCCGGGTGGTGGCGCGCGAGACCGTGAAGGCGCTGCGCAAGGACGTGCTGGCCAAGTGCTATGGCGGCGACGTCAGCCGCAAGCGCAAGCTGCTGGAGAAGCAGAAGGAAGGCAAGAAGCGCATGCGGACCTACGGCAATGTCGAGATCCCGCAGTCGGCCTTCATCGCCGCGCTCAAGATCGACGGCTGACCGGCCGATCGACAGTCTGTGGTGCAAGGTTGATGCCCGGGGTTGATGCACCCCGGGCATTTTTCGTCAGCGTCGCCGGCTGAACCGCCGGCGTCTGTCACTCTCTGCACGGCTGCTGCCGGTGACCAGCAGCAGCACGCCCAGAATGGCAGCCACAGCCCAGACCGGGAGTTCCAGAACCGTCCGCACCGGCGGCCACAGACCGGGCCACAGATTGTTCTCGATCCCGGCCTGCAGGCCGATCAGGCTGTTGCGGTCGATGGCGGCCCACAGGCTGGACAAGGGAATGATCTCCCATATGCCCTGATACCAGGCCCCGACGGCTTCGAGGCCGACAAGCACCAGGGCGGCGATGAGCAGCAGCAAGGCAAGGCTCCGGCGAACCGACATGCGGCAGATGATCTCCGTTCTGCGGGTGCGAGGACCAGCGACGACAAGCTTAGACCATCAACCCGTCTTGGCAACCGCCGCCGTACATCATCCGCCATGCGGCTCTGGCATATGCTCTGGTATGCTTCCGTCACTATCCCGTTGCGACCCCCAGATCGATGGTTGCGTCTGACCGTCGTCCGGCTATAATGCGCGCCGCCGGTCGACCGGGATGCACACGCCGCAGCGCATCCGGAACAGACAGTCGATCGGGCACAAGGCCGGAGGGATGGCCGAGCGGTCGAAGGCGCACGCCTGGAAAGTGTGTATACGGTAACACGTATCGTGGGTTCGAATCCCACTCCCTCCGCCATCTCAGCCGTCTCATGTCGCAGCCGGCTGACGAAGCGCGGCCCGCCGCAGCAGCCGGGCGATCATCGCCAGGGCTGCAACCGCGCAGAAGCCCAGTACAGCCGATATCCAGAGCGCAGTTTCGACGCCCAGCCGGTGCATGGACAGGGCGAAGGCGAATGGTGCCGCGGCCCCCACGATCAGCCGCACCGACATGATCTGTCCCTGGCGTCTGCCATAGCCTTCCGCGCCGAACAGGGCCAGCGGCAGGGTGCCGCCCACGATGCTGTAAAGACCGTTGCCCATCCCGAACAGAATGGCGAAGACCATCGCGCCGGCAATCGACGGGGCCGTCAGGGCGAGCAGCATAAGCGCGCCCGGCAGCAGGGCGGCGGCCATCGCCGCCAGGACGAGCTGCGACAGGTTGCGCCCGAAGATCATGTTGATGAAGCGGCTCGCCACCTGGGACGGCCCGAACAGCGCGCCGACCGTCACCCCGATGACCCCAAGGCCCAGGCTGCCCAGCATGGGCAGCATGTGAACCAGCACCGCAGAGCTGACGAAGCTTTGGAAGGCGAAGGCTGCGGTCATCAGCAGAAACGCCGCTCTGCGGCTGGCGGGTGGCACGCTGCCCTGGAGTGTACCGGGCGGGGGCGTACCGGGCCGGGACATGGCTGCTGGTTCCCCGGGCAGGTTGGTGGGTGCACAGGGTGTCGATGGCCGGCTCAACCAGGCATGAAGCGGGACGCACAGGGCAAGATTGATGGCCGCGAAGACCAGATAGACCTCGCGCCAGCTCAGGAAGCCATGCAGCCACGAGGTGAGCGGCCAGAACAGCGTCGAGGCAAAGCCTGCGATCAGGGTCAGCCAGACGATGCTGCGTTGCGCCACATGCGGGTGGCGCTGGACAAGCAACGGAAAGGCCGCGCCGTATTGCACCAGGGTGGAGGCGATCTCGATGGCGATCAGGGCCGGCACGAAGGCGAAGCCGTCGGGTGCCAGTGCGCAGCCGATCAGAGCCAGAGATGCTGCGACAGAGCCGGCGGTCATCATCCGGCCGGCACCGAAGCGGTCGATCCAACGCCCTGACCAGGGGGCGACCAGGCCACCGGCGAGCAGCGCCACCGACAGGGCGCCGAACACCCACTCATCCGGCCAGCCGAGATCGTGGGCCATGGCGGGGGCAAGAATGCCGAAGCTGTAGTACAGCGTGCCGTAACCGATGATCTGCGTAAGGCCGAGCGCCGCGATATCCGGCCAGGCGCCGCGATCCGGCCGCATCGTCATGATCGACATCAGCAACCTTCCGCGCCGGTCGGCGTACAGACGGCGGGATGGCCCTGGCAGCAGTCGCGCATCAGGAAGTCGACAAGCGCCGCGAGTGCGGGGTAGGCGGCGCTGTAGAGGATGAAGCGACCCTCGCGCCGCGCCGTGACCAGGCCCGCCTGCTGAAGCTGCCCGAGATGAAAGGACATGCGCGACGAGGATGCGCCCCCCATCGCTTCGCCTATGGTACCGGCGGCGAGCCCGTCCGGACCTGCGGTCACCAGAAGGCGCACGATGCGCAGACGGGTTTCCTGGGAAAGTGCCGCGAAGGCGGCCAGTGCCTGCGCCTCGTCCACCATTATCTCCATATCTCATGAGTTATTGAGATAATGATCGCGATGAGGCGGATCCGCCATCACGGTTCGATGACATGTGGCGGCGGCATCAGCGTCGCGCCTGTGCTCTGTTCTGGTTGCATGAAACGGAAAGCGGAGCACGGCCAGGGTATGTCCCACATATTTTTCCGGCGGCCGATGCACTTGATCATGGCGCTTTCAGGCGCCGTGCTCGATATATTTCACCGACAGAGGTCGCCGATCGTTCACCGGCCGGCCCGCCGCAGCAGACGCACCAGAGGACCTGTCCGATGCCGATCACGCCCGAGACCACCGTCACCCGCAATGACGATCTGATGATCGCCGAGATCGATGGCGAGGTGGTGCTGATGCATGTCGACAAGGGCAATTATTACGGCCTGGACCAGATCGGCTCCGATATCTGGGAGCGGATGGCCGCTCCGGTTTCGGTGGCCGATCTGCATGCCGCGCTGGTCGCCGATTACGAGGGCGATGCCGAAGAGATCCGCGCCGATCTGATGGAGCTTCTGGAACGGATGGCCGAGCACGACCTGGTGCGCGTCGCCGCCTGATCCGTCATAGCCCGGCCCGCCGCCGGCGCAACTTCGCCTGGACGCGGACGACCGCTGCGTGGGATGGTTTGGGGGTGCAGCCATGATCTGTGGCTTCCCCCTCACTCCGTCGCCAGGCAGTGCCTCATGTCCGAAACCACGCCCGCCCCCGATCTCAGTTTCGAGATGCCGCCGGCGCTTGCAACCCAAGGCTTCGCCGTCCGGCCGCGCACGCCCCAGGACACCGACTTCCTGCGCGAGCTGTATATCTCGTTCCGTTGGGCGGAACTTGAAGCCGCGGGCTGGCCCGATGCCGTGCGACGCAGCTTCCTGGCCGATCAGTTCCGGCTGCAGGACAATCACTACACCACCCATTACACCACCACCGCCTTTCTGATCATCACGCAGAACGGCGCGCCGGTGGGGCGGCTGTATATCGACCGGGGCGGCGTGCACGAAATCCGGCTGGTGGATATCATCCTGGTGCCGATGCTCACCGGGCAAGGCATCGGCTCGGCCATCATCCGGGTTCTGCTCGACGAAGCCGCGCGCACCGGCCGCTATGTCGGGCTGCATGTGGAAAGCTACAACCCGGCCCGGCGGCTGTATCAGCGGCTCGGCTTCGTCGACCGCAAGCCCCAGGGGCCCTACATGTTCATGACCTGGGGCGCCGGTCATCCGGACGACGATCTGCCGTTTGAAGGCGGCTGATCGCCGTCAGGCGAAGACGATCTGATAGCGCACCAGGCCTTCGGGGGTCAGACCGAAGGGGCTCATGAACAGATGCAGGACGCCCAGCGTCTCGTGCTCAAGCAGCACCATCTGCGGATCGATGGAGACGTCGGTCCGGCTGCCGCGGAGCATGAGGCTGTAATGCTCTGCGAAGGCCGGCGGCGATGGCTTGCGCCGTTCAACCCGCCGCAGGGTGAGGATCTCGATCGGGGTGTCGGATGTTTCACCTGGTACAACGAAAGCCGTGCCGATTGCTGCTTCAAAATCGGTGGCTGTGAGTTCGGAGAGATTCCGGAGAACAGGCATTATAGATGATCTCCTGACGTGGTGCGGAAAAACAGAAAATGCCATATAATTAGGTATCGAGGCTATCTCAATCGGGGGGTATTGCTCACGGAAGTTTCAAGGCTGGCTCATGTGTGTGAGAGCATTAAGGCGGAGACGGTTGTCTTTATTTTGTGCTGAAGGAAGTGATGATCATCAGATGATATCTCTCATGAGTGACACATCGTATAATTTCACGATAGAATATATAAGCGAGGGCCGCTTCGAATCGAATAGGTATTGACAAAATCTCTTCATGCGTGCAACAAATTTTAAAGGATTTTATCTGCTTTAACCATATGGAGGGGGCAATGGCAGATCAGACGAACGAATCGCAGAAGGTGGCCAAGGAGTGGAGTAAGCCACTGTTGCTTATAGAACATGCGTCTAAGGAGACGCAAGGTGGTGGGGCGCCTAGTGATGAAGTGCCGGAATATCTTTCCTGACATAGTTGCTTTGCAGCATGTTTGATCTGCGGAGGGGGGCTTGGTTCAAGCCCCCCTTTATTTATGTTGACTCATCCTGAGTCAGGGGCACCGACCTGATTTTGCTGAAGGTTGGTTGCCCATCGGGCTGGTTGGCGCAACTCTGAAATAATTAGTTCTGAACGCTCTTTTTAAAGAGTATGATTGTGGTTGCAATAGGCGCTCCACTTTCGGATGTGGTGCAGGTGCTTGGCCTCGTCGATTTGTTTTTGGGAAGCCCCATCGTGCCCTGCGTCAAGTCGGGCACCTGATGCTTGCCTGGGCAAGCGGCGTTCGGCTGGTAAAAAGAGCAAGGAGTAGTGTAGGAGATGGATCCGTTTCTCGGAGAAATCCGCATCTTTCCATTCGGGTATGCACCGAATGGTTGGCTTCCGTGTGAAGGGCAGGAACTGCAGGTAAGCCAGAATCAGGCACTTGCCGCACTGATTGGCAACGCCTATGGCGGCAACTGGCCGACGACGTTCAAACTGCCGGATCTTCGGGGGCGATCGCCCCTGCATTTTGGCAGCTATAGCGATATGACAGGCACGGCCACTTATCAGATGGGTAACGCCACCGGGCTGCAGGGTGTGACGCTGACGGTCAACCAGATTCCACCTCACATTCACAGCGCTCAGGCCTTGAGCACTCAGGGACAGACATCCGTTCCGGTAACGACCACAGGCTTCAAGACGCTGCTTTCCAACCCAGGGACGAACGCGACTCAGAATGACGGGCCTGAAATTTATGGTGATGCGCCCGGCAATGCGTCGCTCACGCCGCTCAGGGCTGACGCTGTGACATATGAAGGAGGCGGGCAGCCTCATGAGAACGAGCAGCCCAGCCTCGCCGTTTATTATTGTATTGCGAATCTGGGGCTCTGGCCGCCGCGGTCCTGATCACGGCTTTCAGTGTCGTCGAGTCTCATAGAAGAAAGTTGGTTCAATGGACGGATATCTTGGCGAAATCAGAATGTTCGCCGGCGGCTACGCACCCGAGAACTGGGCGTTGTGCAATGGGGCGCTTCTCAACATCCAGGGCAATGAGGCTTTGTACTCGATCCTGGGCACGGTTTACGGAGGCAACGGTACCACCAATTTTGCCCTGCCGGATCTGCGCGGGCGGCTTGCAGTTCATGCCGGCCAGGGCCCGAACATGACCGAGAACCATCCGCGGGGACAGTCTTTCGGCGCCGAGCAGGTGACGATCGTCGAGGCGACCATGCCACCGCATAACCATCCTTTTTACGCCTATCCCCAGCCCGCGACGTTGGAAGTTCCGACCGGGAACATGCTGGCGATCAATGTGCCGGTCAGTGCCTCGACCTTCACCGGCATGTATAATACGACGCCCTTCACCACCACGCCGACGCAGAATTTCGCGACCATGGCGCCTCAGATGATCTTGTCGACGGGCGGTAACCAGCCCCACGCGAACATCATGCCGGGCCTTGTCATCAACTTCATCATCGCCCTTCAGGGCAATTATCCCGTCAAGCCCTGAGGAGAGTGTCATGGCAGATCCCTTTACCGGCGAAATCCGGGTGTTCGCCTTCGCATTCGCCCCCTATGACTGGGCCTACTGCAACGGGCAGCAGATGACCGTGCAGCAGAATCAGGTGCTCTACGCCATCATCGGCACCCAGTATGGCGGCAGCGTCACGAACCAGACGTACAACCTGCCCGATCTGCGGGGGCGGGTGCCGGTCGGCATGGGCACCGGGCTCGGGCTCACCCCGCGCTCCGTCGGCCAGAAGATCGGGACGATGACCGTGACGCTGGGCATGACCCAGATCGCCAGTCACAGCCATGGCGTCAACGCGACCATTCAGACGGTGACGAGCAACATCACCCTGAGCCCGTCCAGCGCTGCGGTGATCGGACGTGCGACGGCTGCCGTTCCGTTCGGGGCTGTGCCTTCACCACTTCCAACCCCGTCGCCGATCGTGGAGATGGACCCCCGCACCATCGGCGTTGCCGGTGGCGGTCAGGCCCATGAGAACCGGCAGCCGACCCTGGCGATGAACTTCTGCATCTGCACCAGCGGTTACTTCCCGGTACGCCCCTGAGGTATCCGAATCGGTCTCGACGGGTTCCCGATCTGCAGCCGGCGTCGTCCCATCGGGGGCGGCGCCGGTTTTTTCTGCGTGGCAATCCGCACGCCGGCGGGGGGGCGTCGCCCTGCGGCCTTGCCTGAAGGCTTCGTCCCGCGACATGTTGAAGAGGCCGCGGCCCCGGCTGCCGCATATCCGGCGTGACCGAACGAAGATAAAGAGGGCGAGATCATGTCCGACGCCACCTCCCGATCCGGCCCCGGCGGCGCGAAGCCGAAGGGGGCTCTGGTCTGGGATCTGCCGACCCGCCTGTTCCACTGGCTGCTGGCCGCAGCCGTGATCGGAGCCTGGGCGACGGGCGAGGGCCCGCGCCAGGTTCATGTCTGGTGCGGCTATGCGATCATCGTGCTGATCGTCTTCCGCCTGATCTGGGGGGTGATCGGCGGTCGCCATGCCCGGTTCACCGATTTCGTGCGCGGGCCGACCGCTGTGGCGCTGCATCTGCGCGAGCTGCGCGACGCCAGGACGGCACCGCCGGAGGCGGGGCACAATGCCGCCGGCGGCTGGATGGTGCTGCTGCTGCTGGGGCTGATCGGCCTGCAGGTGACGCTGGGCCTGTTCACCGACGACGACATCCTGTTCGTGGGCCCGCTGGGAGAACTGGTGTCATACGACACCCGCCTGCAGATCACCGCGATCCACGAAGTGCTGGGCAGCATCCTGCCCTGGGTGATCGGCATCCATGTCGCGGCGGTGCTGCTCTACTGGATCGCCCGCCGCCAGAATCTGATCTGGCCCATGATCACCGGCTACAAGCCCTGGGTGTCGCCAGTGGAAGTGAAGCCGCTGCCGCCGCGGGCGGGCTCCCTGCCCCGCGCCGTCCTGGCCCTTGCAGTCGGGATCGCGGTCGTGGTGGCGATTATGATCTGGGGCGGGTAGGGGGCTGCCGGTCCCGCAGATACGGAAACGGCGACACCCCGGGGTGTCGCCGTTTTTCTGTCGGGGAGATGCCGGCTCACTTCCCGCGATAGTCGTTGTGACAGGCGCCGCAGGCCTTACCGACATCGCCGAAGGCCGCCGCGACGGCGTCCATGTCGCCCGACCGGCCGGTATCGGCCAGTTCCTGCGCGGCCTGACGGAAATTGCGGGCGGCCGCCTCGAAGCCCGCGCGGTCCGTCCAGATGGTGGCCAGCGCCTTGGTGTCGCCGCTGTCCGATCCGGCGGGGAACAGCGCGGGGATGCGCTCGGCATAGGCGATCATCGCCTCGGCCGGGGCGATCACGGCATCGGCCGGGCCGCCGCCTTCCACCGCGGCCTTCACGGCGCCCAGCTGCTTGCGCATGGCCTGGAAGCCGTCCTGGCGTTCCTTGATCACATCGGACTGGGCGTAGGCAACGCCGGCCGCGATGGTGACGGTCAGGGCGCAGACGGCGCCGATCCTGGTCAACAAGCTCATCTGTCTCGTCCTCGTGGAGGCGTCATCGCCTTCGTGGGCCGGCCGATTGTGGGTGGCCATGGCTTGAACTACGCGTCGTGATCCCGCGACGGATCACGGAACGCCGACAGTCTAGCCTGTTGCTGTGAATTTTCCCGTGCGGAAGACCACAAGACCGATATCGCGCAGTGATCTGCGGCATTCCGTCGCAGATGTGGCGATCAGGTCTGCGCTTTGGCACAGATCAAGGCGGGTTCATGGTGCAAGACCTAGTCTCGCGGCTGCCGGACGGGGTCCGGCAGCCGGGATGTCGCGCCCAGGTCCGCAAGGGGCCGACATCGACCGGTTGTCTTCACAAAAAGAAGGGCCGGCTCGCCCCCGCGGCCGGTCGTCAAGATCGGGAAGGCACATATCATGTCGCTCTCGTTGCCGCGCGTCAGGAACGCGACCATCGCCTTCAGGCTCGCCGCGATGGTCGGGCTGTCCGCCATCGGTCTCCTGGCCCTCGCGATGATTGGCGCCTTCGACCAGCGCGCTCAGATGTTGCAGGATCGCGAGCGGCTGGTCCGCTCCTCCGTCGATGCGGCCGCAGCCATCGTTATGGCCGAAGTGAAACGCGCGACCCCCGCCACCGTTGATGAGGCCAAGGCAGAGGCGCTCCGGGCGCTGGAGGCGATGCGCTTCAATGATGGTGAATATGTCTGGGTCAACGACCTGGACTACCGGATGGTGATGCATCCGATCCAGCCGCGGCTGAACGGCCAGGATATGAGCGATTTCAAGGACCCGACCGGCGATCTGATCTTTCACAAGATGGTCGACACGGCAACCGGGCCGGCAAAGTCCGGGCTGTTGACCTATCACTGGCCTCGCCCGGGCGGCACCCAGCCGGTGGAAAAGCTGTCCTATGTGAAGCTCGTGCCGGAATGGGGTTGGGTGATCGGATCGGGCGTTTATATCGACGATCTGAATGCCGAACTTCGGGCGGCGATGCTGCGCAACGCCCTTTGGGCCGGGGGGCTGGCACTGGTTCTGATCGGGCTTGCCACCCTCAATGCCCGCGGCCTGTCGCGTGAGCTGCGCGGCCTGACCGGCGCCATGCGCCGCCTGGCCGATGGCGATGTGACGGTTGATATCCGTGGCACCGACCGGCGCAACGAGCTGGGTGACATGGCGCGTGCGCTGGAGGTCTTCCGCGACAATGCCCGCGAACGCCTTCGTCTGCAGGCAGAGCATGACGCCGAACAGGCTGCCCGCGATGCCCGGGCCGCCCGCATCGAGGCGCTGGTGCGTGATTTCGACCTCGAAATCGCCGAACTGGTGGATCAGGTGGCCGGGGCTGCGAACGAGCTTGAGGCGACTGCGGTCGAGATGACGCGCATCGCTGAACAGACCAATGCCCATGCCGGCTCGGCCTCGGCTGCCACCGAACAGACCTCGACCAATGTCCAGACCGTTGCGGCGGCGACCGACGAGCTGACCAGCTCGATCCGCGAGATCGGCCGCCAGGTGACCGAAAGTGCGCGCATCACCGCTCTGGCGGTGCGCGAGGCCGATGCCACCGCTTCCACTGTCCATGGCCTGGCCGATGCGGCCGATCGGATCGGCCGTGTGGTCGACCTGATCAACGGCATCGCCGCCCAGACCAACATGCTGGCGCTGAATGCCACAATCGAGGCGGCGCGCGCCGGTGATGCCGGCAAGGGTTTCGCGGTGGTGGCTGCCGAGGTGAAGAACCTCGCCCGCCAGACCAGCCAGGCGACCGAGGAGATCGCCGCCCAGATCCGTGCCGTTCAGGCCGAGACCGACGCGGCGGTGGAAGCCATCGGCGGCATCGGCCGTCGGGTGTCGGAAGTCGATGCCATCGCGACCACCATCGCCTCTGCCGTGGAGCAGCAGGCCGCCGCGGCAACCGAGATCGCCCGCAGCATTTCGGAAGCGGCCAACGGCACCCGCGACGTGGCGGAAACCGTGGTCAAGGTCTCGGCCGAAGCCAGCCGCACCGGTGCTGCCGGCCGGCAGGTGCTCACCGCCGGCGGCAGCCTGGCCCAGCGTGCCGATGTGCTCCGCGGCGACGTCACCCGCTTCATCGAAGAGGTGAAGGTGGCCTGAGGAGGGCCACCCGCCGCCTGCAACGAAGAACGCCCCCGTCACCCGAAGGTGGCGGGGGCGTCTTCGCGCCGGACCGGAGCTTGGATCGGAACAGGGCCGGCGAAGGAAAGCGAGACGGGTCGATCAGGCGGCGTAGCGGTCGATGGCCAGATCATGGGTATCGATATCGGGCCGGTCGCCCGAGATCAGATCGGCCAGCACCCGGCCCGAGCCGCACGACATCGTCCAGCCCAGCGTGCCATGGCCGGTGTTGAGCCAGAGATTGCGATATTTCGTGCCGCCGATGATCGGCGTGCCGTCCGGCGTCATCGGGCGCAGGCCGCACCAGAAGCTGGCCGCCGCCACGTCGCCACCCTCGGGGAAAAGATCCGAGACCGAATGCTCCAGCGCCTTGCGGCGACCGTCGCGGAGCGCAAGGTCGAAGCCGGCGAGTTCTGCGGTGCCGCCGACCCGGATCCGGTCGCCCAGCCGGGTGATGGCGATCTTGTAGGTCTCGTCCATCACGGTCGAGACCGGCGCCAGCTGGCTGTTGGTGATCGGCACCGTGATCGAATAGCCCTTCACCGGATAGATCGGCGCCTTGATGCCGATCTGCTTCAGCAGCAGCGGCGAATAGCTGCCCAGCGCCACCACATAGCGATCGGCGGTCAGCACGCCGCGGCTGGTCGAGACGCCGGTGATCCGGTCGCCTTCCGCCGCAAGCGCCTGGATGCTGGTGTCGTAGAGGAAGGTCACACCCAGCCGTTCGGCCTCGGCGGCCAGGTTCTGGGTGAAGATGTGGCAGTCGCCGGTCTCGTCGCCCGGCAGGCGCAGCCCGCCCACGAATTTGTCGCGCACGCGGGCGAGGCCCGGCTCGGCCCTGATGCAGCCGTCGCGATCCAGCACCTCGAAGGCGACGCCGCTGTCCTTCAGCACCTTCACGTCGCCATCGATGCCGTCCAGCTGCTCCTGCTTGCGGAACAGCTGCAGCGTGCCCATGGTGCGCTCGTCATAGCTGATGCCGATCTCGGCGCGCAGCTCCTTCAGGCAGTCGCGGCTGTATTCGGCGATGCGCACCATGCGGGCCTTGTTGACCGCATAGCGCTCGCTGGTGCAGTTGGCCAGCATCTGCGCCAGCCACGACCACTGATGCATCGACAGCTTGGGCCGGATCTTCAGCGGCCCGTGCTCCATGGTCAGCCACTTGATCGCCTTCAGCGGCACGCCCGGCCCGGCCCAGGGGGCCGAATAGCCGGGAGAGACTTCGCCCGCATTGCCGAAGCTCGTCTCCATCGCCGCCGCCGGCTGGCGGTCGACGACGGTGACCTCATGCCCCTTGCGGGCCAAGTAATAGGCCGACGCGACACCAAGAACGCCGCTACCGAGGATGATGATCTTCACAGGCTCTGCCCAGTCTTCGAAGGTGGCGGCAGGGGCCGCCGGGATGCGTGGGGTGTGGGTGGCGGGACGGCTCGTGCGGTGCTCAGCCGTTCAGGTAGCGGCGGTGATAGCGGTTGCCCAGGCTGGTGAGCACTTCGTAGCCGATGGTGCCGGCCACGGCCGCGACGGCGTCCGGGCTCTGATCGGGACCGATCAGCTCGACCAGGCTGCCGGGTTTCACGGCCTCGGGGGGCAGGTCGGTCACGTCGACGGTGATGCTGTCCATCGACACCCGGCCGGCGATCGGTGCCCCCCGGCCGCTGATCAGGGCGGAGCCGCGGCCGCTCAGGCTGCGCAGCCAGCCATCGGCATAACCGACCGAAACGGTGGCGATGCGGGTCGGCCGTTCGGCACGGAAGCGCCAGGAATAGCCGACATGGGCGCCCGCCGGGATCTCGCGGATCTGCACCACCTTGGCCGTCAGCCGGACCACGCTCTTCATCGGATTGGGCAGATGCGGCTGCGGGTTCAGGCCGTAGAGTGCGGCACCCGGGCGGGCCAGATCGAACTGATAATCAGGGCCCAGGAAGATGCCGCTCGAATTGGCGAAAGAGGCGGGGGCATCGGGCAGCAACGCCTTGCGGCGGCGGAAATTCGCCAGCTGCTCGGCATTGGCCGGATGATCGGGCTCGTCGGCGCAGGCCAGATGGCTCATCACCGCCTCGACGATGATCCCGTCCAGCAGCTCGGGTGCGGCGGCGATGCGGGTGATGTCGGCCTCGGGCAGGCCCATGCGCGACATGCCGCTGTCGATCTGCACGAAGGCCGGCAGCCGCCGGCCCAGCGCCCGGGCAAGGCCGCCCCAGGCCTCTATCTGCTCCATCGAATTCAGCACCGGCACCAGCCCGGCATGGGCGCAATCGGCCTCGGCACCGGGCATCGGCCCATGCAGAACCATGATCGCGCAATCGTCCGGCAGTGCCTGCTTCAGCGCCAGGCCTTCATCCAGATGGGCAACGAAGAAATGCCGGCAGCCGGCGTCATGAAAGACCGGTGCGATGCGCGTGGCACCCAGCCCATAGGCATCGGCCTTGACCACCGCCGCACAGGCCCGCCCGCCGAGACGGGTGCGGAGGGCGAGATAATTCTCGCGCAGTGCAGCAAGATCGATGGTCAGAAAGGCCCCGGCACGGGCCGCTGCGGCATCTTCCGCGGTACGGGAAGGCGTCGTTTCCCGGTCGGACAGGGCGGCGCTGACGCTCACATTCATGGCATGCGGCTTTCGATCGGCGGTCGGCTCGGGCGGGGATGGCACTCCACACAGCGTATGAACAAAGATCGTCGATTGTCTTGCCGATCTGGCGCAGAATCATCGAAGATAATGCCAACTACACAATTTTCTGCGAAGGAAACCGCAGATCATGCCGCTACGCCTCGACCCGGTCGACGACCGCATCGTCCGCCTCCTCCGGAAAGACGGTCGTATGAGCAATGCCCGCCTTGCCGAGGCGGTGGGGCTGTCGCAATCGGCCTGCCTCAGACGGCTGAGATTGCTGGAGAAATCCGGGGTGATCCGCGGCTATACCGCGCTCATCGATCTGCCTGCCGACGAGGAACCGACGGTGGTCATCGTCCAGATCACCCTGGAGCGCCAGACCGAGGAGGTGCTGAACCGGTTCGAGATGGCGGTCCGCCGCTGCCCCGAGGTGCGGGAGTGCTATCTGATGACCGGTCTGTCGGACTATCTGCTCCGCGTGGAAACCGAGGATGCGGCCGCCTATGAGCGCGTCCACAAGGAGGTGCTCTCACGCATGCCGGGCGTGGCACGCATCCAGTCGAGCTTTGCGATCCGGACGGTGATCCGCAACCGGCAGCCGGTGTGACGCGGAACCTCGGATGCCGTGACCGCAGCCGGATGGCCGGCCGTCGATCCCATGGCGATGCTCCTGCCATCGACAACGCAGGAGGAGCGACCGATGTCGCAGCTTGAGGGAAAGGTGGCGATCGTGACCGGGGCGAGTTCCGGGATCGGTTATGAGGCCGCGAAACTGTTTGCGGCCGAAGGCGCGCGGCTGGTGGTGGTCGCCCGCCGGCGCGCGGAACTCGACCGGCTGGTGGAAGAGATCGCCGCCCGGGATGGGGAAGCGGTGGCGGTCGCAGGGGATGTGGGCGACGACGCCGTGGCCCGGGCGGCGGTCGAGGCCGCCGAGGGGCAATTCGGCGGGCTCGACATTGCGTTCAACAATGCCGGGGCGACCGGCCCGGCGGTGCCGGTGACCGGGCTCGACGAAGCGGACTGGCGGATGGTGCTGGATGTGAACCTGACCGCCGCTTTCCTGGGCGCGCGGCACCAGATTCCGGCGATGATCGCCCGGGGCGGCGGTTCGCTGATCTTCACGTCGAGCTTCGTGGGCCCCGTGGTCGGTTTTCCGATGATGGGTGCCTATGCGGCGGCCAAGGCCGGGGTGGTCGGCCTGACCCGTGCGATTGCGGCCGAATACGGGCAGCAGGGCATCCGTGCGAATGCACTGCTGCCCGGCGGGACCGATACGCCGATGGGCCGTGATGCCATGCCCGATCCCGCGATCCGCGCCCATGTCGAAGGGCTGCATGCGCTGAAGCGTCTGGCGGACCCCGCCGAGATCGCCCGCTCGGCCCTCTATCTGGCAAGCGACATGTCGAGCTTCACCACCGGCACGGCGCTGGTGGTCGATGGCGGGGTCTCGGCGGTGCGCTGAGGTCAGTCGTCCAGCGGGATCCAGATTTCGTAGCCGCCATCGCCGGTCGCCCCGTCGAAGCTCTCGGGGTAACGCTCGAAATCCGGCGCCCGTGCCGGGGTCACACCATGGCTCGGCAGCCAATGGTTCCAGATCGTGTGGACCAGGCTGCGGATCTCGGTGATGTGCCCCGGCCAGGCGAAGACCAGATAGCTGCGCGCCGGCAGCTCCAGACGGGTCAGCTCTGCCGGCAGGCCGTCGAAGCCGGTGACCTGGGCGCCGGCCAGATAGTCGAGCCCGCCCTCGGGATCCCCGCCATAGCACACACCCAGCGACACGCCGTCCAGCCGCCCGGGCAGGGGCTCGTATTCCATCACCAGCCGTTGCCACAGGGCCGGGATGGTGCCGATGGTGCTGAGGTCGTAATGGCCGCTGAGGCCGGCGACGCGCAAGGGGCCGAGGCGCTCGGTGCGCGGGGGCGGCAGGTTCTGAAGGATGGTTGGCTGCATGATCGCGGTCTCCGAAAGCGGGAAGCGGGATGGATCGGCGAGGGCGGCGGCGCGAAACCGGTCGGGCGGCAGCCCGAAGCGGCTGCGGAAGGCGCGGGTGAAAGCCGCGTGAGAGCCGTAGCCGCAATCCAGCGCCACGGTCAGGATGTCCGGCGCGCCGGTCGCCAGCTGACGGGCGGCGGCGAGCAGGCGCACCTCGCGCAGCCGGCCGGTCACCGTGCCGCTGGTGGCGGCGGCAAAGGCCCGGCAGAGGTGAAAACGCGACACGCCCGCAACCTCGGCCATGCGGTCCAGGTCCAGCGCCTCGCGATAATGGCCGTCGATGAACCAGAGCACCCTGTCCACCGGCGTATCGGCCATGCTTTGCCTCTCCTCGACGTTCTCGACCACATGATGATGGCATGATCGGCCAGGGCCGGTTTGATCGCGCTTGCCGTCATCGCCATTCTTTCCGGAGAAAGCGACTCTTTCCGGAGAAAGCGACCGGGGCCATCACGAAGGACAGGTTCAATGACGCCGGCTGACGACCCTTATGATCTTGCGCGCTTCGTGACCGCCCAGGCGCCGGTCTTCGATCAGGCGCTGGCGGAGCTGCGGGCAGGCGCGAAACGCAGCCACTGGATGTGGTTCATCTTCCCGCAGCTGCGCGCCCTTGGCCGCAGCCCCACGGCGCAGCGCTATGGCATCGGCGATGCCGACGAGGCCCGGGCCTATCTTGCCCATCCGGTGCTGGGCCCGCGACTGGTCTGTGCGGTGGAGACGGCGACCGCCGCCCCCTCCGCATCGCTGTACGCGCTTTTCGGCAGCCCGGACGACCTGAAATTCCGGTCCTGCGTCACCCTGTTCGGGGCGGTGTCGGGGCAGCCGGTTTTCCAGGCGGCCCTCGACCGCTGGTGTGGCGGGCTGCCGGATCCCGCCACGCTCGATCTGCTCGCCTGATCAGGCCCGGATGCCAGCCAGAAACCGGTCGAGCTGGGTCTGCAGGGCGCCTGCCTGACGCGACAGCTCTTCCGATGCGCCGAGCAGCTGGGCGGCGGCGCTGCCGGTGCGCGAGGCCGCTTCGCCGACGCCCGCGATCGCTTCGCTGACTTCGCCGGTACCGCGTGAGGCCTGATCGACATTGCGGCCGATCTCGCCGATCGCTGCATTCTGTTCCTCGACCGCGGCGGCGATGGTGGCGGCGATGCCGTCGACCTCGCGGATCGCCGCGGCGATCCCCTGGATGGCGCCGACGGCGTCGCGGGTGACCGACTGGATGTCGGTGATCTGGGCGGCAATGTCGCTGGTGGCCGTCGCCGTCTGAGTGGCGAGGGACTTCACCTCATTGGCGACCACGGCGAAGCCGCGGCCGGCATCTCCGGCCCGGGCGGCCTCGATGGTGGCGTTGAGCGCCAGCAGATTGGTCTGTTCCGCGATGTCGGAGATCAGCTTGACCACATTGCCGATCCGCTCCGCCTTCTCCCGCAGGCCCTGGACCACGGCATTGGTGCCTTCGGCCTGATCGGCGGCCGCGCGCGCCTTGACAGCGCTTTCCTCGATCCGCCGGCCGATCTCGTTGCTCGACGCCGAAAGCTGGCCGGTGGCGGCGGCGACGGTCTGGACATTGGTCGAGGCGGCCTCGGCCGAACGCAGCACCTGATGCGCCCGGCGTTCGGTGTCTTCTGCGGTGCCCGAGAGGGCGCGGGCAGAACTGCGGAGCTGATCCGCCGAGCCCGAAAGCCCCGTCACCACGCCCTGAACCTGGCTTTCGAAGCTCTGGGCCAGGCTCGCCATCTCAGCCTTTTTGCGTGCCTGGGCATCACGCTCCGCGGTTTCCTGCCGGGCCCGGAAATCGGCTGCCTCGATTGCATTGGCCTTGAAGATCGCAACTGCGCCGGCGATGTCGCCGATCTCGTCGCGGCTGGCGACTTTCGGCACCTCGACGGTCAGGTCGCCACGGGCGAGGGTGAGCATCACGCCGGTCAGCCGGCGCAGCGGCTTAAGGGCCGCCACCGACCAGAGGCCGAAGAGCAGGCCCACAGCCAGGGCGACGGCACAGGCAATGATCATCAACTCCCGGAAGCCGCTTGCCTTGGCGGCCGCGATGGCACCCGCCTCCTGATTCTTGACCTCCTGCAGGTCAATGAAGGCGTTGATCGCGGCCAGCCAGTCGGTGAAGGCGGGCCGGGCGCTGGTGATCAGCAGCTGTGTCGCGCCGGCGCTGTCGCCGGCGTCGCTCAACCGGATGATCTGGGCGGCGATGGGCATTGTTCGCGCCTCGACCGCCTTGATCCGGTCGAGCCGGGTGCGGTCGTCCGCCGTCATTTCCGCGCCTGCGGCGATCATGCCGTCCAGGGCACGGGCCGCCTCGGCATAGAAGCCCTCCAGCCGGCGGATATCGGCCATGACCTTTCGCCGTTCGGCGGCATCCTGGATCAGGACGAGGTCACGAAGCGCGATCGCCCGGTCATGGACGCTGCCCCGGAAATTGATCGCGTGACGCTGCTTGACCGAATTGACGGTGTTGATCCGGGTCAGGGTGTCGTCGATCGTGTCGACCTGCGAGATGCCGACGGCCGTGAGCGCCGCCAGCATCAGGAGCAGGACGGCGAAGCCCAGGATCTGCCTGACGCGCAGGCTGGTTGCGGTGAGGAACTGCATCTGGCGCCTTGCAACGGAAGTGGATGCGGCAAAAGACGAGACGGCAGGATCACCCGTCCGGTCAAGCCTTCCTCGCTGCAACGCTGCATTACCTTGCGGGGCTCTTGTACCTGAGCGAGCGGTCACTTATCTCCTGAGGCTATGAATGCGACCGCGGCAAACCCCGAGGCGCTGGCGAGCACCACCGCCATCGCCAGGGTCTGCGGCAGCGGCAGGGCCGTCACCAGCAATGTGGCGAGCGCCGCCATGGCCATCTGCAGGAAGCCGAGCAGGGCCGAGGCGAGGCCGGCCCGACTGCCGAAGGGCTGGAGGGTGATGGCGGTGCCGAGCGGGTTGACCAGCCCCATCCCGAACAGGAACACCGAAAGCGCCGCCGTGAAGATGCCGATCCCGGGCGTGCTGCCGCCCGCGGCCAGCACCAGACCGCCTGCAAGGGCCAGCAGAGCGCCGGCGCGGGCCACGCGGCGGGCACCGAAGGCATGGGCCAGGCGCGGTGCGGCGAAGCCGGCGCCGAACACGACGAAGACGGTCGCAGCGAAGAACAGCCCCAGCTCAAGCGAAGTGAAGCCCATGTCGGTCATCAGAATGGCCGGCGTGGCGCCGAAGAAGGCATAGAGCCCGCCGAGCACCAGCGAGACGGCGCCGGCCGGCAGGATGAAGCGCCGGTCGCGGGCGAGCTCGATATAGGCCCGGGCGATGCCGCCGATGCCCGCGGGGCGCCGGCGGTCGGCCGGATGGGTCTCCCCCACCACCGCCAGATGGGCGACGGCAAGCAGGATGCCGGCCACGCCCACCAGTACGAAGGCCGCCCGCCAGCCGAAGGCCGTGTCGAGCGCGCTGCCGAGAAGCGGTGAGAAGCCCGGCGCCGCCGCCATGGCGACCATGGTCAAGGCCAGCGCCCGGGCCAGGGCCTCGCCGTCATAGAGGTCACGGGCGATGGCGCGGGAGAGCACCGAAGCGGCGCAGACACCAGCCGCCTGCACCACGCGGCCGGTGATCAGCGTGCCGAAATCGGGCGCCGCCCAGCAGATCGCCGAGCCGATCACGAACAGCATCAGACCGCCGAGCACCAGCGGCCGGCGGCCGAACCGGTCCGAGGCCGGCCCGACCACCAGCTGTCCGACCGCAAAGGCCAGGAAGAAACTGGTGAGGGTGAGGCCCAGATCCCGCGCCGGCACATCGAGCGCTGCCGCCATCGAGGGGAAGGCCGGCAGGATGATGTTGGTCGAGAGCGTGCCCAGCGCGGCCAGCCCGGCGAGCAGGGCCAGCATGCCCCCGCTGAGGCGGCGGGGTGCCGCCGTGGCTGCGGCGGGCGTGGCGGTTTCGGCAGCCGACATGGCCAGACCTCCTGAAGATCAAACGGCGTTTATATGCTGATTATCATGATTATGGTCCTGGCTCAGGCCGGGGTCGTGGCCAGATAGCGGGCCGCCGGCCGGTCATGCGACAGGTTGGGGGCAAGCCTCGCCCGGGCGGCGTCATAGGCCGCCCAGTCGGCCGCATCGGGCAGGGATGGAATGGTGACCAGCTCACCCGCATCCAGCCCGGCAAGGGCGGCGTCGACCATGTCCCCGGCTTCCATCACCATATGGGTGGGGAAATGGTCCAGGCTGCCGCCGGCGCGATCGAAGATCTCGGTGCGGGTGAGCCCGGGCAGCACCGCCTGGAAGCGGACGCCGCTGCCGGCGAGTTCGGCTGCAAGTGCCCGGGTCAGCTCCAGGACGAAAGCCTTACCGGCGACATAGGGGGCGTTCATCCGCTCGGGGATCAGGGCGACCACCGAGGCGAGGTTGATGATCGTACCCCGTCCACGCCCGGCGAAGACCTGCGCCGCGGTCAGCGTCAGCCGCTGCAGCGCGCCCACGTTCAGGGTGAGCATCGCGTCATAGCCCTGCGGCGGGGTCGCCAGCGCCGGCCCGGCGGGCCCCAGCCCCGCCGCATTCACCAACAGAGACAGGGCCGGATCCGCCTCGATCCGCGCCGCGACCGCATCCAGCCCCTCGGCGGCAGCCAGATCGGCGACCAGAACCTCCACAGCCACGCCGTATTCGGCTGCGATCTGTTCGGCCGCCGCCTCAAGCCGCAGCCGGTCGCGCGCGACCAGGATCAGATCATGTCCGCGCCGCGCCAGCCTCCGGGCGTAGACCGCCCCGATCCCTGAGGAGGCACCAGTGACCAGTGCCGTGCCTATGCCTGCTGTCATCGTCCTTGTCCCTCCAAGCCGTTCCGCCCGGTGCGGTTTCGAATTATATATGATGATCATCATCAAAAATGGCGAGGCCGTCCAGGGTGAAATGTTCTGCATCACAATCGTCACCCAGGCCGGGGGCGAAGTTATACTGATACCGGTATGCCGGAACGTAGATCATCGACGGTGTCCGCATTCATCAAATTCCACTATGCGGCCACACATTCCGCTGATTTGACCCATGCCCGCGCCCCCCTCTATCGTTTCGGGCGATGAGGACGGTGGCCGGTTGCGATACCCCTCCGCCATCCGGCGACGTGGCGGCCGCCGTTCTCGTCTGCAGCCGTGCTGCGATCCCCGCCGCATCCGCTTCGCCCGCGTTGAGGAATTCCCCGAATCATGGCCCTCGATCCCGAAACCCTGGAACAGCTGGTCGGCACCGTCCGGCGCTTTGTGCGTGAGCGGCTGGTGCCGTTGGAGCATCAGGTCGCCGAGACCGACGAGATCCCGCATGAGGTGGTCGCCGAGATGCGTGAGCTCGGCCTGTTCGGTCTGTCGATTCCGGAAGAGTTCGGCGGGCTCGGGCTGTCGATGACCGAAGAGGTGAAGGTCGCCTTCGAACTGGGCTGGACATCGCCCGCCTTCCGGTCGCTGCTCGGCACCAATAACGGCATCGGCGCCCAGGGCATCGTGATGGACGGCACCGCCGAACAGAAGGCGCAGTGGCTGCCGAAGCTGGCCTCGGGCGAGGTGATCGGATCCTTCTGCCTCACCGAACCGGAAAGCGGCTCGGATGCGGCGAGCCTCAGGACCAGTGCCCGGCGCGACGGTGACGGCTATGTGCTCAACGGCACCAAGCGCTACATCACCAATGCGCCCGAGGCCGGCATCTATACGGTGATGGCGCGAACCGACCCCGAGAAGCGCGGGGCCTCGGGCATCTCGGCCTTCATCGTCGAGCGCGGCACGCCCGGTCTGACGGTGGCGAAGCCCGATCGCAAGATGGGCCAGCGCGGCGCCCATACGGCGGATGTGATCTTCGAGGATTGCCGCGTGCCGGCCTCGGCGGTGATCGGCGGCGTCGAAGGCGTGGGCTTCAAGACCGCGATGAAGGTGCTGGATCGCGGCCGGCTGCATATCGCGTCGGTCTGTGTCGGCGTGGCCGAGCGCCTGATCCATGACGCCCTCAGCTATGCCATGGACCGCCGTCAGTTCGGCCAGCCGATCGCCGAATTCCAGCTGATTCAGGCCATGCTTGCCGACAGCCGTACCGAGGCCTACGCCGCGCGCTGCATGGTCGAAGATGCCGCCCGCCGCCGCGATGCCGGCGAGGACGTCAACATGCTCGCCTCGTGCTGCAAGCTCTTCGCGTCCGAGATGGTCGGCCGGGTGGCGGATCGGGCGGTGCAGATCCTGGGCGGCGCCGGCTATATCGCCGATTACGGTGTCGAGCGTTTCTATCGCGATGTCCGCCTGTTCCGGCTCTATGAAGGCACCAGCCAGATCCAGCAGATCGTGATCGCCCGCAACATGATCCGCGAGGCCCGTTCATGACCGCCGACGCCCCCGCCGCGGCGCCACGGTTCGAGGATCACGTCGGCAACCCGCATCGCTATCGACGCCTGCACGAGGTGATGGAGGCGGCCGCCCGCGCCCATCCGGACAAGCCTGCGATCATCCATGACGACGGCCGGATCAGCTTTGCCGAACTGATGGCCGAGAGCGAGGCCCTGGCCCGCCGGCTCGACGGTTGGGGCGTGCGGCCGGGGGACCGGCTGCTGGTGGTCTCGGAGAATGCGCCCGCCCTGGTCGGCGCGATCCTGGCCGCCAGCCGCCGCGATGTCTGGGTCATCCCGCTCAATGCCCGGCTGACCGGGGCGGAGGTGGACCGGATCGCGGCCCATTCGGGGGCCCGGCGCATCCTTTATACCAGCGGCGTATCGCCTGAGGCTGCCGCCCATGGTGCGAGGGCCGGGGCCGGGGAGATCGATCTGGGCGCGCTGGGCCGGGTGATGCTGTCGCCCGAAAACCCGGAGGCGATGCCCGAGCCGGTGGAAGAGGGCCCGGGGCAGGTGGCGGCGCTGGTCTATACCACCGGCACCACCGGCAATCCCAAGGGTGTGATGATCACCCACGCCAATCTGATCCTGGTGGCGGATGAATCCGGCCGCGGCCGCCAGATCACCCATCGCGACGTGGTCTATGCCGTGCTGCCGATGTCGCACATCTTCGGCCTGTCGTCGGTGCTGACCGGATCGATGATGCGTGGGGCGACGCTGCGCCTGGCGCCGCGTTTCGACCCCGATGCCGTCTTCCGCGCGCTGGCGGACGAGGGCGTCACCATGTTCCAGGGCGTGCCTGCGATGTATCAGCGCCTGCTGGCGGTGCTGAAATCGCGCGGCCAGACATCGATCGCCCGGCCATATCTGCGCTATTGCTCGGCGGGCGGTTCGCCGCTGGATCCGGCCGTGAAGGCAGCGGCCGAGGCGCTGGTGGGAACCTCGCTCCACAACGGTTACGGCCTGACCGAGACGACCTCTGCTGTGTCGCAGACCACCCCCGCGGAACCGGCCATCGACGACAGCGTCGGCCGGCCGTTGCCGAATATGGCGGTCAAGGTGGTCGATGCCGACGACCGCGACCTGCCCGACGGCCAGGTCGGCCGGCTCTGGATCCACAGCCCCGGGGTGATGAAGGGCTATTACAAGGCGCCGGAGTTGACGGCCGAGGTGATGAAGCCGGGAGGCTGGTTCGACACCGGTGATCTGGCGCGTGTCGAGGGTGGCCGGATCTTCATCGCCGGGCGGGCCAAGGAGCTGATCATCCGCTCGGGTTTCAACGTCTACCCGCCCGAGGTGGAGGGGGTGCTGAACGCCCATCCCGATGTGGCGCAGTCGGCCGTGGTCGGCCGGACGGTCCCCGGCAATGAAGAGGTGGTGGCCTTCGTCCAGCCGGTGCCGGGGCGGGTGCTGACCCGCGAGGCGCTCGCCGGCTGGGTTGCGGAACGGCTGGCGCCCTATAAGCGCCCGGCCGAGTTCGTGATCATGGATGCCTTCCCGGCAACCGCCACCGGCAAGGTGCTGAAGGCGCAGCTGAAGGACATGGCTGCGCGGGGTTGATGGCGGGGATCAACCCGCACCATCAACCCCTGGCGTCCCCCCGAAGTCAGCCCGCCGCCCGCCTCTGTCCGGCGGCGCGGCGGGTCTCCAGCCAAAGGCAGGCGCTGACGATGATCGCAGCCCCCATGATCGAGGCCAGGCCCGGCGTCGTCCGCCAGATCGCCCAGTCATAGAGCACGGCCCAGGCGAAAGCGGTGTATTCCAGCGGGGCCACCCGCTGCACTTCGACCCGGGCCAAGGCCCAGGAAATCAGCGCGATTCCGCTGACACTCAGCCCGGCCACGACCAGATAGCCGGCAAGCTGGGTGGCCGAGACCGGCGTCCAGTCGATCAGCGCCACCGGAATTGCAACCGTGCCCGCGACCAGGTTGGCGCTCAGCGCCAGCGCCCCGATGCCCTCCGAGGGCGCCAGCTTGCGGGTGGTCACGATGACGCCGGCATAGCCGACCGTGCCGATCAGCGCCGCCACATAGCCCGTCAGCGGGCCATGGCCCTGATCGTCCTGGACCATCAACCCCGGCGAGGCGACCACCAGCACGCCCAGGAAACCGGCCGAGAGGGCGATGCCCGCCCCCTTGCCCGGCCGTTCCCCCATCAGTGCCCAGGCGAGCAGCACGGTCACGATCGGGGCCGTGAAGAGGATGGCATAGGCCTCTGCCAGCGGCAGCAGGGTGAAGGCGGTAAAGAAGCCGAAACCTGCGATCGCCAGCAGCACACCGCGCAGCAGATGAGCCGCCGGCCGGGCCAGTCGCCAGGTGCTGCGCTCGGGCCTGAGCAGCCACCAGAGCCCGACCCAGGGCAGGGAGGCCGCGGATTTGAGCAGCACGATCTGGCCGATGCCGTGATCGCCGCCCAGCAGCTTCACCACCACATCCATGGTCGAGAGCAGGCAGACCGCCAGCAGCATCGCCCCGACCGGCCGGGTGCCGGCGGCTTCGGTTCCGCCAGACGCACTCATGCGTCGGATCCGAGCGGCAGGTCGTAGCGGTATTCGACCGAACGGCTGAGATCGTGAAGCTCGCGGGTCACGGGGGCCCGTACGAAGCCGTGCGCCTCGTAGAAGGCATGGCCCTCGGCGAAACGGGTATCTGTCCAGAGCATCAGATGCCGGCCACCGGCGTTGCGGGCGTGTTCGATGGCGCGCACCAGCATCCGTCGGGCGAGGCCGAGCCGCCGTGCCCGTGGTGAGACATACAGTTTGAACAACTCGAAATGGCCCGCTGCTTCGCCCTCTGCCGCCATCACCGCGCAACTGGCCAGGATCGTGTCCGCCGTTGCCGGGGCAGCGGGATCGCCGCCTGCAACGGCCACCCAGGCGGCACCGCCACGGGCATCGACATGGCTGGCATAGTGGCGCAGCTCCGGCAGTTCACCATCGACATCCAGGATGCAGCCCGGATAGGCGGACCAGCAGAGATCGATGAGGGCGATCAGCCCGTCTCCATCGGCATCGACGAGAGGCCGGATGATCGGCACCGGCAGGGCAGTGACGAGCGGTGTATGGGCTGGGGCAGTATCGGGCATGGGGGCGCATATCCGGCGAGGGCCTGGCGGAGGAACGTATGAAGCCTCGCCCATCTGCGGGCGTGGGTCCATCGAGGATTTCTGGGGGTGAGGGGGAATGCCGCTGAACCACAGCCGGATCGTCATCCGCGCGTCATGGTTGGTGTGATAGATCGGACACACGACATGGACGGAGGGCGACATGGCCGGACGCGGTATCTTCAGATCCCTGCGCCTGCGCATCCTGGTGCTGGGCGGTGGGATCCTGCTCGTCGGCTTCGGGCTGGCGACTGCCTATGTGCTGCGGACCCAGGAAGAGGCGGCGCGGCTTGCGGCCGACCGGATTCTGGCGGAGACGGCAGCCGGCCAGGCGGCGGTGGTGGCGGAAGAGATCGGCCGTGCCGTTGCCCTGGCCGAGACGATGGCGGCCGGGCAGACCGGCATGCTGGCTGCCGGCGTCACCGATCGCACGGCCCTGGCCGCGGCATTGCACGGGGTGATCGCGGCCGAGGCGGGGGTGGTCGGCGGTGGCCTTGGCTGGCAGCCCGGCCTGCCCGACGGGCGGGATGCCGATTTCCGCAACACCGGTCTCGGTGACGCCGAAGGCCGGTTCGTGCCCTATATGTCGCGCACCGCTGATGGCGGCGTGGTGACCGAGCCGTTGATCATGGATGCGGCGGCGGACGCCTGGTATGGCGCGCCCATGCGTGCCGGCCGCAGCCTGGTGACCGAGCCCTATCTTTATCCCGTCGCCGGGCGGGATGTGCTGATGACCACGGCCGCTGCCCCCATTCTGCGGGCGGGCAAGCCGGTCGGCGTCGCCACCGTCGATCTGGGCCTCGATG
This sequence comes from Tistrella mobilis, assembly GCF_041468085.1. Lineage (NCBI taxonomy): Bacteria > Pseudomonadati > Pseudomonadota > Alphaproteobacteria > Geminicoccales > Geminicoccaceae > Tistrella > Tistrella mobilis. The sequence continues at coordinate 4,293,049 of NZ_CP121017.1, read as the reverse complement.
ACCTGCAGCGGCGGATCGGTGCGGCCAGACCCTTCGGCAGCGGCCAGGTGGCGGTATTGTCCGCCGACGGATTGTGGGTGGTTCATCCCGACGACGCGCGCCGCGGGAAGCCGGCGACGGCCCCGGCGATTGCCGGCATCCTGAAGGCAACGGCGAGCGGGCCGGTCGAAAGGGCGCTGGATGGTGCCGAGGTGGCCGGGCCCGCCGGCCCGGTTCTGGTCCGGGCGCTGCCGGTGGATCCGGGCCGTGGTGCGGCACATTGGACGGTGCTGGTCACGGTGCCAGAGGCGGCGGTCTTCGCCGAAGCCCGCGCCGTGGAGCGACGGCTGTCGATCGGCCTGGTGGTGATCGCCCTGGGTGCCGGGCTCGCGCTGTTCTGGATGGGGCACGCGATTGCCGCACCGATCCGCCGGCTGACCGGTACCATGCATCAGCTGGCCGAGGGCGATCGCGCGATCGAGGTGCCGGCAACGGCCCGGGCCGACGAAATCGGTGCCATGGCCCGCACTGTGGTCGTGTTCCGCGACGGTCTGGCCCGCGCCGACGAACTGGCCCACGAGGCAGAGCGACGGCGCGAGGCCCATGAAGCGGAGCTTGCATCCGAACGCCGGCGGATCGCCGACGCTTTTGAACAGGAGGCGGGCCGGATGCTGCAGGAGTTGATCACCGCGGCGGCGCGGATGCGCGACACCGCAGTCGGGATGGGCCAGATGTCGGCGACATCGATCGATGGTGCACGGGCGGTGGATGCCGAATCGCGAGCGGCTGCCGCCAATGTCCAGACCGTCTCCGCCGCGGCGGAAGAATTGTCGGCCTCGATCGGTGAGATCGGCTCCCAGGTCGGTCGGGCCCGCGGTGCCGCCGATCGGGCGGTCGAAGAGGCGGGCAGTGCTGACAGCCAGGCGAAGCGGCTGGCCGAGACGGGCCGTGTGATCGGCCAGGTGGTGTCGCTGATCGGCGACATCGCCGGCCAGACCAATCTTCTGGCGCTGAATGCCACCATCGAGGCGGCCCGTGCCGGCGAGGCCGGCAAGGGCTTTGCCGTGGTCGCATCCGAGGTGAAGGCGCTGGCCGATCAGACTGCGCGGGCGACCGCCGATATTTCGGGGCGGTTGGGCGAGATCCAGGGCGCTGCGGCCGATATGGGCACGGCGATCGACCGGGTGACGGTCAGCATTCGTGAGATGCACGAGATTGCGCTCACCATCGCCTCGGCCATCGATCAGCAGGGGGCCGCCACCGCCGAAATCGCCCGCAACGTCCAGGAAGCCGCCACCGCAACCGACCGGGTGTCGGTGCGCGCGGCCGAGGTGGGGCAGGCCTCCGACCGGACCGGCGATGCCGCCGATGCGGTACTGGCTGGTACCGAGGAACTCACCACGACTGTTTCGCGGCTCGACCAGGTGGTACGTGAGATCCTGGCGCGGATCCGCGCCGGCTGACGGGCACCCCCCCGGCAGATCGTTCTTGACGGAGAGGTGCGCCATCGCGCAGGCTTCCCCGCACAGGTTCGTCACGCGCAGGAGAGGAGGGCAGTCATGATCGTCGGCATCTGCACGCATGCCCGCCGCTCCCCGGCCGCCCGTGGCCGCTGCCTGGTATCGGTATCGATTGCGCGAATTTCCCGCCCGGTCTCTGCGGAGGCCGGGACCGGCGTCGTCATAGGGCGCCGGAGCGACGATACAGGCACCGCCTGACCGCTCGGAGACGAGGTCCCGGTTTCGCATCGGAAGGACCGCCCGGCGGGGCGGTACGACCGACGGGATCCGATCATGACCGAGCTGCTTCTTCAGGCCACCGCCACGCCCTTTTCCGATCATCCTTCCGTCTCCGGGCATCTGACCTTCTCCGTCGAGGCTGATCCCGCACGCGAAACCAGGCTCGTGGAGGCGTGGACCGAGATGCGCCTGCATCGCCGTGTCCGCAGCGCCTGCGCCGGCCGGCCGCGCGCGGCCCTGCCCGACATGCCCGGGATCCTGCCGCCGGGCGCAGGCGTGGTCGAGGAGGCTCTCTGCCAGGACATGCTGGCGCGCGCCCGGCGCATGGCCGGGTTCGACACGCCCCCCCCGGCCGGGGCCGCCCATGCCGCCGGCCGGCGGCTCGGCCTGCTGGCGGATGCCGATGCCCCCCAGAGTGACGCCGGCGCCGAGTGGCGGCGTTGGGCCGGGCATGCGGACCAGGAGGGTGCCGATCTGCTCCGTGCACGGTTTGCGGCCGGTGACGATGCCGACGCTTCTGCCGCATTCCAGTGCATCCGTGTGACCCTTGGCCGGATGCTCGATCATCTGTCGGTGGCACCGGCCGGGCTGCTTCCGCCGGTCGACCGGCTCGATCTGCCCGAGATCCTGCTGCTCACCCGGCTGGTCGAGATCGATGCCGAGCTGCGCGACGATCTGGAGGCGGCCGATCTGCCGGCGATGCTGGCCCGGCTGACACGGTTCTGCGCCGATGAGCTGACCACCGGCTGGGCGGGATTGCGGGCCGGGCTGCTGGCGGCCGATGCGGATGCCTCGGGGCGGCGGGCGGTCGCGGCGGTCGCCGCCCGCGCCTTCAACCATCTGGTCGCCTGGGTTGCGCCGCTTCTGCCCTTTACCGCCGAAGAAGCCTGGCTGGCGCGCTGGGGTGCCGGGGCCGGCAGCGTTCATGAACGTCTCTGGCCGTCGGTGGATCCGCTTTGGGCGACGCCGGGAACGATCCTCGCCAACCGGCGCCTGGACCGGCTGCGGGCCCTGGTGCGGGATGTTGCAGCGGGGAAGACTTTCGGGGCGGATACCGTCGTCGAACTGGATCTGCCTGCCGACCGGCGGCCGCCCTTCCGCGATGGTGAACTTGCCCGTCTGCTGGGGGTGGGGCGCCTGCGCCTTCGCAGCCTTCCGGCAGGTGCGGCCCCCATAGCACGGCTTGCTGCCCCTGGACCGGTTCTTCCCGCCACGGCATGATCGGCGCATGGCAGATGCTCCGCTCCGCGATCCCAATCCCGAACCGGGGGGCGCCCATGCCGATCCGGCGCTTCGGCCCGAGATCGCGCGGGCGCGCACTATTGCGCGCCTGCCGCTGAATGCGATCCGGGCCTTTACCGCCGCGGCGCGGCTGGGCGGCATGGCGGCGGCAGCAGGAGAGCTTGGCCTTACCCCCGGGGCCGTCAGCCAGCAGGTGAAGACGCTGGAAGACCGGCTGGGGCTGAAGCTGTTCGAACGCGAAGCCCGCGGGGTCCGCCTGACCGCTGTCGGTGCCGACCTTGCCGATGCCGCCCATCAGGCGCTGGACGGGATGGCCCATGCCTATGAACGGGCGCTGGCCCGCACGGCGCCCGGCATCCTGACCGTCGGCGTGGCGCCGAGTTTTGCAAGCCTCTGGCTGGCCCCCCGCATCGGCGGGTTCCTGAAGGCGCAGCCCGATCTGGCCGTGCGTCTCGACAGCCAGCGTCACCATGTCGACCTCGCCCGCGGCGAGGCCGATATCGCCCTGCGCTGGGGGCGCGGGGACTGGCGCGGTCTGGTGGTGCTGCCGCTCGGTCCCGAACCCCTCACCCCGGTCGCAGCGCCTGCTTTGGCCGCCGCGCTGCGTGCCCGCACTGATTTTGCGCCCGCCTGCCTGCTGGATCAGGTGCGACTGCACTTCGCCGAACTCGATGATTGGGGCTGCTGGTTCCGGGCGGCGGGGGTGGCGATGCCGGAGGTGATCGCCGCCGGGCCGGGCGGACCGGTCTTCAGTGAATCGACTGCGGTGATCGAGGCGGCGGAAGCCGGTCAGGGCATCGCCATCGGCCGGCCGTCGCTTACGGCCGATGCGATCGCGGCCGGCAGGCTGGTGCCGCTTTTCCCCGACATCAGTGCTGATGACGGCTGGGGTTATTATCTGGTTGCAACCGAAGCCGGGCTGCGCCGGCCGGCGGTGTCGGCCTTTCGGGACTGGCTGATGGCCGAGATTGCAAAGATGCCGCGCTGACCCGGCCAAGGCCGTGTCAGGTGCTGCCGGTCCAGGCCCGCCAGGCCGGCCAGCCTTCGATCAACGTGGCAAGGCGTTCATATCCTGCGGCATCCGGATGGGCACCATCGCCGGCACGGACCTCTGCCATCCAGACCGGATCTGCGGCCAGGGCATCGAAGACCGGCAGCCATGGCACGTCCAGGCGCCGGCAGATCGGCCCGAGGGCGTCGCTCAATGCCCGGATGCGCAGATTGGGCTCGTCTTCCGCGATCGGCGGCGGACCGACCATCAGCACGGGCCGGCGGGCGCCGGCAACCCTCAGAATGCCCTCGGCATTGGCGAGACTTTCGGCCATCGGCAGCCTGGTGCCAGAGGGCGTGGGCGCCTCCATGCGGTCATTGACCCCGAAGGCGAAGATCAGCCGGCCGTCGACGCCCTCCGGCAGCCGGGCGCGGCTTTCGCTCAGCCAGCGTTCGGCGATGTCGCGGCTGGTGTCGCGGCGGATGCCCAGATTGTAGAGGGTGAGATCGGCACCGCGTGCGATGGCCTTTGCCGCCACGCGGCCCGCCCAGCCCAGGCAGGTGCTGTCGCCCGCACCGGCCACGAAACTGTCGCCGATCACGCAGATTCTCAGGGGCAGACGCTCCTCGCCGCCCGCCGTCATCCGCGGGCGATCCGGTCCAGGGCGGCCCGGTCCGTGATCGTCACCCGCCCATAGGCGCGGGCGATCAGCCCGTCGCGCGCCCAGGCGCCGAGCAGGCGATTGACGGTCTGGCGCGACGTGCCGAGCATGTGACCCAATTCCTCCTGCGGCAGATGCAGGGCGATCCGTGTGGCGGTGCCTTCGACCTCTCCATAGGCATCGGCCAGCGCCAGCAGGCGCTTGGCGAGCCGGCGGTCGAGGGGCAGAAAGGCTTCGTCTTCGAGAGCTGAAAAGGTCATGCGCAGCCGGCGGCAGAGCAGAACCAGAAGATGTTCCGACAGTGGCGGATGTTCTGCAAGCAGGCGTACGAAGGCGGCCTTCGGTACTACGATCAGCTCGCTCTCGCCCAGCGCCACCGCGTCATGGGTGCGACGGCCACCATCGATGAGGGCGATTTCACCGAACCAGGCCCCCGGCTCCAGCACGGCCAGAACCAGTTCCCGGCCGTCATCGCCGGCTGAGGCGATACGAACTGCGCCCGAGAGGACGCCGAACAAGGCATCGGCCTCGTCGCCCTTGGCATGAATCAGCCCGCCATCCGGCACCCGTCGCCGGCTGCCGGCATCCGTCAGGCGCCGTACCGTGTCCTCGGGCAGAGAGGAGGAAAGGAAGCCGCTCTGGTCGGCGAAGGGGATGGTCATCTGACGGGGCAGCGGCTCAAGGAAGAGAGGGGATGGTTGCCCGGACTGTCGCAGGGCCGACAGACGGCGGGAGACACATGATCCTAGCATGTTTGTCCCTGAACCAACGTTCGGGCAAGGGGCGACAACCCGGCCCCGTCAAAGATTGAGAGGGAGGACGAGCCGTCACATGAACGCCATCACGCCGCCCGATGCCGAAGCCCGCGCCGGCTTTCGCCGCATGCAGGAGGGCACCGCCGAGGATTGGGCGAAGATCGCCGGCAGCTTCCGCGGCTATGCGAGGGCGCTGCCCGACCGGATCCTGGATCATCTGAAACTGCTGGATGGTGATTTCGGCGGATTTCCGATCGATCGGCTGCATCATTCGCTGTTGACCGCCACGCTTGCCCATCAGGCCGGCGAGAGCGAGGAATATGTCGTCTGTGCCCTGCTCCATGATATCGGGGATACGCTCGGCAGCTATAACCATCCGGATATCGCGGCCGCGATCGTGAAGCCCTTCGTCGAGCCGGAGCATCATTGGATGGTGGAGAAACACGGTCTGTTCCAGGGCTATTACTTCTTCCACCACATCGGGCTGGACCGTGACATCCGGGAACAGTTCCGGGGGCATCCGAATTTCGACCGCACGGCGGCCTTCTGCGAAAAATACGATGCGCCGGCCTTCGATGCCGATGCCGCGTGTATGCCGCTTGAAGCCTTCGAGCCCATGCTGCGGCGGGTGTTCGCCGCGCCGAAGCAGTCGGTCTACAAAAAGGCGATGGAGGACTGATGCCATGACCGCCCAGCATCCCGCCCCGGCTGCCGATCCCGCAGCAAAGCGCCCCGCGACGGATCCGGGGCCGATGAGTGCTGCCGCTGCCCGCTACGGCAACCTGCCCCGACCGCCCCGCTTCGAGCGGGTGGAGGAGGCCCGGCTTCATGCCAAGCAGCGTCTTGCCGCCGGTTTCCGGATCTTCTCGCGCTTCGGCCTGGATGAAGGCGTGGCCGGCCATATCACGGTCCGCGATCCCGAGCATCCGACCACTTTCTGGACCAATCCCTTCGGCGTTCACTTCAGTCAGATCAAGGTGTCGAACCTGATCCGGGTCGATGAAGAGGGGCAGGTGGTCGATGGTGATGCGATCTGCAATGCGGCGGCCTTCGCCATCCATTCCCGCATCCACAAGGCCCGCCCGGATGTGATGGCCGCGGCCCACAGCCACGGGGTCTATGGCCGTGCCTGGTCGACGCTGGGGCGGCCGCTTCAGCCGATCACCCAGGATTCCTGCGCCTTTTGGAACGACCATGCCGTCTATGACGATTTCGGCGGTGTGGTTGTCGAACTGGACGAGGGCGACCGGATCGCGCGGGCCTTGGGCAACAACAAGGCCGCGATCCTGCAGAACCACGGCCTGCTCACCGTCGGTGCCTCGGTCGACGAGGCTGTCTGGTGGTATGTGGCGATGGAGCGCTGCTGCCAGGTCCAGCTGATGGCAGAGGCGGCAGGCACGCCCAAGGTCATCTCCGATGCCTCGGCCGCCCAGGCCTATTCGGTCACCGGCACCGCCCAGGCCGGCTGGTTCCAGTTCCAGCCGCTCTATGCCCGGATCGTCAAGGAACAGCCGGACCTGCTCGACTAGGTCGTCAACGCGGATTGGTGCATTCCCGTGGATGCAGCGTTTCGCGTAAGACGCTGGTCGACCGGGGCATATCAGGCCATCTGGCAAAGGAAGCGGTGGTGACGTCCACCGCGCCCCTTGCCGGAGATCCAGAAAAATGACCAATCATTCATCTGACCTGGCGAGCCTCGTGCCGCCTGTGGACGTCACCCGCCGCGACTTTACCCTCGGCTCGCTGGCGGTGGGTTTTGCGCTGGCCGCCAGGCCCGTGCGGGCGGAGACGCGGATCACGACCGATGCCGCGGGGCTGGAGGCGGGTGCCTTCACCCTGCCGGTCTCGGGCTTCGACGTGCCCTGCTATTTCGCCCGGCCGGCGGGGGGCGAAAGACTCGCCACCATCCTGGTCGCGCCCGAAATCTTCGGCCTGCACGAGCACATCGCCGATGTCTGCCGGCGCTTCGCACACGAAGGCTTTCTCGCGATCGCCTTCGATCCCTTCGCACGTCAGGGGGACGTTACGAAGCTGCCTGACGTGCAGACCATCATCTCGACCGTGGTCTCGAAGACGCCGGATGCCCAGGTGATGGCGGATCTGGATGCCATTGCCGCCCATGCCGCTGCCGAACGCGGCGGGGATCCCGAGCGGCTGGGCATCACCGGCTTTTGCTGGGGCGGGCGCACGACCTGGCTCTATGCCGCCCATAATCCGAAGGTGAAGGCCGGTGTCGCCTGGTATGGGCGACTGGTCGGTGCGGCGAACGAGATCACACCGCGCCAGCCGGTGGATGTGGCTGCCGATCTGTCGGGGCCGGTGCTCGGCCTTTACGGCGGGGCCGACAGCGGTATTCCGGTTGCGACGGTGGATCAGATGCGCGCCGCGCTCGCCGCTGCCGGTACACCGGCGGCGACGGCATCGGAGATCGTCGTTTATCCCGACACGCCCCACGCCTTCCATGCCGATTACCGGCCGAGCTATCGGCCCGAGGCTGCAAAGGATGGTTGGGCGCGCTGTCTCGCCTGGTTCCGTAACCACGGCCTCGGCTGAACCGGATGGCTCAGGCCGGCGCCGCCGCACAGGCTGTCGCCGGCCCCAACTGCCCCACACGGCGGGCGATGACGCCGGCCCGGCGCTGGATGTAGCGTGTCGGTTCCGATGCGCTCCAGCGGCGCGGGTTGGGCAGAACCGCGGCGAGCAGCGCCGCCTCCCGCGCGGTCAGGGCCGCGGCGGGCTTGCCGAAATGAGCCTGGGCGGCCGCTTCGGCGCCATAGAGGCCCGGTCCCATTTCTGCGACGTTCACGTAAAGCTCGATGATTCGCCATTTCGGCCAGAGGATCTCGATCGCAAAGGCGAGCGGCACCTCCAGCGCCTTGCGCAGAAAGCCGCCCCCCGGCCAGAGGAACAGGTTACGGGCCGTTTGCATGGTAATGGTGCTGGCCCCGCGCAGCGGCCGGCCATCGCGCCATTCGTCGATGGCCTGGCCGACTGCGGTCCAGTCCACGGCGAAATGGCTGCAGAAATTGTTGTCTTCGGCCGCGATCGCCGAATTCGGCAGGGTACGGGCGATCTGGTCCAGGGTGCGTGGCCTGTAGTCCAGCCGCCCCTCTTCGACCAGGCGGATCAGCATCAGCGGCGTTGCCGGCGGGTCGATCCAGCGATAGGCGACCAGCATCGCCGCCCAGATCGCCAGCACCGCCAGCAACACGGCCCGCATCGCCCGCAGCACCCGGCGCAGCAGGCCGGGTGCGGACCGGACGGATCTGCCCGGACGCGACTTCGGGGGTTGGTCGGAGGTCATGCGCAGGCCAATCCTCGGTGCATGCGGGACAGCATGCCCGACCGGGGCTGATGCCGCCAAGGGAAACCGTGAGACGGGGTTAAGGCCATGTAAACCCGGGTTGACCTTTCAACCTGCGGGTCTTCCGGCGCGGCTGCTCGCTCGGACATCTTTGACGCTCGGTCGGAGCGCGCGGCTCCGGCGTCGGTTCGTCTCGTCTGAAGGATGCCCGCATCATGGCTGGCCACCCCCGTTCCCTGGACCGTGAGGTCGACCTGTCCCGACGTCTCATCCATCTCAGGCGCCACCTGATGGCTGGTGCCGCCATGACCGTGATGGTCTGGGGCGTGGGCAGTCGGGACGAGGTTCTGGCCGACACCATTCAGGTCGGGTCTGGTGACGTGCCGCTCAGGCTTGAGGCCTTGTCGGATCTGCCAACGGCGGTGGAGATCGTCGCAGGTTCCGCCCGGACGGTCGCTGGCGATGAGCCGGCCGTGTCGTCGGAAACTCCGGGCTGGACGCTGGAGAACCGTGGCGAGGTCACGGCCGGGGGCGTAGGCGTGGGGCTGGTCGGCAGCACCCTGGTCAATGACACCGATGCCCGGATAACCGGTGCCGCCGGTGTGCAGATGGCGGACCCCGATGGCACCGCCGGGCTTGCGGTCGAGAATGCCGGCGTGATCACCGGGCAGGCGGGCGCCGGCCTGGTCGCTGCCGGGACCGGCGTCTTCGCCCTGGACAATCGCGCGAGCGGTGCGATCTTCGCGGAAGGGCCGGCCCTGCTTGTACAGGCCGCGCAAGCCGTCATCGGGAATGAAGGGACCATCCAGAGCAATCAGACCGATGGTGCGCTGATCAATGCCGGCGAGGTGATCGTCGCCAACGGCACGAATGGCGTGATCATCGGTGAGGCCGTCGGCCTTGGTGTCACGGGCGGGACCGTCGACGTCACCAATGATGGTGTGGTCTCGGGCGGCTATCGCAGCCCGCTCGAGGTGTCGGGTGGTATCGCCGTGCAGTCGGCGGAGGCGCGGGTGGTAAACGGCGCCACCGGCACGGCTCTTGGGCGCAGTGCGGGCATCACCGTGCAGGCGGCCGGTACGGCGACGGTGGAGAATGCCGGCACGACCAATGGCGTCATCCTGGATGGCGGAGCCGCGGCCGTGCTGCGCAATGCCGAAGGGGGCACCATTACCGCCCAGACCGTCAACCTGGTTACCGGCACCGGTACGGTGACGGTGGAGAATGACGGCGTGATTTCGGACGCCGCCGGTTACGGCATCGAAATCGGCAGCCCCGAACGCTTCCCGGCTGCGATCAACCTGCAGAACGGCACCACCGGCGAGATCCGCGGCAGCATTGGCGGCGTTCAGGTAATGGGTGGCGCGATCGACATCGACAATGCCGGCAAGATTCTCTCGGATCGGGGAACCGGCATCATCGCCGCCGCAATGGGCGGTGTCGGGATCGGCAATCGGATCGGTGGCATGGTGCTCAGCGGGGACGTCGCGCTGACGGCTGCCGGTAGCGAGGTCATGCTCGACAATGCCGGCACCCTGCAGAGCTACGATGCCGACGGCGTGCGCATCGATGCCGGTACGGTCAGTGTCATGAACCGGTCGGATGCCGTTATCCTGGGCGACGGGATCGGCCTCGCCATCCGTGGCGATATGGTGGATGTGACCAATGCCGGTACGATTGCTGGCGGCGCAAACAGCGGATTGCCGGTGTCCGGTGGCATCGCGATCCAGGCCGACACGGCCATGGTCGTGAACCAGGCCGGCGGCATGGTGCTGGGGCGGGAGGCCGGTGTCACCGTCGAGGCAGGCAACAGTGCCGGGCTGATCAATGCAGGTGTTTCGAACGGCGTGATGATCGACGGCGGAACACAGGCCGTGCTGCGGAATCTGGCTGGCGGATCGATCACCGCGGAAACCGACAACCTCGTCACTGGTCGCGGCACCGTGCTGGTTGAGAATGCCGGCATCATCGAAGGCAGCGCGGCAGGCAAGGGCAGTGAAATCGGCCTGATCGCCGGCACCCGCGCGGGCGCCGCCCGGCCGGCAGAGACCATCCTGATCAATGAGGCAGGCGGCCGGATCACCGGCTTCAACGGCGCGGCCGTGCTTTCCGGCGACGTGATCCGGATCGAAAACCGGGGCACGATCGACGGCATCCTGGCTCCGGCCGTCAGCGCCACTGCCGATGTCACCCATATCGTCAACGAAGGACTGGTCGCCGGCGGGACCGGCTTCCTGATCGACGGTGATGCCACCCTGACCAATGCCGCCGGGGCTGAGATCCTGACCTGGGGGACGGCGGTTTTCACCACCGGTGCCGCCGATGTGGTCAACGCCGGGCAGATCGTCACTGTTCATGGGGTCGTGCCCGACGATGTCCCGGATGGTGCCGTGGCCGTGGGTAGCGGCAGCCATATCAACAATCTTGCGGGTGGCGTGATCCTCAACCGCCGCTGGGCCGGCATTGCGGTGTCGGATGGGACGGGGGACGAGGATCCGGCTGCCCGCGAGACGGTGATCGAAAACGCCGGTCTGATCCGCTCTGAAGGGCCGGGGCACGGGGTCGGGGTCGCTGTTGCAGGACGCGTGACGATCTCTAACCTTCAGGGCGGCATCATCAGCGCGGCCGGCCTGGAGGGCGTTACGCTCAGGGCCGGTACAGCCATCATCGACAATGCAGGAACCATCATCGGCGGCGGCTCCGACGGAGACGCCCAGATCATTGCAGGCCTTGCCGTCATCGGCGACGAGACCATGGTCACCAACCGGGCGGGCGGCGTGATCGCCGGCGACAGAATGGGTGTTGCCCTCAATGCCGGCAATGGAGCGGTGCTCGATAATGCCGGCTTCATCAACGGCATTTACCTTGAAGGCGGTGCTTCGGCCGAGCTGAAGAATGCCGCGGCAGGTGTCGTGGCGGCAGATGAAGGCAATGGACTGATCAGCGACGTGGTCGTGGTCGACAACGCCGGCGTCATCACAGGCGGCACCTCCGCCCTGACCCTCCTGGGGGGCACGGGCAGTGTCATCAATACAGGCACCATCGACGGTGGCGGTGGTGTCGGCATTGCAAGTGGCGTGACCGGCGGCACCAGCGTCGTCAACAGTGGCACAATCACCGGTCGGGCGGTCGGTATCGGCACCGAAGGCACGCTCGCTCTCGATAATGCCGGTCGGGTCTCGGGCGGCAACGTGGCCGTCTATGGCGCGGATGGTACGATCGTCAATCGTGACGGCGGTGTGATCACCGGTGCCAGCGGCGTTGTCCTGGTCGGGGGAGGCGGGGTACGGCCGTCGGTCGACAATGCCGGGACGATCGACGCCATGGCCGGCAATGCGGTTGCCGCGGCCAATGGTTCCGTCCGCAATTCGGGGAGCATCACATCGCTCGGTGATGCCGTGGTTCTGACCGGCGGCGCGCTCGACAACCTCGCCGGCGGGTCGGTGGTGGCGGGGGGCGTCGCCGTATATCTGGTGGCCGACGAAGACGGCCATGCCGGATCGATCAGCAATGCCGGAACCGTCACGGGCGGCGCGGCAGGTGTGCTCATCCAGGACGGCAGGGGCAGCGTCGTCAATACGGGCAGCATTGAGGGGGCGGATGGTGGCAGCGGGATCGTCGGCTCGCAAGCCAGCGCCACCAGCGTCGTCAACAGCGGCACCGTCTCGGGCTCCGTGTTCGGCATCGTCACCCTGGGCTCGCTCACGCTCGACAATATCGGTCGGATCCGGAGCGACGACGCTGCCGTCCACGCGATGGACGGCGCGATCATCGAGAACCGGGCAGGCGGCGAGATCGTCGCCGAAGGCACGGCCATCCAGCTGACGGGCGAAGCGCTGATCACCAATGCCGGCCTCATCAGGTCCGCGCAGGGCATTGCGATCACCGTCGAAGGCGATGCGGTGGTCGGCAATGCTGCGGGCGGGGTCATCGAGGCCGCCGGACCGGCCCTTCTGCTGGCGGGCACGGCGTCGCTCACCAATGCCGGGCGCATCTCGTCCACCGATCCGACCTTCGGCGGTGACGATGCGGAAGGCGTCGCCATCCTGGCCGGCAGCGGCGGGCTGATCGCCAATACCGGCGTGATCGAAAGCGGTGCCGGCGCGGTGATGATCGGTGACGTCGCCGACGATGCCGGGGAGCTGACGACCGCCATTGCCAATGATGGCCTGATCCAGGCGCGTGGGGACGGCGTGGCGCTGGCGGCCGACATCATCGGCGGGTTGGAGATCGCCAATACCAACACCATCGTGGCGGCTGACGGCCTTGCGATCGATGTGGCGGCAGCCGAAGTTCTGCTCGGCAACAGCGGTGTGATCGTCAGCGACGGCGCGAGCGGCATATTGCTGCACGGAGATGACATCGCGGTGTCGAATGGCGAAGGCGCTCTGATCCGCGGTGGTGGCGGCACGGCTCTGATCGTTGTCGGCGAAAGTGTCGATATTGCCAATGGCGGGGTCATCGTCGGGGCAGAGGCGGGGCTGGCGGTGGATGGCGGCGAGGTTGCCGTCACCAATGACATCAACGGCGTGATCGATGGCGAAGGCTATGGCGCCGTCATTCAGGCGGCGGGCGATGCGACCTTCGATAATGCAGGTTACGTGGCCGGGCTGTCGGTTGTCGCCGACGGTGCCGTCAGCCTGAACAACTCCGGTACCGGCGTCATTGCCGGCACTGCGGGCAACGCATTTGCCGGGACCGACGTAACGCTTGAAAATGCGGGCGTGATCAGCGGCACCGACGGTGGGCTGGTGGTGACCGGTGATACCGTCGAGATCGCGAACGGCGGCAGCATCATCGGCCTCTTTGGCGCAGGCCTTGTCGTTTCTGCATCCGACGAGGTGACGGTCACCAATACCGGCACGATCAGCGGCGGTGGCATTGGTATCGGCATCGATGGGAATGCCTTCATCGACAACGCCGGTACCATCTCGGGCGATGAAGTGGCGCTCGCGTTCGGAAGCGGTGCGATCCGCAATGCCGGGGGTGGTGTGATCTCCGGCGGGATCGGCATCGTTGCCACCGGGGAAGACGGATCGGCCGAGCTGATCAATGAGGGCCTGATCCAGGCGACCGGGGGGCTGGCCGTGGCTCTCGGCGGCGGCGCGATCCTCAATCATGGTACCATCACTGCGATGGCAACCGGGGATCCGGACGGAGAGACCGTTCCCCTTGCCATTGAACTCGCGGGTGGCAGCCTGGTGAATGCTGCCGGTGGCGTGGTGTCCTCGGCAGGAACCACGATCCTCGACCTCGGCGACGTGGACGGCAATGCCGGTGCCATCCGCAATGAGGGGCAGATCCTGGGCGATATCGCCATCGTGGCGGGCGGCGGTGACGGCTTCGTGCTCGACAATATCGGCGGGCGGATCGCCGGTCAGAGCTTCGCTGTCAGCGCCTCCGGCGCCGATATCCGCATTCGCAATGAGGCCGGGTTGATTGCTGGCGGCATGGTGCTGAGCGGCAGCGATGCCGTGATCGACAACCGCAGCGGCGGTGTGGTGATCCGAACCGGCCAGAGCGATGAGGACGGCAACCCGAATTCCGCCGTGATTGATCTGGTAAATGCCGATGGTGCCGTGATTACCAATGCCGGTCTGATTGCCGGCACGAACGCCTATGGCATCCGGGCCGGCGTCGATGACGAGACCGAGGCCAGTTCGCTTGATGTGGTCAATCTGTCGGGCGCGCGCATCGCCGGCGTCACGGCCATTGATGCCGAGGTCGATACGCTCGACATCGACAATGCCGGCTTCCTGACCGGCGAGGATTATGGCGTCTACGCCACGGCCGATGATGTGTCGATCGTCAACCGGGCGGGCGGCGAGATCACCGGCGGGATCAGTGCCATCGATGTCGAAGGCGGCTTCGACATCGAGAATGCGGGCGCCATCTCGGGCGGGAATGACGAGCGGCATGCGCCCGCCATGTTCCTTATCGGCGACGGCATGCTGGCCAATGCGGCCGCAGGCCGGATCACCGGTGGCGTCGCCATTTCTTCCGATGCCGACGGTCTGGTCGACGTGGTCAATGCCGGTGTGATCGAGGCAGAGCGCCTGGCGATCCAGGCCGGTGGTGAGGCTTCCGTCGAGAATCAGGCGGGCGGCCTGATTTCCGCGGCCCTCGGCATCGTCTTCACCAGTTCGATCGACCCGGACTCCCTGTCGATCGATACTCCGACACTGGTCAACCGCGGTGAGATCCGGGGCGGTGTGATCTATGACGCGGGTATGGTCAATATCGCCGATATCGGCGGGCGGCTTGGCGCCAATGAAGACGGCTGGGCCCTGACCTTCTCGGAAGATGCCGACGAGCGCTGGCTGACCGTGCGGGACGGCGCCGTTATCGATGGCGACGTTCTGGCGGGAGAGATCAACGACCTCGATGCCGCCCACGATCGGGAAGACAGCGTCGCCACCTTCGAAGGCGGCGGCAGTTTCGCCCATGATCTCGGTGGTTTCGGTCTGATCGAGAAGGAGGGGGCCGGCACCTGGCGCTTCTCGGGCAATCTGCTCGCTGCCGCCTTCGATGTGAACGAGGGGGGTGTCCGTCTCGACGGCCGCTTCACCGGCGATGAGATGACGGTCGGGGCCGCGGGCACGCTTTCCGGCAATGGCACGATCGACGGCGATCTGATCAGCGAGGGCCAGGTGGCGCCGGGCAATTCGATCGGCACCATCACCGTCACCGGTGATTTCACCCAGACCGCAACCGGCACGCTCGCCATGGAATATGCCGCGGACGGTGCGGGCGGCACGGTCACCGACCGGCTGGTGGTGGGCGGTGCCGCCACGATCGAGGGCGGCACGCTGTCGCTCAGCTCGTTCGACGGCAGCACGCCGCGCTATGCCAGCACCGAGCTGATCACGGCGGCCGACGGCATCACCGGTACCTTCGATACGGTCGAGACCGATCGGGCCGGTCTGGTCGGACGGCTGCTGGCTGATGGCGACGTGATCTCGCTCAGGCTGGTGGATACCGAGAACGGCTTCCGGGCGCTCGCCACCACCCGCAATGCCCGCAATGTCGCAACCGTGCTGGAGACCCAGGGGTTGACGGCGACCGGGGATCGCGACCAGTTGCTGACCGAACTGGCGGCGCTGGATGATGCCGATGCGGCGGCGGCCCTCGGCGATCTTGCCGGGTCCGAATATGCCGGCCACTGGCGCTATCTGCGCGGGACGGGCCGGGCCTTCGTCGACGGGGCGGCAAACGCCGCCCATGCCGGTCATCGCGGTGCCTGGATCACCGGCTTCGGCAATACCGGCCGGACCAGCGGTGAGGATGCGGCGGGCGATCTGCGCTGGCGGAGCGCCGGCACGGCGGTGGGCATCGACTTTGCAGTGGGTGAGGCGGCGCGCCTCGGCATTGCAGCCGGCGTGACCGACGGTCGGACCACTGCCCGCAGCCGGGATGCCGGGATCGACACCACCGGCTGGCATGTCGGCGGCTATGGTGCGGTGCCGGCCGGGCCGGTGACGCTGGATGCGGTGGTCGCCTATACCCGGTCGTCCTCTGACGCCGACCGGTCGATCACCGGTACCGACCGCACGGCCCGGGGCAGCTTCGATACCGATCAGGTGACGGCCGCGATCGGCGTTTCGACCGATCTTGTGGTGCCTGGGGCGAAACCGGGCACGCCCGAGGCGGCGGCGGGGGCCCCGAGCTGGACCGTCACCCCGATGCTGCGCCTGATCTATGACCGGCAGAAGAGTGATGACGTCACCGAAACCGGTGCCGGCGCTGCGGCGCTGGTGGTCCAGGGGGGCACGGTCGAAGGGTTGGAAGCCTTCGCCGGGGTGCGCTTCTCTACGGCCTATGGCGATGCGTCGAAGGGCGAGACCGTGATCCGGCCGAGCTTCACTCTGGGTGTCGGGCAGGAACTGCTTGATCGCGATCAGACGCTGACGGCCCACTTCACCGGCGACCCGGCGAACACCTTCCAGGTGGAGGGTATCTCGCAGGGGCGGACCACCGGCCGGATCGGCGCGGCGGTCGAGGCCGATGTCGCACCTGGCGTGACGCTGGGTGTCGGCTATGCCGGTGCGATCGACGAGACCGGCGGCGACCATCGGCTGACCGCCGGGCTGCGCTTCTCCTGGTGATCCGCGGCGCCGATTCTGCTGATCATGTCCGGGCGGGGATCACCCCGCCCGGCGTGACAGCGGGAAGATTGCGCAGGTGGTGGTGCCATGGGCGTAGAGCTTGCCGGCCTCGTCGGTGAGTGTGGCCTCGGCGGTCGCAAAGCTGCGGCCGACATGGATGACCTTGCCCTCGGCTCGCATCTTCCCGGTCGCAGTGGTCACCGGGCGCAGATAGTTCACCTTGATCTCGACCGTGGTATAGGCCGACCCGGCGGGCAGGGTGCTGTGCACGGCGCAGCCGAGCGCGCTGTCGAGCATTGCCGCGATCCAGCCACCATGGACGGTGCCGATCGGGTTGTAATGGTCGAAGAGCGGCGTGCCGGCAAAGACCACACGGCCGTGCTCTACCGTTTCGGGATCGAAATTCAGCGTGGCGCCGATCGGCGGGCGGGGCAGTTCCCCCGCGGCGAGGCGTTGCAGCATTTCCAGCCCTGAGATGTCGGCGATCTCGTCAAGGCTGGCAACGCCGATACCCCGGCCCCCGGTCGCTTCGGCTGCCGCAGCACTGATCTCGGTGGTCATGGAGCAACTCCCGTCCTGCTTGTCCATGTAAAAGAGTGTATATACACTCTTTTGTTGCAGCGTAATGCGGTGCAGCATGGACGGCAAGGAGAGAGAATGACCGGCGGGACGGATCTTCCCTGCACCTGCCTGCGTCTGCGTCAGGCGGCGCGGCAGGTCACGCGGCTCTACGACCGGCGGCTGGAGCCGGCCGGGCTCCGGATCACCCAGTTCCCGGTGCTCGCCCTGTTGAGGGCCGACGGCCCGGCGCCGCTTGGCCAGCTGGCGGAGCGGCTGGTAACCGACCGGACCACCCTGACGCGCAATCTGAAGCCGATGGAGCAGGCAGGGTTGATCGAGACCCGGGCGGATCCGGATGATCGCCGCCGCCGTCTGCTGGTCATCACGGAAGAGGGGCGGGCAGTGCTGCGCCGGGCGGCGCCGCTGTGGCGGGCCGCCCAGACTGAACTTGCAGACCTGCTGGGGCCGGATCTGCGCAGCCGGCTGATGGACGACCTTGATCAGGTGATCGCCCGGATCGACTGAGGCGGCTCAGCGCTCCTCGATCTCGATCCATTTGTGCTCGACCTTCGGGCGATAGGCTGCGAAGCGTTCGATCAGCCGGGCAGGATCGGTGTCGACCAGCAGGATATCGAGATGCTGGGGCTTCATGAAGCCGCGCTGCGCCACGTGATGCAGGAAGTCGAGCAGCGGCTGATAGAAGCCGTCGACGTCGAGCAGGCCGACGGGCTTGGCATGGCTGCCGAGCTGGGCCCAGGTCCAGACCTCGAAAAGTTCCTCGAACGTGCCGATCCCGCCGGGCAGGGCGATGAAGCCGTCCGAGAGGTCAGCCATCATCGCCTTGCGTTCATGCATCGAGCCCACCACACGGAGTTCGGTGATGTTGCGATGGCCGACTTCACGGTCCTCCAGCGCCTTGGGGATGATGCCGATCACCTCGCCGCCCGCCGCCATGGTGGCGTCCGCCACCTGGCCCATCAGGCCGACACGGCCGCCACCATAGACCAGGCCCAGCTGCCGCCGGGCCAGTTCGCGGCCCAGATGCCGTGCCGCCTCGGTGAAGGCGGGAGCATCGCCGGGATTGGAGCCGCAGAAGACGCAGAGCCGGTTCATTCTCTCTCCTCGATATCAGGCCCGCGGCGGGGCGCGGGCCGTCTTCCATTCATCGGGCCTGTCCCGACATGCGAAACAAAATGCCCAAAATCGCGTTTCGACGAAGGGTTGACCGATTTTCCATTCCGGTCGACCGCTCAGGTCGTGCTACATCGGGCATGTGGGGATGATAACATCCCGTCATCAAGGCGTCGTGACGGTCCGGGAAAAACAACGGCCAGATCCGGGAACAGAATTCCGGCCAGGGCCTCCGGGGGACGAGGGTCCGGACCGCATGCCGGCGCCTGAGGAGCCGTTGATCAGGTCCAGGGGAGGAACCGATCCATGCGCATTTTCGCGTCGCTCGCCGTCGTGGCGGGCCTGCTGGCCGGCGGCAGCGCCATGGCCGCCGATCCGATCGTCATCAAGTTCAGTCATGTCGTTGCAGACTCCACGCCCAAGGGGCAGGGGGCGCTGATGTTCCAGAAGCTCGCTGCCGAGCGGCTGGGTGACAGGGTGAAGGTCGAGGTCTATCCCAACTCGCAGCTTTTCGGCGATGGCAAGGAGATGGAGGCTCTGGCGCTGGGCGACGTCCAGCTGATCGCGCCCTCGCTGTCGAAATTCGACCGCTATACGAAGAAGCTCCAGGTTTTCGACCTGCCCTTCCTGTTCGACGACATCGCCGCCGTCGACCGTTTCCAGGCGAGCGATACCGGTCGCGGTCTGCTGCGCTCGATGGAGAAGAAGGGCTTCATCGGCCTTGGCTACTGGCATAACGGCATGAAGCAGCTGTCGGCCAACAAGCCGCTGCGCATGCCTGAAGATGCGAAGGGCCTCAAGTTCCGCATTCAGGCCTCCGACGTGCTGCTGGCGCAGTTCGAGGCGCTGGGCTCCAACCCGCAGAAGATGGCCTTCTCGGAAGTCTATCAGGCGCTGCAGACCGGCGCGATCGACGGTGCCGAGAACCCCTACTCCAACCTCTACAGCCAGAAATTCTTCGAGGTCCAGAAGTACATTACCGAGAGCAATCACGGTGTGCTCGACTACATGGTGGTGACCAATACGGAATTCTGGAACGGCCTGCCCGACGATGTCCGCGCCGAACTTGAGAAGATCATGGGCGAGGTGACGACGGCCGTGAACAAGATGGCCAACGACATCAACGAGCGGGATAAGAAGCGCATCGCCGAGAGCGGCTCGTCCGAGATCCTGACCCTGACCAAGGACGAGGTGTCGGCCTGGCGCAAGGCCATGGCGCCGGTCTGGACGAAGTTCGAGGGTGAGATCGGCAAGGATGTGATCGACGCAGCCCAGGCGTCGAACGGCGCCCGCTGAGCGGCCGCGACCCCGTCCACGGGATCACCGCAATGATCGCCCGCATCTGGGGACGGCTGGAGGAAGGCGCGATCGCCTTCCTCCTGGCTGCCATGACGCTGCTCACCTTCGTCCAGGTGGTGCTGCGTTACGTGTTCAACAGCGGCCTGGTCTGGGCGCTTGAGGCGACCTTCTATCTCTTCGCCTGGCTGATCATGATCGGCATCTCGTACTGTGTGCGGGTCCATGCCCATATCGGCATCGACCTGGTGGTGAAGATGATGCCGGCTGCCCCCCGCAGAGTGGTGGGGCTTGTGGCCGTCGCCCTGGCGCTGCTCTATGCCGGGCTGATGTTCTGGGGATCCTGGAACTACACCGACCGCATGATGACGCTCGGCATCGAGGCCGAGGACATCCCCGTGGAGCGCTGGATGCTGTCGATCATCCTGCCGGTGGGCTTTGCCCTGCTGGGGCTCAGGCTGATCGAGCAGGGCTGGGCGATCCTCAGCGGGCGGGCCGACGGCTTCCAGCTCGCCGACGAGGCGGCCGAGGCCCTGGCCCTCGACCAGCGGGGCAAGGATGATCCGACGGCAGGCACGTCCGGTCGGGAAGGGAGGGGCCGGTGACCACACTCTTCCTGTTCGTGGCGCTCTTCGTCTTCCTGATCATCGGGATGCCGATCGCCATCTCGCTCGGCCTGTCCAGCCTGCTCACCATTCTGCTGTTCGCAAACGACAGCATGGCGTCGCTGGCGCTGAAGTTCTTCCAGACCGCCGAACTCTATACCCTGCTGGCCATCCCGTTTTTCGTGCTGGCCGGGGCTTTCATGACCACAGGCGGTGTGGCGCGGCGGATGATCGCCTTTGCCAATGCCTGCGTCGGCCACATGTATGGCGGCCTCGCCATCGCCTCGGTGGTGGCCTGCATGCTGTTCGCGGCGGTATCGGGCTCATCGCCCGCCACGGTGGTTGCCGTCGGGTCCATCGTGATCGCCGGCATGGTCCGCGCCGGCTATACACAGAGCTTTGCTGCGGGCGTGGTCTGTAACGCCGGCACCCTCGGCATCCTGATCCCGCCCTCGCTGGTGATGGTCGTCTATGCTGCGGCGACCGAAAGCTCGGTCGGCCGGCTGTTCATGGCCGGCGTCATCCCGGGCATCCTGCTCGGACTGATGCTGGGCGTGGCCATCTACATCTCTGCCCGGGTGAACGGCATTCCGCGCCAGCCGCGGGCGCCGTTTTCAGAAGTGCTCCGCACCGGCCGCAAGGCACTCTGGGGTCTGCTCCTGATCGTGATCATCATGGGCGGCATCTATGGCGGCATCTTCACCCCCACCGAAGCGGCGGCGGTGTCGGCGGTGTACGCCGCCGTGGTCGCCTTGTTCATTTATCGCGACCTGAAGATCACCGACGTGCCGCATGTGCTGGTCGATGCGGCGAAGGTGACGGTGATGCTGCTGTTCATCATCGCCAACGCCTTCCTCTTCGCCCATGTGCTGACCACCGAGCAGATCCCGCAGTCGATCGCCCGCGGCATCACCGAAGCCGGGCTGGCGCCCTGGCAATTCCTGCTGGTGGTCAACATCATCCTGCTGGTCGCCGGCAACTTCATGGAGCCTTCTGCGATCATCCTGATCCTGGCGCCGATCCTGTTCCCGATCGCCACCGGCCTCGGGATCGACCCGATCCATTTCGGCATCATCATGGTGGTGAACATGGAGATCGGCATGGTCACGCCGCCGGTCGGGCTCAACCTGTTCGTGACATCGGGCATAACGGGGATGCCGGTCTTGAGCGTGGTGAAGGCAGCCTGGCCCTGGCTGATGATCCTGATCGCCTTCCTGATCATCATCACCTATGTGCCGGAAATCTCGCTCTGGCTGCCCAACACCCTGTTCGGCAACGCCATGGTCGGCTGATGACGTGCAGGGCCTGAAACGGGAATGGCCGCTGCTCCGGTCGGGAGCCGCGGCCATTTTTTTGCGGGGGCGGATGTGGCGGTCAAGCGCGCCAGAAGGGCTTGTTCGCCTCCCGCGATGCATCGATCGGGTCGATGTCCAGATCGCGCAGCAGATGCGCATCGAGCGTCGCCAGGCAGCGGCGCTGCCGGTGGCGCTCGGCCCAGAGACCGAGGGTGGCGATCATCCGTTCGATCAGGCCGTGAACCGGCTTCACGGCGGCCTGGGCGCGAACGGGGGGCAGTCCGGCTCCCGCGCAGGCGTCGGCGCGGTGCCGCAGGGTCACGACGGTCATCTTCGTCATCTCCGGCTGGAAGGGAGCCGCCGGATGGGGGGAGGGGGCAGAGGGACGGCTCCGGCGGTGACTGCATCTTCCGCCCTGAGCCGATTGCGGGCAAACGAGGCTTTCTCGTACACTCCCTTAGGAAAACTATTCGTGGGTCACGAGGGGCGGCGACGGGCACGATGAAGGCCTGCCCGTCCTTCACCGTCGCCGGAACGGCCTGTCGAGCCGGAGACGGCACCCGGTCCGGACACGCCATGCCCCGTAAACTGCCGCCCCTGAACGGCTTGCGCGCCTTCGAGGCCGCTGCCCGTCATTCCAGCTTTGCCCGTGCGGCGGAAGAGCTTCACGTGACGCCGGCTGCGGTCAGCCACCAGATCAAGGGGCTGGAGGCCTGGCTTGGCGTCACGCTGTTCCGCCGCCTGCCCAACGGCCTGCTGCTGACGGCGGCCGGGCGCGCCTATCTGCCGGGGCTGACCGACGGCTTCGACCGCATCGCCCGTTCTACCGCCGAACTGCGCGGGCGTGATCTGGGCGGGCGATTGACCGTCAGCGTGCTCTCTTCCTTTGCCAGTCTTTGGCTGGCGCCTCGGCTCGGCCGGTTCCGCGAGGCCTATCCGGATGTCGAGCTGTTCCTGCGTGCCGAGACCCGGCTGGTGGATTTCGATCGCGATACGGTCGACCTCGCCATCCGCTATGTGCCGACGATCGACGGGCCGCTGGTTTCCGAGCGGCTGATGGACGAGACGCTCGGGCCGGTGATGAGCCCCGCCCTGCTGGAGCGGCTGGGACCGGTGACCGAACCTGCCGCCCTGCTTGATCTGCCCCTGATCCACGACGCCGATGTGACAGGTGGCGAGGTCGCCGTCTCCTGGCGGAGCTTCTTCGCCACTGCCGGGCTCAACCCGCCTGATGATCTGGACCGGCAGATGCGGATCAACGACACCGGTGTGGCGGTGGCTGCGGCCGTTGCCGGGCAGGGGGTGATCATGGGGCGCAGCGCGCTCATCGCCGATCATCTGGCCGCGGGGCGGCTGGTGCGGCCACTTTCCATTCAGATCCAGGCCGCACAGGCCTATCATCTGGTGTCGACCGAGACCGGCTGGAACGATCCGCGGGTCCTGGCCTTCACCGATTGGCTGCGGCAGGAAGCGCTGACTGCCCAACCATCCAGGCGGGAGTGAGGATTCTCCCGCAATTCAGGAGCATCCGACGTCATGGGCATCCGCAGCACGCTCGCCGCCGGTCTGATCGCCGGCCTGGCCTGGGCCGCCCCCGCCTCGTCTGCCCCCGCCTTGTCTGCCCCCGCCTTGTCTGCGGTACCGTCGCCGTCCTTCGATCCGGCCGGGGTTCATCCGGCCTGCTTCGACAGCCTGGTCTCCCAGGCCTATACCGGCGAGACCGCGCTGGAACGCCTGCCTCTTGCCGGCTGTCCGGGAGAAGAGATCATGCCGGAGCGTCACCAGGACATGGCGGTGATGGTTCGTCCGCCGGCCGGACCGGAAGGCGGCAACCCCGGTGGCTGGTCGCGGGGCTGGGTCGGCAGCCGTCTGGTCGGCCGTTTCGACAGTGATCGGCTGGTCTATGAACTCGTCGAGAATGGCGGCGGTACGGGCGCGTTCTCGATGCTGCTGTCGGGCCGGCTTGCGACGGCCAATGGCGTGCCGGTGCTGGAGGATCTGGTATTGGCGCCGGCGGGGGACCGCTGCAATGGCGGCATTCACACGGCGACGCCTGTCGACGACAAGGCCCTGGACGTCGCGCAATGGGCGACACCTTATGATCTGGTCTCGCTGATCCTGGGGCTGGCGCCGGATGATGCGCCTGATGGCGTCCCCGCCGCTCTGGGCCAGGCGGCCGGGGATCTGCCCTCCTGCGCCGCCTGCTGTGCCGGTACCGTGTTGCTGCGCCTCGATGCCGCCGCCCTTGCCCCCCATGGCGGTGCCGCCGATGCGCCGCCGCTTCCGGGGGAGGTGGTGACGGTCACTGCCGACGGGCTTGGCGAATATGATGATCCGGCCAGCATCTGCCTCGCTGGAACCCTGATCCCTGCCGGCAGGGCTGACCCGCAGGCAGAACTGTCCCTTCCCCTGGAGCGTCTGCCGGGACTGAAGGAAACGCTGATTGCCTGCATCGAGCAAAAATCACACAAAAAATAATGTATATAGTGGATGACATGGCGGGTATGCGCTGAGTACGACTGTGAAATCATTTGACTCGAACCCTTTCCCCGCGGACAATTCCGGTCGTGGTGGAAAAGGACACGCACGATGATCGAGATCAAGGGCCTCTCCAAGCGGTTCAGCGGGTATGACGCGCTGGTCGATGTCGACCTGAACATCCGCGATGGTGAACTTGTGGCACTGCTCGGGCCGTCGGGATCGGGCAAGACCACCCTTCTGCGCATCATCGCCGGGCTGGAGACCGCCGACCGTGGCGCGATCCGCTTCGGCGGTGAAGATGCGGGCCGTCTGGGCGCACGCGAGCGCCGGGTGGGCTTCGTCTTCCAGCATTATGCGTTGTTCCGGCATATGACCGTCTTCGACAACGTCGCCTTCGGCCTGACGGTGCGGCCGCGCGCCAGCCGCCCGGGCCGGGCCGAGATTGCCGAGCGGGTGTCATCGCTGCTGCGTATGGTGCAGCTGGAAAGCCTGGCGGATCGTTTCCCCAACCAGCTGTCGGGTGGCCAGCGGCAGCGTGTGGCGCTGGCGCGTGCGCTTGCCATCGAACCCCGGGTGCTGCTGCTCGACGAACCCTTCGGTGCGCTCGATGCCAAGGTCCGCAAGGAGCTGCGCCGCTGGCTGCGCCGCCTGCACGACGATCTGGGCCTGACCGGTGTTTTCGTGACCCACGACCAGGAAGAGGCGCTGGAAGTCGCCGACCGGGTGGTGGTGATGTCCCAGGGCCGGATTGAACAGATCGGCACCCCGGCCGAGGTCTATGACCGGCCGGCGACGGCCTTCGTGTATCAGTTCTTCGGCAACGTCAACAAACTGCCGGTGATGGTGGAGGCGGGGCGGCTGAAGGTCGCCGGCGTCAGCGGGGCCGGCACGGCGGGGTTGCCGCTGCCAGCGGGCCTGGAGGCGACCCGCGCCGAACAGGGTACGCTCTATGTCCGGCCCCATGATCTGGCGGTGCTGCCGGCAGGTGCGGCCGATGCGCTGCCGGCGACCGTGCGCCATCTGGTCGCTTTCGGCGCCTCGGTGCGCATCGAGCTTGATGTACCCGGGCTGGATCTGGTCGAGGCCGAACTGCCGCGCGAGGAGGCCGACGCCCTCGGTCTCGCCAACGGCCGGACAGTCGCGCTCCGGGTCAAGCGGGGGCGGTTGTTTTTCGACGACGATACCGGCTGGGATGTCGGTCTGACCGAGTCGGTTGCCGCCTGACCCGCGTCATCCCTGACCCGCGTCACGCCCGGATCGAGCGCAGCCCCCGCCGGCAGATCCTGGCCGTGGCCGGTACCGGGCTCTCGGCCTGCCAGCGGCTGATGAGCGCCAGCACCGTCTCCGGCCGGTCCTTGGCGGCATCATTCAGCCAGTTGCCGACGGAATCCTGAACATAGGTTTCGGGATCCGCCTTCAGCGGGTCGAGCAGGGCGAAGCCTGGGGTCGGATCGGTCTTCAGCGGCTTCAGATGGGCACACCAGACCCCGCGCGGCCGGGTCGCCTCGCTCGCGAAGCGGCGCAGGCGCGGCGAGGTCTCGGCCGTCCAGGGCATCAGCGCCGCGATGGCCCCCGGAATATCGGCGGCAATCCGGTCACGGATCGCCAGCCAGGCCCATTCCCTGACGCCGAAATGGCCGTCATCGGCGAAGGGGCGGATGGCCTCGCGCCAGGAGACGTGATCCGCGGGTGCGGTCCTGCCTGCCGCGAAACAGGCCCAGCCCCGCACGGTATCCGACGGATGATCGGTCAGGCGCGGGATCACCCCGGGACTGTAACGGCCGATGATCAGCTCCGCCGCCAGCGCCATGCGCCGGGAGATGCCGAGCGCCGCCGCCGCATCCATCGCCTGCAGCACCTGATCACCGGCATCGGGGAAAACCGACCGCATCAGGATTCCGAAATCGACCGCAAGGCATTCGGCGAGGGTCGTGGCGGCAACCTCTCCGGTATTCAGCGCGGCATGGCGGTCGGGGGAGAGGACCGTCGGCTTCATGATCCGTCCTCGCTGGCAAGGCCTGCTCTCAACTTGCCGAGCAGCCTCACGAGTTCTGCCTGCTCTTCCGCCGAAAGCCCGGCAGTCAGCCCTGCGATCCAGCTGGCATGCTCCTGGAACGCCCTGGCCGTCACGGCTTCGCCGGACTTCGTCAGCATCACCCTGACCCGTCTGCGATCCTCGGGATCAGCCGTGCGTCGGACAAAACCGTCACGCTCCAGCCCGTCGAGCAGGCCGGTGATCGTGCCACGGGTCACGCCGGCCCGATCGGCCAGGACGTGCGGTGCCAGCCCTTCTGTCCGGTCGCGGAGCAGGAAGAGCAGCACAAACCTGCCCTCCGAGAGGCCATGATTGCCGAGCCGGATGGCGCAATCGCGATCGATTGCCCGCGCCGTCGACAGCAGCTCCATGCAGGTCCGGAGCCCGTCGAGCCCGGTGAGGCCTCGCCGTCGGCTCTCGTCGATCAGGGCCTGATATTTGGTGTCCAGTCTTTCCATAAGGCGCCATATAATATGGCACCATATTAAAGGTCAAGCCCGCTGCGTCGCCTTGCGGATCAGGGCCTCGACCGCATCCGGTGCCGTCACCGGCAGCATGTGTCCGCCGTCGATCAGCGTCAGCTGCAGCGCCGGCAGCTTCGCCTGCAGGGCTTCGCCGTGGGCGCGCCAGTCGAGGATCCGGTCGCCGCGGGCGAAGATCATGTGGATGGGCAGGGCGATGTCGGGATAGCGGGCAGCCATGGCAGGCAGGTCGTCATTGGCCGCCACCATGTCGATCGAGGCTGAGCGAAACGCCTTGGGCCTGAGGCCGAGCAGGCCACCGCCGGCGATCGCAAAGTCTGCGGGGATCGGATCGGGGCCGAACACCTCGTCCAGCACCTTGCGGCCGCGGAGGAAGGACATCGGCGTCGCCAGCGTCCAGGCGATCAGGCGGCGCGCGGTATCGGAGCGGATCGCCAGCCCCTTGAAGATGTCGGGGGGCGTCTCCTGGGGATGGGTGAGAGCGGCGATCAGCGCCACGCCCGAAATCGTCTCCGGATGATCCAGCGCCACGCCCAATGCGATCGCGCCGCCGAGCGAATGGCCGACCAGCAGCGGCGGGCGCGGCAGCTTCAGCGCCCGGATGAAATCCGCGATCACGCCGGCCTGGGCCAGCACATTGGCGGGCGCATCATCGGGCCGGGTGGAATGACCCGAACCCGGCCGGTCGACCACGATCACCCGATGATCGCCCCTGAGCCGGCCGAGCAGGCTGTGGGTGAAGTGATGCATCTGGCCGCCGAGGCCGTGAACCATCACCACTGCCGGCCGGTCATCGTCCGGGCCGGTGCCGTCGTCCAGATAGTGCAGGCGATTGCCCCGGATCTCCATGAACCGGCCGCGGGGCGGCAGCGCCTTCTCCACCCGGCTGGCCGTCCAGCCGGTGAACAGGGCGAGCCCGCCGCCGGTCGCAGCCAGCGCGATGATCGTTTGCAGAAGCATCAGCCTGCACCTCCCGCATCTCTGCGCTGCCCGAAGGCAAGGTTGTCGTCGACCACCGAACCGTAGCGCAGTGCGGCCATATCGAGGAGATAGTTCTGATTGAGCCGCCAGGGCTTGCGGTCCCCCTGACGAGGCAGGTCCGCGGCCGCCCGGCGGACATAGCCCGAGGCGAGGTCGATCGCCGGCCGGGTGGCGAGGCCGGGCTCGGGCGGGCGGGGCATGAACCAGTCTGAACCCTTCGCATCCATATGGCGGATCAGCCGGCAGAGATGCAACGCGCTCAGCTCGCATTTCAGCGTCCAGGACGCGTTGGTATAGCCGAGTGCCAGGGCGAAATTGGGCACGCCGCTCAACATCATGCCCTTGTACGAGGTCGTCTCCCCGATCCGTACCGGCCGGCCGTCGACCGAGAGG
Source organism: Tistrella mobilis (assembly GCF_041468085.1). Classification (NCBI taxonomy): domain Bacteria; kingdom Pseudomonadati; phylum Pseudomonadota; class Alphaproteobacteria; order Geminicoccales; family Geminicoccaceae; genus Tistrella; species Tistrella mobilis. Next base: position 4,265,013 of record NZ_CP121017.1, on the reverse strand, counting down.
GTGATATGGGCGAGCAGCTTCATCCGGAGGCCGGTGGCCGCGACCACGATGTCGGCCGCCAGGTCTTCCCCCGAAGTGAGGCGGAGGCCGGTTCCGGTGAAGCGCTCGATGCCGTCGGTGACGACCGAGGCGGTGCCGGCCCGGATCGCCTGGAACAGATCGCCGTCGGGTACCAGGCAGAGCCGCTGATCCCAGGGGTCGTAGGCCGGCGTGAAGTTGCGGTCCTGGTCGGGGCCCAGCTGACGGCGCACGCCGGCCAGGATTTTCGACTTCACCAGCGCTGGCTTCCTGCGGGCGAGGTTGTAGAAATAGATCGACAGCAGCACGTTCTTCCACCGGGCCGCCCGGAAGGCGAGACGTTCCGGAAGATGGCGGCGCAGCCAGCCTGCCGCGGCGTCGCGGGATGGCCGGGCGACGATATAGCTGGGGGAGCGCTGCAGCATGGTGACATGCGCAGCACTTTCCGCCAGCGCCGGCACCAGGGTGACGGCCGTGGCACCGCTGCCGATCACCACCACCCGCTTGTCCCGATGGTCCAGATCCGCCGGCCAGTCCTGGGGATGGATGATGTGGCCGCGAAAATCCGCCATGCCTGGCCAGTCGGGCATATGGCCGGCCGCATAGTCGTAATAGCCGCTGCAGGCATAGAGCACCCGGCAGGTGAAGCGCTGCGGGTGCCGCTCGGGCCCTGCTTCTACGAGCACCTGCCAGCGTGCGGTTACGCTGTCCCAGTCGGCCGAGACCACCCGGTGATTGAACAGGATCCGTCGGTCGATGCCGAATTCCGTGGCCGTATCGCGGACATAGTCGCGGATCGAGGGGCCGTCCGCGAAGACCTTGTCGCCGATCCAGGGGCGGAAGCCAAAGCCCAGCGTGTACATGTCGCTGTCGGAGCGGATGCCGGGGTAGCGGAACAGATCCCAGGTGCCGCCGATCGCGTCACGGGCTTCCAGGATGGCATAATCGATGCCGGGGCAGCGGGTCTGGAGGTGGTAGCCGGCGGCGATGCCCGACAGGCCGGCGCCGATCACCAGGACGTCGACGGCGCGCAGGTCAGAGCTTTCGGCCCCGGCATTGCCGGAGCCGATCGTGGTGGTGTCCATGAACGGGGATCCTCCCTGGCATCGCGGAACGGGCCGGATGTTTCGGGTCGGACCCCACCGGTCTCTCTGATCCGCGACGATGTGCGTGTTACGCTTGCACGAGAGTCAGCCTAAGGTGTTTACCTTAGGCACGTCAACACGTGCTGCAGGAGGGGCCGGATGGCGACGGTGGCGGGGCGCAGGTCGGGAACGCGACAGCGGATCCTGGAGACCTGCCGGGAACTGTTCAACCGGCGGGGGACGGCCGACGTCACCACCGCCGAGATCGCGGCGGCAGTGGGCATCAACGAGGGCAACCTCTATTACCACTTCAAGCGCAAGGAGCAGATCCTCGAGACCCTGTTCGCGGCTTTCGCCGCCGAGCTGCGCGAGGTGGCGGCAGCCGATCTGGCGGAGGGCGAGGCAGAGACCCGGGCGGCGCGGTATTTCCGCGGCTGGTTCGGTCTGATGTGGGAATGGCGGTTCTTCTATCGGGACGCCATGGTCGTCCGCAGACTGGCGCCGGGTTTGCAAGCCGAACTGGAAACGCTGGCGGATGAGGGCCAGGCGGATCTGCGCCGGGCGCTGCGGTCGATGGCGGCAAACGGGCTGATCGTGGCAGATGACGACGAACTGGAGCGGATGATGGTCAACGCCTGGATCGTCGCGACCTATTGGATCGACTATCTGCGTATGCGCCACGGGGTCGGCGACATCACCCGTCGGCATCTCGATTGGGGCGCCTGGCAGCTGATGGGCATCTTCGAGCCTTATCTTACAGCCGAAGGCCGCCGGTTGCTGGCGGCGGCAGGCGGTATGCGGCCCGGGCCGTTTCCCGAGAGCTGAGCATCAGTCTTCCGGACGCAGCACCAGCCAGGTGGCCACGGGAATGAGGATGACCGCGGTCCCCGCCAGCACCATGGCCGGCGCGCCCAGAGCCCAGGAAAACACCAGGCCGGCCGCCATCGCGACGACCGCTGCGATCTTGGCCTTGCGCGACACGATGCCCCGCTCGCGCCAGGCGCGGATCGAGGGGCCGTAGCGCGGATGCTCCAGCAGCCGCCGGGCAAGCTCCGGATCGGCACGCATGAAGCAGGCAACCGCCAGGATCAGGAAAATGGTTGTCGGCATCAGCGGCAGCACGGCGCCAACGGCCCCCAGCCCGACGCAGATCCAGCCGGCAATGCGCAGCAGCCGGGCATGGCGATGCGGCGCAGCCTCCCGGTCGGGCGCGGCCGCCTCTGGCCTGCGCTCGTCGGCCGTGTCGCTCAACATCGGGTCCGGCTCCGTCGTCATGGGTGGAGAGTAGGCCGCACGGCCGGTCGCGGCAACAACCGGCCGTGCGACGATCTCCCGCAGGGATCGGGAGGCAGGCGATCCCTGCGGCCGGCGGCGGACATCCGGGCGGGCACACGGAGGAAACCGCCGCCGCCGCCACCCCCCGGGGCGCAATCGGGGGGCGGGAAGGCAGGTCAGGCAGAGGTTATTCGGCCGCGTCCCTGAGGCTCAGACCCAGCCGTGCGGCGACCCCGGCGCCATAGGCGGGATCGGCTTTGGCGAAATGGCCGATCTGGCGACGCTGGATGTCTTCAGGGACCGGGGCCATGGCACCGGCGATCGCGGTCATCAGGCGGTCGCGTTCAGCCTCGCTCATCAGCCGGAACAGGTTGCCTGCCTGGGTGTAGTCGTCATTGCCGTCGCGATGGCTGTAGCGGTCGGCCGGGCCGTCGAGCGGCAGGGGTGGTTCACCTGCGGTCGGATCCTCTACCGGCCCTCCGAAGCCATTCGGCTCGTAATTGGGCTGCCGGCCGCCATTGTCGTCGAAGCGCATGGCGCCGTCGCGATGGGCGGGATGGGCCTGGACGACCGGCCGGTTCACCGGCAACTGATCGGCATTTACCCCCACCCGGTAGCGATGGGCATCGCCATAGGCGAACAACCGGGCCTGGAGCATGCGGTCGGGCGAGGCGGTGATGCCGGGCACGAGGTTGCCGGGGCTGAAGATCGACTGTTCGATCTCGGCGAAATAGTTCTCAGGGTTCCGGTTCAGCTCGACGATGCCGACCTCGATCAGCGGAAAATCCGCATGAGGCCAGACCTTGGTCAGGTCGAAGGGATCATAGGGCGTCTGCTGTGCCTCGGCTTCGGTCATCACCTGGATCATCATCCGCCAGCGCGGATAGTCGCCACGCTCGATTGCGTCATAGAGATCCGCCTGATGGCTTTCGCGGTCACGGCCGATGATGTCGGCGGATTCGGCATCGGTGATGTTGCGGATGCCCTGCATGGACTTCAGATGGAACTTCACCCAGACCCGCTCACCGGCGGTATTGACCAGGCCGAAAGTGTGGCTGCCGAAGCCGTGCTGGTGACGATAAGTGGCCGGCAGCCCACGATCCGAGAACAGGATCGTCACCTGGTGCAGGCTCTCCGGGCTGCGCGACCAGAAATCCCACATGGCGGTGGGGTTGCGCAGATTGGTCCGCGGGTCGCGCTTCTGAGTGTGGATGAAATCGGGGAATTTCAGCGGATCGCGGATGAAGAAGATCGGCGTGTTGTTGCCGACCAGATCCCAATTGCCTTCGTCGGTGTAGAACTTGACCGCGAAACCGCGCACGTCGCGTTCGGCATCGGCGGCGCCGCGCTCGCCGGCCACGGTCGAAAACCGGATCAGCAGCGGGGTCTTCTTGCCCACTTCCGCGAAGACCTTCGCCTTGCTGTAGCGGGTGACGTCGTTGGTGATGGTCAGCGTGCCGAAGGCGCCGGAGCCCTTGGCATGGACCACGCGCTCCGGGATGCGCTCGCGGTTGAAATGGGCCAGCTTCTCGATCAGGTGGACGTCGTCGAGCGTCACGGGGCCGCGTCGGCCTGCAGTGCGGCTGTACTGATTGCTGACCACCGGCGCGCCGGCAGCGGTGGTCAGGGTCGGCCGGTCGGTCGGTTTCGGATCGTCATAGCGGGTGGTCATGGGGTTCGCCTCCTCACATGCCTCTGGCGCCGGCTTGCTGCCGTCCGCCTTCGCCCATGATCCTGCATCCCCGCTTTTCATAGTGGAAATCGATTTTTGACATCTATTTCATAGTCAATGACTATGAAATGCCGGTTCGCTCAGAACGGCCCCTCTCCCTTCAGATCCCGGGTGAGCTGTCGGGCCAGCAGCCGGGCCGGCATATGGCGCAGCGCGAAATTGCGCAGACGGAAGCCGGCCGGTGTTGCCGGGATGAACAGTCGGGCGAGCTTGCGACTGCGGGTCTGAAGCCGATCGATGACCGGACGTAGCCGGGCTTCGTGTTCCGCCAGGGCCCGTTTCACATCCAGCGGATGACGCAGCAGGCATTCGGCGAGCAGGGCTGCCGAAGTGATTGCCATCCCCGCGCCCTGGCCCGAAAGCAGGGTGAGGCAATGGGCGGCATCGCCAAGCAGCAGCAGCCGGCCTTTGGACCAGTGTGGCAGGACCGTCATGAGCGTGGTGTCGAAATAGAGCCCATCGGCCGGTTCCCGGGCATCGATCGCCGCCAGCACCGCCGGATGGGCACCGGCATAGGCGGCTTTCAGCGCCTGGATCCGCCCGGCCTCGCCCGTTGGCAGGTCGATCCCGGTGCGCCGCCAGGCATAGAGCGTGGCCAGCGAGCCGTCGGCCAGAGTGTAGAACTCGGTCAGGCGGCCCGGTTCGGCATAGGACAGGAAGTCCTGGCCCAGCTTCAGTGTGTCGGGCAGGCGGAAGGCGGCGACGCCATAGCCGAGCGGCTCCAATGCAGCTTCATCCGGTGCGAAATGGCTGCGACGGAGGTCCGAGCGCAACCCTTCGGCGCCGATCACCAGATCCGCGGCGCATGTCGTGCCCGATGCAAGCGTGACCTCGACCGGCCCTTCGCGGCGGTCGTCGATCCCGGTGATCCGGTCATCGAAGCGGATGGTCGCGGAGGCAGGAAGGGCGCCGGCCAGCACGTCTACCAATGCGGTGCGCGACAGGGTGATCCAGTCGATCCCCTGCAGCAGATCGCGATAGCGGAGGCGCAGCACCTCCCGTCCCCGTCCGTCGAGATAGAGATTTTCGTCGATCTCCCGGCCATGGGTTTCGAGGGCGGGGCGCAGGCCCATGCGGGTTGCGGCGGCAAGTCCGGGGCCTGAGAGGCCCAGCATATAGCCGTCGGTGCGCAGATCCGCCGCCCGCTCTACCAGAGTGGTGTGCCAGCCGATGCGGTCGAGCCACCAGGCGGCGGCGAGCCCGGCGATGCCAGCACCGGCGATAACGGCGTGGAGGCGGAAATCGGGGCGCGTGGTCATGCCGGCAGGGTCTCCGGGCGGGCGCCATGCCGGAGCAGGCGGGGGGTCAACAGGGCAGCAGCTGCGGCGGCGCCGGCGGCAAGGGCGAACGTGGCATCGAGGCCGAGAGCGGCTGCGATGAGGCCGCCCGACAGTCCGGCGGCGGCTGCGATCCCGGCATCGGCACATTGCAGCAGGGTGAAGTCCACACCGGCCTGGGATGAGGCGGCCCAGCCCATCATGGCAGTGTAGAGTGCGACGAAACTGGCACCCTGGATCACGGAGAGGGCCAGCAATACGGCCATCACCGGCGGTGCCGGCAGATCGGTGGCAATGACCGCCGCGATGCTGCTGAGCAGCAGGGCCTGGATTCCCACCAGCGGTGCGAGCAGGCGGGCGGGGTCGATCCGACGAAGCGCAATGCCGGCGGCGACGGTGCCGGCAAGGCTGAGTGCCATGCCGCCCGCACCGGTCACCAGGCCGATGGTGGCGAGCGAGACCCCGCGATCGACCAGCAGCGGCCCCGTCAGCCCCATGGCCAGGCGCAGGCCGGCCTGGACGGCGAAAACGATCACCAGGCCGACGCGCACCTCCCGCCGTGCAATGGCCCGACGGAGAGACGGACGGTGCCCGGCCGCTTCCGCGCGATCGATCGCCGGCCGCCCCTCGCGTGTTGCCGCCATCGGCAGGGTCAACAGGGTCATGGCCATGACCATGGCCAGGATCGCGAGCTGCCAGCCGGCATGGTCGAGCAGCACCAGAAAGGCGCCGCCGCCGATCAGCGCGCCCAGATAACCACCGCCGACCTGCATGACGTTGCCGAGCCCGCGCAGCCGTGGGGACAATTGCTCGACCGCATAGGCATCGCAGCCGATATCGACGGTGGCCGTGACCAGGGCCGCGGCCGCGAGCATGGTCAGCATCATGGCGGGCGATGGCGGTGTCTGCCCGGTCGTCAGCAGGGCAATGCTCAGGATGGCCAGGATCTGGCCGCCGAGCACGATCTTCCGGCTGTGCCGCCGGCCGTCGACCGGCCGCCGAAAGCGCTCGACCGCGGGCGCCCAGAGGAATTTGAGCGCCCAGGGCAGCATCAGCAGCGAGACGAGCCCGATCACGTCATAGCCCGCCCCACCGGCTCTCAGGCTGGTCGGCAGGCCCTGGAAGGTGAGCCCGCCGACGATGCTCTGGGTGATATAGATCCCGGCGATGACGGCGAGCACCCTGCCGGGCGGGGTCGGGCCGGACGGAAGAGCGGCAGGCATCGGCTCAGAACCGCCAGCTGCCGGTGATGCCGATGGTGCGGCCGTCACCGATGGTGCTGCGGATGTCGCCGCCGCCGAAATCGAAGCTGGAGGTGCGGTAGACCTCGTCGGTCAGATTGCGGGCGAAGACCCGGATCGCATAGCCGGCATCGAGATCCACCTCCACCGCCGCATCGAGCAGCGCATAGGCGCTTTGCGAGAGGGTGTTGGCTTCGTCGAACCAGCTGCGGGAAACCCAGTCGGCGCCGAGGTCGACCGCCACGGCGCCCGGCACGGTGGTCTGGGGCACGATCCAGCGCAGCCCCGCCCTGAGCGTGGTGTCGGGGGCATAGGGCAACCGCCTGCCGTCATAGGGGCCACCATCGAATTCCGACCGGCCGAGGGTCGCACCGGCACGCAGCGTCAGGTCCGGGGTGGCGCGAAAGGCGGTGTCCACCTCGATGCCATGGCTGGCCGCATCGCCCATATTGCGCAGCACCTGGGCTCCCAGCGGGCCGGTATAGATCTGTTTGTCCGCGGCGGTGATCAGATAGACGGCGGCGTCGATGTCCAGTCGGCCACCGGCCGCTGTGCCGCGCCAGCCGAGTTCGTAATTGGTCGAGGTCTCGCTGTCATAGGGCAGGGCATCGGCGGTGGACGAGACGGCGTGATTGAAGCCGCCGGGCTTGAAGCCCCGGGCAATGGTGGCCCAGACCCTGTGATCCGGCGCAAGCTGCCAGCCGAGCGACAGTTTGGGCGAGATGTCCGAGAAATCGTCCCGGGCCTGGAAGCGGAAATCATAGGGGCCGGAGCCCGGCCGGTCGTAGCGGATCTCCGCTTCCTCCCGCGACCAGCGCAGCCCGCCGGTGAGGTCGAGCACGGGGGTCAGCGCGTAGGTCGCCTCTCCGAACAGGGCATAGGAGCGGGTGTCGACCTCGTTGCGGTCAGGGCCGTAATAGCCTGGATAGCCGGGGGTCGTGCGGGTGAAGCCGGTATCCTGGACGAAGCCGCCCATCACGCCGTCGACCCGCTCGCCGGCCTGGAAGGCCAGGCGCAGTTCCTGCGAAAAGCTGTCCTGGCTCTCGGGCGTGTTCACCGTGATCACACGGGTCATGTCCCGGCTCTGCCAGGATGTCACGCTCGACAGGCGAAGCGCTTCCGAAAGGTCGTAGTCGCCGGCGAGTGCGAGTGTCGTGACTTGCCGGTCGAGCCAGGCCCGGTCGCCCTGGGTGGCGCTGTCATAGCTGCGGTCTTCGACGTTCCTCTCGCGGATATACAGCTCCTCATGGCTCTCCAGCTCTTCCCGGGTGGCGGTGAGCGTGAGGGCGAGCGGGCCGCCGGTCGGCGCATGGCGCAGTTTCAGCCGGGCAAAACGCGAGATGCCCTCGTCGATACCGGTGGCACCCGTTGCGATGTCGTCTACCTGGCCCTGGTCCTGGTTCCAGCGCACCGCCAGTTCGGCCGCCAGCCGGTCCGGCACCAGCGGGCCCGAGATCATCGCTTGGGCGCCGCGCTCGGGAATGCCGAGCGTCACCGCGGCCAGGCCTTCAACCCGGTCTGTCGGCGTCCGGGTGATGACATTGATCACGCCGCCATGGGCATTGCGACCCCAGAGCGTGCCCTGCGGGCCGCGCAGAAGTTCCACCCGCTCCACATTCACCAGTTCCTGGGCGAAGTTCGCCGGGTCCTGGGGAACGCCGTCAACATAGACCTGCACCGACGGGTTGTAGTAGTCCGGCGAGGTGACGCCGCGGATGGTGACGCCGGTATAGGCGCGGTTGCCACGCGCCCGGATCACCAGTCCGGGAAACACCCGGTCGAGCTGATCCAGGCGGGTTACGCCGGCCTGGGCGAGTTCTTCGCCGCTGCGTACCGAGACGGCCGCGTCGACGCTGCCCAGGGCCTGATCGCGCTTGGTGGCGGTGACGGTCAGGGCTTCAAGGCGCTGGACGCTGTCACCCGCCTCATCCGCCGAAAGGGCGGGCAGGGGGGCGGTGACCAGCAGCGGGGCGACGAGGATCGCAGTCCGGCACCGGAACGAGCGCTGGGGCATGGCGGGTGATCCTTGGCGAGATTGGGGCGACGAAACCAGGGCCGATGGCCGGTCGGAGACGGGCTGGTTACAGGTGGCCCGTCATCGCGTGTTCCCGTTCTCACCGCCGCCCGGATCGGTGCCCATCCTGATCGAGTCGGGACTTTCTTGCGAATCATTCTCACTTGCGGAATCATATGCTCTTCCCAGCCACCCGATGCGGAGCCGGAGCATGACGTCGCTGAAGACCTGGGAGGTCGATGAGAATTCAGCTCTCAAGGCCGAGGGGATTGGGGCCATCCCCCCCCTGGTTCGCGGCGCAGGCCAACGAACCGCTCGGCGAGGGCATGGCGGTCAACCGGTTCGATTTCATTGCCGAGACGGAGCAGCGGCTGCGGATTGCCGGTCCGCCGACGCTCTCGATCTCGATGTTCTTCGATGGCGCAGGCAGTCTGTCGATCGATGGCGGGCGGCCGCTGGAGATCCGCCCCGGCACCACGGTGCTTTACCATGCCAATCGGCCGACGGTGGGCGAGGATCTGATTCCCGCCGGCGCCCGTGTGTTCTGCCTGGATTTCCGCTACGAGGCCCGATTGCTGACCGGGCTCGGGCTGGCCGCTCTGCCGGTACTGATCCGCGGGTTTGCCACGGATTGCAGCGTCCGCGACGTGCTGCTGCTGGGGCGGCCGACCTCAACGGCGCTGGAGGCGGTGGGGCGTTCGGTGCTGGCCTGCCGCCTGACCGGAACTGCCCGGCAAGTCTTCCTCAAGGCCAAGGCGCTGGAGGCGCTGGCCTGGCTGATCGCCGAAATCGACGGAGCGCCGCCCGTGGCCACCCTGCCCGTGCCGGCGGAGCGCCGCCGGATCGAGCATGCCGCCCGACTTCTGGTTGAACGGCATGACGAAGCCTGGACCATCCCGCTGTTGGCGCGGACGGTGGGGCTGAACGAGAAGAAACTGAAATCGGGCTTCCGCCTGGTGATCGGGCGGACCGTCCACGGACATCTGGAGGCAGCGCGGCTGGATGCGGCCGCCCGGATGATCGAGGACGGAGCCCGGGTGATCGATGCCGCGGTGGCGGTTGGCTACACCAATCCCAGCCATTTCGCGCGGTTGTTCCGGCGCCGCTTCGGTGCAGCGCCGGCCGACTGGCGCCGGGGCATGCTGATGCCGGATGTCGTCAGGCCGGCGAGTTTGATGCCGGATGAGCAGGCCCGTCTCCGTGACAGCGATTGACCTCTCCGCGGCAGCGATTGACCTCGATGATCGGGTGGTGCAGGTCCGCCCGCTTCGGCAGGCGGGCGCGGTAGTCGTCGGGGCCGGCATCACCATGGGTGACGACCGCGGCAACCATGGTCCAGGCCTGATGGCCCACTGACCAGAGATGCAGGTCCACGACCTGCGAGTCGCCATCGGATTCCAGCGCCCGGGTGATGTCGCGGCGCATCGCCTCTGGCGCCTGACGGTCGAGCAGTACACCGGCCGACTGCCGCCCCAGATCCACCGACCATTTAAGGATGACCGCTGCCGCAAGCATGGCTGCGAGCGGGTCGGCCCAGAGCCATCCGGTGGCCCAGGCAACCCCGATCGCTGCGATGGCCGCAAGGCTGGTCAGGGCGTCGGCCAGAACGTGCAGCAGGGCCGCCCGGGCATTGGTGTCGAGGCCGTGGGCATGCTCATGGGCATGGTCGTGCTCGTGGTCATGGTGGTCGTGATCATGGTCATGTGCATGGTGATGCCCATGCCCGTGTTCATGCCCGTGATGATGGTCGAGCCCCAGCAGCGCCGCCGAGGCCAGATTCACGATCAGCCCGATCACCGCCACCAGGATGGCGTCGCCATAGGCGATCGGCCTGGGGTCGAACAGTCGGGCCACGGCTTCGCCTGCGATCACCAGGGCGGAGACACCAAGCAGCAGCGCGCTGGCGAAGCCTGCAAGCTCGCTGATCTTGCCGCTGCCGAAACTGTAGCGTCGGTCAAGTGCCCGGGCACGGGTGAGCGCATAGGCGAGGGCCGCAAGCCCCAGCGCAAAGGCATGGGTGCCCATGTGCAGCCCGTCGGCAAGCAGCGCCATCGATCCGGTCAGCCAGCCGGCCACCACTTCGGCAATCATGGTGACGATGGTGAGCGCGATGACCGCATGGACCCGGCGTTCGACCGGGCGGCGCACGGTCTGTCCGAAACCGTGTGCCGGTTGCCAGTCTTCAATCGGTCGGCTGTGGATGGCGTGTTGTCTTCCGGTGGTGGGGGCTGGCGCAGAAGCGGGCGGTGCCTGCTCAGAGGGTCGGCGTGAAGCCGCCCAGGATCAAGAGTGGCGCGATGTGCCGGCGCACGAAACCGATCCGTGAGGCCATGGCCAGCACGGGCATCATCCGCGGGAAGGGGTCGGCATAGGTCCAGCTGCGCTCGACCCGGAAGCCCGCAACCCCGGCCGCGAAGTCATCCAGCCCGGCCAGGGTGAGGGCGAAGGGCATCGGAGGGGCGGTATAGCCGGGCGTCACCTTCAGGCCGCGGAGTGTCTTGCGGGAGTACCAGCCGGGGATCGTGTCGAAATAGACCCGTCCGCCTGGCAGCCCCGTGGCAAGTGCCGCCAGCAGCCGTGTCACGGGGCTGCTGTCCGGGGCATACATCAGCAGTCCTGCCGCACTGACGAAGCATGGCCGGTCGGTCCCGATGTCGCTGATCCAGTCTTCGGGGGAGAAGGCCGACGCGGCGATCATCCGGTTGCGTGGATGGGCAGGCAGCAGCCGCTGGCGTAGCGCGATGCCCTCGGGCAGATCCAGCGTTATCCACTCCATGCGGCCGTCATCGACCCGCCAGAGCTGGGTCTCCAGTCCTTCGCCCAGCGACAGCACCCGGATCGGCCGGTCATGGATGGTGGCGAAGTCGCGGATCAACCGGTCGCCCAGCTTCGCCCGGATTGTGTGGGCCGGATGCGGGCGGCCGAAATGTCCGGCGAAATCATAATCGATGCGGGCGAGCACTCCTGCCGCAAGCGGATCGTCGAGCAGTTCCTCCTGCGGCACCCGGCCGGTTCCTGCCAGCCCGACGCGATGCCAGAGCGGCCAGAGCATGGTTTCGGGCACGCCGTCGAGGGAGATGGAGATGCGATGGCCGGTATCGTCGTTGGCGGAGGGGAGGGGCGTCATGAATGCCTCTGCTGGGGATGATCCCGAGGCTGGATGCTCGCATCATATGCAAATAATAATCAATCGCAGATTTTGCCCGGAATCGGGTGGCTGCTCCCGGATCCGGGCCGCGTGATCAGCTGTCGATCGGCCGCACTTCCGGCGGTACGGCGCCCCGACAGACACGAGCCAGGGCCATTGCGTCGGCATCACCGGCCCCGCGCCGCCAGACCAGGCCGATCCGCCGATGCCCGGCATCGCCTTCGACCGGGCGGAAAATCATCCGGCTTTCACCGCCGCGCTGCCAGGCGCGGGCGGCAAGAGCGGGGACCAGGGTTGTGCCGAAGCCGGCGGCGACCAGCTCGCGCAGGGTCTCCAGACTGGCGGCCCGGAAATCGTCGCCGCTCGGGTTGGGGCGGGCGCAGGCGGCGAGCACCTGATCGCGCAGACAATGACCGTCGGAGAGCACGAGCAACCGGGCGGCAGATAGTTCGGCGTCACTGATCGCGGGTGCCCGATCAGATCGGTCATCACCGGCGGTTGCGGGTTCGACGGCGAAGAAGCCTTCGTCGAACAGCGGTACCGCCTGCCGGCCGCGCATCTCGACCGGCAGGGCCACCAGGGCGGCATCCAGCCGGCCGTCGTCGAGCAGCCCCAGCAGATTGTCGGTCAGATCCTCGATCACGACCAGGTCGAGCAGGGGATGTGCCTGTTTGAGCGCCGGCAGCAGCGCCGGCAGCAGATAAGGGCCGAGGGTCGGAATGGCGCCCAGCCGGTACGGCCCTTCCAGCGGCCTGGCGCGATGCCGGGTCAGCCGCAGGATCGCCTGTTGTTCCGCCAGTGCCCGGCGGGCATGGGTCACGATGCGTTCGCCGGCCGCGGTCAGGCGCACACCCTTTCGGCTGCGCTCAACCAGCTCCACCCCCAGATAGTCCTCAAGCTTACGCAGCTGGGCGCTCAGGGTGGGCTGGGCAACGCCGGCCGCGGCGGCAGCCCGGCCGAAATGACCGTGATCTGCGATGGCCACCAGGTATTTGAGTTCGGTGAGGGTCATGGGCGGGGAGGCTCCGTGGCGATCGGGATTGCCTATCGTGTCGATCCGTATTCGCCTCTACAAGTCCGGGGCGCGCTCCTGTATATAAGAGTGAAACTTAGATTCATTCCAGTCGATGGAGTGCCCCGCCCATGTCCGCCGATCGTGATCCTCGCAGCGCTGCCGATCCGCGAAAACCTGCCACGGCCGGTGCCGGCCGCATTGCCGCTGGCCTCGCTGCGGCGCGCCCCGGCCTGCCCGCTACCATCGCGGCGCTCGCGGTGGTCGTGCTGGCGGCGGTGGCGGTGACCGCGGTACTGGAGGGGGCCGAAGCGGCGGTGACACTGGGCCTTGCAGGCTGGCTGCCGGTCGCGATTGCGGCGATCGTTATCGGTGGCGGCGGATCCGGACTGAAGCGGCGGATGATCCGTGGTTACGGCTTCACGGCAGTGCTGCCGCTGCTGCCCCTTGCGGTAGGGATTGCCCTGGCCTCCCGTGGCAGTCTCTGAGATTGAAGGTCGGTCCGGCCGGGCGGAAGCTCTTGTTCTCGGCCCTGAAACGTGGATGATGCCGGCGAGTTCGGGGTGATGCGCATTGCGGCATAACCCCCCGTCGTCCAACAGCCGTCGTCCAACACACAGGGGCCTCCGTCCGATGTCCAGCGCCCAGCGGAAGACCGCCATCCGTATCAGCCGTGCCGAAGACTTTCCGGCCTGGTTCCAGGAAGTGGTCAAGGAAGCCGAGATGGCCGAGCCCTCGGGCGTGCGCGGCTGCATGGTCATCCGCCCCTGGGGCTATGGCGTCTGGGAGCAGATCCAGAAGCGTTTCGACCAGCGCATCCGCGAAACCGGCCATCAGAACTGCTATTTCCCGATCTTCATCCCGCTCGACCTGATCGAGAAAGAGGCGGCCCATGTCGAGGGCTTCGCCAAGGAGATGGCGGTCGTCACCCATCATCGTCTGGTCCAGAAGGACGGCAAGCTGGTCCCCGACGGACAGCTGGAAGTGCCGCTGGTCGTCCGCCCGACCTCCGAGACCGTCATCGGCGAGGCCTTTGCCCGCTGGATCCGCAGCTATCGCGACCTGCCGCTGAAGATCAACCAGTGGGCCAATGTGGTCCGCTGGGAGATGCGGCCCCGGGTCTTCCTGCGCACCAGCGAATTCCTCTGGCAGGAGGGGCACACCGCCCATGCCACCCGCGAGGAGGCGATGGACGAGACTGCGACCATGCTCGAAGTCTATCGCGAGGTGGTCGAGGACTGGCTGGCGGTGCCGGTGATCCCGGGTGAGAAGCCCGAGAGCGAGCGCTTCCCCGGCGCGGTAGAGACCCACTGCATCGAGGCGATGATGCAGGACGGCAAGGCGCTGCAGGCCGGCACCTCGCATTTCCTGGGCCAGAACTTCTCCAAGGCCGCCAATATCCAGTTTCAGACGAAGGATGGCGGGCTGGAATTCGCCTACACCACCTCGTGGGGTGTCTCGACCCGGCTGATCGGCGCGCTGATCATGACCCATTCCGATGATGACGGCCTGCGCCTGCCGCCGGCGGTGGCGCCGGCGCAGATCGTGATCCTGCCGATCATCCGCGACGAGGCGAGCGAAGCCCAGGTCATGCCGGCGGTCGAGGAACTGGCGAAGCGACTGTCGGCAGAACGCTATCTGGACCTTCCGGTGCGGGTCGAGGTCGACCGTCGTGACATGAATGCGGGCGAGAAGCGCTGGTCGTGGATCAAGCGCGGTGTGCCGGTGATCCTGGAGGTGGGGCCCCGCGACGTCGCCTCGGGCTCGGTTGCGGTCACCGAGCGCATTGCTCTGGACCAGAAGAAGGCGATCCTTCCGCAGGACGAATTGGTCTCGGGCATCTCGGACCGGCTGGCGGCGATTCAGGCGCGGCTTTATGACGAGGCGGTGGCGTTCCGCGAGACCCGCATCCGCACCGACATCACCGATTATGACTCCTTCCGCGCCTTCTTCTCGAAAGAGGGCAGCGACTTCACCGGCGGGCTGGGCTTCGTGCGGGCTCCCTGGTGCGGGACGCGTGAGAGTGAGGCGAAGCTCGACGATCTGGGGGTCACCATCCGTTGCCTGCCCTACGACCAGGGTGATGTCTCCGGTAAGGCCTGCGTGCTGACCGGTGCGCCTGCGACCGTGGAAGCCATCTTCGCGAAGTCGTACTGAGCGGCATACCTCCGCGGTGATTTCGCATCGCCGCATGAATGTTGCGTTGCAATAAAGCCATCCGTCAGGAAATTTCCGGACGGATGGCTTTTTCTTTTCTAGTCTGAAGAAATCATCCGGACGGGCCGTACAAGGACTGCTATCGTTGCAGAAGGCCATGACCGGCCGTGCGACCGCCAGGCAGGCATCCGCAACATGGACGATTTCGCGCGTCAGTTCGAAACCGACATTCTCCGCTCGGCCTACGCATACTGGCGTGGGTTGTGCGGAGGTGCCGGTATGCCGCTACGGCGCCAGATCGATCCGCTTGATCTTCGCCGGCTGCTGCCGAACCTGTTCATCTACGATGTCGTACGGGCAGATGATGGCAGTCTGGACTACCGCTTCCGCCTCGTCGGTACACGGATCTCCGAAGCTCATGGCGGCGATCATCGCGGCCGGCTGCTGCGCGAGGTGCATGGCAATCAGTGGCCGCGGATCGAGAAGGACTATCACGACGTGGTCCTCACGGGCCGGCCGAATTTCGCCCGTCGCTCTGGTTTCGCGATCGGCAAGGACTACGTGACCTATGAACGCATCCTGCTGCCGGTGAGCGATGCCGGCGATCGGGTCGATGCCCTGTTCGGCGCCGCCCATTACTGGATGGGGTGATCGGCCGGCGGGGGATCCGTCGGTTCTTCTCGTCTCCGGCGATGAAGGCCGCGACGTCGTGTCGCGTATCACGCGACCGCGCGGGCCCCCATATTGAAGATCGCGCATCCGTCCCGCCAGTCTCCGGGATCCCTTCCGCAGTCCCGTTCCCCCGAGTGATGCGCCCCAGCCCCGAGGAGAAGAGCCCATGTCGGGCCAGAACATGTCGGGCCAGGAAGAAATGGTCTGGACCAACGCAATGACCGAAGAGGCGGCAGCCGAGCCGGTACGGCCGGGCTTCTGGCGCGCTCTGCGCCGGGGTTTCGCCCGCCGGTGCCCCCGTTGCGGCGAGGCGCCGGCCTTCGCCGGTTATCTGAAGGTGCGTGATCACTGCGACCATTGCGGTGAGGCGCTGGACAGCTACCGTGCCGATGATGCCCCACCATATTTCACCATCTTTCTGGTCGGCCACATCGTGGTGCCGCTGATGCTGTGGGTGGAGAAGGACTGGATGCCCGATCTCTGGGTACATGTCCTGCTCTGGATCCCGCTCAGCCTGATCCTGACCTTCCTCTTCCTGCCCCGCATCAAGGGCGCAGTATTGGGGGCGATGGTCCACCTCGGTATCCACTGAAGCCGCCCGCCCGCACAAACCCCCGGTTCCGGGAACGCCCGTGTCCTTTTTGAGGGGCATGGGCGTTTTTTCGTGGTTTGACCGACACTTCCGCATTCGGCGGCTTGGTAATCGGTGACGCAGGACCTATGTCTAGGTCATGGGGATGCGGTTTCCGATCGGGGATCTCCGGAGGAGATCGACGTCGGTCGCGGCATCCCGTCCGAATGACGTACCCATCCTCGAATTCGTCCTCGAACCAGAGGGAGGCAGGATGCAGCCCGTCGAAGAGCTTCGCTATCTGATCCTGGCGGCACAGCGCGAAGCCTACCGTCAGCTCGCCGACCGGCTGCGGCCGCTCGGCCTTACGCCCTCCCAGGCGGAGGTGCTGACGGTCTTGGCTCAGCGTGAGCCCCTGTCGCTGGTCGATCTGGGCGAGTTGCTGGTCTGTGAGACCGGCAGCCCCAGCCGGCTGGTCAACGGTCTGGTCGAACACGGCCTGGTGCGCCGGGATCGTTCCGACACCGATCGTCGGATGATCACGCTCACCCTCACCGATCGCGGCCGGTCCCAGGTCCAGCGGCTGACGGATATCGACCGTCAGTATCATGCCGACATGTCACGCCGGTTGAACGGCGATGATCTCGATCACGTGACCCGGGCTCTCTGGCAGCTGGTCGGTGACCGGCCGGCAGGCCGGGCCCTGCAGAAACGGCGCTGAGGGGCGCAACCTTCAGCCGGGACCGAACATGGCGACGACCCTCTCCCGGGCCGTCCCGATGTGATAATCGCTCGCTTCCGCGAAGCTCGTGGCGTCGCCTGACCGCAGCGCTTCAAGCAGGGGCTCGTGGGTGCGGGCGATTTCGTGCGGGTCGTCATAGAGCCGCCCGATCATGGCAATGCCATAACGCGTCTCTGCGGTCAGTTCATCGAACACCTTGAGCAGGCGGCGATTTCCGGCAAAGACGCAGATCATGCGGTGGAACTTCAGGTCCTCCTCGATCTGGCGATCGGCGTCGCCTGCCTCGGCCAGGCGATGGAGCAGGTCCACCTGCGCCGACAATGCGGCATCCATCTCGGGCGTCAGGCGGCCCGCGAGCAGCCCGCCGGCATGTCGTTCCAGACACATGCGCAGATCATAGATCTGGTCCAGATCCGCTGCATCGAAGCTGCGGACGAAGAAGCCGCGGCGCGGTACCGCCACGACCAGTCCCCTGTTCTCCAGCAGGCGTGCCGCCTCGCGGACAGGGGCACGGCTCACCCCCAGATCGCGCGCAATGGTGGCCTCGGTCAGCCGGGCGCCGGGCGCAAACCCCCCTTTCATGATCGCCTCGGTCAGAACCTGGGCGATGCGGTTCACGAGATCGTCCTGCGCCAGCGCCGCAAGCTGCGGCGCAGCCTGGGTGCCTGCGGCGATGTGTGGGGGGCGGGTCGGTCCGGTTGCGGTCATATGTCACCTCTCCCTTGCGACTATGCCGGAAACATGGTCGAATGTCGATTGTCGACAATTTGCAACGCGACATTCCGCCGCCCCCGCGTCGCGTTCGCCGACCCACCCGTCGACTACCCTTTCCGCGCCCGCCGTTCCGGGGCACCGCATCCGTCATCTCCGCGCGAGGTCCGCCTGATGCAGACCGCATCCCAGCTCCATCCCGCTTCCGATCCTGTCGATAAGACCCGGATCGATCTGGCCGCGGCCTATCGCCTGGTCGCCCATTTCGGCCTCGATGACAGCATCTTCACCCATATCTCGGCGCGCGTGGCCGATGCCGAGGATGGAACCGGCCGGTTCCTGATCAATCCCTACGGCCTGCGCTTCGACGAGGTGACGGCGTCGAACCTGGTGACGGTGGACCTCAACGGCCGGATCATCGACGACCCGTATGGCGCCGGCATCAATGCGGCCGGCTTCACCATCCACAGTGCCGTTCATGCCGCGCGACATGATGTGCAGTGCGTGCTGCACACCCACACCGTCGCCGGTGTTGCCGTATCGTGTCAGGCAGAAGGGCTGCTGCCGCTGAATCAGTGGTCGCTGCAGTTCCACGACCGCATCGCCTTCCATGAATACGAAGGCATTGCGCTGGATCTGGACGAGCGCGAGCGGCTGGTGAACGATCTGGGCGACCGCAAGGTGATGATCCTGCGCAACCACGGCCTGATGACCTGCGGCGCCACGGTCGCGGAGGCATTCAAGCTGATGTACAATCTTGAGCGCAGCTGCAAGGCGCAGCTTGCCCTGCAGGCCTCGGGCGCACCTGTCCATCGCCCGAGTGAAGAGGTGGCGCGCAAGACCGCCGCCCAGTACACGGGCTGGAACGACAAGCACGGCCACAACCGGCCCGACCCGGAGTGGGAGGCCTATCTGCGCCTCCTCCGTCGGACCCAGCCCGATTTCGAGAACTGACCGACCAGAACAGGATTTCGTACCCGGCAGGGAGGCCGGGCGCGGATTTCGTGGCCGTTCGACGACAGACCGATACCAACGACATCAGAACAGGATGAGCCACGTCCGACGACCGACGTAAAACAGAGACGTCAGGGGGAACAGGAATGATCAGGGGAATTCTGCTCGGCGGCGTGGCAGCGCTGTCGTGGATCTTCGCGGCAACCGCGGCGCCCGTCGAGGGAGGACGGGCCAATGTGGTGATCCAGCCCGAACCGCCGGGACTGATGCTGGGCATGATCCAGAACGGCCCGACGCAGATGGTGGCCGGCAACATCTACGAAGGCCTGCTGCGCTACGACAAATCGCTGAAGCCGATGCCGCAGCTCGCCGAAAGCTGGACCGTGTCCGGCGACGGTACGATCTACACCTTCAAGCTCCGCCAGGGTGTCACCTGGCATGACGGCAAGCCCTTCACGGCGGCGGATGTCGTCTTCTCGGTCGACAAGTTCCTGCGCGAGACCCATGCGCGCCTGCGCGCCTCGCTCGCCTATGTCGACAACATCTCGGCGCCCGATGATCACACCGTCGTCTTCAAGCTGAAGGAGCCCTTCGGCCCCTTCCTCGGCATCTTCGAGGTCGGCACCATGCCGATGGTGCCGAAGCACATCTACGAAGGCACCGATTACAAGACCAACCCCGCGAACAACACGCCGATCGGCACCGGCCCGTTCAAGTTCAAGGAATGGGTCAAGGGTTCGCATATCCTGCTGGTCAAGAACGAGAACTATTACGAGACGGGCAAGCCCCATCTCGACGAGATCTACTGGCATGTGATCCCCGACGCGGCCTCGCGCGCCGTCGCCTTCGAAAACGGCACGGTCGACATTCTGCCGGGCGGGTCGGTCGAGAATTTCGACGTGCCGCGGCTGACCGGGATGGACAATGTCTGCGTCACCGACGAAGGCTGGGAGTTCTTCTCGCCCCTGTCCTGGCTGTGGCTGAATAACCGCGAAGGCCCGACCAAGGACGTGCGCTTCCGCAAGGCGATCATGTATGCGATGGATCGCGAATTCGCCAAGGACGTGCTCTGGAACGGTCTGGGTGACGTCGCCAATGGTCCATTCTCGTCGAAGATCCGCTTCCATTCCAAGGATGTCACGCCATATCCGCACGATCCTGAGAAGGCCAGGGCGCTGCTGAAGGAGATGGGCTATGACGGCACGCCCGTCCGCCTGCTGCCGCTGCCCTATGGCGAGACCTGGCAGCGCTGGGCGGAAGCGGTGAAGCAGAATCTGGAAGAGGTCGGCATCAAGGTCGAACTGGTCGCGACCGATGTCGCCGGCTGGAACCAGAAGGTCGCCGACTGGGATTACGATCTCGCCTTCACCTATCTCTACCAGTATGGCGACCCGGCGCTCGGCGTATCGCGGACCTATGTCTCGACCAACATCGCCAAGGGCTCGCCCTGGAACAATGTCGAGGGCTATGTGTCGCCCGAGATCGACAAGCTGTTCCACGAGGGGGCCAGCGCCTTCTCCGACAAGAAGCGCGAGGCCGTCTACAAGGTCGTCCAGAAGAAGCTGGTCGAAGACGTGCCGGTGGCCTGGCTGCTGGAGCTCGGCTTCCCGACCATCACCCGCTGCAACGTGAAGAACCTGATCACCACGGGCATCGGCGTGAACGACGGCTTCAAGGACGCCTGGATCGAGTGACCGGCTGGATGTGACGGCCGGTCGGGACCGCTCTGTCCGGGAGCGGCCCCGCCGGGCCGGCCGTCGCATCCATCCCGTTCCTGCCATTCCCTTCCGGGCGCCCCGTCGAGGAGACCTGTCGATGGCGCTTGCACGCTTCCTGTTTGGCCGGCTGGTCAAGGCCGCCCTGGTGCTGCTTGCGGTTCTGGTGCTGAACTTCTTTCTGATCCATGCAGCACCGGGTGATCCGGCGGCGGTGATGGCCGGCGAGGCCGGTGCCGCCGACGAGATCTTCATCCAGCAGCTGCGCGAGCGCTTCGGCCTCGATCAGCCGCTGCATGTGCAGCTGTGGATCTATCTCTCGGGCGTGGTTACGCTCGACTTCGGCTATTCCTATCGTCAGCAGATGCCGGTCCTGGATCTGATCATGGACCGCCTGCCGGCGACATTGCTGCTCACCGGCACCGCCTTCGTGATCTCGCTGATCCTGGGCGTTGCGGCCGGCGCAGTGGCTGCCATGCGGCGCGGCAAGTGGTCGGACACGGCCATCACCACCGCGGCCCTCATCTTCTATGCCACACCGCTCTATTGGGTGGCTTTGATGGCCGTGCTGCTGTTTTCGGTGCAGCTTGGCTGGCTGCCGGGTTTCGGCATGGAAACCGTCGGCGGCAATGCGACCGGCTTCGGCCGTGTGCTGGATATCGCCGAGCATCTTGTCCTGCCGGCCATGACCCTCGGCCTGTTCTTCATGGCCGTCTATGCGCGCATGACCCGTGCCTCGATGCTGGAGGTCTCTCGGCTGGATTTCGTAAAGACGGCCCGTGCCAAGGGGCTCAGGCCCGCGGTCATCCAGCGCCGGCATGTGCTGCGCAACGCCATTCTGCCGATCGTCACCCTGGCCGGCCTCCAGGCCGGGCAGATGGTCGGCGGTGCCATCCTCACCGAGACCGTTTTTGCCTGGCCGGGTATCGGCCGGCTGATGTTCGAGGCCCTGCTGCAGCGCGACTATAACCTGCTGCTCGGCATCTTCTTCGTGTCGGCGGCGATGGTGATCCTGTTCAACCTGGTGACCGACCTGATCTACAGGGTTGCCGATCCCAGGATCGAGGTGGGGGCATGAAGAAGTTCCTCGTGCGCTTCGCGCAGAACCGCGGTGCCGTCGTCGGCATGATCATCCTGCTGGCGGTGATCGTGCTTGCGATCATCGCGCCGCTGATCTACCCGGTCTCTCCCTGGAAGATGGTGCAGCGGCCTTTCCTGCCGCCGCTCGATGTGGCCGGTCTGCCCTTCGGGACGGACACGCTGGGCCGCAACGTCGCGGCGGGTCTTGCCCATGGGGCGCGGGTCTCGCTGCTGATCGGCCTGGTCTCCACGGTGGTGGCGCTGGCGATCGGCGTGCCGCTCGGCGCCATCGCCGGCTATTACGGCGGCATCGTCGACGATGCCCTGATGCGTTTCACCGAATTCTTTCAGACCGTGCCGAGCTTCGCGCTCGCCATCGTGCTGGTCGCGATCTTCCAGCCCAGCATCACGTCGATCGTGATTGCGATTGCGGTG
This sequence comes from Tistrella mobilis, assembly GCF_041468085.1. Lineage (NCBI taxonomy): Bacteria > Pseudomonadati > Pseudomonadota > Alphaproteobacteria > Geminicoccales > Geminicoccaceae > Tistrella > Tistrella mobilis. Next base: position 4,243,174 of record NZ_CP121017.1, on the reverse strand, counting down.
GTCAGCTGGCCACCCGTGGCGCGGCTCGTACGTGGCGAGGTGTTGTCGCTGCGCACCCGCGAATATGTCGAGGCGGCGATGCTCGCCGGGCAGTCCAATACCACCATCATCCTGAAGCAGGTTCTGCCCAACACGCTGTCGCCGATCATCGTGCTCGCCTCGCTGATGGTGGCGACGGCGATCCTGCTCGAAAGCTCGCTCTCCTTCCTGGGGCTGGGCGATCCCAATGTGATGAGCTGGGGCTATATGATCGGCGCTGCCCGGACCGTGATCCGTCAGGCCTGGTGGCTGAGCTTCTTCCCTGGCGTCGCCATTCTGCTGACGGTGCTTGCGCTCAACCTGGTCGGCGAAGGCCTGAACGACGCGCTCAACCCGCGCCTGGCGCGGCAGGACGGGTGAGGGAGGCCCAGATGACCGACGATGTCCTCCTCTCGATCCGAGACCTGAAGCTGGCCCTGCCCAAGGGGGCCGACCGGCCCTTCGCCGTCGACGGGGTCAGCTATGACCTGAAGGCCGGCGAGATCCTGTGCGTGGTGGGTGAAAGCGGCTCCGGCAAATCGATGGCCGCAAATGCGGTGATGGGGCTGCTGCCGCCGGGGGTGAAACCGGCGGGCGGACAGATTCTGTTCGAAGGTCGAGATCTGCTCGCCCTCGACGAGATCGGTTTTCGTGAGGTGCGGGCGGCTCGCGTCGCCATGATCTTCCAGGAACCGATGACTGCGCTGAACCCGCTGATGCGGGTGGGGGAGCAGATCGCCGAGGTCTTCGAAGGCCATAACCGGCTGAAGCCGAAGGAACGGCGCGCCCGGGCGCTGGAGCTGCTGACCGAGGTCGGCATCCCCGATCCCGCACGGGCGATCGACGCCTATCCTTTTCAGCTGTCGGGTGGTCAGCGTCAGCGGGTGATGATCGCCATGGCGCTGGCGCTGGAGCCCAGGCTGCTGATTGCCGACGAGCCGACCACGGCGCTGGACGTCACCACCCAGGCCCAGATCCTGGAGCTGATCCGCGACCTGCAGCGCCGCCACGGCATGGGGGTGATGTTCATCACCCATGATTTCGGCGTGGTGGCCGAGATTGCCGACCGGGTCTGTGTGATGCGTTATGGCCAGGTGGTGGAGATCGGCACGGCCGCGAAGGTGCTCGGCACGCCTGAGCATGAATATACCCGTGGGCTGATCGACGCGATCCCGGGCATGAGCGTGCCCGACCGCAAGCCGGTCGAGGGCGAGGTCCTGCTCAAGGTGCGCGGGCTGACCAAGACCTATCACGGCAGGGGCGGGCTGACCCGCAAGGCGCGGGTGGTCAAGGCGGTGGACGACATCTCCTTCGATCTCGCCCGGGGCGAGACGCTGGGCATCGTGGGCGAGAGCGGATCGGGCAAGTCGACCCTCGGGCGCTGCATCGTCCGGCTGATCGATCCCGAGACCGGATCGGCCGAGATCGGCGGGGTCGATCTCGCCACCCTGACCGGGGCGGCACTGCGTCGCGAACGCCGGCGGGTGCAGATGGTGTTTCAAGACCCCTACGGCTCGCTCAATCCCCGCACGCGGGTGGGGCAGATCATCGCCGAAGGCCCGATCGCGGCCGGTGTGCCGGCCGTCGAGGCGCGCAAGCGCGCGCGGGAACTGCTGGAAGTGGTGGGGCTGGACGCCTCGGCTGCCGACCGTTTCCCGCATGAATTCTCGGGCGGCCAGCGCCAGCGCATCGGCATCGCCCGGGCGCTCGCGCTCGACCCGGAGCTGATCATCGCCGACGAGGCGGTCTCGGCACTCGACGTCTCCATCCAGGCCCAGGTTCTTGACCTGCTGGCCGAGCTCAAGACCCGTCTCAGGCTGTCCATGCTGTTCGTGACCCACGACCTGCGCGTCGCCGCGCAGATCTGCGACCGCATCGCCGTGATGCAGCGCGGCCGCATCGTTGAACTCGGCCCGGTGGCCGAGGTGTTCGGTGCGCCGAAGAGCGACTACACCCGCGACCTGCTTGCGGCCATCCCCGGCCGTGGCCCGGGCACGCCGCTCAAGCGCTTCGCCGCAGGTGCTGGCGCATGACCACCATGCCGCGGGCGCGCCGTTGCGTCTGGTTGAGTGCCACCCTGGATCTCGGCGCCATCTTCGGCGCCGATTTCCGGGCCCATGCCCCGCATATCGAACTGGTCGACGCCGTTACGGCAGCCGAAGACCCGGCCTCGATCGATTTCGCCCTGGCCTGGAAGCCGGCGGCCGATGCTTTCACACCCTTCCCGAACCTCGCCTTCGTCTCCTCGATTGCAGCCGGGGTCGACAACATCCTGGCCTGCCCCAGCCTGCCCCGGGGGCTGCCGGTGCTTCGGGTGCGCGATGATGATCAGGCGCGGATGATGGCCGGGTTCGCGGCCTGGCATGTGCTCTGGCATCACCGCGGCATGGGGGATTATCTGGCCCAGCAGCGGGACGGCGTCTGGCAGCGCAAGCTGCGCAAACAGCCGGCACGTGAGGTGCGGATCCTGATTCTGGGCTTCGGCCATATGGGGCGGATGGCAGCCACGGTACTCTCCGGGCTCGGCTATGATGTGCGGGCCGTGGCCCGCCGGGCGCCCGACCCGGCTCTGGTGCCTCAGGGGGTGACCGTGCTTGCCGGCCCGGCCGCGCTCGACCGCCTGTTGCCCGAGGCGGACATGGTGATCAACCTGCTGCCCCTGACAGAGGATACCCGCGGCCTGCTGGCGGCCGATTTCTTCGCGAAACTGCCGGCGGGCGCCGTGCTGATCCAGCTCGGTCGGGGCGAGCAGCTGATCGAGGCGGATCTGCTGGCGGCGCTGGATGCCGGGCAGCTGTCGGCTGCCTCGCTCGATGTCTTCCAGGTCGAGCCGCTGCCGGCCGGCCATCCGTTCTGGCGCGATCCACGCATCCTGATCACGCCGCATGAAGCGAGCGAACCGGATGCCGGTGCGCTTGCCCGTCACATCGCTGCGGCGGCGGAGCGTCTCGACCGGGGACTGCCGGTCGAGACCTCCGTCGACCGCGGCGCCGGATACTGACCGCTCCGGTTCCTGCGCTTCTCTTTCGGGACATGTGCCTCATGAAAGTCGTCTTCGACCCCCGCCAGACCGCCCATGCGCCGGAGCAGTATTTCCGCCGCGGCGCCTTCATCCCCCACCCCGAGCAGCCGTTGCGTGCGATTCTGTTGCGCGACGCGCTGGCCGGTGCCGGTCACGAGATCGTGGCTCCGGCGGATCACGGCCTGGACTCGCTCTATGCCGTCCATGATCGCGGCTATGTGGATTTCTTCCGCACTGCCTGGGAACGCTGGGTGGAGGCGACCGGGACCACCAACCCGGCCGTGCCCAATTACCACACCACCCGGCGCGACGCCCGTCTGCCGGCCGGGGTGATCGGCCAGCTCGGCTACTATTCCACCGATACGGCCTGCCCCGTGACCGAGGGGACCTGGGAGGCGATCTACTGGTCGGCCCAGTCGGCGCTGGATGCGGCGGAGCGGGTGATGGCCGGCGAGCGTATGGTCTATGGCCTCTCGCGCCCGCCCGGCCATCATGCCTCGTGGGACGCGAGCAACGGCTTCTGCTTCTTCAACAACGCCGCTGCCGCCGCCCATCATCTGCGGCGCCGGTTCGCCAGGGTCGCGATCATCGATGTCGACACCCATGCCGGCAACGGTACCCAGGATATTTTCTACGAGCGCGGCGACGTGTTCTTCACCTCGATCCATGTCGATCCCACCGACTATGTGCCCTATTACGTCGGCTATCCCGACGAGACCGGCCGCGGCGAGGGGGCGGGTGCCAATCTGAACCTGACCCTGGCCCCCGGATCGGGTGACGCCGAGATCGGGGCGGCGGTCGATCAGGCGCTGGAGGCGATCCGTACGTTCGGCGCCGAGGCTCTGGTGGTGTCGCTCGGCTTCGACATGGCGCATGACGACCCGCTCTCGGTGGTTCGTTGTACGGCCGAAGGCTTCGCCGCGACCGCAACCAAGATCACCCGCATGGGTCTGCCGACCGTGCTGGTTCAGGAAGGCGGCTATCTGGGGCCCTCGCTCTCCGACAATGCCGTCGTGTTTCTCAACGCCTGTGATGCGGCGCTGGGCTGACCGGCGTATCGTTTCATCGACAATCCCCCCCCGATCCCACCCCAGGAGCCGGATCATGGCCTACAGTCCGAACTCGCCGGAAGCCCGCGACATCGCCTACCACCTCCATTCCTACACCGATGCCCGCCGCCATGAAGAGACCGGCTCGGTGGTCCTGGAGAAGGGTGACGGGGTCTTCGTCGAGGACATCCACGGCAACCGCTACATCGAAGCGATGGCGGGTCTGTGGAGCGTGGCGCTGGGCTTCAGCGAAAAGCGGCTGGCCGATGCCGCCGCGCGCCAGATGGCGAAGCTCCCCTTCGCGCACACCTTCAGCTACAAGTCGAACGGCCCGGTGATCGATCTGGCCGAGAAGCTGATCTCGCTCGCCCCCGTGCCGATGAGCAAGGTGTTCTTCACCAATTCGGGCTCCGAGGCGAACGACACCATCCTGAAGCTGCTCTGGTACCGCTCGAACTCGATGGGCCAGCCGCAGCGCAAGAAGATCATCAGCCGGGTCCGCGGCTATCACGGCGTCACCATCGCCTCGGCGAGCCTGACGGGCCTGCCCAACAACCATCGCTCCTTCGACCTGCCGATCGCGAATGTGCTGCATACCGGCTCGCCGCATCACTGGAAGGACGCGAACCCGGGCGAGAGCGAAGAAGATTTCGCCACCCGTCGCGCCGAAGAGCTGGAAGCGATGATCCTGGCCGAGGGGCCGGAGACCATCATGGCCTTCATCGGTGAGCCGGTGATGGGCGCCGGCGGTGTGGTCGTGCCGCCCGCGACCTATTGGGAGAAGATCCAGGCGGTCCTGGCGAAATACGACATCCTGCTGATCGCCGATGAGGTGATCTGCGGTTTCGGCCGGACGGGTAACATGTTCGGCAGCCAGACCTACGACATGCGCCCCGACATCATGACCATGTCGAAGCAGCTGTCCTCGTCCTACCTGCCGATCTCGGCCTTCATGATCAACGAGAAGGTCTACGGGCCGATCGCCGACGAGAGCCACCGCATCGGCGTGCTCGGCCACGGCTTCACCGCCGGCGGCCATCCGGTCGCCTCGGCCGTGGCACTCGAGAACCTGAAGATCATCGAAGAGCGCGATCTGGTCGCCAATGCCCGCGAGATGGGCGAGCGCCTGCGCGGCCGCTTCCATGCCCTTGAAGGCCATCCGCTCGTGGGCGAGGTTCGTGGCGTCGGCCTGATCGCGGCGGTCGAACTCGTCACTAACAAGGAAGCCAAGACCGCGCTGGAGACCCCCGGCGCGCTCGGCGGCAAGGTTGCGGCAGCATTGCAGGCGCGCGGCGTGATCGTGCGCAACATGCTCGACGCCATCGCCTTCTGCCCGCCGCTGATCATCAAGGCCGACGAGGTCGACATGATCGCCGACCGCTTCGAGGCCGTGCTGAACGACGTGGCGGCCGAGGTGCTCTGACCCCGCAGTTCCCGGCGACGCAGGTCGCCGGGAGCCTTTCTGTCAGGGACCATTCAGATCAGGGCATCGACCCTGATCGGCAGGTCGCGGATGCGCCGGCCGGTGGCGTGGAAGACCGCGTTAGCGATGGCCGCCGGCATGCCCACCGAGGCGACCTCGCCCAGCCCCTTCATGCCCGGCCCGCCCGGCATCGGGTCCGGCAGGTCGATGAACTCTGCGGAAAGCCGGCCGATATCTGCGTGGCTTGGGACCACATAGTCGGCGAGGTCGGCGTTCAGGAAGCTGCCATCGCGGGGATCGACCTCGCTTGCCTCGAACAGGGTGCCACCGATCCCCCAGATCATGCCGCCCAGCGCCTGGCTCCGGGCAGTCCTCCCTAAGATGACCAGTCCGCAGTCGAACACGGAATGGGCGCGCACCACCTGCAGGATCCGGGTGCGCGGATCGATGGCCACTTCCACGAAATGGGCGGCGAAGGACATCGCCACCGCTTCGGGATAGTCGGGTCCGGCGGCAGCCGGCAGCCCCTGGCGCAGCCGGTCCAGGGCTGGTTGGCCCTGTCCGGGGCCAGGCTTTCGACCGTCACCTCCAGCGGTCGGCCGCCATTGCCGGCGAAGAGGCGGGAGAGGCCGGCGGTGAGGCCCCCGCGCCCCTCCCGTTCCGCGATCAGGGCATGCATCTTCTCCGCTGCTGCCTCTACCGACGGCACAACGGTTGCCGTGCCCCACGAGCCGGCAGTGAGGTGCTGAGGGACGCTTGCCGTATCGCCTGCGATCACACGGATGGCTGCGGGATCGATGCTCAGTCGGTTCGACATGGCCAGAGCCACGGCCGTCCACAGCCCCTGACCCATTTCGTGGCCGCCGACAGCGATCTCGGCCGATCCGTCGGCGCGGAGCGTGAGCCGCGTGATCGCAGGGGCGCGGTCGGTATCGTGGGTGAGGCGGAAGGCCACCGGGGCGGCGCCCAGCTTCCAGGCGAGTTCATCGACTGCACTCTCGAAGGCGAAAACGGCGCCGAACTCGTAAGATGCGCATGAAGCCGGGGGTCTGGGTGTCCAGCCGCGTCAGCCGTTCGATGCCCTGAACCGCCGGTATCGCCTGCAGTCTGAGGCTCACCTCGGTGCCGAGCCCGGGCATGAGGTCGTGGCGCGATGTCTGCTGGCCGAGGTTGCCGGCTGCGGTGGCGGCTGCGCCGGTCTTGAACACGGTGCGGCGAGACACGCCGTCGGACATCGTCATGATCGTCGCTTCCTTCAGACTTCCAGGCCGAGACGGCGGTCGAGGGAAAAGCGGCCACCGCCCATGAAGGCGAAGAGAAGGGCGGCGAAGCACAGCATCACCGGGTATTCGATGCCGCGATCGATCCAGGGCCAGGTCGGGCCGAGTGCCACAGAGATCGCGATCATCTCGACCGTGAACATGACGGCCATGAGCCGGGTGGCCAGACCGGCCGCGAGGGCAAGACCGCCAAAGGTTTCGAGCAGGGTGACCAGCATGGCGAGCTCTTCCGCGAATGGCAGGCCCAGCACGTTGCGGATCAGCCCGGTGGATCCGGCCATGGGATCGGCCATCGATCCGTGCGAGGCGCCGAGCAGTTTGGGCAGGCCGTGGGTGACCATGGTGAGGCCGAAGGCGATTCTGAGGGCCGCACCGGCGAGCGGCGTGCCGTTGTCGTAAACCGGCTGGAGGGTCGGCAGAATCAGGCGGGGTGCCGGCGGACGGTTCTGATGTCCCGTGTCGGTGGTCATGACGTCGTCTCCGGGAAGGGGAAGATGCCGGCCTTGCGCGACGCGGCTCCCTATAGCCTAATTGTTTAGGCCTGGACGTCTTGGTCTTGGATTTCGACAGAACAATTCCATGGACACGAACAATCTCGTGCTCGACCTGTAGGAAACCCCACATGGACCGGATCGATGTGATGAGGCTGTTCACCCGGATCGTGGAGCGTGGGAGTTTCGCACAGGCCGCGCGTGATCTGCAGATTCCACGGCCGACCGTGACCCATGCCATTCAGCAGCTTGAGGCGCGGTTGGGCACGCGGCTCCTGGAGCGGACCACACGGCGGGTGGCGCCGACACTGGATGGTGCCGCCTATTTCGAGCACTGCACCCGGCTGCTTGCGGATCTGGACGAGGTGGAGGGGGCCTTTCGCCATGCCCGGCCTGCCGGACCGCTGCGGGTCGACGTTCAGGGCACGCTCGCACGCTTCTTCATCATGCCCGAGCTTCCCGACTTCATCGCCCGCTACCCCGATATCAGCCTGCGCCTGGGCGAGGGGGACAGGATGGTGGATCTTATCCAGGAGGGGGTCGACTGCGTGCTGCGTGCGTGGGATCTGGCCGACAGTTCACTGACCGGCCGGCGGGTGGCGAACCTGGAAGTGGTGACCGTCGCCAGCCCCGACTATCTGGCCCGGTTCGGGGAGCCGCGGACTCTGGAAGATCTTGCAGGGCATCGCATGGTCGGTTATCTGGCCTCGGCGACCGGCACCGCCTATCCGCTGGAGTTCATGGTGGATGGCGTGCTTCGGACGGTCGACCTGCCGGCCGATGTGACGCTGACCGGAGCAGAACTCTACAATGCCGCTGCGCTGGCTGGGCTCGGCTTGATTCAGCTGCCGCGTTATCGTTTCGAACGTGATCTGGCCGAGGGGCGGCTTCGGATCGTCCTGCCGGAGCTGCCACCCCCGCCGATGCCGGTCTGGGTGCTGTATCCCCAGAACCGGCACATGCCGCTGCGGGTCCGGGTCTTCATTGACTGGGTGACCGAGATCTTCACCAGGGTCGCGCGGCATGGCGGGAACGTCCCGGCCGGGCTCAAACCCGCTTCTGCAGCCAGGCCTCGGCGCCGCGCCCCAGATTGAGAGCGGCCAGATCCCCCTTCACCTCGACCACCATCAACCGGTCGAGTTCATCATCCATGTACTGGGTGAGCCAGCCGCGCACCATTTCGGCCGAGGCCTCCAGGTCGATCAGCCAGGCGTCTTCCAGCGCATGGGCATGGGCCACCGAGGCGAGCGCCTTGTGCAGGCGGTCGTAACTCTGCCCTTCGGCGCGGAGTTCATAGGTCACCAGATAGACGGCCATCCGCGGATCGATCCCTTGTGGTGACGGCATCCGGGCCGGGACGAGATCCGTCCGGCGGTGCCGTTCTCCCTTCAGGTGATGTTCGCGGGCGGCATGTCAAAGGGCAAGCCCTCGTCGACATGTCGGGCCGTATCTCAACGCTCCTCGATCCGGTCCTCGATCGCGCGGCCCGAGAGCAGCCAGCCGCGGCGCAGATCCTCGATATGGCGGACCATCCAGGTCGAGGCCTCGTCGGCATCCCTGAGCTTTAGTGCCGCGACGATCGCCCGGTGGGCCTCCAGATTGCGGCGGGGCGCCTGCTTCACCTGTTTGCCCAGTTCGACATAGGGCCGGAACAGCAGCTGGCCGATCGGCTCGCGCGACAGCATCAGCGCGCGATTGCCGGAGAATTCGGCCAGCATCGTGTGGAATTCGGTATCGACGCCGTCGGTCGGCTCACCGGCCGCCACCAGACGGGCGGTGGCATCCAGGTTCACATCCAGCGCGTCGATCTGCGCGTCGGTGATCCGGGCGGCGGCGAGCGAGGCGGCAAGCGGTTCCAGGACCCGGGCGACCTCCCAAAGCTCCTTGAACTTGACGTCATGCATCAGCAGCGCACGTTCCATGCGGGGCGAGATGTCCTCCTGCCCCGGGATGGCGATCACCAGCCGCTTGCGGCCCTCCCGCCGGAGCAGCCCTTCGCTTTCCAGCTGGCGGATGCCTTCGCGGATGGTGGAGCGGTTGACACCGAAGCGTGTGGCGAGTTCGGTCTCGCTCGGCAACTGCTCGCCCGGCTTCAGCCGGCCGTCGACGATGAGGCGCTGGAGTTCCTTCGAGACGACCTGATAGGCCGGCGGGATCTTCAGTTTCGCGATCTCGAGCATGACGACCGTCCAGAGCATCCGGGGTGATAACGTGCCGCATCGGTGTAACCGAACCGCCGGGCGGGGGAAAGCCGTTCCGGTTCCGCAATTTACCCATGAACCGCCCGATGGGCCTACTGGCCCCCGGCGGTGAGGTCGGCATTCGCCGTGGACAGCGGAACACCGGTCGCGAAATGCCGGATGTGTTGGCCGATCTGCCAGACCATTTCGATCGCCATCAGCCCCAGCGCCAGCGGCACCATCATGATGAACGGCCAGACCGGGAAGAAATCGGACCCCAGCTGCATGGTTCGTCCGGTCCTGAGGCCGGTCGCCGCATATTGCGCCAGATACCAGAACAGGAACAGGAAGATCACCAGCTCCACCGCCAGCATCAGGATGGCGACCGCCGACCCGGCTCGCCGGGGCAGGGCGGTCGCGATCACTTCCAGCCGGGGAAAGATTCCGTCGCGATGGGCAAGCGGCAGGGCCCAGAACACCATCAGCGGAAAGAGCATCCGTTCGATGATGTTGTAGGCGCCGGGGACGAGATCGGTGTGCAGCGCATAGCGGCCGAAGACGCTGAGCACGGTCAGGATCATCACCGCGAACAGGCAGAGACCGGCGCCGATCGAGGCCAGCCCCCACTCGAAACGGCCAAGCAGGCCGTAAAATCTGGTCATGGATCTCACCGGAGGTTGCCGGGCAGCCAGGTGACGATCCCGGGAAACAGGATCGTGGCGCCGATGACGATCACGGCCGAGGCAAGTGCAAACTTGCCCGCCGGGCGGAAGACCTCGGCCACCGGATGGCGTTGCGCCGCGGCGGCGGCATAGGCGGACAGTCCGACCGGGGGCGTCAGCAGGCCGAGGGCGATCATGAAGCTGGCGAGAACGCCGAACCAGAGCAGGTCGATGCCGGCTGCTTCCAGCATGGGCAGCACGATCGGCACGATCAGCAGGATCACCGCGGCACTTTCCAGGATCATACCGGCGACGAACAGCACCACCATCAGCACGGCGACCAGCAGGCCCGGGGAGCCGACCAGCGGCTCGGCGAGCCCCAGCAGCTCGCGCGGCAGGCGCGAGAACGCCAGGAAGCGGGCGAAGATCTGGGCGCCGATCACGATCAGCATCAGCATGGCCGAGATCTTGACGCTGTCGGCCAGTGCGGCCGCCAGATCGCGCCAGCCGATGCGGCGCATGAGGGTGAGGCCGACGAGGGCGGTGAACGCACCGACCGCACCCGCTTCTCCCACCGTGATGATGCCGGTGTAGATCCCGCCGAAGACCACCAGCATCAGGGCGAGCATGAACAGCGAGGCACCAAGGGCGCCGCGCTCCAGTTCGGCGGGCTGGTCGGGACGGGCACCAGGGGCGGCACCTTCCGGGCGCAGTTCCTCAAACAGGGCGAGGCAGCCGATATAGACCAGCATGCACAGCAGCCCGGGGCCCAGCAGGCCGATGAACAGGGCGCCGATCGGCACCGAGGTGATGGCACCGTAGATGATCACGATCAGGCTGGGCGGGATGACCGCCGACAGCGATCCGGCGACGGCAGCAAGGCCGATCGCGAAGCGGCGGCTGTAGCCGACCCGTTCCAGCTCGGGTGCCGAAAGCGTGGCGAGCGAGGCGGCGGATGCGGCCCCGGAACCTGAAACGGCCCCCAGCAGCCCGCCGATCACGAGCGTGGCCACGCCAAGCGGAAACCGCCTGTAGCCGGCCATGCGATGGCCGACCCGGAACAGGTCGAGCACCAGCCCGCCGCGAAGCAGCAGCTGGGCCATCAGCAGATAGAGCGGGATGATCGACAGCGAGTAGTTCGACGCCGTGTAGAACACGTCCTGGCCGAGCACGCCGTTCAGCACCCGCGGCCCCGTCCAGAGCAGGATGCCGACGATGCCGGTCCCCAGCAGGACCGTGGCGACATGCTGGCCGAGCAGCAGGAAAAAGACGAACCAGCCGGCGACGATCAGCAGGATGATGTCGTGGGACATGGGATCCGGGCCTTGCACGGGACCTTCGGGCCCGCCGACGTTACCGGCGGGAGAGCGGAGGGGAAGGGCCGGACCCTGTCGGGGATCCGGCCGGCCGGCGGATCAGGCGCCCTTTTCGAGATAGGCGGCCACACCCGCGGGCAGCTTGCCGCCCTGTTCCTCGACCAGCTTCGCCCAGAGGCGGGCGGTGGCAAGGCCCGGATGGCCGGCAGCCTCGGTCTGCTCCACCCAGCGGCGCCAGGTCGCGGTCGAGGCGGTCTCGATCGCCGCCTTCAGGTCGGGAGAGATGGTCGAGAGATCGGCGAAGGTGGAGCCTTTGGCGGCGGCGGCTTCGCGCACCTCGGCGTCCTGGGCCTCGATCAACTCAGCATTGCGCAGCGCGATCTCGCGCGCCGTATCGGCCCAGAGCTTCTGCTCATCGGCGGAAAGTCCGGTCCAGCCGGTGTCCGAGATGGCGAGATAGCTGCCCCAATGACCGACGGCGACGCCGGTGATGGTGTAGGTCAGCACGTCCTGCAGCGAATAGGACCGCCAGTCGCCGATCGAGAGGATCGTGCCTTCGACCGTGCCACGCGACAGCGCTTCATAGGACGCCGAAGAGGGCATGGTGACGGGCGTGGCACCCAACTCGCTGAGGAAGATGGTGTGCAGGGCGGAGCCGGCGCGCAGCGGCATGCCCTTCAGGTCCGCGGCCGATTTGGGCGTCTTGTTGGCGAAGCTGATCGCATAGGCCGCCGTGGTGCCGACCGGCCAGGCATGGATGCCCTTGGAGGCGATCTCGTAGTCGTAGAAAGTCTTGCCGTCGACCAGCTCGGTCGTGCTGTCCATCAGCGCCAGGAAACCAGCTCGGTCGTGCTGTCCATCAGCGCCAGGAAAGCCTTGGTCTGGGTGACCGAGCTGGTGCCGACCGTCGGCAGCTGGGTGACGTCGGAGAGCGGGAAAGCGCCCTCGTGATAGGGGGCGAGCAGGGGGGCGGCCACGTCGATCGCGCCGCCCTGCAGCGCGTCGAGTTCGCGGCCGACCGAGGTGAGTTCGCCGGCATAGAAGCGGGTGAAGGCGATGTCGCCACCGCTCCGCTCTTCGATCGCGTCGGCAAAGAGATCCATGTGCTTGCCGACCCAGAAATGCACCTGGGGCAGCGATGACGCCACGATCAGGTCGGCGCCGGCCTGGGCACCGGTGGCGGCGATGGAAAGGCAGCCGGCGAGGGCGGTCATGGCGAAGCGGTTCATGGGCAGTCCTCCCTTGGCGTCCGGATCGTCGGGCGTCCGGATCTTCGTCTGTCGGGCCGCCGGGCGGCGGCGATGCGGCTGTCAGGCGGTGGCCTCTTCGATGAGGGCCACAGCCCGGGCAGCCAGGGCCGGCGCCAGCCGGCCGACTTCGGCGGCGTCATCGGATGCGGCATTGCCCTGACGGGCCCGGGCCGCGATGCCTTCGAAGATCACCGCATTGCGGAACAGGGCGAGCACCAGATGGAAACGGGTGAGCGGGCCGGTCCGGCCCGAGGCCTCGAAATAGGTTCGGCAGAACGCCTCCATTTCGGGCAGGCCGAGTGCTGCGCGGTCGAGCCCGGCAAGGCCGCGGCCGTATTCCTCAGGCCGCATCATCCAGGTGTAGATGCAGCTGTGAGCGAGATCGGCGAGCGGGTGCCCCAGGGTCGACAGTTCCCAGTCGAGCACTGCGACGATGCGGGGCTCGGTCGGATGGAACATCACATTGCCCAGGCGGAAATCGCCATGGACCAGGGTGGTGCTGTCGTCTTCGGGCAGGTTGCGGGGCAGCCAGTCGATCAGCCGGTCCATCGCCGGATTGGCGGCGGTGGCGGAGAGCTGCCATTGCTTTGTCCAGCGGGCGATCTGGCGGGCCGCAAAGCCACCGCTGCGGCCGTAATCACGCAGCCCGACCGCCACCACATCGACCGCGTGGATGGCGGCGAGCATGCGGGCGAGGGCGTCGAAATAGGCTCCGCGCCCGGCGACCGGGATGTCGGGCAGGGCATTGTCGTGCAGCACGCGGCCGTCGACCCGCTCCATGACATAGAACTGGGTGCCGATGACCGTCGGGTCGTCACAGAAATGGACCATACGCGGCACAGCGACACCCGTATCGGCCAGTGCCGCCTGGACCCTGTATTCCCGATCCACCGCATGGGCAGATGGCAGCAGCGTGCCCGCCGGCCGCTTGCGCAGCACCAGGCGACGGCTGCCGGTGTCGAGAAAATAGGTCGGGTTGGACTGACCGCCGCCGAGCCGGGTGAGGCTGACGGTCGGTCCTGCGCCGTCGACCCGTGCGGCCAGATAGGCGGCCAGGGCCTGGGCATCGATATCGCTGGAGGGAGATGTGGTCAGGGTCATGGCGGAAACGGGTCCGGACGTCGGCCGGAGGTGCCGGCGGTCATGCGGGGAGAGCTCCGCCAGGGGCGGGGCGGAGGACGATCTGGATGAGGCGGGCTGGAGAGCGTGGAGCGGCCCGGCGGGCGCGACATCGTCGTTGAACTATAGCTAGGAGGACGGCTATCCTTCTGTCAATCGGATTGTCCGACAAACAGACGAATCGAGGCCGCACGGAATCCGGCCCGGAGGAGGAAGCCCATGGTCTTCGAGGACATCGCCTATGCGGTGGACGGCCCCGTCGCGACGATCAGCTTCGCGCGCCCGGAGGTGATGAATGCAGCGCGGAACGAGACGCATCTGGAGCTTCAGGCCGCGCTGGATGCGGCCGATTGTGATGACGCCGTGCGGGCCGTGATCGTGACCGGTACCGGTCGGGCCTTCTGTGCCGGCACCGATATCTCCGACGGGTTCCGGCTGCCGGCCGGCGGCGATCCCGAGACGGGCGAGGGCGTGCCTGCAGATGTGGGCGGCGTGACCGTGTTGCGGCTGTTCCGGATGCGCAAGCCGGTGATTGCGGCGATCAATGGGGCTGCGGCGGGCTTCGGGGCGACCTTTACCCTGGCCATGGATATCCGGCTGGCGGCAGAGGCGGCGAAGTTCGCCTTTCCCTTCACGCGGCGGGGCATTTGTGCCGAGAGCTGTTCCAGCTGGTTCCTGCCCCGGCTGGTGGGCATGCAGACCGCCCAGGAGTGGATGCTGACCGGGCGGACCTTCCCGGCCTCGGAGGCCCTGGCGCGCGGGTTGGTCCACGAGCTGCTGGCCGCGGAAGACCTGTTGCCGCGGGCACGGGCGCTGGCGCTGGACATCGCGGAGAACTGCGCCCCGGTCTCGGTGGCGCTGAACCGCCAGCTGCTGTGGCGGATGATGGGGGCGGATCATCCCGAGGCCGCGCACGCGCTGGAGAGCCGGGCGGTTGCGGCCCGGATGGCGAGTGACGACGTTCGCGAGGGCGTCGCCAGCTTCAAGGAGCGCCGGGCACCGCGCTTCCGCGACGGGCTGGCGGATGCGCCCTACATGACCGCCTGGTGGCCGGATCTCAAGGGATGAGGCTTTTGCCCGTCTGGAACTGAAAAGGGGGCTGCCCCTTCCCGGGCAGCCCCCTTTTGCCTACCGAACGTCGCTGAAGCGACGGTCAGACCTCGCTGCTGCGCCGGCGCCGCGTCCAGGACGAGGCAGTGGCACCCAGGGTGGCGGGACCGAGCAGCCGGTTCATCGGCCGCATGTTGCGCGATCCCATGGCGTTGCCCCGCAGACGGCTCTCGACCGACTCGGACCGGGGAAGCGGCTGCGCCATCAGCGCGCGGCCTTCGAACCCGCCGGGCAGGGCAAACAGATGTGCAAGACGCACGAGACACCTTTTGGTGGTTGACGATGAGGTGAAGATAGCGCATAAGCGCCCGCTTGTGCAGAGGGGGGCGACAAGATTCCGTCGGCCCCCCGCGCGCGGCTGCCCTGCGCGCCTCACAGCCCTGGATCGGGCTCTCCGTCCGCCCCCTAGTTCTGTGCCGACTGGGCAAGCCCGCCCGATTTGCGCATCATCCGCGCCGCCAGGATCACGGCGATCGTCACCAGCACCACCAGGATGGTGGCAAGGGCGTTGATCTTGGGGCTGACGCCCAGACGCACGCTTGAGAAGATGACCATCGGCAGGGTGCTGGAGGCAGGGCCCGAGACGAAGCTTGCGATCACCAGATCGTCGAGCGACAGGGTGAAAGACAGCAGCCAGCCCGCCACCAGGGCCGGGGCGATGATCGGCAGGGTGATCACGAAGAACACCTTGGCCGGATGGGCGCCCAGATCCAGCGCCGCCTCTTCCAGGCTGATGTCGAAGCTCGCCAGCCGCGACTGGACGATGACCGCGACATAGGCGGTCGAGAAGGTGACATGGGCGATGATGATCGTCATCACCCCGCGGCCGGCCGGCCAGCCGATCATCTGTTCCAGCGTCACGAACAGTAGCAGCAGTGACAGGCCGGTGATCACCTCGGGCATCACCAGCGGCGCGCTGATCATACCCGAGAACAGGGTCCGGCCCCTGAACCGGCCGAAGCGTACCAGCGCCACCGCGGCCATCGTCCCCAGGATCAGGGCCAGCGTGGCCGAGATCGCGGCGATCCGGAAGCTGATCCAGGCGGCGTTCAGGATGGCATCGTCACGCAGCAGCTCGCCATACCATTTGGGCGAGAACCCGGCCCAGACGGTGACCAGCCGCGATTCGTTGAAGGAATAGACGATCAGCAGCAGGATCGGCACATAGAGGAACAGGAAGCCGACCAGCAGCGAGGTGAGGCGGAACCAGGGAAAACGGGTGGCCATGATGCTCTGTCGCTCCCCTTACCCGCGCCCGGCGCCGCGCGCCTGCACGTTCTGGAAGATCATGATCGGCACCACCAGCAGCAGCAGCATGGCGATGGCGACCGCGGATGCCACCGGCCAGTCGCGGTTCTGGAAGAACTCGTTCCACAACACCCGGCCGATCATCACCGTGTCCGGTCCGCCCAGCAGGTCGGGGATGACGAACTCGCCCATCGCCGGAATGAAGACCAGCATGGCACCGGCGATCACGCCCGGCATGGAGAGGGGCAGGGTAATGGCGAAAAAGGCCTTCACCGGCCGGCAGCCCAGATCCGCCGCGGCCTCCAGGAGGCTGAGGTCCATCTTTTCGAGCGTGGCGTAAAGCGGCAGCACCATGAAGGGCAGGTAGCTGTAGACGATGCCGATCACCACCGCGAAGTTGTTGTTGATCAGCGGCAGCGGCTCGCTGATCACGCCGGCCCACATCAGCGCGTTGTTGATCAGGCCGTTGCTCTGCAGCAGCCCGATCCAGGCATAGACCCGGATCAGGAACGACGTCCAGAAGGGCAGCACGATCAACAGCAGCAGCAGCGGCCGGATCTTCTGGTCGCTGCGGGCGATGGCATAGGCCAGCGGATAGCCCAGCAGAAGCGACACGATGGTCGAAACCGCCGCCAGTTCCGCGCTGTTGAGATAGGCGTGGATGTAGAGCGGATCGTCGAGCAGATAGGCGTAGTTGCCGAGATTGACCGTAACGGTCAGCGCCAGGTCGTCGACCCATTCCAGCAGCGGCGTATAAGGCGGCTGGCCGATGATTGCCTCGGCGAAGCTGATCTTCAGGATGATGACGAAGGGCAGCAGGAAGAAGGCGAGCAGCCAGACATAAGGCATCGCCACCACGATGCCCCTGCCGGGCAGCGGCAGGCGCAGGCGACGGCCGGCATCGGGCCTTGCTGCGGGCGTTTCGAGATCGGCCATCCGGTCGGTCCCTTCGGCTCGGGAAGAAGCATGGAGAGGGGCGGCATGCCCGGCGGTCAGGGCAAGGCCGTCAGGCCATCAGCACCACGGCGTTGCCGGGATGCCACGAGATGTAGACTTCGTCGTCCCAGGAAATCTCGGGTTCTGCCAGGCGCAGCATGTTGTGGGTGGTGGCCAGCACCATCTTTCCGCTCGCGAGGCGCACGTGATAGGTCGACACGTCGCCCAGATAGACGATGTCCTGAACCACGCCCTTGTACACATTGGGCGTATCGGTGGGGGCGGTCAGGCTGAGCCGGACCTTCTCGGGGCGGATCGCGACCCACAGCGCCTGGTTCTCGGTTGCCGACACCCCGTGTGCGACCTGGATCTGGCCGCCGGTCTCTTCGCTGTCGATCACCGCACCGTCGGAGTGTTCTTCGGCGACATAGCCTTCGAACATTGTCACCGAGCCGATGAAATCCGCCACGAAGCGGCTGGTCGGGTACTCGTAGATCTCGTTGGGGGTGCCGATCTGGTCGATCCGGCCCGAGCGCATCACGCCGATCCGGCTCGACATCGTCATCGCTTCTTCCTGGTCGTGGGTGACCATGACGAAGGTGACGCCGACCGATTCCTGAATGTTGACCAGCTCCAGCTGGGTGCGTTCCCTGAGCTTCTTGTCGAGCGCGCCCAGAGGCTCGTCGAGCAGCAGCAGCTTCGGCCGCTTGACCAGGCTGCGGGCCAGAGCCACGCGCTGGCGCTGGCCGCCCGACAGCTGGTCGGGCTTGCGGCGCATGAAGTCCTGCATCTGGACCAGCGTCAGGACGTCCGCCACCCGCTCGCGGATTTCCGCCTTGGGCAGCCCTTCCTGCTTCAGCCCGAACGCCACGTTCTGCTCCACGGTCATGTGGGGGAACAGGGCATAGGACTGGAACATCATGTTGACCGGCCGCTGATAGGGCGGGACCTGGGCGACATCGACGCCGTCGATCAGGATCTGGCCCGCGGTCGGGGTTTCGAAGCCCGCCAGCATGCGCAGCAGCGTGGTCTTGCCGCAGCCGGAGCCGCCGAGCAGCGAGAAGAACTCGCCGCGATAGATGTCGAGCGACAGGTCGTCGACCGCGACGAAATCGCCGAAGCGCTTGGTGACGCCGACGATCCGCACATAGGGCACGGCATCGTCGTCCGCCCAGGGCTGGGACGGTGCCGGCCGGGCGGGGCGCGTGGCCCGCTCGCGCTGTTCCATGGTCATCGGGAACCATTCCCTCCGCAGGCTGCGGGATCTGCCCGGCCCGGGCCGACATCCCCATGTCCGGACCGGGCCGTCACTGCCGGAACGCGAACGGGGCGACCGCCTCGACCCTATCGGACAAGACGGCCGCCCCGATCGATCATGAAAACTCAGCCTTCGCTGCCGCTACGGATCCGGGTCCAGGCGCGGGTGCGGGCACGCTCGTATTTCAGGTCGTGCGGGGTCACCACCCACAGCCGGTTCATCGTCTCTTCCGAGGGATAGATGCCGGGGTCGTTGCGGACGTCTTCCGAGACCAGAGGCGTTGCCTTGGCATTGGCATTGGCGTAGGCGACATAGTCCGAGATCGCCGCCGTCACCTTGGGCTCAAGGATGTAGTTGATGAAGGCGTGGGCGTTCTCGGGGTGCGGCGCATCGGCCGGGATCGCCAGCATGTCGAACCAGAGCTGGGCGCCCTCGTTCGGGATCACATAGACGATCTCGTTGCCGTTACTGGCTTCCTCGGCGCGGTCGCGCGCCTGAAGGATATCGCCCGAATAGCCCATGGCCACGCAGACCTCGCCATTGGCCAGGTCGTTGATGTACTGGCTGTTGTGGAACTTGCGGATATGAGGCCGGATTTTCATATAAGCCTCGGTCACCTTGTCCACATCCTCGACCTTGTGACCGTCCGGATCGAGGCCCAGATAGTTGAGCATGGCCGGGAAGGTCTCGTCGGGGCTGTCCATCACCGAGACGCCGCAATCGGCCAGCTTCGCGACCACCTCGGGGTCGAAGATCAGGCGCCAGCTGTCGAGCGGGGCGTTTTCGCCCAGCCGTTCCTTGACCATCTTGACGTTGTAGCCGATGCCGGTCGTGCCCCACATATAGGGCACCAGGTGCTCGTTGCCGGCATCGTATTTGGCCACCCGCGCCATCAGCTTGGGGTCGAGATTGCCGAAATTCGGAATCTTCGACTTGTCGAGCTTCTGATAGATGCCCGACTTCAGCTGGCGCGCCGCATAAGGCGCAAGCGTCGGACCGACGATGTCGTAGCCGGAGCGGCCGGCCAGCAGTTTCGACTCCAGCACGTCCTGGGTGTCATAGACGTCGTAATTGACCTTGATGCCGCTCTGCTGCTCGAAATTCGGGACCGTATCCTCGGCCACGTAGTCCGACCAGTTGTAGACGTTCAGGACCTTCTCCTCGGCGGCCTGGGCACTGCCCAGGGCGAGAAGCGCGATACCGGCAGCAAGGCCGGTCACGGCCGCAGAGCCGGTGGTCGGGCGACGGGTGCGTCGGTTGGTCATCGGGCGGCGCCTCATCCTTATCATGCGCGGGCGTCTGTCCGCGCTCGGTTCCGCAACGGCAGACTGCCGGCGATCGCGAACGACCGCCTGCCGGCTGCACTTCGGGGCGAGCCGGAGCACGGCGGGACACCATGCTCCGACCGGCATTTTTCGACAAGGCGCCTGCCGCGGTCAACCGCGGCCGGGGGAAGAGGGACGCCGCTCGTCACGTTTTCCGAAAAAATTCGTCTTGCAATGACGAACGATTATACGTTGAGCAGCAGACACTCCCGCTCCCACGAGGAGATCACGCTGGAATAGGCGTCGTATTCGGCCTCCTTGACCGCGATCAGCACCTTCACGAAGCGTTCGCCCAGAAGCTCGACCAGCGGGTCGCAATCGGCCAGCTGCGAGAGGGCGTCGGGCAGGTGGCGGGGCAGGCCATGGGCGCGGACATAGGCCGACCCGCGCAGCGGTTCGGTGGGTGTCAGCCCCTCCATCATGCCCAGATAGCCGCAGGCAAGGCTGGCCGCGATCGCGAGATAGGGATTGGCATCCGCGCCCGGCACCCGGTTCTCGATCCGCCGCGCATCGGGCTCGGAATGGGGGACGCGCAGGCCGCAGGTCCGGTTCTCGTAGCCCCAGTCGACATTGATCGGGGCGTCCGAATGCCGGATCAGCCGGCGGTAGCTGTTCACATTGGGCGCGATCAGCGGCATCACCGCCGGCAGGTATTTCTGCAGGCCGGCGATAAACCCATAGAGCAGTTCGGAACTGGCGCCACCATCACCCACGAACAGGTTTCGCCCGGTCTCGATATCGGTGAGCGACTGGTGGATATGCATGGCGCTGCCCGGTTCGCGCTGCATGGGCTTGGCCATGAAGGTCGCATAGACCTTGTGCCGGATCGCCGCCTCGCGGACAGTGCGCTTGAACAGGAAGGTCTGGTCGGCCAGGTCCAGCGGGTTGCCGTGGTTGAAGTTGATCTCCATCTGCGCCGCCCCGGCCTCGTGGGTCAGGGTGTCGATATCGATCTCCTGCGCCTCGCAGAAGTCGTACATCTCTTCGAACAGCGGATCGAACTCGTTGACGGCGTCGATGCCGAAGGCCTGGCGACCGGTTTCGGGCCGGCCGCTGCGCCCGACCGGCGGCTCCAGCGGGTAGTCCGGATCGTGGTTGATCTTGACCAGGAAGAATTCCAGCTCCGGCGCCACCACCGGGGCCCAGCCCTTGTCGGCGAAGCGTTGCAGCACCCGGCGGAGCACGTAGCGCGGGGCGATGTCACAGGGGCGGCCGTCCAGATAATAGCAGTCGCACAGCACCTGAGCGGTGGCGTCGACATACCAGGGGACCTTGCGGATGGAGTTCTCGTCAGGCTTCATCCAGACGTCGGGCATCGCCTCGTCGGTGATGTCCTCGTCCGGGTATTCCCCGGTGACGGTCTGGGTGAAGACCGGTTCCGGCAGCCGGAGCCCGTGGCTCGTAAGGCTGCGGACGAATTTGTCGGCGGGCAGGATCTTGCCGCGGGCGACCCCGCTCAAATCCGGCACCAGGCATTCGATTTCGGTGATCGCGTTGGCTTTGAGCCAGTCCGCAAGGCTGTCCATGAACCACCCGAAGCTGAGAGAACCCCGCATCCGGTGCCATCCGGCCGTTGTCGCCCGCCTCCCCACGAAGGCGCCGTCATCCGACCGCATGCCGTGCTTCCGCCGAAGGGCAGCCGGATCGGGCCGGCCATCGGGGAGGACGTGGATACGAGGGGCCTGTCCGCCGGGTGCGGTGGGCGCGTAAGGGGGCCGGGCGGCCGGAAAAACCTGAAGAAGAACTGGACCGGGCGTCCGGACGGTGGGCCTGGCGGACCGACACGTTACCCATCAAGGATAAGCCGGCCGTCATCAGGCTGGCAAGGGGGCCGCAGAAGTCCTGCCCCAAAAGAAACAGGGGATCAGCCTGCTCGGCTGATCCCCTGAATGGCGCACCGGGGAAGATTCGAACTCCCGACCCCCAGATTCGTAGTCTGATGCTCTATCCAACTGAGCTACCGGTGCGTATCTGTCCTCATCTTCGGTGGTGTCCGGAGCGTCGTCCGGGCCACCTCGTCGGGACGGGCGGAACTTAAGGCGAGGCGGCGGGGAATGCAAGCGAAATGTGGCGATTTCTTGAACCCCCCGCCACGCCGCCGTCAGACGTGGTGACAGGCGGCCAGACGCCCCCCTGCGACGGGTTTCAGTTCCGGGCGCTCGGTGCCGCAGCGGGTTGTCGCCCGGCTGCAGCGGGGCATGAAGGCGCAGGCCGGCTTCGACTGGCCGGCAGCCTGCGGCTGCAGGGCGGGCCCCTGATCCGCCGTCTGGCGGGCGCGTCTGCGGCGGCTGCGGGCGGGATCCGGGACCGGCACCGCCCCAAGCAGCATCTGCGTATAGGGATGAGCCGGTGCGCGGAAGATCTCGGCGGTTGCACCGGTCTCGACGATCCGGCCCAGATACATCACCGCCACCCGGTCGGTGACGTGGCCCACCACGCCAAGATCATGGCTGATGAACAGATAGCCCATGCCGACGGCCGCCTGCAGGTCCATCATCAGGTTCAGCACCTGCGACTGCACCGAGACGTCCAGCGCCGAGACCGCTTCGTCGGCCACGATCAGCTTCGGCCGGGTGATAAGCGCCCGCGCGATCGCGATACGCTGACGCTGGCCGCCCGAGAATTCATGCGGGTACCGGTCGGCATCGGTCGGGCGCAGGCCAACCTGGGCCAGCGCTTCCGCCACCCGGCCGGCCCGCTCGCTCTTCGTGCCGACATGCAACCCTTCCATCGGCTCGGCGATGATCCGTTCCACCTTGTGGCGCGGATCCAGCGAGCCGTAGGGGTCCTGGAACACCATCTGAAGGTCGCGGCGCCGCTTCAGCAGGTCGCGGCCCTTCAGCGCGAACAGGTCGTCGCCGTCGAACCAGACCTTGCCGGCACTGGGGGCTTCCAGCGCCACCACGGTGCGGGCAAGTGTGGACTTGCCGCAGCCGGACTCGCCCACGATGCCGACGCTCTCACCCGGCGCCATCTCCAGATCGACACCATCCAGCGCGCGCAGCACCGGCGGTGCCTGGGTCAGCCGCTCGCGCGGCAGGCGGTATTCGCGCACCAGCCCCTGAATGCGCAGCAGGGGCGCCCGGGCGGCATCGGCCGCGGGTCGGGGGGCAGTTTCTGCGGCGATCATGCGGCGAACTCCGGAATATGCTCACCCTTGGCCACCGGGTGGACGCAGGCGACACCATGATCTGCGGCCAGGCGCACCCAGGGTATGTCGCCGGTGCAGGCGGTATCCGACCGGGGGCAGCGGCCGGCGAAGGCGCAGCCGGGCGGCAGGCGCCGCGGATCGGGCACCGTGCCGGGAATGGTCGCCAGCCGCGGCCTGGTATGGGCCGGGCCGTCACCATCGGCTGCATGCTCCAGCCCATGGGCATGGGGGATGGCCGCGAACAGGCCGTGGGTGTAGGGGTGGCCCATCTCGGCGAACAGCGGCTCGGTCGGTGCCGCCTCGACGATCGATCCCGCATACATCACCGCGGTCTTGTCGACCGTTTCGGCGATGACGCCCAGGTCATGGGTGATCAGCACCAGCCCCATGCGCATCTCTTCCACCAGTTCCACCACCAGATCCAGGATCTGGGCCTGGATGGTGACGTCGAGCGCGGTGGTCGGCTCGTCGGCGATCAGCAGCTTGGGCTCGCAGGCAAGGGCCGCCGCGATCATCACACGCTGGCGCTGCCCGCCCGAGAGCTGGTGGGGATAGAGGTCGAGCGGGAAGCGCTTCGCATTCAGCCCCACGCGTTCCAGCAGCCGCCGGGCGCGATCATCCGCTTCGGCCCGGCCGATGCCGAGATGCAGGCGCATGCCTTCCGAGACCTGCTGGCCGATGGTCTTGACCGGGTTGAGCGCGGTCATCGGCTCCTGAAAGATCATGGCCATGTTGCGGCCACGGCGCTTGCAGAGTTCAGGCTCCGACAGCCGGGTCAGTTCTTCGCCGGCCAGCCGGATCGATCCCTCGACCATCGCCTTGTCGGGCAGCAGGCCCATGATGGCGAGCGCGGTCATGGACTTGCCGGAGCCGCTTTCACCCACCAGGCCCAGCATCTGGCCGGCGGCGACGTCGAAGCTGACGCCGCGCAGGATCGGCGCCGGGCCGTCGGGCGTGGGCAGCGTCACCCGGAGATCTGCGATCGAGAGCAGAGGCTCGTCGGTTGCGGTCATGGGGCTGGCGGTCCTTCAGGCACGGGCTGGGTTGGAAGGATGGGCGGGCTGGGGGAACCGGAGGCCGGGCATCAGCGGGCCCGCCGGAGCTTGGGGTCGAGCACGTCGCGAAGGCCGTCGCCCAGCAGGTTCAGGCCGAGCACGGTGAAGACGATGGCAAGACCCGGGATGATCGCGAGCTGCGGCGCCATGTAGATGAAGGTCTGCGCCTCGTTCAGCATGCGGCCCCAGCTGGGGGTGGGGGGCTGGGTGCCGAGGCCCAGATAGCTGAGGCCCGCTTCGGCCAGGATCGCGAGCGCGAACTGGATGGTCGCCTGCACGATGATGATCGACAGGATGTTGGGCAGCACATGGTGCAGCGTGATGCGCACCGGGCCCTTTCCTGCGAGGCGCGCGGCCATGACGTATTCGCGCGACCAGACGGCGAGGGCGGCACCACGGGTGATGCGGGCGAAAACCGGCACGTTGAAGATGCCGATCGCGAGGATCGAGTTCACCGCGCCGGGGCCGAGCAGGGCGGTGATCATCACCGCCGAGAGCAGGGCCGGGAAGGCGAAGGCGAAGTCGCTGAAGCGCATCACCAGTTCCTCGATCCAGCCGCGCCGGGCGGCGGCGAGGCAGCCGAGGGCGGTGCCGATGGTCAGGCCGATGCCGACCGCGACCACGCCGACCAGGATCGAGTTCTGCGCACCGGTCATGATCATCGACAGGATGTCGCGGCCGAACTGGTCGGTGCCGAACAGGTTGGTCGCGGATGGCGCCTGCAGGCGGGCGCGGACATTCATCTTGGTCGGATCGAGCGGCGTCCAGAACAGCGAGGTCGCCGCGATGCCGAGGAAGAGCAGGGTGATCACGCCGCCCACGACGAAGTTCCGGCTGGCGAGAGCCCGACGGAAGATCTCGGCTGCGGCCGAAGGGCGACGGATGGTGATGGCAGTGGTCTGGGTCATGGGGTCCTCCGCCGGCTCAGAGCATGTCGCCGCCGCGCCGGAGACGCGGATCGAGGGCGGCATAGGACAGGTCGACCAGGAAGTTCACGAACACCACCACGGCAGCGATCACCACCACGAGGCTCTTGACCGTGATCAGGTCGCGCTGGGCAATCGCCTGGAAAATCAGCCGGCCGACGCCGGGCAGGGCGAAGACGTTTTCGATGATGATCGTGCCGGCGAGCAGTGACGAGATCTGCAGGCCGAGAATGGTGACCACGGGGATGAGCGCGTTGGGCACGGCATGGCGCCAGAGCGCCGAACGCCGGTCCAGCCCCTTGGCACGGGCGGTGCGGACATAGTCCTCGCGCAGCACCTCCAGCACGGATGAGCGGGTGATGCGGGCAAGGATGGCGGCCTGAGGCAGGGCGAGGGCGATGGCCGGCAGCAGCAGCGCGGAAAGCGCCGGGCCGATGCCGGCATCCCAGCCGGGAAACCCGCCGGCGGGTGTCCAGCCCAGGTTCACCGCGAACAGGATGATCAGCAGCAGGGCGAACCAGAAGTTCGGCACGGCCACGCCGATCTGCGAAAAGCCCATCACGCCCACATCGCCCAGCTTGTTGTGATTGCGGGCAGCAAACACGCCGAGCGGGATGGCGATCAGGGTGGACAGCGTGATCGCGAACAGGGCGAGCGGCACGGTGATCGCCACGCGATCGGCCAGCAGTTCGGTCACCGGCACGCTGTAGGTGTAAGAGCGGCCGAAATCGCCCACGATCATGCCGCCCAGCCAGCCGAAGAAGCGGTCGGTGAGCGGCTGGTCCAGCCCGAGCTGTGCGCGCAGCGCCGCCACCGTGTCGGGCTCGGCATTCAGGCCGAGCATGACTGCGGCCGGGTCGCCCGGCAGGATTTCGAGCACGACGAACACGACCGTTGCCGCGACCAGAAGGGTCAGCATCAGTGTGATCAGCCGTCGGAACAGGAACAGGGCCATGGAGCCGGCGCGTCCTCGGGTGGAAGTGTCGGTCTGGAAGTGATGGTGGCGTCGGGCAGGCGGTGCTGGTTGCCCTGCGGCCGGATCAGTCCGGCCGCAGGGCGAAGACCGGTCACTCGGTCCAGTGCACCTTGGTCAGGTCGTTGACCTGGAAGGGACGATCGGTCCACAGGCCTTCGACCTTGGCGTTCCACACGCCGTACTGCGGCAGTTCGAACAGGAAGGCGTTGACCGCATCCTCTGCCAGCATCCGCTGCGCGTCGCCATAGAGCTTGAGGCGCTCATTCTGGTCGGTGGTCGTGTCGAGCTTTGCCATCAGCTCGTTGAACGCAGGGTTCTTGTAGTTGAAGTAGTAGTTGTCGCGGGCATAGATCCCGATGTCCATGGGCTCGGTGTGGGAGACGATCGTCATCCCGTAAGCCTTGTTCTTGAACACCTGATCCAGCCACTGCGCCCATTCCAGCGGCACGATTTCGGCCTGGATGCCGACCTCGGCCAGCATGGCCGCGATGATCTCACCGCCACGACGGGCATAACCCGGGGGCGGCAGCATCAGCGCGGTCTTGAAGCCGTCCGGATAGCCGGCCTCGGTCAGCAGCGCCTTGGCCTTCGCCGGATCGTAGGGGTAACGGTCGGTCAGATCGACATAACCGGGCGCGCTCGGCGAGAAGTGGCTGCCGATCGGGGTACCGTAGCCAAACTGGCCGTCGATCACCGCCTGGCGGTCGATGGCATGCGAAACCGCGCGACGCACCCGGATGTCGTTGAACGGCTTCACGCCGTTGTTCATCGCCAGGATGGTCTCGCCCTCGGTCATGCCGATCGCGACCTTGAAGCGCGGATCGGCCTCCAGCTGGGGCAGGTTTTCGGGGGCCGGGAAGTTCGAGAAGGCATCCAGATCGCCCGCCAGGATCGCCTGCAATGCCGCCGCCGGATCGGCGATGAACTTGATGGTGGCTTCCTTCAGCGCGACCTTGTCGCCCCAGTAGTCGTCATTGCGGGTCAGTTCGACCCGGTCACCCTTGACCCACTGCTTGAACTTGAACGGGCCGGTGCCGACCGGCCGGGTCTTCTCGGCCTCGCCTGCGCTCTCGGGTGCCACGATCGCGGCATCGCCCCAGGTCAGGTTGAACAGCATCTGGCCGGCCGGCTTCGACAGCTTGAGAACCACCGTCGAGGCATCCGGCGCCTCGATCGACGCGATCGGCGCGAACAGGCCCTTCTGCGCGTTGACGCTGTTCGGCGCCATCGCCCGCTCGAAGCTGAACTTCACGTCGGCCGAATCGAAAGTCGTACCGTCGTGGAATTTCACGCCCTGGCGCAGCTTGAAGGTATAGGTCAGGCCGTCATCCGAGATGGTCCAGCTTTCGGCCAGCAGCGGCTGGATATGGCCGCGCTCGTCGAGGCGGACCAGACCCTCGAAGACGTTGATGAAGACGACCTCGTCGATCGCCGCCGCGGCACCCGCGGTCGGATCGAGATGCGGCGGTTCCAGCACCGCACCGATCGAGAAGGTGTCCTTCGCGGCGAAGGCCGCGGCCGGCCCGAAGGCGACCGCCGTGCCAAGAAGCGCCGCGGCGAGCCACGGCTTAATGGTGCCCATGTTCTATCAGCCTCCCTGCGCGGCCCGATTGAGCCGATGCCCGTGAACGGACCGATAGCCGGGATAACGTCCCAGCGTCTCGGCCGCATAGACGCCGCGGGTCAGGGCACGGGCGACGCAGTCGGCCGCGTGCATGCCGAGCCGCGCGACGTCCACCACCGGATTTGCAAGCGGTCGCTTGCCGGTGGCGAGGACGAAGATGGTATCACCGTCGAACGGCGTGTGCATCGGGCGCACCGCGCGGGCATAGCCGTCCTGGGCCATGATCGCGATGCGCTCCGCCTCCCCGCGGGTCAGATCCGCATCGATGGCGACGATGCCGATCGTGGTGTTGCCGCCGGCCGCTGCGGCGGCGGGGTCGCCGCCGTCCAGCTCTGCCGGCCTCTTCGTCGCCACGTCCGCCCTCTCCCCGGCGGTCGTGGTGTCCAGCACCTCTCCCGGCACGCCTGGGCGGCCGGGGGTGAAGGTGAAGTCGTGAGTGGAGGGCTTCGCCAGACAGTGCAGCGGCTGCCCTCCGAATTCGTCGTCGATCTCGTGAGGCCAGGCCCAGAAGCACGGCGTGCCCGGGATGACGGGTGTACCGAAGGAATTGCAGGCCACCAGCGCGCCCACGGTATAGCCTTCGCCGGTTACGATCGATGCGGTGCCAAGGCCGCCCTTGTAGGCGCCGGCCTTGGCGCCGTAGCCGGCGCCGGCATTGCCTTCGGCGACGGTGGTGCCGAGGGCGTCCATTGCCTGGCCGGCCAGCCTCCGATAGGGCGGCTCATCGCCCCAGTTCTTGTCGCCGCCATTGACCAGATCGAACAGGATGGCAGATGGCACGATCGGGATGATCGCATCGCCGATCTGCACACCCCGCCCCTGAGCTGCCAGGCGCGACATCACCGCCGAGGCCGCATCGAGCCCGTAAGCCGAGCCCCCCGACAGGACCACCGCATGCACCTTCTGCACCATCGACGCCGAATTGAGGGCATCGGTCTCGCGGGTGCCGGGGCCGCCGCCGCGCACATCCACCGCCGCCAGCATCGGCTCGTCCGGCACGATCACGGTGACGCCGCTCCACAGTCGGTCGTCATGCGCCTGTCCGACCTTGATGCCGGGGACGTCGGTGATCGCGTTCAGCGGACCGGGGCGGAACTGGGTCATGTTTCGGGAAGCGCTCCTGAAAATCGAGAGGGCGGAACGGTTTCGGGACCGGCGGCGACGACAAATCCCGACATGTGAAGGCTACCAGTCGGCAGGCTTCGTCCGATTGTTTCCCCCTTCATCAAGTCGGGAAGCCTAGCGATACATTTTTTTCCGGTCAACTCTTTGGAAAGATTTGATCTTGTTTCTTCTCGTGGATGTTTCGTTTCTGATATTGTCTTGAGGATTTCTGGTGGCCTATCGTGCTGCGACATCATCGCCAGAGGCGCGGAACGTGTCGGTGAGCAGCAGGTGCAGGGCGCTGTGATCAAGCTCACCCCGGCCCTGGTCGACCAGCCGGGCGAAGGCATCGCGCACCAGCGCCGAGGCCGGCATGGCCAGGCCGTTGGCATCTCCCAGCCGGGTTGCCTGCACCATGTCCTTCAGATGGATCCTGCACTTGCCGCCCGGTGTCAGATTTCCGATCACCATGCGCTCGCCATGCTGGCGCAGGATGGTGCCGTCGGCGAAGCCGCCGATCATCGCCTCGCGCACCCGGGCCGGATCGACGCCGGCCGCCTCGGCCAGCGCCAGGGCTTCGGCCACCGCCTGGATCACCACGCCCACCACCACCTGGTTTGCAGCCTTGGCGACCTGGCCGGCGCCGGGGCTGCCGATCCGGGTGATGCGGCTGCCCAGCACCTGAAGCACCGGCAGCGCCGCCTCGAAGGCTGCATCGTCTGCACCGGCCATGATCGAGAGCGTTGCCGCTTCGGCCCCGCGGGTGCCGCCGGATACCGGTGCATCGACGAGGCTCGCCCCACAGGCTTGCGTCAGGCGCCGACCTATGTCCGGTGTCACCAGCGGATCCGTCGTGCCCATGTCGACGACCACCCGGGGCGCGGGCCGTGCGGTTGCCACGCCGTCCGTGCCGAACAGCACGGATTCGACCGCGGCGGTATCCGTGACACAAAGAACGACGATCCCGGCACCGGCAGCCGCTTCGGCAGGGCTTGAAGCCGCGCGGGCCCCCGTTGCAGCCGCGACCTCCGTGGTGGTGGCGGGGCTTCGGTTCCAGACGGCCAGATCCGCCCCGGCGCGGGCCAGGTTGATCGCCATCGGCCGGCCCATCAGCCCCAGGCCCAGCATGGCGATCCGCCGGCCGTCGAGCCGTGGCCTGCTGGGGGCTGCTTCGCCCGAGGAGGAGGGTGGGGCGAAGCGATCGGTGGTGCTGGTCATCGGCTGGCTCCGGCAGGGGGCATGTCGCGGGGCGACTGATCACTGCATGATGGTATAAGCTCGGCCACGGGCTCAATGACGGCGTCATCCGGTGTTTCGGTTGACGGCCGTCCCTGACAGAAACCGAGGATGTGATGACCGGGCATGTCGTGACCACCGAAGCCGAACTCGACGCACTCTACGGCACCCCGGTCGAGGCGTCGCTGATCAAGGAAGTACCGGTTCTGACGGCGCCCTATCGCGCCTTCGTCGAGGCTGCCCCGTTCTTCGCCCTCGCCACCGTCGCAGCCGAGGGGCTCGACTGCTCACCGCGCGGCGATCCGGCCGGCTTCGTGCGGGTGCTGGACGAGCGTACCCTCGCCATCCCCGACCGCCGGGGCAATAACCGGGTCGACAGCCTGCGCAACATCGTCCGCGACCCCCGCGTCGCCCTCATGTTCCTGATCCCGGGCAAGGGCGAGGCGCTTCGGATCAACGGCCGGGCCCGCATTTCGACCGATCCGGCGCTGTGTGACAGCTTTGCCGTCGACGACCACCTGCCCCGCACCGTGATTCTGGTTGCCATCGACACGGTCTATTTCCAGTGCGCCCGGGCGCTGATCCGGTCCGGGTTGTGGACCCCTGAAACATGGCCTGTCACCGACACCCTGCCCACCGCCGGGCAGATGCTGAAGGCCGCCCGCCAGGATTTCGATGCCAACGGCTATGATGCCGAGGCGGTCACTCGCCTTCCACGCACCCTGTACTGACCACACCGGCGGGGCTGAGAACCGGGGCCCCGTCGATTTTCCGGCAGATTTTCCGGCCGCCGGAGCAGATGCCCCGTCATCGGCCAGGGCCTTGAGCCTGTGGGATTTTCCGGCCGTGGCGGGTGCGCTGCGGAAAGACGTTGCATCCGCACCGCCATTATGGCTAAACAACGGGCCTTGCGGCTGACCTGGGCTTCGTGCACGCTGCCGACGTAGTCGGTTTACGCCGTCTGCGCCACAAGATGTGGTAGCCGCCTCGAACCCGACGGCAGGCCGCCGCACCGCGGGAGTGACGAAAATCCGTGCTCTCGCGGAGGTCCGGCAGGTCGTCGTGTTCTCGCCCCCACCTTCGCGCCAGCGGCGGTGTCCCCGAGACCGCCGCCGGGATCCGCGGCCTGCAGCCGCCCGCCCAAGGAGGCGATCGAGCATGTCTTTCATCATCGCGGAAGCCGAAGACGTCGTGGCCAATCCTCTCGATCTCGTCGAACAGATCGTCATCGCCAACGAATGGCCGTTCGACCGCCAGACCGAAGACGAGATGGCTGTCGAAATCACCGGCAAGTTCTGCGACTTCCGCCTCTGGTTCGCGTGGCGCCCGGAGACTGCCGCCCTGCATCTGTCCTGTGCGCTGGATATGAAGGTGCCGGCCGGCCGCCGTACGAACATCTATCCGCTGCTGGCGCAGCTGAACGAGCGCCTGTGGCTGGGCCATTTCGACCTCTGGACCGAGGAATCGGTACCGCTGTTCCGCCATACCCTGCTGGTCCGCGGTGGTCCGCTGACCCCTGAGCATGTGGAAGAGGTGGTGGACATCGCGGTCTCCGAATGCGAGCGCGCCTATCCCGCCTTCCAGTTCGTCATCTGGGGTGGCAAGACGGCCGACGAGGCCATCACGGCTGCCATGTTCGAAACCGTCGGCGAGGCCTGATTCCCTCATGTCCAGCACATCTGAAGCCGGGACGGCCGGTCAGCTGCTCGTGATCGGCGCCGGCCGGATGGGTGGCGCGATGATCGAAGGCTGGATCGCCCGTGGCCGCGATCCGCACAGCATTACCGTGATCGACCCCTCGGTCGAAGGCCGGACCCGTCTGCAGGACCGTGGCGTGCGCGTTGCGGCGGATGCCGATGCGGTGTCCATGCCCGATGGCGGTTTCGACGTATTGGTGGTGGCGGTGAAGCCGCAGAGTTTCGAGGTGGCCCTGCCGCCGGCGGCCCCTCTGGTCGGGCCTGAAACCCTTGTGGTCTCGGTTGCCGCGGGCAAGACGGTGCAGACCCTGCGTGATCTGCTGGGCCACCCGCGCAAGGTGATCCGGGCGATGCCCAATACCCCTGCGGCAATTGGTCGCGGCATCACCGGCTGCTATGCCGTAGCAGAGACGGATGGCCGCGATCGGGCCCTGGCCGAAGGTCTGCTCTCGGCCGTTGGCGAGGTGGTCTGGATCGAGGACGAGGGGCTGATCGATGCGGTCACCGCCGTCTCGGGCAGCGGACCGGCCTATGTTTTCCATATGATCGAAGCAATGACCCGCGCCGGTGAAGAGGTGGGCCTGCCCTATGAAACGGCGCGGCGGCTGGCGCGTGCGACCGTGATCGGCGCCGCAGCGCTGGCCGACGCGTCGCCTGAGACCGAGACCGCATTGCGGGAAGCCGTGACCAGCCCCGCGGGCACCACCGCAGCTGCCCTGTCGGTGCTGATGGACCGGCAGACGGGGCTGCCGCCGCTGATGGCGCGCGCGGTCACTGCCGCACGCGACCGCGGCCGGGAACTCGCCGGTTGACGGCTCGCGCTCGGGAACCATGGGTTGCGGGATAAAAGGGCGGCGTCTGCCGCCCTTTTTTATGAGCCTCACCCGGGAGAAACAGGGCCGCATCACGGACCAGCCCACGCATGGGTCTTGCTCCGCAGCCCGGTTCGGGTCACTAATCGGCAAAGCCCCACAAAAGCGGAGCGCCGGAGAGATGACCCACGCGATCAACGGCATCGACCATGCCATCATCGGTGTCGCCGACCTGGAAGCGGCACGGGAACGGTATCGGCGCCTCGGCTTTGCCGTCACCGACCGCGGACGCCATGTTGGCTGGGGCACCGCCAATTATTGCGTCATGTTCGATGACGACTACCTGGAACTGCTCGGGCTGATCGATTCCACCGCCTTCACCAACGGCCTGGACCGCTTCCTCGAAAAGGGTGAGGGCGGGCTGGGCGTGGTCTTTTCCACCCCGGATGCCGAGGCATCGCATGCACTGCTTGGGGCGGCAGGGCTGGTTGCGCCCGAGAATGCGCTGCGCAATCTGGGCCGGGTGATCGAGAACGGCCCCGATGGCGGCCCGGTGGAACTCGCCTTTCGCAATGTCCATCTGGCCGATGGTGCCACGCCCGGCATTCCCGCCTTCCTCTGTCAGCATCTGACGCCCGAGAAGATGCGTCGCCCGGACTGGCTGGCCCACCCCAATACGGCGCGCAGCATCCTGTCCGCCACCATCGTGGTGGATGACGTGAATGCCGCCGCCGATGCCTACTCCCGTCTGTTTGGGAGTGGTGCGGTCACCCCCACCGATACCGTGATCGCGGTCCATACCGGGCGTGGGGTGCTGATGTTCGCCACACCTTACGAC
Source organism: Tistrella mobilis (assembly GCF_041468085.1). Lineage (NCBI taxonomy): Bacteria > Pseudomonadati > Pseudomonadota > Alphaproteobacteria > Geminicoccales > Geminicoccaceae > Tistrella > Tistrella mobilis. Next base: position 4,210,068 of record NZ_CP121017.1, on the reverse strand, counting down.
CTGCCCAATCTGCATCCCGATCTCGATGACGAGCCGCGCGCTCATGATCACGGCCTGGTGGCGCTGCAGATCGGTGTCGCCGACCGCGACCGCACCGCAGCTGTGCTCCAGGAAAATGGCGTGGCCTTCGATCGCGAGCAGAACGGCGATCTGATCGTCGGACCCGAGGAGGCCTGCGGCGTGCTGATCGAGTTCACCTCCGCCTGACCGGCGGCGCCTGCATCGACCTATGACAAAGGGCGGCCCCGTCGGAGGCCGCCCTTTGTCGGTTCATGTGCGGGATCTTCAGAGTGGCGGCCGGCGCGGACCCGACAGGCGGCGATCCAGGAAGCGCAGGGTCACTTCCATGGCATAGCGGGCTTCTTCCGGCCGATAGTCGGGCCGGGCCTCGCAATTGAATCCGTGCCCTGCCTGGGGATGGACATAGATCTCGGCACCCGGCGCCGTCACACGCAGTTTGTCTGCGGTGGGACCTGCGGGGATATGGCTGTCGCGCCCGCCCAGATGGACCAGCAGGGGCGCCACCGGCTTGATGCCCTCGTCGAGATATTTCGGTACCTGGCCCCCGTAATAGCTGACGGCGGCATCAACCGACAGTTTCGCGGCTGCCAGATAGGCAAGACTGCCGCCCCAGCAGAAGCCGACCACACCCACCGGGAAGGCAGCGCCGTGGCGGCTGCGCAGAAGATCGACCGCCGCGGTGACGTAGGCCAGTGCCTCGTCGTCCGGCACCTGGCCTTTCAGCTCGATGCCGCGTTTCAGGTCGTCCGGGCCATAGCCCAGTTCGGTACCGGGAGCGACCCGGTCGAACAGGGCCGGCGCCACCACGTCATAGCCCGGCAGGGCAAAGCGATCGGCCACGCCCCGGATGTGGGCGTTCACCCCGAAGATCTCCTGCAGGACCACCAGGCCTGCCCGGGCAGGCTGGCGCGGAGTGGCGTGCCAGGCCGAGATCGACGTGCCGGTCGCGGCATCGAGACGGATGAACTCACCCATATGCGGAACCTCGTGACGATGTTGCGGCAGGGCGCCCGGAAGCGCTGGCGCCCCCTCTCAGATACGACAGGACGTCCGGCAACGGAAGAGGGGGCATGCCAGGACCAGGATTGACACTGTCTGGTCGCACGACCAGCTGCATGCCCGGCGTCATGATACCGGGACAGATCTTCGCAAGGAGACCACCGCTTGCCACAGGCGATCTGCCTGGCCGGCGGTTCACGACTATGGATCGGACGGCACCCGTGGAGACCGGACCCCAGGAGGCGGGACCTCTTCGTCGGAGCACGGGAAGCTGATGAGTCGTCAGGCAAGGGCGCAGTCCGCGCAATCGGGCGGGCGTAGTGAACGGAACATCGCCGAGGTCGCGGCCGAACTGCTGGGGTTCGCACGGGCGATGGATGGCGGCCGGCTGGATTACGACCGCCGGGCGGTGAGGCTGACCTTCGGCAGCGGCAGTGGTGACGGTGTTCTGGCTGTCGTCGTCGTTCTGGCGGCGGTGTCGCTGGCGGCCGGCATCGTCTCGCTGTTTCTGATGAAGGATCTGGCGCTCGCCGGTCTCGTCATGCCGGACTGGAGCTTCTTTGCGGCAGCATTGGTCCTGCTTGGTCTTGCGCTTCGTTTTGCCCCGCGGTCCGGTACGCATTTCGATCTGCGTCGGCGAACCGTGATCCATGGGGGGACGAAGCTGCCTTTCGACCGGATCCTGCCTGCGCAACTGGAGCTGAGGCCGGATGAGGAGGGGGTGGCCCTCAGCCTCGACCATCCGGACCTCAGTCAGCGGCTGGCGCATTTCCCGGCGGCGCAGATCGAGGTGGCACAGGTCGTGCGGGCGCGATTGGTGGAACTACTGGAACGGCGGCTTCCCTTCACGCGACCTGCCGGCCCGGCCGACGCCCCAGCCCCCGGCGCCCTGACCGATCTTCCGCAGGCGCCGGGACGGTTGACCCCTGTCCAGGGCTGGATCATCGGCGCCGGCGCAATCCTGGCCCGGGCCAGCGGCCACCCGGTCGACCGGGTCGGGGAGATGCCGGGACCGCTCGGCATGATCGGCCGGCGCAAGGCCGTGGCGCGGTTGCGCGAGGGCTGGGGCATTCTCGACGACAAAGATCTCGATCTGCAGGTCACGGCGCTGATGACCCGCGGACATCGTCAGGATTTCGGCTTCACCGCCCGTGCCGCCGGGCTGTCGGCGAGCGAGCGGATGCGCTATGGCCGGGCGCTTCATGCCCTCACCGACAGCGGATTGGCGGAGGATCCTGCCGCCCGGCAGCGCGCCCTTGCCGATCTGATTGCCCTGCGCTACGGCGCTCAAGGCCTGCAGGTGATGGGGGGCGTGCTGCGCCGCGCTCCGGAGACCGACCCCGCTGTCGTCGAACTGGCCGAGACCGCCATGCTTGGTCCGCTCTGGGATCCCGATGTCGACGCGGGCGAACTGGAGCCGCATTGGGCGCGGGCGCGCGAGATGGTCGGGGAGGCGTTCGGTGAGGAGGGGCTGCGCGCCTTCGACGCCTGGCGCGCGGCCTTCACGCGTGAGGTGATCGAGGTTCCGGGGGTGCTCGAACTGTATGTTCAGCTCCGGATTTTTCTGCACCAGCTGGCCGATCCGGATTTCCCGGCCGAGGAACTGGGCCGGTTGCGTCTTCTCGAAGCGGCTGGTCCCGGCGCCGTCATCCATGACCCGCACATGGCGTGGGATTTCGGCCGCGCGCTCATGCTGATCCGCTGGGGCCATATGGCCGGCTGGATCGACGAGGATGATGCCTGGATGCGCATGCTGCCGATCGCGCGCGAGATTCAGAGCGCCTATGGCTCCTGGTCCGACATGGCTGCGGCCTGTCTGGAGGGCCGTGCAGTGTGGTCGGGTGGCACGGACGGCGACCAGCCCGGATTCGAGAAGGCCGTGGCCCATCTTGAAGCCGATCCCGACAGCCCCTGGAACCGGCTCCCCTGGAGTCTGAAACTTGAGAAGGACTGGTGACCGGAACTGAAATGCGGAACGCCCGGCATGATCCCATGCCGGGCGTTTCGTATTCCGGATGCCGCCGCCGATCGGCGCGATGCCGTCAGACGTTGAACAGGAAATGGAAGACGTCGCCGTCGCGGACCACGTATTCTTTACCTTCCATGCGCAGCTTGCCGGCGGCCCGGGCTTCGGCTTCGCCGCCGCAGGCGATGTAGTCGTCGAAGGCGATGGTCTCGGCGCGGATGAAGCCGCGCTCGAAATCGGTGTGGATCGCACCGGCGGCCTGGGGCGCGGTGGCACCCCTGCGGACCGTCCAGGCGCGGGCCTCCTTGGGGCCGACGGTGAAGAAGGTCAGCAGGTCGAGCAGGCCATAGCCGGCGCGGATGACGCGGGCGAGACCGGTCTCTTCGAGGCCCAGCGCTTCCAGGAAGTCGCGCTTCTCGGCCTCGTCGGAGAGCATGGCGACCTCGCTCTCGATCTTGGCGGAGACCACGACCGCGGCGGCGCCTTCGGCCTCGGCCTTTGCGAAGACCTTCGCCGACAGCTCGTTGCCCTCGGCCGCAGCGCCTTCGTCGACATTGCAGACATAGAGCACCGGCTTGGCGGTCAGCAGCTGGAGCAGCTGGAAGGCGCGGCGCTCTTCCGCCTCGATCTTCACCGTGCGGGCCGGACGGCCCTCTTCCAGCGCCGCCAGAACCCGTCCGATCAGCTCCGCCTGGGCCTTGGCGTCCTTGTCGCCGCCCTTGGCGCGCTTCTCGATGCCGGCCATGCGCTTCTGCAGGCTTTCGAGATCGGCCAGCATCAGCTCGGTCTCGATGGTTTCGGCGTCGCGCAGCGGATCGACGCCGCCTTCGACATGGGTGATGTCGTCATCGACGAAGCAGCGCAGCACATGGGCGATGGCGTCGACCTCGCGGATATGGGCGAGGAACTGGTTGCCGAGGCCTTCACCCTTGCTGGCGCCGCGCACCAGGCCCGCGATGTCGACGAAGTCGAGCTGGGTCGGGATGATCTGCTTTGAGCCGGCGATGGCGGCAAGCTTGTCGAGGCGCGGATCCGGCACCATCACCCGGCCGGAATTCGGCTCGATGGTGCAGAAGGGATAGTTCGCCGCTTCCGCAGCTGCGGTGCTGGTCAGCGCGTTGAACAGGGTCGACTTGCCGATATTCGGCATGCCGACGATGCCGCATTTGAAGCCCATGGGATCACTCCTCGCCGCCGGTCGCACCCGCGGGCGGGGCACCCGCGGCATCCGGCTTCGCCGGCTTTGCCGGCTTCAGCGGTTTCGGCGGCCGGACGGCACCCGCAACCTTGCTCATATAGTCGCTCTCGCGGCCGGCCAGCAGCAGGGGCAGATGCACTGCCACTGCGTCGGTCAGATCGCGGAGCCAATCCTGCTCGGCCTTGGCGAAATCGCCCAGCACCCAGCCATGGACCCTGGCCTTGTCGCCCGGATGGCCGATACCCAGCCGCACACGCACGAAATCGGCCCCCATATGGCGGGTGATGTCGCGCAGGCCGTTATGGCCGGCATGGCCGCCGCCGGTCTTCACCCGCATCTTCGAGGGGGCGAGGTCAAGCTCGTCGTGGAACACGACGATCCGGCCCGGCTCGATCTTATGGAAGCGGGCAGCCTCGGCGACCGACCGGCCGCTCTCGTTCATGTAGGTGAGGGGCTTGAGCGCGATGGCACGCTCGGGGCCGATGCGACCCTCGGACATCTCGCCCTGGAACTTGCGGCGCCAGGGCGAGAAGCCATGGCGGCGGACGATTTCGTCCACCGCCATGAAGCCGATATTGTGGCGATTGCCGGCGTATTCGGGGCCGGGATTGCCCAGACCGACCAGCAGCCACATGATCGTCAGGCCTCTTCGCCGCCTTCGGCCTCACCCTCGGACAGGCCGGCCGGTGCCGCGATCGTCGCGATGGTGAAGTCGCGGTCGGTGATCGCCGGGCGGGTGCCCTTCGGCAGCTCGACGGCGCTGATGTGGATGCTGTCACCGATCTGGGCATTCGCCAGGTCGACGGTGATCGACTGCGGGATCGCGTCGGGGGCGCAGATCAGCTCGACCTCGTGACGAACGACGTTCAGCACGCCGCCCTTCTTGATGCCGGGGCAGGTCGCCTCGTTGGCGAAGTGCACGGCCACGTCGACGCGGATCTCGTGGTCACCGGTGAGGCGCAGCAGGTCGACATGCAGCGGCACGTCGGTGACGGGATGGAGCTGCACGTCGCGGGCAAGGACGCGGATGCTCTCACCGTCCAGCTTCACCTCGATCACGGTCGAGGCGAGATCCGGGGTACGGTTGAAGAACAGGCCGAACTCGCGGGCGTTGAACGACACCATCTGGGCGGGCTGCTTGCCGCCGTAGATCACGCCGGGGACGAGGCCGTCACGGCGGGCCTGACGCGCGGCCCCCTTACCGCCGCGGTCACGCGCCGTCGCATTCAGCACGGGCTGAGTGGTCATGAGGATGGTCTCCTGCTGGCCGGCGGTGCCTGTCTGTCTGGCCCGCCGGGGGGTTATGCCGGTTCGTTGACGTCTTGGTCCGGAAATACGGCAGGGCGGGCCTCCAGGGGTGCCCGCCCTTGATACCGTCAGGTGTCCGGGACGTCAGTCGAACAGGCTGGACACGGAACTTTCGTCGGCAATCCGGCGCATCGCCTCGCCGATCAGCGGCGCGATGCTCAGGCTGCGAATGTTGCGGGACACGCGCATCGCCTCGGTGGCGGCGATCGAGTCGGTCACGATCAGCTCTTCCAGCGCCGAGGAGGTTACGCGGGCGACGGCGCCGCCCGAGAGCACGCCGTGGCTGACATAGGCCTTCACCGACCGGGCGCCGTTGGCCATCAGGGCGGCGGCGGCGTTGCACAGCGTGCCGGCGCTGTCGACGATGTCGTCGATCAGGATGCAGTCCCGGTCCTCGACATCACCGATGATGTTCATCACCTCGGATACGCCGGCGCGCTCACGCCGCTTGTCGACGATGGCCAGATCGGCATCGATGCGCTTGGCGACCGCGCGGGCACGCACCACGCCGCCCACGTCGGGCGAGATCACCATCAGATTGCGGCCGGCCGACTTCTCCTGGATGTCGCGCACGATCACCGGCGCTGCATAGAGATTGTCGACCGGGATGTCGAAGAAACCCTGGATCTGACCGGCATGCAGGTCCAGCGTCAGAACGCGGTCGGCGCCGGCGGTGGTGATCAGATTCGCGACCAGCTTGGCCGAAATCGGCGTGCGCGGGCCGGGCTTACGATCCTGGCGGGCATAGCCGAAATAGGGAATGACGGCGGTGATGCGGCGGGCGGATGCGCGCTTCAGCGCATCCAGCGTCACCAGCAGCTCCATCAGATTGTCGTTCGCCGGATGGCTGGTCGACTGGATGACGAACACGTCCTCGCCACGGACGTTCTCCAGGATCTCGACGAACACTTCCATGTCGGAGAACCGGCGGATGTTCGCCTTGGTCAGGGGAAGGTTCAGGAACGTCGCGATGGCTTCGGCCAGCGGCCGGTTGCTGTTGCAAGCGATAACCTTCATCGACACTGCCCCGCGATGATCTGTCCGACTGTCCGGATGAGGAAGGTGAGGACGCACGTCCCGCCCGCGGGAACAGTCCCGGGGGTTTGCATGCCGATGGTCGGCTCAACCCTTGGTCGTGCCGGCCGTCCGTGCGAACTGTGCGAGAAAAGACGAGCGGCCGCAAGACGTTGTTCGACGTCCTCCGGGCCTGCCTTTGCGCGGGCGCAAAATAGCAAGGCGTCTCGAAGCTGTAAACATGCAGGCGGCGGGGGGCGTGTGCCCGCCCGGTGCATGCATGGCCGGAATGACACGGTACCGCCGCCGGGTACGGTCAGTCCGGATCGGGCTGGCCGACATAGATCACCACCGCCAGGATCGTGATGTAGAACCGGAAAGCCGGTGCCTGGCCGTTCCAGGTGGACGACTGCCACATGGCGAACCACTCGCCGCCGATCACCATGAAGCCCACGAACCAGACCAGAAAGCCCATGGCTGCGCCGAAATGGACCATCCGCTTGGCGCGGCCGAATTCTCCGGCCGTGCCGTTGACCCGGCGCAGCATGGCGATGCCGGCCACGGCGAACAGGGCCGCGGTGATGCCCTCGCCGGCGATGATCGCCCAATAGCCGATATGCCAGAAGATCGGATCGGTGATCGCCCGCCACATCAGCGCATTGCCGGGGAAGGTGTCGTCCATCGCCAGAACGTGAGACACGAAGGCGAAGTTCGATCCGTAGTCGGTCAGATTGTTGAAGGTGACGAGGAAGGCGAAGGCCGAGAGGCCAAGCACCATCACGATCTTGGCCACACGCGACGCAGCAGGCATGAACGCTCGCTCCCTGGGACCGGGCGGTTTACCCCCGGTCCGGACACTCCTGACCGGAGGTCCCTGTCCCGGAACGGGGTCCGCCTCACATCATTATGCAACTGGCCATCATGCCCAGAAGCAGCACCAAGGTGAAGATGATCAGATGGGGCACGCGTGCGGCTTTCTTGTGGGGGCGGGGCGGTTCAGGCGGCGAGCAGGCGGAAGCGGTCGACGTCGACCAGCCCCATATCGGTGATCTTGAGATGCGGGATCACCGGCAGCGGAAGGAAGGCGAGCTGGAGGAAGGGCTCTGCCAGCCGGCAGCCGATGGCCCGGGCCGCCGCGCGCAGCGCCACCAGCCGGTCGCGGACGTGATCGGCACCGGCATCGCTCATCAGCCCGGCGACGGGCAGGGCGAGATCGGCCAGAACCCGGCCGTCGCGTACCACGACGAACCCGCCGCCCATGCTGATCAGCCGGTTCACCGCCACGGCCATGTCGGCATCGCCTGCCCCCACCACACAGATATTGTGGCTGTCATGGCCGACGGAAGAGGCGATGGCGCCGTCCGGGAAGCCGAAGCCGGTGACGAAGCCGCGGCCGACATTGCGATTGGTGCCGTGGCGGGCAAGCACCGCAACCTTCAGCAGGTCGCGGGACGGATCCGCCCGCCGCTCGCCGTCGGCATAGGGCAGCGCCATGGTCAGGTGATCGGTGATCAGGCTGCCGGGGCGGACGCCGATCACCGGCGCCCCCGGCCCCTGGGCCGGCACCCGGAAGATGTCGGGGGTCACCGGCGGCAGCTTGACCGAGCCGAAGCCGACCGGTGCCGGCATGGCGTGATGATCGAAGAGTCCATCCTCCACCACCCGGCCGTTGCGGATGACGGTTGCAACGGCGCAGTGATCCAGATCATCCAGCACCACGATGTCCGCCCGCCGCCCCGGCGCGACCAGCCCCCGGTCCCGGAGTCTGAAGCCCTGTGCCGCCGACCAGGTGGCGGCGCGGTAGACGGCGCCTGCCGGTGCGCCGGCCTTGATGGCGGCCCGGATCAGATGGTCGAGATGGCCCTCTTCGGCGATGTCGAGCGGGTTGCGGTCGTCGGTGCAGAAGGCGAAGAAGGGGGAGTTGCGCCAGTCGAGCAGCGGCGCCAACGCCGCCACGTCCTTCGAGACGCTGCCGTCGCGGATCAGAACCTGCATGCCCTTGCCGATCTTCTCCAGCGCCTCGGCCCGGTTGGTGCATTCGTGGCAGTTGCGGATACCGCAGGCGAGATAGGCATCGAGATCGCGCCCCGAGAGCAGTGGCGCGTGGCCATCGATATGGGCACCGTCGAAGGCGGCCAGTTTGTCCAGCACCTCGTCGTCGAGATGCAGAACGCCCGGTACGTTCATGAATTCGGCCAGGCCGATGACCGAGGGGTGATCGCGGAAGGCGACCAGATCGTCGGCGCTCAGCCGGGCGCCCGAGGTTTCAAGCCCGGTTGCCGGCACGCAGGAGGAGAGCTGCACCCTGAGGTCCAGTGCCGTATGCAGGCTGGCGTCCAGGAAGTAGCGCAGCCCTTCGGTGCCCAGCACATTGCAGATCTCATGCGGGTCCGAGATGGCGGTGGTGGTGCCGCGGGCCAGCGCCAGCCGGTCGAATTCGGCCGGCGTCACCAGCGTGCTCTCGACATGGACATGGGTGTCGATGAAACCCGGCACGATCACCCGGTTGCGGGCATCGACCTCGCGCCGGCCGCGATAGCCGGGGCCGACGCCCACGATCATATCGCCGGTGACGGCGACGTCGGCCGCCTCCAGCACACCGGTCGCAAGGTTCAGCACCCGGCCGCCGCGGACCACCAGATCGGCGGCCTCGCGGCCGAGTGCCTGATCGATCCGCCGTTTCAGCACGGCTTTGGTCCGATCACGTGTCTGGTGTGAGGCCCCGGTCTCGCGGGGGGCGGCGCTGGCCATCGGCTTTGCCTCCGGATGCATGCAGACATCCCTGCGGCCGCATGAAAGGGCCGCGCGGGGTTCGTTGGAATCTGGTGTGGCGGGGCAGGGCCGGCAAGCGGTCGGCATGCCGGCCCTCGCTCACCTGTCTCCGCCTATGCTCAATCGAGCAGCACGATCGCCGAGACCTGGCGGCCGTAATCCGGTTCCCGCCGATGAGTGGTGCGGCGATAGGAGAAGAGTGTCTCGTGGGCACCATAAGTGTCGGTGCCGACGGCTTCGGCCGTGATCCGGTTTCGCCTCAGCCGGGCGAGCAGATAGCCCGGCAGGTCGAAATGCAGCCGGTCGTTGCGTCCCGGGCTGAAGAAACCGGCCGCGGCCGGATCGGCGGCCATGGCGGCGTCGCGAAGCTCGGGCCCCACCTCATAGCTCGGTCCGGCGATGCAGGGGCCGATCACGGCACGGATACGGCTCCGGCTCGCCCCCAGCGCCTCCATCGCCTCGACGGTCGCATCGGTGGCACCGCCGACCGCGCCTTTCCAGCCGGCATGGGTGGCGCCGACCACCCGGGCCTCGGCATCGGCGAACAGCACCGGCGCGCAATCGGCGGCGAGGGCGCCAAGGACGATGCCCGGTAACCGGGTGACCATGCCGTCGGCATGGGGGCGGCCTTCAGCACCGCGGCCGGCTTCGGGATAAAGCGCCAGCCCGTCCTCGTCGACCGTGATAACACGGCGGCCATGGACCTGATGGTTGGTGAGCAGGTGACGGGGCTGCGGCGACAGGGCGGAGGCCACGCGGCGACGGTTCTCGGCGACGGCCGCCCTGTCGTCGTCACTGCCCGGGCCGCAATTCAGGCTGGCGTAGAGGCCGGTGGAGACACCGCCCTGCCGGCCGAAAAAGCCATGGGCGATACCGGGCAGGTCGAGCAGCCCGTGGCGGTCATGCGGCGGCCGGTCGTTCATGGGGGGCAGTGTCATCGGTCGGCCTCCTCGCGGGGCAGAGTGCGGCGGGGCTTAAAGACCGGCGTCGAAGCCGGGCACCGGGGCGAAGCCGGGGGGCGCCGACCGGCCGGGGGGGGTCAGGGCCAGCACCTTGAACAGGCGGCCCATCTCTTCGGGGGCCGTCAGGCGCTTCAGGGCAGTGGCGATCTGGGCGCGCTCCCGGCCGTTGCGGGCGCCGCGAGCCAGGCGTTCGGCACGGGCACCGATGCCGAGGCGGCCCAGAAAGCTGCCTTGATCGACGGGGCCATGGGCCACGGCACCGCCTGCGGTCGCGGCGGCGGCCAGACGCTCGAAATCGACGTGAACCGTCAGGTCGGCACGGCCCGGTTCTTCCAGCGGGTCGGCATGGGCATGGGCCTTCACGGCCTGGAAGGTGTCGCCGGGGGCGCTGATGCCGTGGCCGTAATCGACGATCAGCGCCGCACCGCCCAGGGCGGCCAGTCGGGTGCCGATGGTGCCGGCGATCGAGATCGATGCCGGCTGGACCTCGGCAATTGCCCCGGCAGGGATCTCGGCAAGCGATGCACGGGCGATGCGCGGGGTAAGCAGGGCGGCAGCCGGGCTGGGGTCGGGGGACAGGCCGTAACGGAACCGGCCCGGCCGGTCGGGATCGAGGTCGATCATCCGTTCCGACCAGAAGCCGTCGGGGCGCCGGACCAGTTGGCGGACCGGCAGGGCATCGAAGAACTCGTTGGCGACCAGCAGCAGTGGCCGGTCGTCGGGCAGGCCGTCGACCGTGTCGTGCCAGACCGGCGGCCGCGCGAGCCCGGCATCGGTGACGGCCAGGGCCTGAGCCTCCCGCAGGCGCGGGCTCTGCTCCACGAAATGCAGCGACACCCGGTCCAGAAGGCCCGGCATCATCTTCATTGCCCGCAGCGCATCGGCCATCAGCGTACCGCGCCCGGGGCCCAGTTCCGCCAGCGTGACCGCCGGCGGCTGGCCGGCCTCATCCCAGGCGACCGCCAGCCACAGCCCGATCAGCTCGCCGAACATCTGGCTGATCTCCGGCGCCGTGACGAAATCGCCATCGGCACCGAACGGTTCGCGGGTCGTATAATAGCCGTGCTGCGGATGACCGAGCACGAGACCCATATAGGTACCGAGGGTGATCGGCCCGTCGATGGCAATTCGTCCGGCGATGATCCGGCCGAGCGGGGTGTCGGCGGGGGGGAGTGGTGTGGCTTCGGTCATTCGCGGCCCTGCCCGGTGGCGGCGCCGGTCCGGCCACGGGCGCGGAGCACCAGATAGACGCCGATCAGGAACATGGGCAGAGAGAGCAGCTGGCCCATGGTCAACCCGGCCGCAAGGAAGCCCAGGAAGGCATCGGGCATGCGGAACAGTTCGGCGATGGATCGGGTGATGGCATAACCCATCAGGAAATAGCCGGCCAGCAGTCCCGGCCGGGCCCAGGTTTCCCGGCGCCGGGCGATGAACCACAGCACCACGAACAGCAGCAGACCTTCAAGCAGGGCCTCGTAGATCTGGCTCGGGTGGCGCGGTTCCGGCCCGGCCATCGGGAAGATCATGCCCCAGGGAAGGTCCGTGGGCCGCCCCCAGAGTTCGCCGTTGATGAAGTTGGCGATCCGGCCGAAGAACAGACCGATCGGCGCCGCCGCCGCCACCAGGTCGCCGACGCTCAGCGGGTTGACGCCCTTGGTCCGGGCGAAGAGGGCAAGCGAGACCGCCACCCCCAGAAGCCCGCCGTGGAAGGACATGCCACCCTTCCAGACCATCGGGATCTCCAGCAGGTGCTGGGCGTAGTAGTCCGGGCGATAGAACAGGACATAGCCAAGCCGGCCGCCCAGGATGACGCCGAACGCGACCCAGACCAGCAGGTCGTCGATCGACCGCTCGTCAAGGCCGAGAGTGTGGCGCCGGGTGAGGCCGACAACATAGCGCCAGCCGATCAGCAGGCCTGCGATATAGGCCAGAGCGTACCAGCGGATGGCGATCGGACCGATGGCAATCGCAACCGGGTCGATGTCGGGGAAAGTCAGGCCGGTCATCGGCAGCGGGCCTCGTGGAGATATCGGGATCGGGTGGTGGCGGCAGTCTAAGGGGGGCGCTCCTGCCGCTCAAGCAGTGCCGCCGGAGAGTGTGCCACCCGGGTGGTGACATCTTCGAGACCCGACGATATCTGCAGGCCGGACATGTGAATGTGATACTGTTAACGAAGCGGTGACCATGTTATGGATCCGCAGGGGCCGAACCCCGTGCATCACGCGTTCTGTCGGGTGGTGCCGGCAAGGGCGGGCCCCGTATCCTGCAAGCCAATGTACACGTCCTCCAGGTCCGTGTCCGCCTGCCGGGCCGACCGGGCATAAGCCCGGGATTCCGGCCCGCCTCCGGCCACCGGCCGCCCGGGAGATCGCCGATGCAGAGCAATAACCCCTTCTTCGACGACATGGCCCGCGTCGCCAGCGGCGCCATGAGCGGCTTTGCCGGTCTGCGCCAGGAGATGGACCAGTTGGTCCGCTCACGTGTCGAACGGATGTTGGCCGAAATGGGTGCCGTGACCCGTGAAGAGGCGGATGCGTTGCGGGCCCTCGCCGAAGGCCAGGCCGGGCGGATTGCGGCCCTTGAGACGCGGATTGCGGCGCTGGAGGCTGCGGCCGCTCCGGTTGCCGGAACACCGGTCTCCGAATCCGCGGCAGCCGATGCCCCCCAGGCAGAGGCTCCCCAGGCGGACGCCCCGGACGAACGGTCGGCCTCTTGACCGCGATGCCCGGTACCGGAATGGTGCCGGCCCGTCCCGGCATGGCCGCTGCCGCTCTCTGGATGGGCGTGCTTGCGGTGTCGACCGGTGCGATCTTTGCGCGCCTGGCAGATGCGCCGGCCCTGGTGATCGCCACCGGCCGCCTTGCCATCGCCAGCCTGCTGATCCTGCCGCTGATGGGCATGCGTCATCGCAGTGCGATCCGCAGGCTCGGCCGGCGCCACCTGTTGATCGCAGTGGTGTCGGGCGCCTTTCTGGCGCTGCATTTTGCGACATGGATCAGCTCGCTCTCCTATACCTCCATCGCCAATTCGGTGTTGCTGGTCAACACGGTGCCGATCTGGACCGCACTCGGTGGTCTCGTGCTCGGCATCGACCGGCTCGATCGGCGGGGCTGGATGGCGGTGGGCCTCGCCGTCATTGGCACCCTCATCGTCTCGACGCCCTCGGCCGATCTTTCGGGCGACGGGCTTCTGGGCAATGCCCTGGCGCTTGTCGGCGGGGCGGCGATGGCGGCCTATCTGCTGTGCGGACGTGCCCTCAGGGCCAGGCTCGACCTCGTGCCTTACGTGATGCTGGCCTATGGTGTCGCGGCCGTGATTCTCCTTTCGGTCACGCTCGCAGCCGGCCTGCCTCTTCTGGGACACGGGACAGCCACATATCTGGCCCTTGTGGGAATGGCGCTTATCCCCCAACTAATTGGTCACAGCACCTATAACTGGTCGCTGAAGGCCCTGCCGGCGACGGCGGTGTCGATCTCTCTCATGGGGGAGGCGGTGTTCGCCAGTCTGTGGGGATGGCTTCTCTTCCAGGAGAGCCTGCCACCCGCGACGCTCGGCGGTGGAGTTCTGGTTCTGGCCGGCATCGTATTGGCCCAGACCAGCCTCGACCGAACACGGCGCGCGCAGGACGGTGGCGCCTGAGGGCAGGATCCGGTCACCGGAACCATACCCGACGGATTTCCACCCAGCCTGCGCCTGTCATGCGCGATGGTCCGGATCCCGGATACCTCCGCAGCTCTGCCTCCTTATTGACACTTGTTCCCGCCGGGTCTCGGACCCACGATCGAGCTCATGGACGACGATCTCATCTGGAAAGCGCTCTCGGACCCAAGCCGCAGGCGCATCATCGAACTTCTTCACGCGCAGCCCCGCCGCACCGGCGATCTGGCCGCCTGCTTCGACGTGACCCGTTTCGCGGTCATGAAGCATCTCGACCTTCTGGTCGAGGCAGGGCTGGTCACGGTGGAACGGCGCGGCCGCGAACGCTGGAACCGGCTGGCGCTCGAACGCCTCACGCCGACCGTCGCCGGCTGGCTTGCCCAGTTCGCGGTGGGGGCCGAAGCCGAACAGGGCAATCTGCCCGGTGCGGTCGAAGCCATGGCGATCGAGGCGGCTGTCGAGATCGACCTGCCCCGTCGGCGCGCCTATCTGCTTTTCGTCGAACAGGCGGAAAACTGGTGGCCGCGTGAGGGCGAGGGGCGGGTTCGCCTGGAAGCTGCAACCGGCGGCTGGCTCTATCTCGACCGCGGCCCCGGCCGGCCCCAGATGATCTGGGCCGTGATCGGCGATGCCCGGGCGCCGGCGGCGATCGAACTGATCGGCGCCTGCGGCCAGAAGGGTGTCGAAAGCGCCCGAACCCGTCTCGTCTTCGAAAAGGCGGGCAAGGGCCGTACCGTGGTCCATCTGCGCACCGATGCCCTGGTGACGTTGGATCAGGCCGGACGCGAGCGCTATCGTGCGTTCTGGCGCCGTCTGCTGACCGACGCCTATGCGGGCTATGCCGATACTCAGGCGGGCCCCGCGGAAGCCGACCTCGACCTTGAGGACGAGGATGCCCACGGCGAGCCGCAGAACGCCTGGGTGGCCGGCGCCATCCGCTGACGTTTGAGCGTCGTCCGCACTTGGCTCTGCCCCCGGCGGGCCGGATCAGCATCCGGCACCGTCGGGGGTTTGTATGTCTGCGCGGGGAGCTTGCGATTTCACCGCCGGATTCCCGGCCCCCGGCCTAAATCGCTGATTTTTCCTTGACGATCGGGGCCGGCTCGCCTAAAGACACGGTCTCCGAAAGGTGCCCGACCCGGGTGCCGCCATCGACGACGCCGGCGCGGCGCATCGTCCGAAGGTTTCAACAAGCGTCCGCCCGCTGAAGGTTTCCAAACATGGCCCGTCGTTGCGAGCTTACCGGTAAGCGTTACATGGCAGGCAACAATGTCAGCCATGCCCACAACAAGACCCGTCGTCGCTTCAACCCGAACGTCCAGGACACCGGCATCTATTCCGACGTGCTGGGCCGTCTGGTCCGCCTGAAGGTCGCCGTGTCGACCCTGCGTTCGATCGAGCGTCGCGGTGGCCTCGATGCCTTCCTCGCCGGTGCCCGCGAGGTTGAGCTGTCGCCCGACGCCCGCCGGCTGAAGAAGCTGATCGTCGAGAAGCGTGCCGCTCGCGCTGCGGAGTTTGCCGCCGCCGAGTGATGCCGGAGCCCCTTGAGGGTTCCGCCGCTCCAGATCCAGAAGGACCCGCACCGGACACGGTTGCGGGTCCTTCTGCGTTCGAACAGACTATCCGGGGAGGCGCAGTCACGTGCCGCCCCGCCACCCGACGGCCTGTATCGCCGTCCGGACGGCCGCGAAGATCCGCCTGCCGTCCCATTGGGAAAGAGACCGCCTTCCATGGTTCATGCGCTGCACCGCCTCTGGCTGCCGATTCTGGCGATGACCGTTGCCGTCGTCGCCTCCAACATACTGGTTCAGTATCCGATCAACGACTGGCTGACCTGGGGGGCCTTTACCTATCCGGCGGCCTTTCTGGTCACCGATCTGACCAATCGTCGCTACGGCACCGCATCCGCCCGCCGGGTGGTTTATGCCGGTTTCGCGATTGCGGTGGCCATGTCCCTTTGGCTGGCCGATCCGCGGATCGCGCTCGCCTCGGGGGCGGCCTTCCTGGTTTCGCAGCTGATGGATGTGACGGTGTTCGACCGGTTGCGGCGACGGCCCTGGTGGCAGGCGCCGCTGATCTCATCATCGCTCGCCTCGGCCTTCGATACGGTGCTGTTCTTCACCATCGCCTTCGTCGGCACCGGCCTGCCCTGGGTCAGTTGGGCGGTGGGCGACTGGGGGGTGAAGATGGCCATGGCGCTGGCCATGCTGGTGCCCTATCGCGCCCTGATGCAGATCCTGCTGCCGCTGCCCGCGGACCCCGTGCGCCCGCGCAACTGATCGCCTATCCCGGCCTGTAGCGGCGCGGTTCCAGCCCCAGGGCCCGGATCCGGGAGGCCAGTGTGGTTGCCGGCAGGCCGAGCAGGGCGGCGGCTCCGTTCGGACCGTAGACCCGGCCACCGCAGCGGCTGAGGGCGACTTCGATCATCCGGCGGTCGCGGTCGCGGCGGCCGGCCTCGGTCAATATGCCGTCCTCGAACTCCGCCATTGCAGGTGCGGCAGGCGGTGGTACCCGGCCGGCATGGCGGGTGGTGTCGGAAGGCTCCAGATCGAAGCGCAGCCGGCCCCCCCGGGCCAGGATCGCCGCCCGTTCGATCACATTCTCCAGCTCCCGGACATTGCCCGGCCAGTCATAGCCGGTCAGCCGCTCCACGTCGCCCCGGGTCAGCCGGAGCTCGGGGATGTTCAGCCGCCGGCAGGTCTTGGCCAGGAAATGGGCCGCCAGCAGCGGCACGTCATCCAACCGTTCGCGCAGGGGCACGCTCTCGATCGGGAAGACGTTGAGGCGGAAATAGAGATCCTCGCGGAACCGGCCGCGGCGTACCTGATCCTTCAGGTCGCGATTGGTGGCGGCCACGATCCGTACATCGACCGCCCGGGTCCGCTCTTCGCCGACCCGCTCGAAATGGCCCTCCTGCAGCACTCGCAGCAGTTTGCTCTGCAGTTCCAGCGGGATCTCGCCCACCTCGTCCAGGAACAGCGTGCCGCCATCGGCCAGGTCGAACCGGCCGACCCGGTCGCGCACCGCGCCGGTAAAGGCGCCGCGGACATGGCCGAAGAACTCGCTTTCGAACAGCTCCCGCGGGATGGCCGCGCAGTTCACCCGGATCAGCGGCCGGTGTGACCGCCGGCCGGCTTCGTGGATCGCGCGTGCGATCAGCTCCTTGCCGGTGCCGCTTTCGCCGGTGATCAGCACATTCGCATCCGTCGGTGCCACCAGGTCGATCTGGCGGGCGATGGTCTGGATGGCGGCGCTGCGGCCGATGATGTGGTGGTGGTTGACCTCGGTGCGGATCTCTTCCAGCAGATAGGCGTTCTCGCGTTCCAGCCGCTCGCGCAGCGCATCGACCTCGGCCAGGGCGGCATGCAGCCGTTCCTCTGCCTCGCGCCGGCTGGTGACGTCGCGGAACACGATCACGGCGCCGACCACGACGCCGCGATCGCGAATCGGCGTGCTGGTATACTCCACCCGGATCGGCCGGCCATCCTTCCGCCAGAACACCTCATCGTCGATCTGGCGGACTTCGCCTTCGCGGAAGGCGGCGTAGATCGGGCATTCGTGCTCGGGATAATGGCTGCCATCGGCATGGGTGTGGTGGACCATGCCGTGCATGTCGCGGCCGACCAGCTCTTCCGCCCGCCAGCCCAGCAGACGTTCAGCGGCGGGGTTGACGAAAGTGGTATGGCCGTCGGCGTTGATGCCGTAGATGCCTTCGCCGGCGGCCCTCAGGATCAGCTGGTTCTGCCGTTCGACATCGCGGAAGAAGCGTTCCACCCGCCGCCACTCGGCGATGCCACCCTTGAGATAGGCGTCGGCTTCGGCATCGACCTCGCGGCGATGACGTTCTTCCAGATCCGAAATGGTCAGCAGGACCAGCCCGGCACCGGCCCCGTCGAGCCGTGCGCCCTCGTATTCGACCGCGACCTCGCTGCCATCCGCACGGCTGGGGGCCAGACCCCGGGTGACCGCCTGGCCCTGGTCCAGAACGGCCTCGGTGAAGACCACCAGCGCCGGTATCTGGCCCTTGTGCAGTTCGCTCATCCGCCGTGTGACGAGCACCTCCGGCGCCAGGCCGAACAGCCGGCCTGCCGCCGGGTTGGCATGCAGGATCAGATCGGCCACCGGATCGAAGACCAGCATCGGCCGCGGGCTGGCGGCAATGATCACCGCCGCCAGGGCATCGGACCGGCGGGCGTGGTCGGGTGGTGCTGCGGTATCGGGCATGGCGTCCTCCGGGCAGGACCGGGAAGGGCGCGGGGGTATGTGGAAGCCTAGCACGAAACTTCGTGAAGCCAACCGCGATATCCCGTGGATCACGAGATATCGTGAGCCGTACCATTCCGACGATCCGGGATCTTTCCCGAGCTATTTCATATGTTTGGACTCATGCCGCCCATCTGGCCCGACGGTTGCAGAACAGAGCTCCGGGACGCGGCATCCCCCGCCTGCCGCCCGGCTGTCCAGACCGTTCATCCGTCAGGGAGTGACACATGACGATCAAGAGCCTCGGCGACGCCTTCGATCCGGATGTCGACCTCGGCCATGGCCGGCACTGCGGCTGTGCCGCCTGCGCAACGACCTCCGCCCGTCCGGCCTCGGCCCGGCCGACATCCGCTCCATCGGGCCCGGCGCTGCCCGCGGGCGACGAAGCGCTGGTCGATCGGATGGTCGAGAACGCGGTCGTCCGCTCCATGTTCGGCGGCAACGAGATCGCCCGGCGGTCGTTTCTGAAGACCGTGGGGGCGGGGGCCTTTGCGGCGGCGCTGGCCTCGGTTCTGCCGCTCGACCGGGTCAAGGCGGCGGTCAAGGACGGCATGACCGGCGGTGGCCCGCTGGAGAAGACGAAACTGAACATCGGCTTCGTGCCGATCACCTGCGCCACCCCGATCATCATGGCCCATCCCATGGGTTTCTATGAACGCCGGGGCCTGGATGTGCAGGTGATCAAGACCGCCGGCTGGGCGGTCGCCCGCGACAAGTCGCTCAACAAGGAATACGACGCCTCGCACATGCTGACGCCGATGCCGCTGGCGATCACCATGGGGGCGGGCTCCACCGCCCAGCCCTTCCTGATGCCGGCGGTGGAGAACATCAACGGTCAGGCGATCGTGCTGCATGTCGATCACAAGGACAAGCGCGACCCCAGGGACTGGAAGGGCTTCCGCTTCGGCGTTCCCTTCGAATACTCGATGCACAATTTCCTGCTGCGTTATTACGTCGCCGAGCATGGGCTCGACCCCGACAAGGATATCCAGATCCGGGTCGTGCCGCCGCCCGAGATGGTCGCCAATCTGCGTGCCGGAAATCTGGACGGCTACCTGTCGCCGGATCCGTTCAACCAGCGTGCCGTCTGGGAAAAGGTCGGCTTCATCCATCTGCTGACCAAGGACATCTGGGAAGGCCATCCCTGCTGCGCCTTCGCCTGTTCCAAGGCCTTCGCCGAAGAGATGCCCAACACCTATGGCGCCCTGGTCATGGCCCTGCTGGAGGCGACCGCCTATGCCGCCGATCCGGCCAATCGCAAGGAGATCTCGGCCGCGATCGCGCCCGCCAATTATCTGAACCAGCCCGTGCCGGTGATCGAACAGGTGCTGACCGGCCGCTTCGCCGACGGGCTGGGCCAGGTGCAGGACGTGCCCGACCGGATCGATTTCGATCCCTTCCCCTGGCATTCGATGGGGGTGTGGATCCTGACCCAGATGAAGCGCTGGGGCTACATCTCGGGCGAGATCGACTATCGCGGCATCGCCGAACAGGTCTATCTCGCCGCCGAGACCGGTGCCCGGATGAAGGAGCTGGGCCTGACCCCGCCCGAGGTCACTTACGAGCCCCACACCATCATGGGCAAGACCTTCGATCCGGCGGATCCCGAAGGCTATCTCGCCTCCTTCGCCATCCGGCGCAGCTGAGCCTGCCACACTGGGAGACCCGGAATGATGCCGTCGCTCCGCATCCGTGCCGCGATCCTGTCGGTCGCGGTGCTGGCCCTGCTGCTGGGGGTCTGGGAACTCTCCGGCACGGCGCCCGCCGCCTCGGCGGCGCAGGACGAATATGCCCGGCTGATGGGCGGTGCCGACACCCAGGCCCGCCTGCCGGCCCCCTCCGACATCCTGATGCGCGCCTGGGAAGAGATATCGGATCCCTTCTATGACGCCGGCCCCAATGACAAGGGCATCGGCATCCAGATCGGCTATTCGCTCTACCGGGTGGCGGCGGGCTATCTGGCCGCGGCCGCCATCGCCCTGCCGCTCGGCTTCCTGATCGGCATGTCGCCGCTGGCCTATCGGGCGCTCGACCCGTTCATCCAGGTACTGCGGCCGATCTCGCCGCTCGCCTGGATGCCGCTCGCGCTGTTCGTCATCAAGGACAGCCAGATGTCGGCGATCTTCGTGATCTTCATCTGCTCGATCTGGCCGATGCTGCTCAACACCGCCTTGGGTGTCGCCAATGTCCGGCGGGACTGGGTGAATGTGGCCCGCACCCACGAACTCGGGCCGGTCTCGACCGCCCTCAGGGTCATCCTGCCGGCCGCGGCACCCACCATCGTGACGGGGATGCGGATCTCGATCGGCATCGCCTGGCTGGTGATCGTGGCGGCGGAGATGCTCGTCGGCGGCACCGGCATCGGCTACTACGTCTGGAACGAGTGGAACAATCTCGATCTCACCAGCGTGGTGTTCTCCATCCTGATGATCGGTCTGGTCGGCATGGCGCTGGATGCGCTGCTCGGCGCGCTCGCCCGCGCCGTGGCCTATGCCGATTGAGGCGGAGAGAGAGGTATCCCATGACGAGCGCACGCCCCTTTCTCGACGTCTCGGGCCTGGCAAAACGCTTCCCCGCCCGGGGCGGCGGCGAGACCACGGTTTTCGAGCAGGTCGACTTCACCATGGATCGTGGCGAATTCGTCTGCGTGATCGGCCATTCCGGCTGCGGCAAATCCACCATCCTCAACATCCTGGCCGGGCTCGACAGCGCCTCCTCGGGGGCGGTGGTCATGGACGGCCGGGAAATCTCGGGCCCCGGTCTCGACCGCGGCGTGGTGTTCCAGAATTACAGCCTGCTGCCCTGGGCGACGGCGCTCGAAAACGTGGTCTTCGCCATCCGCGCCCGGCATCGCGACTGGTCGCGGCAGCAGATCCGCGCGCATGCGCTCAGCCATCTGGCCAAGGTCGGGCTGTCCGGCGGGGCGGAGCACCGCAAGCCGGCCGAACTCTCGGGCGGCATGCGGCAGCGGGTCAGCATCGCCCGGGCCTTTGCGATCGAGCCCCGGCTGCTGCTGCTCGACGAGCCCTTCGGTGCGCTGGATGCGCTCACCCGCGGCACCATCCAGGACGAGCTGATCCGCATCTGGTCCGATACCGACCAGAGCGTGTTCATGATCACCCATGACGTCGACGAGGCGATCCTGCTTGCCGACCGGATCCTGCTGATGACCAACGGCCCGCGGGCGCGCATCGCGGAAAGCGTGGTCATCGATATCCCGCGGCCGCGGGCCCGGGACACCATCCTGCACGACCCGGCCTTCTATGCCATCCGCAACCATCTGGTCGAATTCCTGACCCGGCGCTCGCGGGAGCTGGCCGCGGGGGGCGGCGGCGGCACCGGCACCGGTGCTCCGCGCACCGTGCGCTTCGGCCGCGACGGCAGTGCCCAGGGCGTCGATGTCGTGCCCCTCCATCGCGCCGCCCGTTGATCTGCGCCTGATCCGTTTCGTCGCACCCCGTTTCGTCGCACCCGTTCATCACGACCCGCAGCGAGGACCCCTCATGAACATGACCAAGACCTCCACCGATGCGCCGCTGTCCAAGGCCGATGCCACGGCGCTGATCCTGGCCGCCAAGGCGGCGCATGGCTTGACCTGGGAGGCGATCGCCGAGGGCATCGGCATGTCGCCGGTCTGGACCACTTCGGCGGCGCTGGGCATGAACAGCATGCCGCCCGAGAAGGCGCAGGCGCTGGTGACCCTGCTCGACCTGCCTGCGGCCGTGGTGCCGGCTCTGGTCGCATTCCCGACCAAGATCTGGGACCAGGCCGTGCCGACCGATCCCGCGATCTATCGCCTCTACGAGATCGTGGGCGTCTATGGCGAGACCCTGAAGGAGATCATCCAGGAGAAGTTCGGCGACGGCATCATGAGCGCGATCGACTTCACCATGCATGTCGACAAGATCGAGGATCCCAAGGGCGACCGGGTGAAGATCACCATGAATGGCAAGTTCCTGCCCTACAAGGCATGGTGACTCGATACCCGGACGCATTCCATCGCATGACGTTTCGAGGCGGGTGCCGCGAGGGATCGCGGCACCCGTCAACCTTGTGGATAAAAACAAACAGTCTTGACTGTTTTTTTATAGAGTCGCAGTCTTGAAACATGGCGCGACCGGCCGGGGAGAGGGAGATGACCGGTGCGAAGGTGCGGCGCACGCAGGAGGAGCGGAGCGCCGAAACCCGCGACAAGCTGCTCTATGCGACGCTCGACGTGCTGATGGAAGCCGGCCACGCCCGGCTGGCCACCCAGGCGGTCTGTGAACGTGCTGGCGTGTCACGCGGGGCAATGCTGCACCACTATCCCACCCGCAGCGATCTGCTGGTGGCGGCGATCGAGCGTCTGCTCGACGACGAGATCGTCGAGATGCGCGGCATGGCCGCCTCGGTGCGTTCGGGTGCGATCGGCCTGGATGCTTTCGTGGACGATCTGTGGCGGCGCTTCTCGGGCCGGCTGTTCTACATCACGCTGGAACACATCACCGCTGCCCGGACCGATGACGATCTGCGCGACGCGCTGCTGCCGGTGGTGAAGCGTTTCCATGTCGCGCTCGACGACATGTGGACCGAGTTTTTCGAGGCCCGCGGCACGGCCGACCGGGCCACGACCACCGTGCTCAATCTGACGCTCTGCCTGCTGCGCGGCATGGGCGCCCAGACGGTGCTGAAACCGGATCCGGATTATTACCAGGACCTGCTCAGGGCCTGGAAGACGATCCTCGCAACCCTCGTGGAGGGGCGGGGCTCAGGCGGCACGCTGGCGGGGAGCGTCGGCGTGTGAAATCCACCCGCAAAACCGATCGGCCTCTCAAGAAGGGCCGGCGGCAGCTCCCCGGCGGGGCGGCGGGTTCTCGGGATGGCAAGGAGAAGACAGGGATGGCAGGACGGATTGAGGCCCGCATGCGCCGGGCCGTGACGGCAGGGGTTTCGCTCGCGGTGATGTCCCTCGCGCTCGGCGGTGCGGCGCAGGCGGAGACCGCGCCCTTCAGGATCGGGGCACTGAACCCGGTCACCGGCGCCGGCAGCCCCTATGGTCCCGGCATGCAGAAGGCGATCATCCTGGCGGCGGACGAGGTGAACGCCGCGGGTGGCGCCTGCGGCCGCAAGCTGGAAGTCTCGGCCGAAGATACCCAGACCTCGCCCGAAGCTGCCGTGCTGGCGGTGAAGAAGCTGATCGAGGTCAACAAGGTCGATGCGGTGATGGGCACCTGGTCCTCGGGCGTCACGCTTGCGGTCATGCCGATCACCACCCAGGCCGGGCTGTCGCTGCTGAACACCTCGGGCGCGCCGGCGATCTCAACCGAGGACAAGGCCGATCTGGTCTGGCGCTTCCAGGCGACCAATGACCGCTTCGGCCAGGCCTTCGCCAGGATCGCCACCGAGCGCGGCTTCAAGCGCCCGGCGACCATGGCCTATAACAACGCCTCCGGCATCGGCAATACCGAGGGCTTCACCAGGGCCTGGACGGCCGCCGGCGGCGAGGTCGTCTCCAGCGTCGTCTACGAGCCCAAGCGGCCGAGCTACCGGTCCGAACTGCAGCAGATCCTGGCGGCGAACCCCGACGTGATCGTCATGGGGTCCTATCTTCAGGACACCACCGTCATCCTGCGCGAATGGTATCAGAGCGGCCAGAACCCGGATGTGAAGTGGATCATTCCGGGCTGGGCCGCCAATCAGCAGCTGATCGATGCGCTGGGCCCCGATGTGCTCGCCAATGTGATCGCAGTCGACAGCATCAGCAATGAGAGCGCGCCGTCCTACGCCCATTTCGAGGCAGCCTACAAGAAGGCGATGGGGGCAGACGCGCCGGCCAATGTCTATGCGGCGATGACCTATGACATGGTGATCGCCTGGGGTCTGGCGATGCAGCAGGCCTGCCCCGACACGGCCACCGCGGCGGTGAACGGCAGCATCCGGGCAATCGATACCGCCGACGGCGCGCCGGTCTACACCTTCGCCGAGGGCAAGGCCGCGATCGAGGCCGGCCGCAAGGTGAACTATGAAGGCGCCTCCAGCCGCCTCTCCTTCGACGAGTATGGCGACGTGACGCCCGATTTCAGCCTGTCGGAGATCGATGGCGGTGCCTTCGTCCGCAAGGGCGTGGTCTCGTTCTGATCCGGATCGGCCGTGCCCGCCCGGGCGACGCTTCGGCGTACCGGGCGGGTCGGCCGCCTCGTTCCGGCCTCCCGTTCCGGGGTCCCCATGGATACCGCCTATTATCTCAACCTGGCCTTCAACGGCCTGGTCGAGGGCTCGATCTATGCCCTCGGCGCGCTGGCGATCACGCTGGTTTTCGGCATCGCCCGCTTTCCCAATGCCTCCACCGGCGACCTGATGACGGTCGGCGCCTTCGGCGGCCTTGCCGGCACGCTGGCCGGTGGCGGGCTTCTGGGGGCGGCGATCGCCGGAGTGGGCGTCTCGGCCGCGGTGGCGCTCGCCTTCCATTTCCTGCTGTTCCGCAATCTGGCCCGGCGCTCGGCGGTGGCCTCGATGATCGCGTCGATCGGTCTCGCCTTTTTCCTGCGGTCGGCACTCTCCTTCATCTTCGGCCATGATCAGCGGGTCTACGACCTGCCGCTGACCCGTGCGGTCCTGTTCGGGCCGATCCGGGTGCAGCCGACCGATCTGCAGGTGATGGGGGCGGCGGCGGCGGCACTGGCCGTGGTCTTTGCCGTGCTGC
This sequence comes from Tistrella mobilis, assembly GCF_041468085.1. Taxonomy (NCBI): domain Bacteria; kingdom Pseudomonadati; phylum Pseudomonadota; class Alphaproteobacteria; order Geminicoccales; family Geminicoccaceae; genus Tistrella; species Tistrella mobilis. The sequence goes on along the minus strand of NZ_CP121017.1, from coordinate 4,185,226 downwards.
ATCTGACCCCGATCGGCCGCAGGATGCGGGCGGTGGCCGACAATCCCGATCTCGCCAGGGCTTCGGGCATCAATGCCGGGCGGGTGATGGCGGTGATGTGGCTGATGGCGGGCGGGCTGGCCGGGCTCGGCGGCGTTCTGCTGGGCGCCAAAACCGTGGTGACCTCCGAAATGGGCTGGGACCTGCTGCTGCCGGCCTTTGCCGCCACCATCCTCGGCACCATCGGCAACCCGATCGGCGCCGTTCTGGGCGGGCTGCTGATCGGCCTGGTACAGGAGCTGTCCACCCCCTTCGTCGGCTTCACCTACAAGATCGGCATGGGCTTCGCGGTGCTGCTGCTGATGCTGATGATCCGGCCGCAGGGGCTGTTCGCCCGCAACGCCCTGGTTCGCTGAGGAAGGCCGCCCATGGAAAGCTATCTGGTCGCGGTTGCAGTGGTCACGGCGATCTACATGCTGATGACCTTCGGCCTGAACCTGCAATACGGCTTCACCGGCCTGATCAATTTCGGCCTGGTCGGCTTCTTCGCCATCGGCGCCTATACCAGCGCCCTGCTGGTGATGGCGGGCTGGCCCCTGCTGCCGGGCTTCGCCGCGGCGGCCCTGCTTGCAGCCCTCGCCGCCTGGCCGGTGGCGCTTCTGTCCCTGCGCCTTAGAATCGAATATTTCGCCATTGTCATGCTCGGCTTTTCCGAGACCGTGCGCCTGGTGATCACCAATGAGCGTGCGCTGACCGGCGGGGTTCAGGGCATTCCCGGCATTCCCTCTGTGGCCCAGGCGCTGGGTGTGGAGGGGATTGACGGTAATCTGCTGACCCTGATCCTGCTCGTCGTCGCGGTGATCCTGGTGCTGGCGGTCAACTGGCGGCTGGTGCACAGCCCCTTCGGCCGGATGATTCAGGCGATCCGCGACGATGAAGAGGCGGTGCGGTCGCTGGGCAAGCATCCCGGCCGGTTCAAGGTGACGGTGTTCATGGTCGGCAGCGCCTTTACCGGCCTCGCCGGTGCCTTCTACGCCCATTACGTCACCTTCGTGACGCCGGAACAGTTCGTGCCCCTGCTCACCTTCTATGTCTGGGTGGCGATGATCTTTGGCGGCGCCGGCCGGGTCGGCGGGGCTGCGATCGGCACGGTGGTGCTGATCGGCTTCCTGGAAGGTTCGCGCTTTTTGCGAGATGCCCTGCCGGGTGTGTCTGAGGTTGAAATGGCGAGCCTCAGGCTGGGCGTGGTCGGTGTCGCTCTGATGCTGCTGATGCGCTTCCGTCCGGACGGCATCCTTGGCGCGCCCTCTGCCGGTACGAAGAAGGAGGGCTGAGCGATGGGCCATCCTGATACCATCTCCCCGGCCGATCACCAGTTGACGGTCGAGGATATCTCCAAAAGCTTCGGCGGCGTGCAGGTGCTGACCGATGTCGGTTTCTCGGTGCCGGTCTCGGGGCTTTCGGGGCTGATCGGCCCCAATGGTGCCGGCAAGAGCACGCTGTTCTCGGTGATCAGCGGCTTCCAGCCCGGCGATGCCGGCCGGGTGAGCTTCGCCGGCCGCGATCTCAGCCGGATGGGGCCGGTGGAGCGGGTGCGTGCCGGCCTTGGCCGCACCTTCCAGGTGCCACGGGTCTTCGCCAGCCTGAGCGTGCGCCAGAATCTGGCGGCGGCGGCGCCGGGGCAGGCGGGTGAGACGCTGGCAGGCGTGTTCTTCCGCGGCGCCCGCATCCGTTGGCAGGAGGCGGAGATCGCCGGGCGCGCCGAGGGCATCCTGGCCTTCCTGAACCTTACCCGGGTGGCGGATAAGCCGGCCGGCGGCTTGTCGGGCGGTCAGCGCAAGCTGCTGGAACTGGGGCGCGCCCTGATGGTCCGGCCGAAGATGATCCTGCTCGACGAGCCGTTCGCCGGCGTCAACCCGGTGCTGATCGACGAGATCGCCGACCGGATCCGGGCGATCCGCGAGACCGGCGTCGACGGCAGCGGCGGGATCGGCTTCCTGATCGTCGAACACAACCTGCCCTCGCTCTCCGCTCTGGTCGAGCGGATGATCGTGATCGACCGTGGCCGTCTGCTGGCCCAGGGCACGCCCCAGGCGGTGCTGGCGGATGCCCGGGTGCGCGAAGCCTATATGGGGGGTGCGGTATGAGCCGGCTGCTCACCGTCTCGGATCTGGCCGCCGGCTATGGCGAGGTCGACATCGTCTCGGGCATCTCGCTCCATGTCGATGCTCTGGAGATCGTAACCATTGCCGGCACCAACGGTTCGGGCAAGTCGACCCTGGTCAAGGCGCTGATGGGGCTGCTCACCCGGGTGCGCGGCGAGATGCGCCTGGGTGATGTGCCGCTTCTGGGTGTCCCGGCCGAGAAGCGTATCGATCTGGGGGTGGTCTATGTGCCGCAGGTTGAGAACGTGTTCCCGACCCTGACCGTCACCGAGAACCTCCAGGTGGTGGAGGGCGTGGCCGATCGTCGCCGCCGGATCGGGGAAATGTTCGACCGCTTCCCCGCCCTGGCCGAACGCCGCCGCACCCGCGCGGGCGCCCTGTCGGGCGGCGAACGTCAGCAGCTGGCCTTCGCCCGGGCCCTGATGCCGGCACCGAAGCTGATGATCCTGGACGAGCCGACGGCGGCGCTGTCGCCCGCCCTGGTCCACGAGGTGCTGGAGCTGATCCGCGGCCTGCCGGGGCTGGGGGTCTCGGCGCTGCTGGTCGAACAGCGCGCGCGTCAGGCGCTCGCGATCAGCGATCGCGGCTACATCCTGGATACCGGACGGGTGGTGATCCACGACACCGCCGAACGCCTGCTTGCCGATGAACGTATGGCCGATCTCTATCTCGGCACCCATTGAGGATGATCCATTCATGACCTCCGCCTTGAAGACCGAGCCCCGGCGGGCCGGTACAGTCTTCCGGAATGCCCGGGTACTTGATGTGGTTGCCGGCCGCTATCTCGACGGTCAGTCGGTCTGGGTCGAGGGGGGCGTGATCCGCGCCGTCGCCCCCGATGCCGACCGCATGGCCGCCGCCGATGCCGAGGTGATCGACCTTGGTGGCAAGGTGCTGATGCCGGGCCTGTGCGACGCTCATGTCCATGTCACGGCGATCACGCCCAACTTCGCCGAACTCGGCCGGATGTCGCCCTTCTACGTCACGGTCCACACCGCCGATGTGTTGAAGGGCATGCTGGAGCGCGGCTTTACCACCGTGCGAGATGCCGGTGGCGCCGATTGGGGGCTGGCCAGGGCGGTGGCGGAAGGCGCGCTGCCCGGTCCGCGGCTGCTCTATTGCGGCAAGGCGCTCTCGCAGACCGGCGGTCATGCCGACATGCGCGGGCCCGGCCAGCAGGAACTGGGCGAGTGCTTCTGCTGTGCAGGTCTCGGCCGGGTCTGCGACGGCGTGCCCGAGATGCGCCGGGCCTGCCGTGATCTGATCCGCACCGGCGCCACCCATATCAAGCTGATGGTCTCGGGCGGCGTCGCCTCGCCGACCGACCGGATCGACAGCACCCAGTTCGCGATGGAAGAACTCTACGCGGCGGTGGAAGAGGCCGAGGCCGCCAACATTCCGGTCATGGGGCATGCCTATACCGCCCGCGCAATCAACCGGGCGCTGGAGGCGGGCATCACCTCGATCGAGCACGGCAATCTGCTCGACGAAAGCTCGGTGCGGCTGTTCGTGGAGAAGGGCCGCTGGCTGGTGCCGACGCTCGCGACCTATTCGGCCCTGGCCGAGGAGGGGCTGGCGGCAGGCATGCCGGCCGATCTGCATCGCAAGGTTTATGACGTGCTGGATGCCGGCCGTGAGGCGCTGCGCCTTGCCCATGCGGGCGGGGTCAAGATTGCCTTCGGAACCGATCTGCTCGGTATCATGCATCGCCGCCAGCTGACCGAATTCGCCCTGCGAGCCCAGGTCCAGGCGCCGATCGACGTGATCCGCTCGGCAACCACAATTGCCGCTGATCTGTTCCGCATGGCCGACCGCATCGGCCGGGTCGAACCGGGCCTGCTCGCCGACCTGATCGTGGTCGATGGCGACGTCCTTCACGATATCGCGCCCTGGTCGCGACCCGACGAGACCATCCGGCTGGTGATGAAGGAAGGGCGGGTGCTGGTGGCGCGGTAAGCGGCTTCGACAGTGCCTGAAGGAAGAAGGGCGGGCCTCCACAGAGGCCCGCCCTTTCCGTCGTCCTGCCGGTGACGGCCGGTCAGTGTCTGAGGCGGGTGGGGCGGCTGCTGCGGCCGCCCTGGTCTTCGTCGAAGAGCTCGGCCAGCTGGTTCATCACCGTGCCGCCCAGCTGTTCGGCATCGACGATGGTTACCGCGCGCTTGTAGTAGCGGGTGACGTCGTGGCCGATGCCGATCGCCACCAGATCGACCGGCGAACGGCTCTCGATCCACTCGATCACCTGGCGCAGATGGCGGTCCAGATAGTTCGAACTGTTGACCGACAGGGTGCTGTCGTCGACCGGCGCACCATCGGAGATCACCATCAGGATCCGGCGGTTCTCGGGCCGGGCCAGCAGGCGGTTATGGGCCCAGAGGATCGCTTCGCCGTCGATATTCTCCTTGAGCAGGCCTTCGCGCAGCATCAGGCCCAGATTCTTCCGCGCCCGCCGCCACGGCCAGTCGGCCGATTTGTAGACGATGTGGCGCAGGTCGTTGAGCCGGCCCGGCGTCTGCGGCTTGCCGCCGTCGAGCCACTTCTTGCGCGACTGGCCGCCCTTCCAGTCCCGGGTGGTGAAGCCCAGGATTTCGACCTTCACGCCGCAGCGCTCCAGCGTGCGGGCAAGAATGTCGGCGCTCATCGCCGCCACCGAGATCGGCCGGCCGCGCATCGAGCCCGAATTGTCGATCAGCAGCGTGACCACCGTGTCGCGGAAGTCGGTGTCGCGCTCGCGCTTGTAGGTCTGGCTGTAGAGCGGCTGGACAACGACGCGGGCAAGCTTGGAGCTGTCGAGCAGGCCTTCGTCGAGATCGAACTCCCAGCCGCGCGACTGCTTGGCCAGCAGGCGGCGTTGCAGGCGGTTGGCGAGCTTGGTGATCACGCCATGCAGATTGGTCATCTGCTGGTCGAGCAGACCGCGCAGCCGGTTCAACTCGTCTTCGGTCGCAAGCTCGCTTGCCTCCACCACCTCGTCGAATTCGGTGGTGTAGGGATGATAGACGTCCGCTGCCGTTTCGTTCTCGTTGGATCCGGGCGGCATCCAGGGGCGGACCCGGGACGAGCTGTCCTCGCCACCGGCGCCGCTTTCGGAGTCGGGGTCGCTGGCCGCCATGTCGGCATCGGCCTCGCCGTCGCCGGTCTCGGGTGCCCCCTCGCTCGACTGGCCACTGTCGTCGCCGTCCTGCGACTGCTCACCGCCTTCGCCGTCGGGCTGTTCCTGAGCTTCCGCTTCGGCCTGGTCATCGGCCTCGTCGGGCTCGCGATCCTCATCGAGCTCGCCTTCGGTCTCGGCCTCGATGTCGAGGTCCGACAGCAGGTCGCGTACCCCTTCGGAAAAGCGCTTCTGGTCGGCCATGATCTCGGGCAGGCGGGCCAGGTCGTCGCCGGCCTTGCTCTCGATCACCGGGCGCCAGTGTTCGACCAGTTCCTGGGCGATCTCCGGCGTCGGGACCCCGGTCAGGCGCTCGCGCAGCAGCAGCAGAGCCGCTTCGCAAAGCGATTCCGGGCTGCCGTCGACGGCGAGGCGCTGCGGCTGCTCGCGAAGCTGGTCTTCCTGCAAACGGGCCAGATTGCCGCGCACGCCCGTCATGTTGCGCCCGCCCAGGGCCTCGATGCGCAGCTGTTCACAGCTTTCATAGAGCCGGCGTGACAGCTCGCCCTGGGGTTGGCGGGCCATGTGGATGCGGGCATCGTGATGGCGCACGCGCAGCGCGATCTGGTCGGCCTCGCCGCGGATGCGGGCGACCTGCTGTTCCGGCAGGTTACGCATCGGCGCGCGCAGGTTCACCCGATCGCCACGCAGCCGCGGCGGTTCGAAGGTGAAGGCGACTTCGAGCTGAGGCGTGCCGGCCATCGCCTTCACGGTGCTGGTCAGGGCACGTTTGAACTGCTCGACGGATTGCGGATCGTTGCGCTTGCGCATATCCCTCAACCCATGTGGCGGATGCCGGGGACGTGCAGCTCGGTGCCGAAGCAGCGCTGGTAGTACTCGGCGATCAGCGGGCGCTCCACTTCGTCACACTTGTTGAGGAAGGTGAAGCGGAAGGCGAGCTGCAGATCCTTGAAGATCCGGTAGTTCTCGGCCCAGGTCAGCACGGTGCGCGGCGACATGACGGTCGAGATGTCGCCATTGATGAAGGCGCTGCGGGTAAGGTCGGCCAGGGCGACCATCGACCGCACGGTCTTGTGGCCGTCGGCATTGTCGAATTCCGGCAGCTTGGAGAGCACGATCGCGCTCTCTTCGTCGGGCGCCAGATAGTTCAGCGTGACCACCACGTTCCAGCGGTCCATCTGGCCCTGGTTGATCTGCTGGGTGCCGTGATAGAGGCCGGTCGTATCACCCAGGCCCACCGTATTGGCGGTGGCGAAGATCCGGAAATAGGGATGCGGGCGGATGACCTTGTTCTGTTCAACCAGGGTCAGCTTGCCCTCATTTTCCAGAATGCGCTGGATCACGAACATCACATCGGCGCGACCGGCATCATATTCGTCGAAGACCAGCGCGGTCGGACGCTGCAGGCAGAAGGGCAGGATGCCCTCCTTGTATTCGGTCACCTGCTTGCCGTCGCGCAGCACGATGGCGTCCTTGCCGATCAGGTCGATGCGGCTGATATGGCTGTCGAGGTTGACGCGCACACAGGGCCAGTTCAGCCGGGCCGCGACCTGCTCGATATGGGTCGACTTGCCGGTGCCGTGATAGCCCTGGATCATCACGCGGCGGTTAAAGGCGAAACCCGCAAGAATGGCGAGGGTGACGTCGGGCTGGAAGCGGTAGGTCTGATCCAGATCGGGCACATGCTCGCTGCGGTCGCTGAATGCCGGCACCTCCATGTCGCTGTCGATGCCGAAGACCTGTCGCACAGACACCTTGATATCCGGCGTGTTCGGGGTCGGGGCGGCCAGGGTCTCGGAAGCCATGATGAAGAGGATCTCCACTGGGGAAGGCGGGGACGAAACGGATGGACGACACGGCCGGCCCCGCACGGGGAGGTGCAGGTGAAGGCCGCGGCCGACAGGGCCGTCGGCGGGCAACTCCTGATCTCGGCACGCGTATCCCCATCCGGTCGGGGAACGGCACCGGTTCAGGTCCAGTCTGACGCGCGGTGCATCAAAAAGGAATAGGCCTGGTTCACCGATTTCATGCGTTCCTCCGACGCGGCGTCGCCGCCGGTGACGTCGGGGTGCAGCCGTTTGGCGAGTTTCTTGTAGTGGTCCTTGATCTGCGGCAGATCGCGGGTCGGGTCGATGCCCAGTGTCTTGAAGGCCTGGCGCTCATCGGGCGTGAAGCGCGCTTCGGCGGCGGCGCGCACGCGCTCGGCCGCGCGACCGGCAGCACCGAACATGCCGAAGGGGTCACTGGTCCGGCCTTCACGGAACATCTGGGCCGCCGCACGGGCAATCTCGTCGGCCTGGTCGCGATCGGCGCTGGCGAAGGGCCAGGACGGACGGTGCCAGGTCATGTCGTCATGCAGGTGACGGTCGATCTCGGCCGAACTCAATCCCTTGAAGTAGTCCCAGCCCTTGTTGTAGGCGCGGACATGCTCCAGGCAAAAAAAGTAGTAGTCCCGCAGCCGGTCACGTGATTTGGGCGCGCGGAACGCACCTTCCTCTCCGCAGCCCTCGCAATCGCAGAGCCGGGTTCCGTCGGGAGCGTAGGCGGCGGTGCGCCGGATGCTGAAGAGGTCGATCGCCATGACGGCAAAATATGCGTCACGGGGTGCGGTGCGGCAAGTGCCCGGACAATGCCGGCCGTCGGGAAAAATGCGCAAGCGATCCATCCAGACGCCGAACGCCCGCGCGACCGGCCGTTCGGGCGGTCACGCGGGCGTTCCGGATCTGCACCGGGCGCCGCGGCGCCCGTGTCGGTCGTGCGTGGAATCAGGAGGCGTCGGCCAGGCTGCGGGCAAGAGTGCTCAGCGCTTCCTGATGCTTGCCGTTCTGGATCATCGAGAAGTTGCGGGCCAGTTCCAGGCACATGCGCTGACGCGGGGTCATCTCAACCTGACCGCCCTGCTCCAGACCCTCGAAGAAGTAGGAGATGGTGACGCCCAGGGCCTGCGCGATGTCGTAGAGACGACCGGCGGCGATGCGGTTGATGCCGCGCTCGTACTTGTGGGCCTGCTGGTAGGTCACGCCGATCATGTCAGCCAGCTGCTGCTGGGTCAGGCCCAGCATGATGCGGCGCTCGCGGATCCGCGCACCGACGTAACGATCGACTTCCTGGGCCCGGCTCTTGGTGGTCTTCATGGGGAGGGATCCCTCTTTGATCAGGGTGTTGGTTGAGAGATTGACGTGGGGAGCGTTCCGCCTCGTCCGCAATTCGTCCGTAGTGTCGGCCTGGGTGCGGTTCCGTGTTCCCGGCTGGTCGCCCCTGCTCCGCCGGTTTACAAGCAAAGGGTGTGCCAAAAACCCCTGCGCAAGACCTGCTTGCGTTCCAGTGGTATGATGTGCGACTGGAAACGCGCGTTCGGGACCGATTTTCCGGCGCGCGCGCCAGGATCATCAGGGCTGCGGTTAATGTGCGCTTAACGTTTGCCGGTGGATCGGGTTCCCCGGATGTCCACTTCGGGAGAAAAGGGTTTCCCATCCTGTGCTTCGCCGAGGCATTCGCTGTGCGGCTGTGTTCCTGTCCCTGTTTGATCGTGAAACGCTTGTGCCAAAATGAGACAGATTGTCCCGGTATGATACTTATACGTGAGGCGACCCGGCCCCGGTGCGCGCATCAGGCTTGATACATCGCCTGGGCCGCGCGCGGCGACGGGAATTGCAGTATCATCGGGATATGACCTTGAGAATGCGGAGGCCTGTGCCGACATGACCATCAGGGAGCGGATCGAGACCAAGCTGACGGCCGCCTTTGCGCCTGAGCGGCTGGTGATCACCGATGAGAGTGACCGCCATGCCGGCCATGCGGGCCATCAGCCCGGCGGCGAAACACATTTCCGGGTCGAGATCGTGACCGTGGCCTTTGATGGTCTGACCCGCGTGATGCGTCAGCGCCGGGTCTACGAGGTTCTGGCCGAGGAATTGGCGGAGCGGGTTCACGCTTTGGCGCTCGTCACCCGCACGCCGGCTGAGGCCGGGCAGAGCAGATAGGCAACCGCTGCCGGATGCAACCGGCATGCGATTGCCCTTTGAAACGCGTCGCGGTTGTGCTAATACAACCTTAAATAAAAAGATCGACCAATTTTCGCGTAAAGGTGTCGTCGGGGAGACATCCGGCCGGAGGGGCCGGGGACTTAAGGGGGGCGATAGGCACGATGTCCAGTTCACTTATCAACCGCAACGTCGTCGTCGAAGGGCGCCGTACCAGCATCCGTCTTGAGGCGGATATGTGGGACGCGCTGACCGAGATCTGCCAGCGTGAGGGCTGCCGGATCCACGAGCTGGCCACCATGGTCAACTCGACCCGGCGCGAATCGACCCTGACGGCGGCGATCCGGGTGTTCATCATGAACTACTACCGGGCGGCATCGACCGAGCAGGGGCATGCGCGTGCGGGTCACGGCAAGGCGATGCGGCCGGGGCGGGCGGATCGGACGGCGGTGCAGCGGCGTCTGGAGCGTCTGGCGGCTGCGCGCGGCGGTGACGGACGGCCGATGGCGCCGGTCAGCCGCCCGTATACCACTCAGGATAATGCTGCCTGACAACCTCTCCGTCCGCTGCCAGGGCGTGACAGGTATTCAGGTGAGCAGGCGGTTTCGGTGCCGGTCGTGGCGGCAGGGCGGCCGGCGCCGTATCGTCTGTTCCGGTACGGGCCACGGTCTCGGTATGGGCCATGGCCGCGACGCGGTCATTGGCCTCGCGACGGCGGCGTTCCAGTGCCGGATAGAGCGTCTGAAACGCGACGGTGCCCAGTGGGCGCATCATCTCGACCAGATGCGTGCAGCCATGCACGCCGCCGACCCGCTGGCGGATCGCCTTGGTCCAGCCCGGGGCGATCTTCAGCCCGACCAGACGCTGAAAATTGATGGCGACATCCCCGCAGATCGAATAGGGCGTGTGATCCATCACTGCCTCGATCGCCTTGATCTCGAAGCCGATATCGATGGTCAGCCGGATCCACATATCGTGGATCGGCGTGCCCGGGTCGATCTGGCCGCGCCAGCGGTTGTCGATCGGATAGGTCTTCACGTCGGTCAGATGTGCCTCGATGTCCCAGAGCCCGTCTTCGCGCTCATAGCCGCGGAGATCGATCTGGCGGGTGTGGATGTGGCGGCGGTTCACGGGCTGGGACAGGGGCATTGGGCGGGCTTCTCCTCGGTACGGCCGCGGCGCATGACCAGGGCCGTGCCTCGCATCTGAGACGAACGTTCGATCCAATTTCGATGCCGCCACTATACGCGGCGACCACGCGTTCGTCATCTGCGGTGCCGTATGGGCCGACGGGCGCAGGGCCCCGCCCGCTCAGTTCATGCCTGCCAGATGCAGTGCGACCCAGAGCAGCCCGGGCAGCAGCAGGAAGACCAGCAGGGTGGACGTCACCACCAGCGACGCCACCTCGGCCGGGGAACGGTCGTAGCGCTGGGCGAAGAGATAGTTGAACACGGCGACCGGCATCGAGGCCTCGACCAGCAGAACGCCCAGTTCCACACCTTCGAAACGGAAGACCACCATGCCGAGGAAGAGCGCGACCACGAAGCCACCCAGGCTGCGCAACAGGGCCAGACCCAGCGTGCCGAGCGGCCGTACCGCCTTCATCCGGGCCAGACTTACGCCCAGCGTGATCAGCATCAGCGGAATGGTGAAACCGCCGATGAGATGGGTGGTATTGCTCAGGAACTTCGGAACCGGGATCCCGCCAAGCACGAAGATCAGCGCCGCCACCACCGACCAGGGGGCGGGCTGGCGCAGGATGAAGCGCCCGGCCGGCTCGCCTGACAGCACCCAGGCGCCAATCGTGAACTGGCTGACGGCTGAGACCGCGAAATAGCCGATGGCATAGCCCAGCCCCTCGGGTCCGAAGGCGAAGAGGCAGAGCGGCAGGCCCATATTGCCGGCATTGCCGTAGATGATCGGCGTCAGCCAGGTCCGCCAGGGCAGGCCGGCCGCCCGCAGGATCGGCCAGGCGATGAACCCCATCATCACCATGGTCGAGGCGGCGGCGAGCGCGAATTCGCCGAAGGCGCCAGGCGCCACCTGGCCATTGGTCAGATTGGAGAAGATCAGGCAGGGGACGCCGATATTGGTCACCAGATTGGTGATCATGCCGGTGTCATAGGGCTGCCGGAATACCCGGATCCAGGAAAAGCCGATCGCGGCACAGACCAGGATCGGGGCAATGATGGTGATCAGCTCGCCGATCATGGCCGACCGGTATCGTGGACGGCACCTGTGGGGGGGCGGCCCCCGACAGGTGAGAGGCGCAGCTTGGTCACCCGGTTGCGGTGACGGCGGAGCACCTCGGCCTCTATGCCGGCGATGCGGAAGCGTTGGCCGACCTCGGGGATGGCCTTGGCTTCGTGGATGACGAGACCGGCGATGGTGGTCGCTTCGTCGTCCGGCAGGCGCCAGCCGGTCTCGCGGTTGATGTCGCGGATGGTGACGGTGCCGTCGGCCAGAACCCCGCCATCGGCCTGACGCTCCAGCCCTTCGACCGCGATATCGTGTTCATCCACGATCTCGCCGACGATTTCTTCAAGAATGTCCTCCAGCGTCACCAGCCCCTGGATGGTGCCGTATTCGTCGATCACCAGGGCAAAATGGGCATGGCGCTGCCGGAAGGCATGCAGCTGGTCGTGCAGCGTGGTGCTGTCGGGGATGAACCACGGCGTGCGCGCAAGTGCCGGCACGTCGATCCTGGCCACATCGCCGCCGGCCTCGGTCAATGCCCGCAACATATCCTTGGCATGAAGCACGCCGATGACGTTGTCGGGATCGCCCTGCCACATCGGCAGCCGGGTGTGCGGGCTGGTGGTGACCTGAGCCAGGATCGCGGCGGGGGGCTGGTCGGCGTCGATGGTGGTCATCTGCCGGCGGTGGATCATGATCTCGCCCACCGTCAGATCGCCGAGATCCAGGATGCTCGCCAGCATCTCCTTCTCGTTGCGGGTTTCCGCCGCCGTTGCTTCGGGGTCGTCATAGAGCCGGATCGCCCCGCGCAGGTCATCGGCCGAAACCATCAGCCGATCGCCTTCGAGCCTGATCCCGATGACCCGCGCCACGCCGCGTACGATGAACCCGATCACCCTGGAGAACGGGCTGAGGATCCGCACGACCACTGAGAGCGGGCCCGAAAGGACAAGCGCCATCCGGTCCGGCTGATGCAGGGCGACCGTCTTGGGCAGGATCTCCGCAAAGATCAGCAGCAGCAGGGTCATGCCGAGTGTCGCCATCGCGACGCCGGCATCACCGAACAGCCCGATCAGCACGCTGGTGGCGATCGACGAGGAGAGGATGTTGACCGCATTGTTGCCGAGCAGGATCGAACCGATCAATCGCTCGCGATCGGCCGTGAGCTTTTCTACCCTCAGCGCCCGGATATCGCCTTCGGATGCACGCTGATGCATGCGTGTGCGGGAGGCGGCGGTCAAGGCCGTTTCACTGCCGGAAAAGAAGGCAGATGCGGCGATCAGGACGATGATGGCAAGAAGTGACAGCCAGAGTTCGGCAGGCATCGGCGGGTGGGTCTCTCTCCTGGTCGGATCGGGCGGGTATCACCCGGCAGGGATGGCCGGGCCCTCGGGGCGGTCGGCCAGGATGTCGTCGAGCAGGGCGGCCACTTCATCGGGTGCGACGTCGTCGGCAATGAACGAGCGGCCGATGCCGCGTGCCAGGATGTAGCGTACCCGACCTTCGCGGGCCTTCTTGTCCTGGGCGATCGGTGCCATCAGCCCGTCGACCGTCCAGTCGACCTCAGCCACATCCTGTGGACGGGTCGGCAGGCCGACCGAGGCCAGATGGATGGTCAGCCGTTCCAGATCGGCCATGGGGCAGAGCCCGCGGCGCACCGACAGCCTGAAGGCGGCGACCATGCCGATCGCAACCCCCTCGCCATGAAGCAGGCGACCGTCATAGCCGGCCATTGCTTCGAAGGCATGGCCGAAGGTGTGGCCCAGGTTGAGCAATGCGCGCTGGCCGGTCTCGGTTTCATCGGCGGCGACGATCCGCGCTTTGGCGGCGCAGGAGCGTGCCACGGCCTGGTCGCGTGCCGGGCCGGAGCCTGCGATCACCTCGGCCCCGCGCTGTTCCAGCCAGTCGAAGAACGGGGCATCGTCGATGGCGCCGTATTTCACCACCTCGGCATAGCCTGCAAGCAGTTCGCGCCGTGGCAGGGTTGAAAGCAGGCCGGTATCGGCGACCACCAGCCCGGGCTGGTGGAAGGCACCGACCAGATTCTTGCCATGGCTGGTATTGATGCCGGTCTTGCCGCCGACCGAGCTGTCGACCTGGGCGAGCAGGGTGGTCGGCACCTGAACGAAGCGGGTGCCACGCCGCAGCACGGCGGCCGCGAAGCCGGCGAGATCGCCGACGACGCCGCCGCCGAGCGCGATCACCGGCTGTCCGCGTTCGATACCCGAGGCGAGCAATCCGTCGAGAAGGGTTTCGAGCGACCCGAAGCGTTTCGTCCCTTCGCCCGGCGGCAGGATGATGGTGCCATGGGCGATCCCGGCATCATCGAGCGCGCGGGACAGCACGGCCAGGTGATGGCCGGCCACGGTCTCGTCCGTCACCACCGCTGCCCGGCGGGCACCCATGGTCTCGCGGATCAGCCGGCCGGTCACCGGCAGCAGGCCGTCCCCGACCAGAATATCGTAGGCGCGATCATCCAGTGGCACCCGGACCCGCCGCGCGGGGGCCGCGACGCCGGGCAGGGTCACCAGTTCGCCGTCGTCGGACAGTCGGGGTCTGGTGTCGGAAAGGGGCGTGGCGGTCTGGGCGGTCATCGGCTGACGGGCTCCGGAGCGGGGCACGGGGGGATGATTCTGGCGGGTGACGGAGGGGCCTGCGTCATGCGGAACGGCGTGGGCGGGTGGCGGTAAGGCCCGGCCATTCGGCAGCGAGGGCCGAGATGATCGCATTCACGGCCACTTCATGCGGGGCCTCGGTGCTTTCCACCGTCAGATCGGCTTCGGCATAGACCGGGTGGCGCTCGGCAATCAGCCGTTCCAGTGTTGCCATGGCGTCGCCCTCGGCGATCAGCGGCCGGGTGTGACGGCGCTTCAGCACACGGCGGGCGATCACCGGCAGTTCGGCCTTCAGCCAGACTGAAATGCCGTCGCGGGCAATGGCGGCACGGGTTTCCGGGTCCATGAAGGCGCCGCCACCGGTTGCAATCACCCGCGGGCGCTCTTCCAGCAGGCGGGCGAGCACCCGGCGTTCCCCGCGGCGGAATTCGGCCTCGCCATACAGGCGGAAGATTTCGGGGACGGGCAGGCCGGCTGCCTTCTCGATCTCGGTATCGGCGTCGACGAAATCGATGCCGAGACGCTGGGCGAGCCTGCGGCCGACACTGCTCTTGCCCACGCCCATCAACCCGACCAGGACGATGGAGCGGTCGATCATCCGCCGATCGAAGGCGGGGGCGGCACCTGTCGCGTCATCGCCGGCGGTATCGTCTGCCGAACTCGCGTGTTCGATGGTGGATGGCTGGTCGTCGTCGTCGGTCAAAGCGGTGAACCGGACTCTTGTGGCGGGGCCGTCCCCCGGATGCGGGCCCGGTGCCGCAGCCCCTGGAATGGGAGCGGCAGACCGGCGTGCGGCGGATGGTGCGGTGCGCAACCGTTGAAACCATCCCACCGAACCGATAGGCTTCGGGCGACGGCGCCCGACCCGGCCAGAAATAAAGCACAGGTCCGGCAGTCGCGGCAATCGTGCAGGCCGGAGGACCATCGATCTTCCCGGCAGTTGCGAACCCCCGATGCGAGGCGCAGGCGTGCTGATCCGCTTCATCCTGATCATTCTCCTCGTTGCCGTTCTGGGCGGCGGGGCCTTCCTCATGACCTTCGACATGCCGGCGCCGGTGCGCACGGTGGAGAAGGTCGTGCCCAATGACAAACTGCTCCGCTGAGCCCGGCGACCAGACAGGGGGACGCCCGCCGGTGAGCGCATCGGCCGGGCGATCGCTCGGTGTCGTGCTCGCGCTGGTCCTGGCGGCGGTATCCCCTTCGGCCGTGGCGCAGCCCTTGAGGCTGGTGCCCGACGAGCCGCAGGCCGAAGAGACGCGCCCGCGCCCGGTTGTTCCGGCGCCGGGGGTGCAGGTCCGCCCGCCCGTCCAGCCGGCGCCGCACCTGACCCCGCCCCCACCCCCGCCGACGGCGCCGCGGATCCAGGCGACACCCGACCAGCTGCGGCCGGTGCCTCCACCTCCGCCCCCTCCGCCTCCGCCCCCGCCGCCTCCGCCCCCTCCGCCGCCGCCGCCCACCCCTCTGCCGCCTCAGACGACGGATGATGAGCCGGCGGCAGTGGATGCAGAGGATGTGCCGGCGGATCTCTGGCAGGGCAGCACGGCGGCGCGGATCGATGGGGCGCTGGCGGCCCTCGGCGGCACTGCGCCCTGGCCCACGGCGCGCGAGATGCTGCGGGATCTGCTCGCAACCGACGGACCGGCGCCGGCGGGAGAGGACGCCGATGTCTTTGCCGATCGTCGGGCGAAGGCGCTGCTGATGCTGGGCGATCCGGCGGCCGCGGTCGATGTGGCCGACGATGCCGGTCGTCCGCCACCTGCCGGGGCCCTGTTCCTGGCCGGGGAGGAGCAGCGTGCCTGTGCCGCGGTCCTTCCCGGGGTGTCGGGTGCCGCCATTCCGGCAGGTGAGGCAGCTGCTGCCCCGGATGTCCTGGCCTGCCGCCTGTTTGCGGCCGCCGACGGGACCGCCGCGGCCGAGCTGGTGTCGGCCGGACAGCCGGTCGCCGGTGCGATTGCCCGTGCGGCGGCCACGCCCGGGCCGATCGCGATTGACGGCCTTGATCCGGCAGTGCTGACCCCGGCGGATCTGGCGGTGCTGGCGTGGCGCGGCATTCAGTCCGAGGCCACAGCCGATACGGTTACGGAATTTGCCGCCGGTCTCGGCGATGCCGGGTTGTCGCGGCTGGTGATGAGCGGCGCGATCACGCCTTTCCATCGCCTGGTCCTGGCCGAAGCGGCTGCCACCCGCGGCCTGCTTGCCGGCGAACGCCTGGCCGGGGCCTGGCTGGCCGCAGCGGCGGCCGAACGCAGTGCCGCCCTCTCGGGCCACGGCCCGGCCGGCGAATCCCGGCCCGAGCGGCGGCGGGCACGGCTGTTTGCGACCGCTGCGGCCGAGCGCAACCCGGGGGCACGGCTCTACGGCATCGCTACGCTGGTCAAGGCGGCGGCGGAGGCCGATCCGTTGCTGACCGCGACCGCGGCGGCTGCCGCGGCGCCGCTCCTGGAACCGGCCGCCATTCGCGGGCTGGACCCGGACAGTCGGATCATGGCGGCACGGATCGCCATCGCCGGCGGGGCTGTCGATGCCGCTGCCGCGATGCTGGGGATCCCGGAGAACCGTCCGGACGTGCTGAGCACCGCGATCGCAGCCGATCCTGAGCTGACTGCCCTGTCTCTGGTCGCGTTTCAGGAACCGTCGGCGGTGCTGGGACGTGATCTGCGGACGGTCGACATCAGCAGCTGGCTTGCCGGTCTGGCGGGGCCGGCGCGGGAGGTGGCGACCGCTGCGATCGGCCTGTTTTCGCCCGAAGCCCTGCCGTCCCCGGATCCGGCGGCGCCGGCCGTGGAGGATGCGGTTGCGCCCATACCCGCCGTCTGGTTCGCGCTCAGGGCGGCGGCCGATGCCGGCAGGCTGGGCGAGACGGCCGCGCTGTCGCTGGTGCTGCTGGAAGCCCGGCCCGAGATCGGTGCGATCGGTCTGGCCACGGCACTGGAAGGCTTCCGTCTTGCAGGCTTCGACGACGAGTCCCGCCGGCTTGCGGTCGAGATGATGATTGCGGCCGGCGTGGTTTCGGGGCTGGCGCCGGGTGTCTGATATGCCGGCAGTGCCGCCGCGGGAGCCGCTGCCGGTTGACCGTCGCGCGATCGAGGCCTTCCTTGAGATGCTGGGTGCCGAGGGCGGGCTTGCCGACAACACCCTCATCGCCTATGCCACGGACCTGGACGATGCCGCCCGGGTTTTGAGTGCGGATGGCGGGCTGGTCGCCGCCGCGGCCGATGCGCTTGCCCGCTATCTGGCGGTGCTGGAGGCGCGCGGGCTGACGGCCGAGACCCAGGCGCGGCGGCTGTCGGCCCTGCGCCGCTTTTTCCGGTTCCTGGCGAGCGAGGGCCGCCGTCCCGATCAGCCGACCGATCGTCTGGACGCACCGCGCCGGCGCCGGCCGCTGCCCAAGCTGCTGTCTGAAGATGAGGTCGACCGGCTGATCGCGGCCGCTCATGCCATGCCCGGGCCGGAAGGCCGGCGGCTGGCGGCGATCGTCGAACTGCTCTATGCCTCGGGTCTGCGGGTGACGGAACTGGTCACCCTGCCGGCGGCGGCCCTTGCCCGCGATCCGCAGGTGCTGATGGTGCGGGGCAAGGGCGGCCGCGACCGGCTGGTGCCGCTTGGCGCGCCGGCCAGGGCGGCGGCACGTGCCTATCTTGAGGTGCGGGGCGGCTTCCTGCCGCCGGACCGCACGGCACAGGCCTTTCTTTTCCCATCGCGCGCGGCGGAAGGTCATCTGACACGTCAGCGGGTGGGCCAGCTGCTTAAACTGCTGGCGCTGGGGGCCGGGCTGGACCCGGCCCGGGTCTCGCCCCATGTGCTTCGCCACGCTTTCGCCAGCCACCTGCTGTCGGGTGGAGCCGATCTCAGAGTGGTGCAGCAGCTGCTCGGCCATGCCGACATCACCACCACCCAGATCTATACCCATGTGCTGGATGCAGATCTGCGCCGGGCGATCGAGCGGGCGCATCCGCTTGCGACGGGTGACCTGGAAAGCTAGAGCGCCCGCCCGATCTCTGCTGCCGCGTCGCCGACCATGCGCCCCAGCAGATCCAGCCGGTCATCCGAAATCCGTGCCGTCGGGCCGCTGATCGAGATCGCGGCTTTGGGCGTGCCGCCGGCACGGCCGGCGGGGATGGCCGCCGCCACGCAGCGCAGGCCCACCGATTGCTCTTCGTCGTCGAGGGCCCAGCCCCGGCGGCGGATCAGATCCAGCTCGGTGCCGATCGCATCTGCGCCGGCGGGGGTGGGAAGGGAGCCGGCCGCGAGCAGGGCCTTGCCGACCCCGGTCGAGACCATCGGTACCCGCGCGCCCGGGCGGGCGAAGGCACGCATCATCTCCGCGCATTCAACCTGGGCCAGATAGAGCATCCGGTCGTCGGCGCGGATCGCGAGGTTCACGGTTTCGCCGGATCGTTCCATCAGCCGCTGCATCACCGGCCGGGCGGTCTGGACCAGATGGCGGGCCGGATCGAAGGCCTGGCCGGTGACGAAGGCTTCGGGGCCGACCTGCCAGAGGCCGGAGCCGCTGTCGAACCGCGCCCAGCCGCGATTGGCCAGCGTGTTCAGCAGTCGATGCGCGGTGGAGGCGGCAAGACCCGCGCGGCGCGCGGCATCGGACAGGCCGATGCCGTCCGGCATGGCCGTCAGTACCGCCATCAGGTCGAGCGCGCGCAGCACGGCCTGCACGCCGCCGGCAGTGCCGGCCCCGTCAGGACCCGGCGCCGAAGGCGCATCTGCGGCGGAGGTGAGAGAAGGGGGCGTGGTCATGCTCCAAGCCATAGCACGTCCTTGCCGTGTTTTCCATAGAATGGAAAGGCCTTCCATTTTCTTGCAGGGGCGCAGGGGCTTTGTTATGGTGCACCGCGACAACGGGCGCGGCGTTTCTCCCCTCTCACTTGCCGGGCGCCCGGACACGAACATCCGGAGAGCGAGACCCATGAGCTTCACGATCGTCAAGGAGGCGACCCCGCGCCTCAACCGCAGCGAACTCGCCGTGCCGGGTTCGAGCCCGAAATTCTTCGAGAAGGCGGCCAAGGGCCCGTCGGATGTGATCTTCCTGGACCTTGAAGATGCCGTGGCGCCGGACGACAAGGAGCAGGCCCGCAAGAACGTCATCCAGGCCCTGAATGACATCGACTGGCGCGGCAACGGCAAGACGATGAGCGTGCGCATCAACGGCCTCGATACGCATTACATGTATCGTGACGTCGTCGATGTGGTGGAGCAGGCCGGCCACAACCTCGACCTGATCATGATCCCGAAGATCGGCACCGCCGGCGACGTCTATGCGCTGGACATGCTGGTTACCCAGATCGAGCAGGCCAAGGGCATCAAGCACCGCATCGGTTTTGAGCTGATCATCGAGACCGCGCTCGGCATGGCCAACATCAACGAGATCGCCAAGGCCAGCCCGCGTCTTGAGTCGCTGCATTTCGGCGTGGCCGACTACTCCGCCTCTACCCGTGCCCGTACCACCAATATCGGCGGTGCCAATGCCGAATACGGTGTGCTGACGGAGGCCGACGCTTCGGGCAAGCGCGATTATCACTGGGGCGATCAGTGGCATTATGCCATCTCGCGCATGGTGGTTGCCGCCCGCGCCAACGGTCTGCGCCCGATCGACGGCCCGTTCGGCGACATCTCGGACCCGGACGGCTATCGCGCCCAGGCGCTGCGTTCGGCGGCGCTCGGCTGCGAGGGCAAATGGGCGATCCATCCGTCGCAGGTCGATATCGCCAACGAGGTGATGTCGCCGTCGGAGAAGGACGTCACCAAGGCCCGCCGTATCCTGGAAGCGATGGAGCAGGCCCAGAAGGAAGGCCGCGGTGCGGTTACCCTCGACGGCAAGCTGATCGACATCGCTTCGATCCGTCAGGCCCAGGGTATCGTCGCCAAGGCTGATCAGATCGCCGGGCGCTGAGCCCCTGCCGGCCCCGGGGGCAGGCTTCTGCGGCGGTGCCGGATCTGGCACCGCCGTTTTTTTTGGGCTAAGGTGCCGCCCGACATCGGGAAACCGTCGTTTCCGGCCGTCTCAACCCTTGTCGCTCCCGTTTTGAGGGGGCATGTATGGCCGCGACGTCCCAGCCACCAGCCGAGAGCCCTCCATGAACCATTTCCTGGATTTCGAGAAGCCGATCGCGGAGCTCGAAGGGAAGATCAAGGAACTTCGCCATCTGTCGGGCGAGACCGGGGTCAACATCGTCGAGGAGGTCGGCAAGCTCGAGACCAAGGTCGACCGGCTGCTGCGCCAGATCTACGCCAAGCTCTCCCCCTGGCAGAAGACCCAGGTCGCCCGTCACCCGGAACGGCCGCATTTCAGCCACTACCTCCAGGCGCTGGTGACGGATTTCACCCCGCTTGCGGGTGACCGGGTTTTCGGCGAGGACCAGGCGGTGATCGGCGGCCTCGGCCGGATCGGCGAGCGGGCGGTGATGGTCATCGGCCAGGAGAAGGGCCATGACGTCGAGAGCCGGGTGCGCCACAATTTCGGTATGGCCCGTCCGGAAGGCTACCGCAAGGCCCAGCGCCTGATGCGCATGGCCGACCGCTTCGGCCTGCCGGTGGTGACCTTCGTCGACACCGCCGGTGCCTATCCGGGTGTCGGCGCCGAAGAGCGCGGCCAGGCAGAGGCGATCGCGCGTTCGATCGAGGTCGGCCTGGACCTGCGGGTGCCGGCGATTGCGGTCGTGATCGGCGAGGGCGGCAGCGGTGGCGCGATCGCGCTTGCGGCCGCCAACAAGGTCATGATGCTGGAGCACTCGATCTATTCGGTGATCAGCCCCGAGGGCTGCGCCTCGATCCTCTGGCGCTCGGGCGAGAATGCCAGGGATGCCGCCGAGGCGCTGAAGCTGACCGCGCAGGACCTGTTCCGCCTGAAGCTGATCGACCAGATCATCGACGAGCCGATGGGCGGCGCCCATCGCGACCCGGCCGCCGCCATGGCGTCCGTCGGTCGCGCGATCGAGGCGGCGCTGGCCGATCTGGAAACGAAGAGTGGCGACGAGCTGCGCAATCTGCGCCGCGACAAGTTCATCGCCATGGGCCGCGATCTCGATTGAGTACGCGGCTGGTTCCCGGCGACTGGGTCGATCCCGCGACCGGTGCGCCGCTGGGCGAAGCCACCCTGCTCGACCGGATCGGGCGGGCCAGGGTGGTGCTCGCCGGAGAGCGCCATGACGATGCCGCCATTCATCACTGGCAGGCCTATCTCGGCCATCTGCTGTACGACCGCCACGGCTGTGATCGTGCGGGCCGGATGGCGGTGGGCTTTGAGATGTTTCCGACCCGCGTCCAGCCCGTGCTCGATGCCTGGACGCGCGGGGCGATCCCCAGCTTCGAAGCTTTTCTTGAGGAAGTGGACTGGAAGGCGGTCTGGGGGTTCGATCCGGAACTCTATCGGCCGCTGATCCGCTTCTGCCGCAGGCCGGGTGTCAGGATGCTGGCGCTCAACTGTCCGCGCGATCTGGTGCGGCAGGTGGGGCGCGAGGGGTGGGATGCCGCCGCAGGATTTGCTGCGGCCGAGGGCATTTCCCGTCCGGCGCCCGCCTCTGATCCCTACCGGCGCCAGCTTGCCGCCATGACCGGCCGTGTCATGGCCGATCCGGCAGCTGATCCCGAAGCTGCCCGGCGTTTTGATCGCTTCGTCATGGCTCAGCAGGTCTGGGATCGGGCCTTCGCCTGCAATATCGCCCGGGCGCTGAGGGATGCGGAGCCGCCGGCGGTGGTGCTGGGCATCATCGGTCGCGGCCATCTCGCCTTCGGCAACGGCACGCCCCACCAGCTGGCCGATCTGGGCATCCATGACACCGCGGTTCTGATGACCGGTTCTGCAGAAGACCCGTTTGCCCTGGCCCCTGGCGCGGCGGACGCGGTCTGGCGTTTCGACGCCTGATCCGGATCCGCCGGATGTGCCGTCCGCCCGCGGATGGCGGGATCCACGGTTTCGGGTGACAGCTTGTGGTGGTTTCAACCATCGCCGAGGTGCGCGCGCCCCATGTCTTCCGCTCCCCCCGCACTCGATGGCAGGGCCTGGGCACTGCTGCTCACCCTCGCCACGGTGGACGGGCGGCTCTTCCAACGCAAACGCCCGCGACATCCATGATGCCGCGGGCGTTTGCGCGTCGTCTGCAGCGGATCCGTCTCAGACCAGCCGGCCGTGGCAGTGCTTGAACTTCTTGCCGGAACCGCAGGGGCAGTTGCTGTTGCGGGGCGTGCGCTCCCAGCCGGCGGGCAGGGCCTCCGGCGGGGCATCCTCGCCCGGGGCATCGGTCACGGCCGCCGGGCCGGGCAGGCTTTCGGCGGTCGGCTGCATCGGCCGTTCCGCTTCCTGCGGCTGGGCGCCGGCCATGCGGATCTCCAGATGCGACAGCACCTGGGTCACGGTCTCGCGCATGCGATCCAGCATCGCCTCGAACAGCGAGAAGGCCTCGCGCTTGTACTCGTTCAGCGGATCCTTCTGCGCATAGGCGCGCAGCACGATGCCCTGGCGGAGATAGTCCAGCTGGAGCAGATGCTCCTTCCAATGGTGGTCGATGATCTGAAGCAGCAGGCTCTTCTCGACCCGGTGCATGGTCTCGGCACCATAGGCCTCGATCTTCTGCGCCATCACGGCATCGGATGCCTGGGTGATCCGCTCGCGCAGGATGTCGGGATCGATGCCTTCCTCTGCCGCCCAGTCCTTGATCGGCAGGTCGACCGCCAGCACCTTGCGGCAGCGCTCGGTCAGATCGTCGACCTTCCACTGCTCGGGGTAAGACTTCTCGGGGGCGTATTCCGAGACGATCTCACCGATGACCTCGTGGCGCATCGACAGCACGGTGTCGTCGACGCGCTCGGCATTCATCATCTCGCGGCGCTGTTCGTAGACGACCTTGCGCTGGTCGTTCATCACGTCGTCATAGCGCAGCAGGTTCTTGCGGATGTCGAAGTTGCGGGCTTCGACTTTCTGCTGGGCCTTTTCCAGCGCCTTGTTGATCCAGGGATGGGTGATCGCCTCACCCTCTTCCAGACCCAGCCGCTTCAGCATCCCGTCGATGCGCTCCGAGCCGAAGATGCGCATCAGGTCGTCTTCGAGCGAGACGAAGAATTTCGACGCACCGGGATCGCCCTGACGGCCCGACCGGCCGCGGAGCTGGTTGTCGATGCGCCGGCTTTCATGGCGTTCCGAGCCGATGACGTAGAGGCCGCCGGCCGCCATCACCTTCGCCTTGGCCTCTTCGAGCTGGGCTGCGATTTCGGCGGTGCGGCGGGTGCGCTCCGCCTCGTCGGTGACGTCGGCCAGTTCGACCTCGACCCGCATCTGAAGATTGCCGCCGAGCTGGATGTCGGTACCGCGGCCGGCCATATTGGTCGCGATGGTCACGGCACCCGGGCGGCCGGCCTGGGCGACGATCTGGGCTTCCTGCTCGTGATAGCGGGCGTTCAGCACCTGATGGGGCACGCCGGCCTCGGTGAACAGCCGCGAGATCAGTTCCGACTTTTCGATCGAGACCGTGCCGATCAGCACCGGCTGGCCCTTGGCCGAGGCCTGCTTCACCTCGGCGACGATCGCCTGGATCTTCTCGCGCTCGGTCCGGTAGACCTCGTCATCGGCATCCTTGCGCTGCACCGGCCGGTTGGTCGGGATGGCGACGACTTCAAGCTTGTAGATCTCGCCGAACTCGCCCGCCTCGGTCAGCGCCGTGCCGGTCATGCCCGACAGCTTCGGATAGAGGCGGAAATAGTTCTGGAAGGTGATCGAGGCCAGCGTCTGGTTCTCGTTCTGGATCGTCACCCGCTCCTTGGCTTCCAGAGCCTGGTGCAGGCCCTCGGAATAGCGGCGTCCGTCCATCATGCGGCCGGTGAACTCGTCGATGATGATGACCTTGTCATCCTTGACGATGTAGTCCACGTCGCGGGTGAACAGCTTGTGGGCGCGCAGCGCCTGGTTCACGTGATGGACGATGGCGACGTTCTCGACGTCGTAGAGCCCGCCCTGGATCAGACCGGCCTCGCGCAGCCCGGTCTCGATCCGCTCCTGGCCGGCCTCGGTCAGGATCACCGTGCGCTGCTTCTCGTCCTTTTCGAAATCCTCATCGCCCAGGCCGGGAATGAAGGTGTCGACCAGACGGTACAGGTCGGAATTGTCCTCGGTCGGCCCCGAGATGATCAGCGGCGTGCGTGCCTCGTCGATCAGAATACTGTCGACCTCGTCGACGACGGCGAAGTTGAACGGCCTCTGGACCATCTGGTCCAGACCGTACTTCATGTTGTCGCGCAGATAGTCGAAGCCGAACTCGTTATTGGTGCCGTAGGTGATGTCGGCGGCATAGGCGAGCCGGCGGGAATGGTCGTCCATGCCGGGCAGGATCACGCCGACCGTCAGGCCCAGGAAGCGATGGACCTGACCCATCCAGTGCGAGTCGCGCCGGGCCAGATAATCGTTCACCGTCACGACATGCACGCCCTTGCCCTCAATCGCATTGAGGTAGGCGGCAAGCGTCGAAACCAGGGTCTTGCCTTCGCCGGTCTTCATCTCGGCGATCTTGCCCTGGTGCAGAACCATGCCGCCGATCAGCTGGACGTCGAAATGCCGCTGGCCCAGTACCCGTCGCGCGGCCTCGCGCACGGTTGCGAAGGCATCCACCAGAATGGAGTCGGGCGTCTCACCTTTGGCGAGACGCTCGCGGAACTGGTCGGTGCGCGCGCGCAGCGCCGCATCGTCGAGGGCCTGAACCTCGGGCTCCTTGGCGTTGATGGCCTGCACCGCCCGCTGGAGCGACTTCACCGTCCGATCGTTGGCGGTTCCGAAAACCCGCCGGGCAAGAGCGCCGAACATGTAATCCCCTGACCTGCTCCACGAAACACGCGAGACCGTCCGGACCGGAGCATGCGGGGTGCGGACGGCGACGTCATCATGCGCGCGACTGAACATGGATGCGAGCGGAACCCGCCTCCACGAACGTTCCTCAAATAAGGGGTCGTGGGTGCCCTGTCAATCACGCGGGGGGTGCGGCCGGCGCTTCGTCGCCGATGGCGCTGCACGCTTGCAAGGTCATGGGTTTTCGGCACTTGTGATCAGCGTTGGCCTGTGCATCATGAGCGTCCTGATCTGCTGGCGGCGAAGTCGTCGGCAGGCGTCCTGACGGGCCGGCGACCTCTGCCCGATCCCCGCGCCCCGACCGACCCTTAGGGAGACTGTCCGCATGCTCATCCGCAGCGCGCGCCGGCCGATCACTGCCGCCCTCGCCGCCCTGCTTCTCGCCTCGGTCACCCATGTCCCGGCGCTGCGCGCCGACGAGGCGAAGCCCGCAGCCGACGATCCGGTGGTTGCCCGCGTCGACGGCGCCGAGATCCATCGCTCGGACGTGGTCGCGGCGTACGAAACCCTGCCGCCGCCCTATCGTTCGCTGCCCTTCGCGCAGCTTTATGATACGCTGCTCGACAATGTGATCAGCAGCCGGCTGATGGTCGAAGCCGCCCGCAAGCAGGGTCTGGAAGAGGATGCGGAGATCAAGACCCGCATCCAGCGCGCCGCCGACCGGGTGCTGACCGAGTCGTATCTGACGAAGCTGATCGATGATGCGGTCACCGAGGATGCGCTGAAGGCCGAATACGAAGCCTTCAAGAAGGATTTCCAGCCCGAGGACGAGGTTCATGCCCGCCATATCCTGGTGGCGAGCGAGGACGAGGCCAAGGCGATCAAGGCCGAACTCGACAAGGGGGCGGATTTCGCCAAGCTCGCGTCGGAGAAGTCGACCGACCCCGGAGCGGCCAATGGCGGCGATCTCGGCTTCTTCACCGCCGACCGGATGGTGAAGCCCTTCGCCGATGCCGCCTTCGCGATGAAGCCGGGCGAGGTTTCCGGCCCCGTCCAGACCCAGTTCGGCTGGCATCTGATCAAGCTGGAAGAGCGCCGCAAGCAGCCGGTCCCCTCCTTCGACGAGAAGAAGCAGGAGCTGGAGATGGAGCTGCAGCGCAAGACCGTCGATCAGACGCTTGAGGCGCTGCGCAAGGATGCGAAGATCGAGCGTGTCGAGGAGGCGGCCCCCGCGGCTGCCGCCCCTGCCGCCGGAGCGCCCGCATCCGAGGCGCCCGCCGCCCAGACCCCGGCCGCGAAGCCCCAGGGCTGACGCGCGCCATCTTCAGTCTGCCGATCCACACGGCGGGGGATGACATCATCCTCCGCCGTCATACCGTCCGGAGAGATTGCCCATGAGCGCCAAGACGTCGCCGCTGGCCCCTGCCGCCTTCCCCGATCTGCCCCAGGTTGCGGGGGTCCGTCTCGCCACCGGCATGACCGGTCTGCGCTACAAGGGCCGCGACGACCTGCTTTGGGCGGAATTCGCCCCCGGCACGGTCGTGGCCGGGTGCTTCACCACCTCGTCGACCCGTGCCGCGCCGGTGCGTTGGTGCGAGACCGCACTCGCGGGTGGTCGTGCCCGGGCGCTGGTGGTGAATGCCGGCAACGCCAACGCCTTCACCGGGCCGACCGGCGCCCGTGCGGTTGCAGCCGAAGTCGATGGTGCCGCGGCCGTGCTGGGTTGCGCCCGCGAAGAGGTCTTCGTGGCCTCGACCGGCGTGATCGGCGTGCCGCTCGATCCGAAGCCGATCGTCGATATGATGGCCGATCTGTCGGGCCGCGCCAGCGATGCGGCCGATGCCTGGGCGCCGGCCGCGAAGTCGATCATGACCACCGACACCTTCCCGAAGGGCGCGGCCGCCACCGTGACCATCGGCGGCCGCAGCGTCACGGTGGTGGGCTTCGCCAAGGGGTCCGGCATGATCGCACCGAACATGGCGACCATGCTGGGGTTCGTCTTCACCGATGCCGCGATCGGCGCGACGCTGGCGCAGCGCCTGCTCGCCCGCGGTGTCGATCGCTCGTTCAACGCCATCACGGTCGATGGCGATACCTCGACCAATGACTGCGTCATGCTGTTCGCGACCGGTGCCGCCGGCAATCCGGTGCTGGCCGAAGAGGATGCGGACGGCGCGGCCTTCGCCGAGGCGCTGGAGGCCGTGCTCTCGGACCTCGCCCGCCAGGTGGTGCGCGATGGCGAAGGGGCGACCAAATTCGTCACCCTGAAGATCACCGGCGCCGAGGATGACGGCGCCGCCCGCCGCATCGGCCTGACTGTCGCCAACTCGCCCCTGGTGAAGACCGCCATCGCCGGTTCCGACGCCAATTGGGGCCGCATCGTGGCAGCCCTCGGCCGATCGGGCGAGCGGGTGGCCGAGGACCGGCTGCGCATTCATATCGGCGGCGTGCTGGTCGCCGAGAACGGCGCGGTTCATCCCGACTATGACGAGAAGGCCTATGTCGCCGGCTATATGAAGGGACAGGAGATCGACATTGCGGTCGATGTCGGTATCGGCGAGGGCGTGGCCACGGTCTGGACCTGCGACCTGACCCACGGCTATATCGACATCAACGCCGACTACCGGAGCTGAGCGGCATGGCGGCGACCGAACCTGCCGGCGATGAAGAGCTCTACGGCTGTGCCGCGGCACCGGCTCTGCCGGCCGGTCCGGCAAAGCTGCTTCTGGTGGTTGCGGTCGCACTTCTCGATGCCGACAACCGGGTGCTGATCGCCAAACGCCCGGAAGGCAAGGCGATGGCCGGGCTGTGGGAGTTCCCCGGTGGCAAGGTGGCACCGGGCGAGCGCCCCGAGGCGGCGCTGGTGCGCGAGCTGCACGAGGAGCTGGGCATCGACACCAGCACCTCGTGTCTGGCGCCGGCCACCTTCGCGAGCCATGCCTATCCGGATTTCCACCTGCTGATGCCGGTTTATGTCTGCCGGCAATGGCGCGGTACGCCCATCCCGCGTGAAGGGCAGGAACTCGCCTGGGTGCGGATCTCGAAGCTGCGCGACTATCCGATGCCGCCGGCCGATCTGCCGCTGATCGCGATGCTCCGCGACATGATCGGCGGCTGATCTCTCAGCCTGTCTTGCCGTCTGCGCCGGGCAGCTCTGCCCTGAGCCGTGCCAGCATGTCGCTCATGGCCGTATCGGCTGTTCCGCGGCGGCGCGGCTGGGGCTGGCCGGCGGCCTTCTTCCAGCCGGCCAGGTGAATCAGATCCAGCGTTGCCGGCACCCGACCGTCGGGGCGGGCAAAACGCTCCACATAGATCTCCATCGCCCGCATCAGGGTGGCGCGTTTCATCGGCGCCCGGCGTCGATCGTGCAGCACGTTGGTGGCGCCGATCATCCGCAGCTCTGTCAGAAGCTTCAGCGGATGGGCATAGGTCAGCGTGATGGTGTCGACATCGACCACCGGCAGCTGAAAGCCCGCCCGCTGCATCAGCCCGGCTGCATCCCGCAGTTCGGCGAAGGGCGAGACGCGGGGCGAGAGCCCGCCGTCGATCTCGATCTCGGCCATGGTCAGCGCCTCGCGCAGTTCCTTGAGGCTGGAGCCGCCGGCGATGGCGCCCAGGAACAGTCCGTCGGGCTTCAAGGCGCGTTCGATCTGGATCAGCGCGCCCGGCAGGTCGTTGGTCCAGTGCAGCGAAAACAGGCCGAGCACCAGGTCCATCGAGCCGTCGGCAACGGGGAGCAGCTCTTCATCGGCCACGACGACCGGTCCCGGGTCGGCGGCAGCCATGGCTGGGGAGAGGTCCAGCCCGATCAGGGTCTCGATGCCCCGCCGCCCCTGAAAAACGTCGCGGCTTGCGCCATCGCGTGAGCCGATCATCAGCGCCCGGGGGAAATCCCGCAGCACATCGTCCAGCCGTTCGGCCAGACGTTCGGCGACTTCACGAACAAGGAAGCCGTGATCACCGCCGGCGCGGGCGGCGCGGTCGCGCCGGCGGCGCAGGAGCGCACGGTCGAACAGGCGGATGGGATCGGTCATGGCCGCTATATGGCATGGCCGGCCGGCGGCGGCAACAGCCGGTGCGGGATGAGACTTGCGCGCGCATGTGCCGGGCATCATGATCGCATGGCGATAAATATCCTTGAGGGAGGTGATGCCGTGGTTGAGGAGGCGGTCGGTGACGGCACGCGGGCCACGGCTCTGGCCCGCCGGATGGTCGGCCTGCTCGCCGGGGTGGGGCGGGTGTTGCTGGATGCGGCCCTGCCGCCGCTCTGCGGGTTGTGCCGCGCACCCGTCGATCGTCCGGGGTTGTGCGGCGCCTGCTGGTCCGGACTGGTCTTCGTCACCGGCCCGGTCTGCGAAAGATGCGGCGTGCCGTTGCCGTCGGATCCGGGTGGCCCGGCCGTCTGCGGCGGCTGTGCGGCGAAACCGCCGGCCTTTGCCATGGCCCGGGCGCCGCTGATCTACGAGGGAACCTCGAAGCGGCTGGTGCTGGCGCTGAAGCATGGAGATGCCGGGCATCTGGCGCCGATGCTCGGCCGGCTGATGGCACCGTCGGCGCGGGGGCTGGGGGCGGTTGATCTGGTGGTGCCGGTGCCCCTGCACTGGCGGCGGCGGTTGAAGCGTCGAGACAATCAGGCGGCCGTACTGGCCCGGGCGCTGGCGGGTGAGTTGGGGCTGGCCCACGAACCCCGGCTGCTGCGACGGGCGCGCTTCACCACATCCCAGGGCAACAAGGGCCGCGAGGCGCGGGCCCGCAATGTCGCCGGCGCCATGCGGGTGCCGACGGGAAGGGCGTTGCGGGCGCGGCTGGCGGGTGCGCGGGTGCTGCTGGTCGACGACGTGCTCACCACGGGCGCCACGGCGGATGCCTGCAGCCGTGCCCTGATCCGTGCCGGCGCCGCCGGTGTGGTGGTCATCGCCGCGGCCCGGGTGCCGGCCCCCGGCGACGGGATCCGCCACATGGTGGATCCTGCAACGCTGTCGGCCGAGGGAGAGGCATCCGAGAGGCTTTGAGACGGCGCGATCATCCCTATATCATTGGAACGTTTCCAATGGTCGCGGGCGCTGCTGCGCGTGCGGCTTCCCGTCCATCTGCCGAAGGGATCCGAGGTTCATCGTGGCCGAGGTCATTATCTATTCGACGCCGATCTGCCCCTATTGCGCACGCGCCAAGGCGCTGCTGGAGCGGAAGGGCGTGAGCTACACCGATATCGACGTCTATGGCGACCGGTCGCTCCGTGCGGAAATGACCGAGAAGGCCGGCGGGCGGACCAGCGTGCCGCAGATCTTCATCGACGGCGCCCATGTCGGCGGCTGTGACGATCTTTATGCGCTGGAGCGTGCCGGCAAGCTGGATCCGATGCTGGGGGCGGCGTGATCACCCGCGTCGCCTGCATCCAGACCACGGCAACGCCCGACATGGCGGCGGGGCTCGACCGGATCGCCGGCTTCGTGGCCGATGCGGCAGGCCAGGGCGCCCGGCTGGTGATGCTGCCCGAAATGTCGGCGATGCTGGCCCCCGGCCCCGAACAACGCGCGGCCGCCCTGGCCGAAGCGGAGCATCCGGCGGTAGCGGCCTTTGCGCGCATGGCACGAGAGGCGGGGATCTGGCTGCATTGCGGATCGATCGCGGTCGGCGCACCGGCCGCAGGCGATGACCGGCTCGCCAACCGGACGCTGGTTTTCGACCAGACCGGGGCGATCGTCGCCCGCTATGACAAGATCCACCTCTTTGACGTCGGCGATCTGGCCGACGGCCAGAGCTATCGCGAAAGCGACCGCTATCGTCCGGGCGATCAGGCCAGGGTGATCGACACCCCTACCGGCCGGATGGGGCTCAGCATCTGCTATGATCTGCGCTTTCCCCATCTCTATCAGGCGCTGGCCGATGCCGGGGCAAGCGTGCTCGCCATTCCTGCCGCCTTCACCGTGCCGACCGGCCGGGCCCATTGGCATGCGCTGATGCGGGCACGGGCGATCGAGACCGGCTGCTGGGTGATGGCCCCTGCCCAGGCCGGCGAGCATTATCCCGGCCGCCGCACCTATGGCCACAGCCTGATCGTCTCGCCCTGGGGCGAGGTGGTGGCAGAGGCCGATGGGGAGAGCGAAGGCGTGATCCTGGCCGAGCTGGATACCGATGCGGTAACGGCGGCGCGCAGCAAGGTGCCCTCGCTCGCTAACCGGCGCCGCTTCACCGGCCCCTGACCCAAGGCAAGGCGGCTGTGCGGACAGTCAGGCGGCGAGCATCACCGCCAGCACCGGCGCCATCAGCACGTTGAACAATCCTGCCAGCACCATCACCAGGCCGGCGATCGAGCCTTCCTCGGTGCCGATCTGGTGCGCCTTGGCGACGCCGGCGCCATGGGCGCCCATGCCGAACAGCGCGCCGCGGGCAAGACTGGAGCGGAGCGGCAGCCAGGTCAGCATGATCTCGCCGATCGCGGCACCGCAGACGCCGGTCAGGATCACGAACACCGCCGTCAGATCGGGCAGGCCGCCGATATCGCCCGAGACCGCCATGGCGAAGGGCATGGTCACCGAGCGCGGCATCAGGCTGCGCGCCAGCTGGTCCGACAGGCCCAGCAGATGGGCCATGCCCCAGGCACTGGCCATGGCGATCGCGCTGCCGATCACCACACCCAGCGTCAGGATCGGCCAATAGCGGCGGATCACTGCCCGCCGTTCCCAGATCGGCAGGGCGAAGGCGACCGTGGCGGGACCGATCATCAGGGTCAGCCAGTGGCTGCCGCGGTTGTAGTCGCCATATCCCGCCTGCATGATGGTGGCGAGCAGGATCAGCAGGGCGGGGGTGACCAGCAGTGGCGAACTCCACCAGCGCGGCCGGATGCGGTTCAGGGCGCGGGCGCCGATATAAAAGGCGACGGTGGCTGCCGGCCAGAAGAGCAGGGTCGCCGGATCCTCAGGCAGGGTCATGGCGCGTCCTCATCCGAAAGAAGAGTTCGACGGTCAGTGCCGTCGAGACCATCACCATCAGCGTGCCGGTCATGATCACGGCCAGCAGCTTCAGGCCCAGCGTGCCCAGGAACTCGTGATGGTCGAGCACGGCCATCACCGCAGGCACGAAGAACAGCAGCATCTCGGCCAGCAGCCATTTCGCGCCCCGGCCCAGGCTGTCGGGCCGGATGCGGTGGGTCGCCAGCAGAACCAGTACCGCGGCCATGCCCAGAATGCCGCCCGGCACCGGCAGCGCCAGTTGGCGCACCGCAGTCTCGCCCATGGCCCAGAAACCGGCCAGCAGCGCGATCTGCACCAGGCGGTTGCGGTGGAGCGTGAGGCGGATGGCGGCGGCGAGACGCTGGCGACGCATGGGACGGACCCTCCATGGGTTTACGAGGGACAGTCTATGCTGCATTGCGGCATGGCGAAAATGAATTGATTGCATCCTAAGGATGCGTATAAGGAATGCCCATGGAACTGCGCACGCTCAGAGCATTTGTCGAGGTGGTCCGCCAGGGAGGCTTCTCCCAGGCGGCCAAGGTCGTGAACACCACCCAGCCGACCATCAGTAAGGCGGTGAAGCAGCTGGAGGACGATCTGGGCACGCCGCTGCTCGACCGGGTCGGTCATCGCAGCGAGCTGACCGAGGCGGGGCGGATCGTCTATCGCCGGGCCCTGTCGATGCTCGCCGAACGCGACGACATGATCGCTGAACTGGATGAGCTGCGCGGGCTGAAGCGCGGCACGCTCCGTCTTGGCCTGCCGCCGCTCGGCTCCGCGACCCTCTTCGCACCGCTCTTCGCAATCTTCCGCAGCCGTTATCCGGGTATCGACATCGGGCTTGTGGAACATGGCAGCAAGCGGCTGGAAGAGGTGCTGCTGGCGGGTGAGGTCGACATGGCTGCGTCCCTGCTGCCGGTCTCGGAAGAATTCGACTGGCAGGCCATCCGCGCCGAACCCCTTACGGCGCTGCTCGCCCTCGACCATCCGCTGGCCGAGGCACCCAGGATCGACCTGTCCATGCTGGCCGAGCACCCGCTGATCCTGTTCGAAAGCGGCTTTGCGCTGAACAAGATCATCCTGGATGGCTGCCGGCGCCACGGCTTCCGTCCCAACATCGCCGCACGCAGCGGCCAGATCGATTTTATCGTCGAACTGGCCGCGGCCGGCCTCGGCATCGCCTTTCTGCCGCGGATGATCGCCGAGCAGCGCCGCCATGCGGCGGTGCGCCTGGTGCCGCTCGACGATCCGGAAGCGCAGTGGCACATGGCGCTGATCTGGCGCCGCGGCGGCTATCTCTCCCATGCGGCGCGGGCCTGGCTGGCGCTGACCCGCGAGGTTCACGGACACGGCTGACCGCATGCCCACCGGGCATGGGTCGTATTCGAACAATTCATTTTAAACCGGACTTGCTGCGGCGCACTGTGAACGGCCAGGGTGCAGGCGACAAGCCGCCCCAGACCCACAGGAAGACCAAAGCCTATGGCCCGCCGCCTGTCCCTGCCGCTGCCCCTGATCGCGCTGGCGATCGCCTCCTTCGGCATCGGCACCACCGAATTCGTCATCATGGGCCTGTTGCCCGATGTCGCCCGTGATCTGGGGGTCGACATTCCGGCCGCCGGGCTGCTGGTGACCGGTTACGCCCTGGGGGTGACCTTCGGGGCGCCGGTGCTGGCGATCTCGACCGCGCGGCTGGAGCGGCGCACGGCGCTGCTGCTGCTGATCGGTATCTTCATCCTGGGCAATCTGCTCTGCGCGATCGCGCCCGATTATGCGCTGCTGATGGCGGCGCGGGTGGTCACCGCCTTCTGCCATGGCGCCTTCTTCGGCCTCGGCGCCGTGGTCGCGGCCCAGGTGGTCGCACCCGAGAAGCGGGCGCAGGCGATCGCGATCATGTTCTCGGGCCTCACCCTCGCCAATGTTCTGGGTGTGCCTTTCGGCACGGCGCTCGGCCAGGCGCTGGGCTGGCGCGCGACCTTCTGGGCGGTGGTCGCGATCGGCATCTTCGCGGCCGCAGGCCTTTGGGCCTGGTTGCCCAAGGGGCTGCGCACCGGCTCGGCCGGCTTCCTGGGGGAGCTGCGCAGCCTGGGGCGTGCTCAGGTGCTGCTGGCGATGGCGATCAGCGTGCTTGCATCGGCCAGCCTGTTCAGCGTCTTTACCTATATCGTCCCCATGCTGCAGGATGTGACCGGCATCGCGCCGGCGCGGGTCACCATCGTTCTGCTGTTGCTGGGCGTGGGGCTGACCATCGGCAATCTGATCGGCGGCCGGCTGGGTGACTGGCGGCTGATGCCGGCGGTGATCGGCCTCTTTGCCGCCGTGATGGCGGTGCTCGGCACCTTCACCATCGGCGTCCATGCCGTCGTGCCGGCGGTGATCTGCGTGATCCTCTGGGGCGCGGTGGCCTTCGCGCTGGTCTCGCCGCTGCAGATGCGGGTGGTCAACGAGGCCCGCGGCGCCCCCAACCTGGCCTCGACCCTGAACCAGGGCGCCTTCAATCTCGGCAATGCCATCGGCGCCTGGGCCGGCGGTGTCGCCATCACCCACGGCCTGCCCTATGCTCAGATCCCCTGGATCGGTGTCGGGCTGGCTGCGGCCGGCATGGGGCTCGCGGTGGTGTCACATCGGCTGGATCGCATGCCGCTCTTGCCTGAAGACCCCGCTCGTGCCATCTAAACCCCATCTGTCCCACAATCCGTGGGAGAAGAAGAGCGGGAGAGCGGATCGGCGGCATGATCGTCTTCGACCTCAAGTGCAGCGCGGGCCATCGTTTCGAGGCCTGGTTCAGGGACAGCGACACCTTCACGGCCCAGGCTGCGGCAGGTGAGGTCGCGTGCCCGGTCTGCGGTGACCAGAAGGTCGAGAAGGCATTGATGGCCCCCCGGCTCAATGTGCGTTCCCATGCCCGCGACGAGGCCGCACCTGCGCCCGTGCCGACGACTGCTGCGGAGGTGCCGCCCGTGCAGCCGCCTGCGCCGGCCGATCCGGCCACCGAGCGGCTGATGGCCGTTCAGGGCGAAGTGATGAAGCGGCTGCGCGAGATCCGCCGCGAGGTGGAGGCGAATTGCGACTTCGTCGGTGACCGCTTTGCTGAAGAGGCCCGCAGCATGCATCTGGGCGAGACCCCGGCCCGTCCGATCTATGGCCAGACCACCGAGGCCGAAGCGGAAAGCCTGCGCGAGGATGGCGTGCCCTTCGCCGCCATCCCCTGGCTGCCGCGCGAAGACGGGTGACCGCTTCCGTCTCGTGATCTCAGGCTTTCGTCTGGTGATATCAGGCCGGCCGCCCCTCGGTTGCCGGTGTGTCCGTTCCCGGTGCTTTGGGGGCGGTCGCCCGTTTCAGCCGTCGGCCCAGCACCAGCGGCAGTACCGCGACCAGGGCAGCCGCGATCCAGAGCACGATCGAGATGGTGCTCTCGAACAGGATGCCGAGGTCGCCGCCGCTGATGGCGAGCGCATTGCGCAGATTGACCTCCATCACCCGGCCGAGCACGAAGCCCAGGATGATCGGCGCCATATCGAAGCCGGTTTTGCGCAGCAGCCAGCCGACCATGCCGATGCCCAGCATCAGCAGCACCGAGAAGGCGGAGGCGTGGGTGGAGTAGACGCCCACGATGGACAGCACCAGGATTCCCGGTACCAGCACCCAGTTGGGCACCGTCAGCACGCGGGTGAAGATCCGGACCAGCGGCAGGTTCAGCGCCAGCAGCAGGATGTTGCCGATGAAGAGCGAGGCGATGAGCCCGCCGACGATCTCCGGCCGGTCGGTCATCAGCGTCGGGCCCGGCTGGATGTTGTAGAGCATGAGCGCCCCCAGCATCACCGCCGTGGTGCCGGATCCCGGCACACCCAGTGTCAGCATGGGCACGAAGGCGCCGCAGGAGGTGGCGTTGTTGGCGGCTTCCGGTGCCACCAGCCCGCGCGGGTCCCCCTTGCCGAAACTGCCCTCGCGGTCCGAGATCCGCTTCTCCGTCATGTAGGCGATGGCGCTTGAGACCGAGGCACCGGTGCCCGGCAGTACGCCGACCACGAAGCCGATGCCGCTGGAGCGCAGCGCCGTGCCAATGCTGCGACGGATGTCCGAAAGCCGCGCCGTCATCCGCCCCAGGCTGCGGATGATCTCGGCCCCGGCCGCCTGCTTCTCCAGCAGGATCAGCGCTTCCGAGATCGAGAACAGGCCGATCACCAGCACGACGAATTCGATGCCGTCACCCAGTTCCGGCTCGCCGAAGGTGAAACGATAGGCGCCCGAAGTGGCATCCAGCCCGATCGTTGCCAGCATCAGGCCGAGCACGCAGCCGATCAGGGTCTTCACCGGCCGGGCGCCCATCATCGACCCCAGGGTCGCAAAAGCGAAGACCATCAGCACGAAGTACTCCGCCGGGCCGAAGCCTGTGGCGAGACCGGCCAGTACCGGGGCAAACAGGGCGAGGCCGGTGGCGCCGATCATGCCGCCGGTGAAGGAGGCGAGGCCGCTCAACATCAGCGCTTCGCCGGCGCGTCCCTGGCGGGCCATCGGATAGCCGTCGAGCGCCGTCATCACCGCACCGGCATCCCCCGGCACGTTGAGCAGGATCGAGGAGATCCGTCCGCCGTATTCGGCGCCGCAATAGATGGCCGCGAGCAGGATCATGGTGCTCTCGGGCGGCAGGCCCATCGTATAGGCGATGGGCAGCAGCAGGGCGATGCCGTTGATCGGGCCGATCGCCGGCAGGGCGCCGATCATGGTGCCGAGAAAGCAGCCGATCAGGCCGATCAGCAGGTTCTGGAGGCTGAGCGCAACCGAGAACCCGTCCCAGAGATAGTCGAAGGACATGGTGACGAACTCCCGTCAGCCGAAGATGGTGCCGGTCGGCAGATAGACTTCGAGCGCCGCGACAAACACCGCCCACCAGAGGGCCGCATGCAGCAGGCCGCCGAAGGCCGCCCTGATCCATGCGGCGCCGAAGACGCGGGCGACGCCGGTGGTGAGAATGAAGATGGCGACCGGGAAGCCCAGCGGCTCCATCAGCAGCACGGCCGAAACCGCCAGCATCGGGATGGCGAGCGTGCGGCCGAGCAGGGCCCCCTTCGGCAGGTCCTCGGCGCCTTCAGGCCGGCGTGCGAACAGCAGGGCCAGCACGGCAAGCGCGATGGCGAGCGCGACGGGGAAGACCCTGGGGCCCAGTGGATCCGAGGCGAAGGCATAGTCGATCCGCGCGCCGATCAGGCCATAGGCGATGGCCAGGAGGAAAAGGCAGGCCGCAGCGACCCTGCCGGTGGGCAGGTGGCCGCGGCCGGAACCGGTTGCACCGCTCATGACGTCACATCCCGGCTTCAGCGGCGATCTGCTTGAAGCGGGCGACGTCGGCCTGAACCTTCTTTTCGAAATCTGCGCCCAGCAGGGTAAAGGGGTAGAGCCCGCGGGCCGTGCGTTCCGCTTCGAATTCGGGGGTCTTCGACAGGGCCGCGAACTGATCCACCCACCAGCGATAGTCGTCTTCGGACACATCATGGCCGATGTAGTAGCCGCGCCAGACCGGCCATTCGATGTCGATGCCCTGCTCGCGTGCGGTCGGCACCCCGGCCAGTTCCCCCGGCAGGCGTTCCGGTGCCATCACCGCCAGGATGCGGACCTTGCCCGCCGCGTGATGACGGGCCATTTCGGCCGCATCGCCGGCACCGATGGCGACATGGCCGCCTTCAAGCGCCGTGAGCACCGCTCCGCCGCCTTCCAGCGCCACATAGCGCATGTCGCGGGCCGGATGGCCGGCCGCCTTGGCCAGCATCACGCCCTTCATCCAGTCCTGCGAGCCCACGGCACCGCCACCCGCGACCGGGAATTTCGTCGGATCTTTGGCATAGGCGGCGATCAGTTCGGCCAGGGTCTTGTAGGGCGAGTCGGCGGTCACCACCAGGACGCCGTAATCGGTACCGAGCGCGCCCACCCACCGCACCGCCGTTTCGTCATAGCGACCGAACTTGCCCTGGGCAAGCAGCAGCGCCGAGCCCGAGGATGCGGCCGAAACCAGGTTGCCGTCGGTGGCGCGCTTGCCGATCACGTGGTTGTAGGCCACGGCACCGACGCCGCCTTCCATATAGGTCACGATCATCGGCTTGGAGATCAGCTTTGCCTGAAGCATCGCATTGGCGATCAGCCGGCAGGTGAGATCGAAGCCGCCGCCCGGTTTGGCGCCGGCCAGGCATTCCGGCCGGTCGGGCGCGGCCATGGCCGGCAGGGGCATGGTCGTCGCGGCGATGGCGAGACCGAGGCCAAGAGAGGACAGCAGGGTGGTGATCTGGCGGCGCGGGGCGTTGCGGTGCATCTTCCGGTCTCCGATTATTCGGATTTTTGGCCAAAAGGAGCCGTTTCTCTTCATGATTATGAAGAGATTGAGGCATGACGAGGCAAATGCCGTCCTGAAAATGACAGGACTTCAGGTGCTTTGATTTGCGATTTTTCGGAAAACTAGATATTTGCCGCGTCGGGCAACATGATATCCTCCCCTTCATCTTCTGACGGATCCGTCTCTGCGGATTGTTCCGCATGATGGCGGGCGAAGCTGTCAGGATCCTGTCTGACACCGGAGATAGCCAAGGCAGGTCAGTGCTTCTCGCGGCAAGGGAGAGCGCGATGCGTATCCTGTTGGTGGAGGACACCCACGACGTCGGCGAGGCGATCTGCCGGCGGTTCGAAGCGATCGGTCACAGCGTCGACTGGGAGATCGATGGTGCGGCGGCGGCCGAGATCCTGGACTTCACCGACTATGCGCTGGTGATCCTGGATGTGATGCTGCCCGGGCTCGACGGCTTCGAGATCCTGCGGCGGCTGCGGCGGGCCGGGAACACCACGCCGGTGCTGCTGCTGACTGCGCGATCCGAGGTGGAGGACCGGGTGGGCGGGCTCGATCTCGGCGCCGACGACTATCTGGTGAAGCCGTTCGATTTCCGCGAACTCGAAGCCCGGGCCCGCGTGCTGATGCGCCGTACGGCGGGTGAGGCGACGAATTTGCTCACCTGTGGCGACGTGATCATCGATCGTGCCGCCCGGCAGGTCCGGCTCGGCACCCGCGAAATCCCCCTTAAACGGCGGGAGATGACCCTGCTCGAACTCTTCGCCGCCCGGCCCGGACGGGTCTTCGGCAAGGACGAACTGCTCGACCAGCTGTTCGGCTTCGGCGAGGGGGCGAACCCCAATGCCATCGAGCTGTATGTCGGCCGCCTGCGCAAGAAGCTGGAGGGGGCGAAGGTGCGCATCGTAACCGTGCGGGGGGCCGGCTATCAGCTGGTGACCGATGACCAGGTCTGAGACGGGGGAGATGCGCCCCTCTCTCGCATCCAGACTGATGCTGCGCATCGGCGTGCTGCTGGCGGCCGGCGCGGTCATTCTGGTCACCGCCGCCTGGTACTATGCCCGCGCGGCGGCCGATGACGCCTATGACCGGCTGCTGGTCGGTGCCGTGTTGCAGATGACCGAGAGTCTTGCGGTGGAAGAGGGCGAGCTTACCGTCTCCCTGCCGGTTTCGGCCTTCGAACTGCTGGGGCTGGCCGGCCAGGACCGGATCTTCTATCGGGTGATCGATACCGACGGCCGCACGTTGACCGGCTATGACGACCTGACGCTGCCGCCCGCCGCCGCGGAGGTCGCGGGTGATCAGCCACTGGTCACCGGCGGCCGCCATGGCGGGGAAGCGGTGCGGATGGCGGTGGCCGTGCGTCGCCTGACCGATTCTGCCATCAGCGGCACTGCGCGGGTGGTCGTGGCGCAGACCGAGCGGGCCCGCCGGGACCTCGCCCGTGAACTCACGCTTCGGGTGGTCGGGCTGGTGGTGGTGATGGCGGTGGCGGCGGTGGCGGCCACCATGCTGGCGATTCGCTATGCGCTCCGCCCCGTGCGGGGCATGGGCGAGGCGCTGGGCCAGCGCGATCCCCATGACCTGACACCGCTCTCGCCCGAGGTGCCGCGCGAACTTGCGCCCTTCGTGGGATCGATCAACCATTTCATGGGACGGCTGGATCAGCGGGTGGGCGGCTTGCAGCGTTTCATCGCTGATGCCGCCCATCAGATCCGCACTCCCCTTACGGCACTCTCGGCGCAGCTGGACCTGCTGGAGCCCGCGGTCGCAGGAGAGGACGGGCGCCGGCATCTCGCCCGGGTGCAGGACCGGCTGCGCGAGCTGTCGCGGCTGACCAACCAGCTGCTCAGCCATGCCATGGTCATTCATCGTGCCGACGTGGTGCAATTGAAGGCGCTGGATCTGGCCGAGGTGGCCCGCCGCGCCTTCCGCTCGGCGATCCCGATCACCATCGATCATGACACGCTCGTCTCTTTCGATGCGCCCCAGGGGCCCGTGATGGTGCTGGGCGATCCGGTCAGCCTGCGCGAGGCGGTGGCCAACTGCATCGACAATGCATTGACGCATGGCGTGGTCTCGCGGCTGGAGGTGCGGGTTGTGGCCCGCGACGGCCGGGCGATGATCGAGGTCGAGGATGACGGCCCGGGCATTCCGGAAGAGGACTGGCCGCATATGCTCCAGCGCTTCGCCACCACCCGCGCCGGCGATGGCGGTACCGGCCTCGGCTTTGCCATCGCCGCCGAGGTGATGGCGGCCCATGGCGGAGAGCTTGGTTTCCGCCGGGTGGAGGCCGGCGGTTTCGTGGTGGTCGCGGCCCTGCCGCTGCTGCCGGGCAAGGGAGGGCAGGCATGATCCGCCGGGCGTCTGCGATTGCCGCACTGGCCTGGGCTCTGCTCGCCGCTGTGCCGGCGGCGGCCCTTGAAGGCGAGACGGTGGTCTTTGCCGCCCCGACGGTTGAGACCGACCGGCTGGTGATCCATGCCGCGACGGATGTGACGGCGATGACGCCGCTGATCCGGGATTTTCAGACCCGCAATCCCGGCATCACGGTCGACTATATCGAATACGTCAGCAATGATCTGCAGGCGGCGGCGATCGCAGCCTGTTCGGCCGGTGAACCACTCGGCGACCTGCTGATTTCACCCTCGGTCGACCAGTTGCTGAAGCTTGCCAATGACGGCTGCGCGCTCGCCCATCTTTCGCCCGAGACTGAGCGGGTGCCCGACTGGGCCAACTGGCGCAACGAGGTCTTCGGCTTCTCGATCGAGCCTGCGGTCTTCGTCTACAACGCCCGGCTGGTGCCCGAGGCCGAGGTGCCGCACACCCATGTCGAACTGGCCGATCTTCTGCGCCGGCGGATCGACCGCTATGCCGGCCGTGTCGGCACCTATGACATCCGGGTCTCTGGCATCGGCTATCTCTTCGCCTTCAACGATGCCCGACAGACCACCACAATCTTCGGCCGGCTGCTGGAAAGCCTGGGGCGGGCCTCTGCGGTGGTGCGCTGCTGTACCTCCGAGGTGGTGGGAGAGGTGGCATCGGGCCGGCTGCTGATCGGCTACAACATGCTCGGCTCCTACGCTTATGCCGCGGCCCGGGCCGATCCGTCGATCCGGGTCGTGGTGCCGACGGATTATGCGCTGGTGCTGGCCCGCGGCGCCCTGATCCCCGCACATGGCGCACGGCCGGATCTCGCCCGGCGCTTCCTCGACTACCTGCTGTCGGCCCGCGGTCAGGAGGTGGTGCGGAACGAAGCCTTCTTTTTCTCCGAGGCGGGGCCGATGCCCGAGGGCGTCGTCGGGCCGCGGGCGCTCGACGACGGTGGCGTTGCCCGGCCGATCCGGATCGGTCCGGCCCTGCTTGCGGTGCAGGATGCGGCGCAGCGTCGCCGCTTCATCCGCGACTGGAGCCGGTCGATGGTCGAGATGGGGGTGCCGCCTGCGCCATGATCCGTGATGTGACGGGCCGCCGGCGTTCAGCCCGGCTTGCGAGCGGCGATGAAGTAGTTGATGCCGAGCGATCCGCCGGTCCGCCAGCCTGCCACTGGATCCCGATTCAGCCCCACCGCCTCGAACGGCCTGAGACCGGCATTGCGCAGGCCACGGGCGAGCTCCGAGGGGCGCAGGAATTTGCGCCAGTCATGGGTGCCGCGCGGCACCCAGCGCAACGCATACTCCGCCGCCACGATCGCCCCCAGGAAGCTTTTGGGCGTGCGGTTGAGCGTCGAGGCGATCAGCACGCCGCCGGGCTTGAGCAGGCGGGCGGCGCTGTTGAG
Source organism: Tistrella mobilis (assembly GCF_041468085.1). Classification (NCBI taxonomy): domain Bacteria; kingdom Pseudomonadati; phylum Pseudomonadota; class Alphaproteobacteria; order Geminicoccales; family Geminicoccaceae; genus Tistrella; species Tistrella mobilis. Next base: position 4,143,331 of record NZ_CP121017.1, on the reverse strand, counting down.
GAAGAGGTCCGGATCGGCGACATGCTCCACGATTTCGAGGGTGAGCACGACGTCGAAGGCTTCGGTCTCGCCTGCGGCGACCAGGTCTTCGACGGCCGCGGCACGATAGTTGATAGCGAGGCCCGCATCGGCTGCATGTGCGGCGGCGACGGCGATGTTGCGCGCCCCGGCATCGAGGCCGGTCATCGTCGCTCCAAGCCGTGCCAGGGGTTCCGAAACCAGACCGCCGCCGCAGCCGATATCGATGATCGCGAGGCCGTCGAGCGGGCGCATGCCGTCGGCCGGCCGGTTCAGCGCCTTGCAGACCGTGTCCCGGATATAGCCGATCCGGGCGGGGTTGAGCGCATGGAGCGGCGCGAAGGGACCCGCCGGATCCCACCATTCCTCGGCCATCCGGGTGAAGGTGTCGATCTCGCGGGCGTCGACGGTTCCGGCGGCGGGGGCAGAGGTCATGACCTGAATTTTCCTCGGGCTCGGCATCGGCTGGATCACCGGTGCGCATCCTTGCACGGCCCGGCAGGGGAGAGTATGAATATGCGCCCTGCAAGCGACAAGGGCTTGACGGCGGCGGCATTCGCGGAAACGGCCCGAAAAAACGGCCCTCACACCAGAAAACGGCCCTGATCTCCTGCCTTGCCCGGCGGGATCGGCCGACACGACGGAGCGGACCCACATGGCGCGCATCGTGATGAAGTTCGGCGGCACTTCGGTCGGCGACATCGAGCGGATCAAGAATGTCGCCAGGCGCGTCAAATCCGAGGTCGATGCCGGCAACGAGGTGGCCGTCGTGGTCTCGGCAATGGCCGGGACGACCAATCAGCTGGTCGCCTGGTGCCGTGAGGCCGATCTGGTTCACGATGCCCGCGAATACGACACCGTGGTCGCCTCGGGCGAGCAGGTGACCGTCGGCCTGCTGTCGATCGCATTGCAGGCGATTGGCGTCCATGCCCGGTCGTGGCTGGGCTGGCAGATCCCGATCCGCACCGATGATGCCCATGGCCGCGCCCGGATCGAGGCGATCGAGGGTGGCGAGCTGATCGCCCGCATGGGCCGCGGCGAGGTGCCGGTGGTCGCCGGTTTCCAGGGCGTGTCGCCCACCGGCCGCATCACCACGCTCGGCCGTGGCGGCTCCGACACGTCGGCCGTGGCGCTGGCTGCGGCCCTCAAGGCAGACCGCTGCGACATCTACACCGATGTCGACGGCGTCTACACAACTGATCCGCGCATCGTTGCGAAGGCGCGGAAGCTTGATAAGATCACGTTCGAGGAAATGCTGGAGATGGCCTCTCTCGGAGCGAAGGTCCTGCAGACCCGCTCGGTCGAGATGGCCATGAAGCATGGTGTACGCGTACAGGTTCGCTCCACCTTCTCGGACGCGCCCGGCACCCTGGTCGTTGACGAGGACGAGATCATGGAACAGAAGCTGGTGAGCGGCATCGCGTACAGCCGCGATGAGGCCAAGATCACCCTGGTGCGTGTGCCCGACCATCCGGGCATTGCAGCGCATGTTTTTGGCCCGCTTGCCAAAGCCGGCGTCAATGTCGACATGATCGTCCAGAACGTGTCGGAAGACGGCCGTGCGACCGACCTGACCTTCACGGTCGGCAAGGCCGATATGGAGCGGGCGCTGAAGGTGCTGGACGACGCCCGTGCCGAGATCGGCTGCGAGCGCATCGACAGCGACCCCAACGTCGCCAAGGTCTCGGCCATCGGCGTGGGCATGCGCAGCCATGCCGGCATCGCCTCGCAGATGTTCGACGCGCTGGCGCGCAAGGGCATCAACATCATGGTGATCTCGACCTCCGAGATCAAAATCAGCGTGCTGGTGGCCGAGGAGTATACCGAGCTGGCGGTGCGCGCCCTGCATGCGGAGTATGGTCTGGATGCCGCCTGATCGGCCGGCCGCGCGGCCCGACGCGGAGATGACCCGCGGCGAGAATCGGGGCCGCTCAAGGCTTGACCAGATGTGGCGCCGCGACACGGCGTCCGGGAAGGTGTGCCCTGCGCGCGCCTTCGGTGCCGTGTCGCAAATTTCCGTGCACCTCCCGGTGCCGGCACGTCGGTTGGCTGCCCGTGGCGGCGACCGCCTGATACTTGCGGACGGAACATGACCGCGCCGGCGTCGGCCATCCCGGGACCGCGCCGCCTGCTCAGGCGGCTGCGCGACGTCATGGCCGCGCCCGGGACCGCGCAGTCCCGTCTGAACCAGGTCGTGCTGGTCATTGCCGCCGACATGGTTGCCGAAGTGTGCTCGATCTACGTCCGCCGCGCGGGCGACGTGCTCGAACTCTTCGCGACCGAAGGCCTCAATCCCGAAGCCGTCCATAAGACCCGTCTGCGGGTAGGCGAGGGCCTGGTCGGTCATATCGCCGCCCAGGCGACCGCGCTTTCGCTCTCCGACGCGCAGTCCCATCCCGATTTCGCCTACCGGCCCGAGACCGGCGAAGAGATCTATCACTCCCTGATGGGGGTGCCGATCCTGCGCTCCGGGCGGGTGGTCGGTGTGCTGGTGGTCCAGAACCGCACCCGGCGCAACTATGCCGAGGAGGAGCTTGAGGCCCTCCAGACCGTCGCCATGGTCCTGGCCGAGCTCATCGGCGCCGGCGATCTGGTCAACCCATCCGAGTTTCTGGAGGCTGAAGGCAATGCCACCCTGCCGCAGCGCGCCGAAGGCGTGCGGCTGGCCGATGGTGTTGCGATGGGCATCGCGGTGCTGCATCGCCAGGCGATCGAGGTCCGCCAGCTGGTGGCCGAAGACCCCGATGTCGAGGCGGAGCGTCTTGCCGATGCGCTGGAGCGGCTCAGAGCCTCGGTCGACCGCATGCTGGCGCGGCCGGATATCGCCATCGGCGGCGAGCATCGCGAGGTGCTTGAGACCTATCGGATGTTCGCCCATGACCGGGGCTGGATTTCGAAGATCAATGATGCGATCCGCAACGGCCTGACTGCCGAGGCTGCGGTCAAGCGCACGCTCGACGACATGCGTGTCCGGCTGAACGCCTCGGGCGATCCTTATCTGCGCGAGCGGGTGCTGGACCTGGAAGACATTGCCGGCCGGCTGCTCAACCTGCTGAATGGCGAGCCGGAGCCCCAGACCCGTCAGCTGCCCGACGACATGGTGGTCGTGGCCCGCGCCATGGGGCCGGCGGAGCTGCTCGACTACGACCGGACCCGTCTGCGCGGGCTGGTGCTGGAGGAAGGCTCGGCCACCGCCCATGTCGCGATCGTGGCCCGCGCGCTCGACATCCCGGTTCTTGGCCGGGTCGACGGGGCGCTCAGCCGGATCACGCCCGGCGATCCGGTGATCGTCGATGCGGACAACAACCAGCTGATCATCCGGCCGGGTGAGGATGTGGTCGACGCGGTGCAGCTGACGCTGGCTGCCCGCGCGGAACGGAAGGCTGCCTTCGCCGCCCTGCGCCACATGCCTTCGATCACCCGCGACGATGTGCGGGTGAACCTGCTGATGAATGCGGGTCTGCTTGCCGATATGGGCATGCTGGCCGAAAGCGGGGCGGAAGGCATCGGCCTTTATCGCACCGAATTGTTCTTCATGGTGCGATCGCAGATCCCCGATGTCGCAGCACAGGCGGATCTCTACGCCCGCGTGCTCGACCAGTCCGGGGAGAAGCCGGTCTATTTCCGCACCCTCGATGTCGGCTCGGACAAGCAGCTGCCCTATTTCAACCACCGTCCGGAAGAGAACCCGGCGATGGGCTGGCGCTCGCTGCGCCTGACGCTCGATCGCCCGGCGATGCTGCGCCGCCAGGTGCGGGCGCTGCTGATGGCGAGCGCCGGCCGGCAGCTGAACATCATGTTCCCGATGGTGGCCGAGGTGGCGGAATTCGATGCGGCCCGCCGGCTGGTGCAGATGGAAGTGGCGCGGGCCCGGCGCCAGCACCAGCGCCTGCCCTCGCAGGTGCGTGTGGGGACCATGCTGGAAGTGCCGGCCCTGGCCTGGCAGCTGAAGCCGCTGCTGGAGCGGGTGGACTTCATCTCTGTGGGCTCCAACGACCTGCTCCAGTTCTTCTTCGCCTGCGACCGCGGCAATCCGGAACTGGCCGATCGCTACGACCTGCTCTCACCCGCGGTGCTGGGTTTCCTGCGCAATCTGGTCGGTGCCTGCGCCCGTGCCGATGTGGAGCTGTCGCTCTGCGGCGAAATGGCCAGCCGGCCGCTGGAGGCGATGGCGCTGATCGGCCTGGGCTTCCGCCGGATGTCGATGCCGGCCGGTGCGATCGGGCCGGTGAAGGCGATGGTCCGCAGCCTCGACCGTGGCCAGCTGGCATCCTATATGGATACGCTGATCGATCTGCCCGACCACTCCGTCCGCGACCGCTTGATGGCTTTTGCCCACGATCACGGTATCGCGATCTGAGAGCGGTTTCCGCTGGTTTATCCCAGGCTTGAGCTTCGGGGCAGCCGGCCCGGCATCCGAGGCCTCCCCTTGCGCTCGGGCGCGACGGGGAGTAGGGTCTGCGCAATTCGGCACCGCAAAAACAGAGGGTGCGTCCGCTGCGCACCGCCATCCGGCCGCGCCGGCGGCGATGACGTCCGCATTGACGGCCGCCTGCCCCTGCCCCACCTTGAAATTCGCGCGGGTGCCGCCTGCATCCTGACCCTGCGACCGGAGCGATCGAGACAGCCGATGGCGCGCCAAACGTCCAACAGCAGCCGCCTGCACCTCTACGACGTGAACGCCGGAGAGGCCGGCGGGTCCGGTGGTGGCCCCACCGGCGGATCCGGCGATTACGCCGGCGTTGGCGCGCTGTTGAAACGCGAGCGCCTGCGTCAGGGACACGACATCGCTCAGGTTGCAGACCAGCTGCGCATCCGCCGTCTCTATCTGGAGGCACTGGAAGAGGGGCGCTATGCCGAGCTGCCGGCGCCCGCCTATGTGATGGGCTTCCTGCGCTCTTATGGTGCCTTTCTCGGCCTGGATGTGCCGGAGCTGCTGCGGCGCTACAAGGCCGAAGGGCAGCATGTGCCCCAGGCCAATACGCTCGATTTTCCGACGCCGGCCGAAGAAGGCCAGATGCCGCGCTTCACGGTGATCGTGGTCGCGGTCGTGCTGGCCGTGATCGCCTATGGCGGCTGGCGCTATTTCGGCGAGACCCCGAACCAGATCGCCGACACCGTCGCCGAGGTTCCGGCCTATCTGCTCCAGTCGGGTGGTGAAGGGCGTGACGCTGCCCAGGTCGGTGCCGGCACGACGGCAGGTCAGACGGCGACCACCGCCGACGACCGCGCCGCCGCCGAGGTGACCGATCGTCAGACCGAAGAGACGGAAGCCACCGAGGCGGCACCCTCGGCATCGGCACCGGTGACATCTTCTCCGGCGGCCCAGGCGCCGTCCGCCGCCCGGACATCGACCACTCAGGCACCGACCACTCAGGCACCGACCACTCAGGCACCGACCACTCAGGCACCGACCCCGCAGGCACCCGCTGGCCGGGCGCCTGCGGCCCAGACCCCGGCGCCTGCCACGGCTGCGCCGACCGCGCCGACTGCCACGGCCTCGTCGCCTTCCGCCGCCCAGCCGCCTTCCACCCCGTCGCCTGCGACGCAGCCCCCTGCGGCCCAGGCCACCCCTGCGCCCGCAGCGCCGGCCACGGGGCCTGCCGCGCCGACGTCAGGCAGCGGCATCCGGATCGTTGCCACCGCCGACAGCTGGCTGCAGATTCGCGCACCCGGTGGTGCCACCGTGTTCAGCCGCATCCTGCGGGCCGGTGAGACCTATGACCTGCCGGCCGATGCAATGGGCGCCAGCATGATCACCGGCAATGCCGGCGGCATCGAGATTCAGGTCGACGGCCGTGCCCTGCCGCCGCTTGGTGCGGCCGGCGTGGTGAAGCGCAACATCGTCCTGGACCGGCAGGCGCTGCAGGCATCGGCGGGCTGATCGGCCGGTCCTCGTGTCGGCTCCGCCTCCGCGGCCTGCATCCCTGGCCTCACGTCCATGAGCCTTGCCGGGCATGGCTGCGGCTGATAAGTCCTTCAACGTCCGGCATCCGCGGCCATCTCTGCCGTCCGCGGGCCATGATCAGCGACGGAAGCCATCATGACCGTCAGAGCCTATCGCCATATCGAGCGGCGCCAGAGCCGCAAGATCCGGGTCGGTCCGGTCGAGGTCGGCGGCGATGCACCGATTTCGGTGCAGACCATGACCAACACCCAGACCCCGGATGTGGACGGCACGCTCGATCAGATCCGTCGGGCGGCAGAGGCCGGCGCCGATATCGTGCGGGTGTCCTGCCCTGACGAGGACTCGACCGCGGCGCTGAAGCAGATCGTGGCCGGCAGCCCGGTTCCGATCGTCGCCGATATCCATTTTCACTACCGCCGCGCCATCGAGGCGGCCGAGGCGGGGGCGGCCTGTCTGCGCATCAATCCCGGCAATATCGGCTCGGCCAGCCGCGTGCGCGAGGTGGTGAAGGCGGCGAAGGATCACGGCTGCTCGATCCGCATCGGCGTCAATGCCGGCAGCCTGGAGCGGGAGCTGCTGGAGCGCTATGGCGAGCCCTGCCCCGAGGCAATGGTCGAGAGCGCGCTCAACCACATCCGCATCCTCGAAGAGAACGATTTCTTCGAGACCAAGATCAGCGTGAAGGCCTCCGACGTCTTTCTGGCGGTTGCGGCCTATCAGGGGTTGGCGGAGGCCTGCGACTACCCGCTGCACCTGGGCATTACCGAGGCGGGAGGGTTGCGGTCCGGGACGGTCAAATCCTCGATCGGCCTCGGCATGCTGCTCTGGTCGGGTATCGGCGACACCATCCGGGTTTCGCTGTCGGCCGATCCGGTCGAAGAGGTGAAAGTCGGCTACGACATCCTGAAGAGCCTGGGGCTGCGCCGGCGGGGGGTGACGATCGTCTCCTGTCCCTCCTGCGCCCGGCAGCGTTTCCAGGTCATCGATACCGTCGCGAAGCTGGAAGAGCGGCTTGGCCATATCACCGTGCCGATCTCGCTGTCGGTGATCGGCTGTGTGGTCAACGGACCGGGAGAGGCGCGCGAGACCGAGATCGGTGTCACCGGCGGTGGCGGCCATCATCTGGTCTACATCAACGGCGCGCCCGACCATAAGGTCAATGACGACCGGCTGATCGATCATATCGTCGAACTGGTCGAGGCCCGCGCCGAGGCGATTGCCGCCGGCGATACCGCCATGACCACGCTGAAGCGCAAGGTCGCAGCCGAAGGCTGATCCTTCCAAGCCCGACGCCCAAGCCCGACGCTTTCCCTTCAAGCGACGCTTCCCCTCGAAGACAGTCCAGAACCTGCCTGACGGAGACCCCAGCCTTGGCCAAGCTGCAGCCGGTGCGCGGCACCCACGACATCCTGCCCGACGAGATGCCGCGCTATCGCAACGTCTTCGATGCGGTGGCCGATGTCGGCACCACCTACGGCTATGGCGAGATCGCGACCCCGATCTTCGAGTTCACCGAGGTGTTCAAACGTACCCTGGGCGACACATCGGACGTCGTGACCAAGGAGATGTACACCTTCGCCGATCGCGGCGGCGAGGGGCTGACGCTTCGTCCCGAAGGCACGGCCGGTGTCGCCCGGGCGGCAATTTCGGGCGGATTGCTGCAGCAGGTGCCGCTCAAATATTTCTACCGCGGCCCGATGTTCCGCTACGAGCGCCCGCAGAAGGGCCGGATGCGCCAGTTCCACCAGATCGGCGTCGAACTGTTGGGCGTGCCGGAGCCGACCGGCGACATTGAGGTCATCGCACTTGGTGCCGACATCCTCGATCGGCTGGGCGTGCTGGGCGACACCATGCTCGAGATCAACACGATCGGCGATATGGAGAGCCGCAACGCCTATCGGACCGCCCTGGTCGCCTATCTGGAAGGCCATATCGACCGCCTGTCCGACGACAGCCGCGAGCGGCTGCACCGCAATCCGCTGCGGGTGCTGGACAGCAAGGATGCCGGCGATCGCGAGGTGGTGGCGAACGCCCCCCGTTTCGACGACTATCTGACGCCCCATGCGGCCGATTTCTTCGCAACCGTGCTGGCCGGGCTCGACCGGCTGGGCATCCCCTACCGCCGCAATGTCTATCTGGTGCGCGGGCTCGACTATTACTGCCACACAACCTTTGAATTCGTGACCGACCGGCTGGGTGCCCAGGGCACGGTCCTGGCCGGCGGCCGCTATGACGGCCTGATCGGCCAGATGGGCGGCGCCGAGACCCCCGGTGTCGGCTGGGCGGCCGGCGTCGAGCGGCTGTCGCTGCTGGCAGAGCCGCCGGCCGCCACCGTCCGGCCGGTGGCGCTGGTGCCGCTGGGGCCCGCTGCCGAAGCGGAGGCCATGGTTCTGGCCCGCCGCCTGCGCAAGGCGGGTATCGTGGTCGACCTCGGCTATGGCGGCAATCTGAAGAAGCGCATGAAGCGCGCAGACCGGGTCGGTGCCGCGCGGGCCGTGATCTTCGGCGATGACGAACTCGCCCGGGGGGCCGCAAAGCTCAAGAGCCTGGACGACGGTGCGCAGACCGAGGTGGCGCTGGCCGATCTCGTCGATCGTCTCGCTGCCCGGGGCTGACCTTCAGGTCATGTCGCTTCAGGCCAAGCTCGATCAGGTTCTGCGCCGCCATGAGGAACTGGCGGCGCGGCTCGCCGACCCGGCCGTTGCCGGGTCGGGCGACTATGTGCGCCTGTCGCGTGAATTCGCCGGACTGGATGAGCTGGCCCAGGCGGTGCGCCGGCAGCGTGAGGCCGAGCGCGAACTGGCCGAAACCCGTGCGATGGCCGGCGACCCGGCTGCCGATGCCGAGATGCGGGCGCTTGCCGAAGAGGAGTGCCGCAGCCTGGAAGCCGAATGCCAGGCGCTCGACCGCTCCGTCCGGGTGATGCTGCTGCCGCGCGACGAGGCCGATGACCGCAGCGCCATCCTTGAAATCCGGGCCGGTACCGGCGGTGAGGAGGCGGCCCTGTTCGCGGCTGACCTCTTCCGCATGTACCAGCGCTACGCCCAGGAGGCCGGCTGGCGGGTCTCGCTGCTGCAGGCGACCGCGAGCGATCTGGGCGGCTTCCGGGAAGTCGTCGCGGAGATTGAGGGCGCAGGCGTCTATGGCCGGCTGAAATTCGAGAGCGGTGTCCATCGTGTGCAGCGCGTGCCCGAGACCGAAGCCCAGGGCCGCATCCACACATCGGCGGCAACGGTCGCCGTCCTTCCCGAGGCGGAAGAGGTCGACATCGCCATCGACGCGGCGGATCTGAAGATCGACGTTTTCCGGTCCAGCGGTGCCGGCGGCCAGCACGTCAACACCACCGACAGCGCGGTCCGCATCACCCATTTGCCGACCGGCATCGTCGTGGTGCAGCAGGATGAGCGGTCCCAGCACAAGAACCGGGCCAAGGCGCTCAAGATCCTGCGGGCGCGCCTGTTCGAGCAGGCCCGAGATGCGGCGGCCGAGGCACGTGCGGCAGAGCGGCGCGGCCTGGTCGGATCGGGCGATCGATCCGAGCGGATCCGAACCTACAACTTCCCGCAGAACCGGGTGACGGATCACCGCATCGGTCTCACCCTCTACAAGCTCGACAAGGTGGTGGCGGGTGAGGCGCTGGGCGAGCTGATCGAGGCACTGGTGACCGAGGATCAGGCCGCCCGGCTGGCGGCCCTGGACGAGACCGGCGCATGAACGGGGCAGGCGGCGGTGACGCGGATGCCCTGCGTCGGATGCTGACGGTCCGGCTGGCAGACATCGCCGGCGCGGATGCCGGCCTTGAAGCGCGGTTGATCGTGGAGCGGGTGACGGGGCTGGACGCGGCGGGCCTGCTGACCCGTGGCCATCTGCCGGTTTCGCCGGGCGCGCGCAGCGCGGCCGAAGCGATGCTTGCGCGCCGGCTCGCCCGTGAACCGCTCTCCCAGATCCTCGGCACCCGTGGCTTCTGGACCATCGACGTCGATGTCACCGCCGATGTGCTGACCCCCCGGCCCGATACCGAGACGCTGATCGAAGCCGTGCTGGATTTCGTCGATGACGATGGTCGAGGACGTGGTCATCCCTGGCGGATTCTGGATCTCGGCACCGGTTCGGGCTGTCTGCCGGCGGCTCTGCTCACCGAACTGCCCGAGGCTCGCGCGGTTGCGGTCGACCGTTCCCAGGCGGCCGCGCGGGTGGCGCAGGGCAATCTGGCGCGGATCGCGCCCGGCCGGGCGGCGGTGATCGTCGGTGACTGGGCAACCGCGCTTTCGGCTGCTCCCGGCCACGTATTCGACTTGATCGTCTCGAACCCGCCTTATATACCTACCAATGAAATCCGGACCCTGGATCCGGAGGTTGCGCGGCACGAGCCACATCTTGCCCTTGATGGCGGCGATGATGGTCTTGAGGCATATCGGGCCCTGGTGCCCGTGATTGCACGCCTGCTGCACCCCGACGGGTTCGCATGTGTGGAAGTCGGACGAGGACAGGCGCGGGATGTGGAGCGCCTCTTCGGCGACCTGGGATTGACGACATCCGTCAGGAATGATCTGGGCCGCATCGGACGCTGCGTGACTGCGCGGCACGCCGCAGCGGTGGCGCCCTGAGCGATACGGGACTTCGGCTGCGTCGCCTGCGATCGGCCGGCGGTTTCCGGTCTCTGGCCCGGTCATGACAGCCCTGCGGAGAGGGCGCAAAAGTATTTGCCACCTGGCACATCGACGGCCCGTTCGGCCGTAACACAGAACAGATAGGACGGCTTGGACTGACATGAGGAACGGCCCGAATTCCAAGCGGACGCGCATGGGACGGCAGCAGGGTGGCGGCGGTGGTGGCGGCGGCGGCCGCCCCCGGCCGCAGCAGCCGGTCAACCGCAACCGGATCTTTGAGAGCAACGGCCCCGCCGGCAAGATCAAGGGCAACCTGTCCCAGGTCATCGACCGCTATCTTGCCGCAGCCCGTGATGCGTCGAGTTCGGGCGACCGGGTGCTGGCGGAAAGCTGCCTGCAGCATGCCGAACACTATCTGCGCCTGATGAACGGCACCCAGGACGAAAACCGTACCGACCGGATCCCGGTCCAGGATCGGTTCTCGCGTCCGGGAACGGAAACCGAGTCCGACGAAGACGACACCGAGAGCGGCGACGCCGAGGGTGACGACGAGGCCGTGGAACCGGTGGAGCGCCAGGCCCGGGGTGACCGCTTCGACCGCGGTGATCGTGAGCGCGGTGACCGTTTCGAACGTGGCAACCGTTTCGATCGTGGCGACCGCACCGAACGCGGTGAGCGCCCTGAGCGTGCCGACCGTCCCGAGCGCGGCGACCGCCCTGAGCGTGGCGACCGGCCCGAGCGCGGTGACCGTCCCGAGCGCGGCGACCGTGGTGATCGGCCTGAACGGAGTGATCGGCCGGACCGTAGTGATCGGGATGACGAGCGTGGCGGTCGTCGCCGTCGTGGTCGTCGTGGCAATCGTGGCGAGGGCCGCGAGGATCGCGAGACCGAGCGGGGCGGAGAGAGCGACCTGTTCGGTGGCGAGCAGCTGCGTGAGCGGCGCCCGGCGGGTGACCTGCCCCCGGTGCCGGCACCGCAGCCGGTTGTCGAGCAGCCCGCGCCGGCTCCGGTGGTCGAGAAGCCGATGCCGGTTGAAAAGCCTGCCGCTGCGCCGGTCGCTCCGGCGCCTGCTGCTCCGGCGCCCGTCGCCCCTGCGCCCGTCGCCCCGGCACCCGTGACCCCGGCCCCCGCGGCGTCAGCCCCTGCCGCTTCGGCACCGGCGGCCGATCAGCCGGCCGAGCCGGCTCCCGCGCCGCGTCGCCGGAGCACCAGGACCGCCGAGGCCGCGCCGGCAGATGCCGGCGAGGCAGAGGCGCCCAAGCCGCGCCGTACCCGCCGTACCAAGGCGGAGATGGCAGCGGCCGCGGAAGCAGCGGCCGCCGAGGGTGCCGCGGTGGCCGAGAAGCCGGTCCGCAAGCGTGCGACCACCACCACCCGCACCCGCCGCAAGGCGACCGATGCGGATGAGGGTGAGGCCGGCTGACGAGCCTGGTCTGCTGTCATTGTCGCCTGAACGAACGCCGCCGTCGGTTGTCCCGACGGCGGCGTTCGTGTTTCGGGGCGGGTTGTTGCCGGGGAAGGCTCAGCGGATCGTGATCGCATCGCCGGCGCGAATCGTGCCCGGCCGGGTCACCACGGTGAAGACGCCGAACTCCTTGTGACCCTGAGTGGCAGAGAGAGCCGGCAGGACCTCCAGATCCCGGATGGCGGTGCCAGGGCGGACATGAGTGGCGGCACAGCGGATGACCGGCGCCACCACCTCGACAGCCACCTCGCCGATGTCGATCGTGCGGCCGATCAGGTCGCGTTCGATCCAGGGCTCGCCGAAATCGGCGACCAGGTTGTTGCGGAAGCGCAGCGGATCCAGGGCGTCGGGTGCAAGTTCCATGGCATGGGCCAGTGCCCGGCCGCTTGCCAGATTGGTGATCGAAAGCATCTGGCGTTCCTTGTCGGTGAACGAGCCCGCCCGGGCCTTCACCAGCATCGGCGCCTTCGCCGGGGCCAGTTCCAGATGGCGCGCGACCAGCTGGCCGGCACGGATCGCGAAATCCGGATCATCACCCTGTCCGGCGATCGCCTCGCCATCCGGCAGGGTCAGCACCAGGCGATCGGTCGCGGTGTCGTAGCGGCAGGCGATCGCCGCCATGCGCGCTTCGGTCACCATCACATGGAAGGCGGCTTTCGGCCGCCATTCGGGCTGGAAGGGGTTGGGCTGGGTGCCGATCTTCGCAAAGGCAAAGCGGCGGTCGGCGGGCAGGCCGGCACCGGTCTCCAGCCGGGCTTCCGCCAGCCGGTCCACCGACAGGCTCTTCACGGGGAAGCGGTTGATGTCGATCAAGGCGCCGTCGGCCATCCCTCGGTCTCCTGGAAGGGCAGGTCAGATCCGCATCATAGCGATGCGTGAAGATGGTGCGAGGCGATCTTGCACGACTGTTGCCGGTTCACCACATGGGATGTGGGCCGGGGGCAACCGGCCCGCCCGGCGGCCGGCCGCAGCAGCGGAGGATCGCCGGGTCAGGTCGGTCGGTGCCGTCGCCACGAATGCAGGGACGTGCGCCATTCCATCGGACGATCGTCGAGGGACGCCACGGCATGAATATCGAGAGCTATACCGATCGGGCAAAAGGTTTCCTCCAGGCCGCCCAGCAGCTGGCGCAGGGCCGGGGGCACCAGCAGTTCACGCCCGAACATCTTCTGAAGGTCCTGGTCGATGACGAGCAGGGCGTGGGGCTGGGTCTGGTGCAGGCTGCGGGCGGCGATCCCGCGAAGCTGCGCGAGGCGGCGGAGCGTGCACTTGCCCGCCTGCCCAAGGTTGAAGGCAGCGGTGCCGGTCAGCTGTATCTGGCGCCGGATACCGGCCGGGTGTTCGCCGAAGCGGAAGCGCTGGCCAAGCGGCTGGAAGACGAGTATGTCGCGGCCGAGACCCTTCTGCTCGCGCTTGCCCTCGTCGACCGGACAGAGGCGCAGAAGGCGCTGGCTTCGGCCGGCGTGAAGCCCCAGGCTCTTGAAGCTGCGATCCGCGACATGCGCAAAGGCCGCAAGGTCGACAGCGCACAGGCGGAGCAGGGCTATGACGCGCTCAAGAAATATGCCCGCGACCTCACCCAGGCGGCCCGGGACGGCAAGCTCGACCCGGTGATCGGCCGCGACGAAGAGATCCGGCGTACCATCCAGGTGCTCAGCCGCCGCACCAAGAACAACCCTGTGCTGATCGGTGAGCCCGGCGTCGGCAAGACGGCCATCGTCGAGGGGCTGGCACTCAGGATCATCAATGGCGACGTGCCTGAGAGCCTGCGCAGCAAGAAGGTGCTGGCGCTGGATCTGGGGGCGCTGGTCGCCGGTGCCAAATATCGGGGTGAGTTCGAAGAGCGGCTGCGCGCCGTGCTGCAGGAGATCGATGCGGCGGCGGGCGAAGTGGTGCTGTTCATCGACGAGTTGCACACCCTGGTCGGGGCCGGCGCGGCCGAAGGCTCGATGGATGCGTCCAATCTGCTGAAGCCAAAGCTGGCCCGCGGCGAACTGCGCTGCATCGGTGCCACCACGCTTGACGAGTATCGCAAGCATATCGAGAAGGATGCCGCCCTCGCCCGGCGCTTCCAGCCGGTGATGGTCGAAGAGCCGACGGTGGCCGAGACCATCTCGATCCTGCGCGGCCTGAAGGAGCGGTATGAGCTTCATCACGGCGTGCGGATCACCGATGCCGCGGTGGTGGCGGCGGCGACGCTGTCCAACCGCTACATCACCGACCGTTTCCTGCCCGACAAGGCGATCGACCTGGTCGACGAGGCGGCGAGCCGGCTGCGCATCGAGATCGAGAGCAAGCCCGAGGCGATCGATGAGCTCGACCGCCGGCTCATCCAGCTCAAGATCGAGCGTGAGGCGCTGAAGCGTGAAAGCGATCAGGCGTCGAAGGACCGGCTGGTCAAGCTTGAGGGCGAGATTGCCGGGCTGGAGAAGCAGACTGCCGACATGACCGCCTCGTGGAAGGCCGAGAAGGGGCGGCTCGAAGATGTGCAGAAGCTGAAGGAGGAGCTGGATCAGCTGCGGCTGGAACTAGCCAATGCCCAGCGGCGGGGCGATCTCGCCAGGGCCGGCGAACTGGCCTATGGCCGGATCCCTGAGATGGAGCGGAAGCTGAAGGCGGCCGAGGAGCAGGTGAAGAGCCGGCTGCTCGACGAGGCGGTGAGCGACGGCCATATCGCGGCGATCGTGTCGCGCTGGACCGGTGTGCCGGTGGACAAGATGCTGGAAGGCGAACGCGCCAAGCTGCTGCGCATGGAGCAGGTGCTGGGTGAGCGGGTCATCGGCCAGGCGGAGGCCGTGGCGGCAGTGTCCGAAGCCGTGCGGCGTGCCCGCGCCGGTCTGCAGGATCCCCGCCGGCCGATCGGCTCCTTCCTGTTCCTTGGCCCGACCGGTGTCGGCAAGACCGAACTGTCGAAGGCGCTGGCGCAGTTCCTTTTCGACGATGATGCGGCGCTGCTGCGCATCGACATGTCGGAGTTCATGGAAAAGCACGCCGTCTCGCGGCTGATCGGCGCTCCTCCGGGTTATGTCGGGTATGACGAAGGCGGTGTGCTGACCGAGGCGGTGCGTCGGCGGCCTTATCAGGTGATCCTGTTCGACGAGGTGGAGAAGGCCCATCCGGACGTGTTCAACGTTCTGCTGCAGGTGTTGGATGACGGCCGGCTGACCGATGGTCAGGGCCGGACGGTCGACTTCACCAACACGGTCATCATCCTGACCAGCAATCTGGGCGCCGAGGTGCTGGCGGGCCAGGAGCCCGGTGCCCCGGCCGAAGATGTCCGGGCGCAGGTGATGGCGGTGGTTCGCGCGGCTTTCCGTCCGGAATTCCTCAACCGGCTGGACGAGATCATCCTGTTCCACCGGCTTGGCCGTGAACATATGGGCGGGATCGTGGACATCCAGATCGCCGATCTGGTCAAGCGGCTGGCCGAGCGTCAGATCGGCTTCGAACTGAGCCCGGCTGCCCGGGACTGGCTGGCGGATGCCGGCTATGACCCGGTCTATGGTGCCCGGCCGCTGAAGCGGACCATTCAGCGCGAGGTGCAGAACCCGCTCGCCCGCATGGTGCTGGAAGGCCGTCTGCCCGAGGGCTCGACGGTGCGGACGGATGTTCGTGACGGCGCGCTGGTCTTCGAGACCACCAGGCCGGAGGCGGCGGCAGCCTGACCGGCATCCGACCCGACCTGCGGATTAAGAAAGCCCCCGCCTGAGTGATCAGGCGGGGGCTTTTCTCGTCTGTCCGGGATGGTTCCGCGAGGAGCGGCCGGCTCACTCGGTGGAGCGCCCCGGCGTCGAGGTGGTGGTGCTGGCCAGGGTGGCCGAGGCGCTGCG